>JBBQGV010000126.1:0-14958 GCA_038323375.1 Chitinophagales bacterium
CCGCCCGCCACCCCCGCATTTTAGTTCGCCGGTACGCTCCGTGTTCATCTGTGGGCATGTTTCCCCCGAATCGGAGTTCGGCGGTACGGTCAGTGGTCATCTGTGGGCTTGTTTCCTCCGAATCGGAGTTCGGCGGGACGGTTCGTGGTCATCTGTGGGCTTGTTTCCGCCGAATCGGAGTTCGGCGGTACGGTTCGTGGTCATCTGTGGGCTTGTTTCCGCCGAATCGGCGTTCGGCGGTACGGTTCGTGGTCATCTGTGGGCTTGTTTCCGCCGAATCGGAGTTGGGCGGTACGGTTCGTGGTCATCTGTGGGCTTGTTTTCGCCGAATCGGCGTTGGGCGGTACATGGGGTAGAAAAAACAGGTTAGGGATCGCTCGTTCAGGGAATAATTCGTAGCATTGTCAAAACAAACCTGATATGCAGATTCAACACGAGCGGGAAGGCGCGAAGGGTGCATTCTACGCAGAAGAAGACGGCGTTCGTCTTGCCGAAATGACGTAGGTGTTCAAAAAGAAGCCGGAGTTCAAGGAAGTGTGGTTGTAGTAACGCCGGGTAGGCTTATTGAATCCGTTAATCCCGCGTTAACATTCCTGCATATCTTGCTGCGAAGCATTACTTTTGCAACCAGCAACCTGCATGGAATGTTACGAAACCAGTTCTACATGACGTATTTTCAAGTTCCCCGTTCCACAAAACGCCTGTTGGCGGGTTTGTTTGGCCTCCTGCTGGGTGCCACAACGCTCTGGGCTCAGCGACCGCCGGCTGGCGTCGGGGGAACCGGAAGGGATGGCGCTTCGACAACGACTAACTCCACTGTTTTTGCTGGGCAGGAGGATTTTGACGACCGCGATACCTTTGGCGTCTTTTCATTTTTAGTCAACAACCCCAATCGGGAAACGCCTTTCTCCGATTCTTTGCTCGGATATTATTTCCATCAGTACGACCCGGCGCGCCGCCGCGATATAGACCTGGGCCATCTGGGGAATTTGGGTTCGGCGCATCAACCCATTTTTTTTCAAACTTTTCCGAGGAAAGGGTTCGATATCGGACTACACCAATTCGATGCCTACTTGACGCGCGCGTCCGATTTGCCGTTCTACCGATTGGAAAAAGCCTATACCAATGTGGGCTACACGCAAGGTTCGGAGCAAGCTGACAGCTACTTTACGGCTCAGTTCAGCCGGAATTTTGCCGATGGCCTCAATTTTTCGATTGATTATGAGCGCATCAGTCAGATCGGCCAGCAGGATCAGTATGCCAATCAGAATACCCGCAACACTGCACTGGCTACGGGGTTGTGGTTTCATGGAAAAGGCGGACGCTACGACGGGTTCTTCATTTTTGCCAACAACACCATCGAACAGGAGGACAATGGCGGGTTGGTCAGAGAGCCTGCCTTGGGAGGAGAATTTGAAAGCCCGTCTTCTGCCGAGGTTTTTCTGGAGGACGGGCAAACGCGGCACGCACACCGCGAATTCCAATACACCCAATACTACCGCTTTGGCGGTCAGGCGGATACAACCGGGCGGCAACGGCGGGCATTCACGCTTTCCCATCAGATCAACCTGATGAACAGCGCCTACAAGTTTTTTGATCCCTATTCCATTGCAGATACCGGGTTCTACCAGCGCTTCCCTCAACTGCAGACCGACGAACGCGGTGCCCGTTTTTTCCTCGACCACCGCGCCATCGAAAACAGCTTTCGAATCAGTACCTATAAACTACGTGACGGTGCCCAAAAAAATGTAGCCCGCGATCAACGCGATCTGCTCGAAGCAGGATTGACGCATATCCACCACCGGGTGCGCCAGGAGGGGGCGGCTGACACCGTACTGAACAACCTGTTGCTGCATGGGCGATGGCTTTTTCAACCCAGCAAACGGTTGCGGTTCGATGCTTTCGGACATCTGAACCTCTGGGACAATGGCGGTGATTATCAGGTTGGCGGAGAACTCCTGCTTGATTTTGGGAAAATAGGCGCACTGAATATACAGGCTTCCAATCAGTTATACAGCCCCAATTTGCTCCAGCACCGACTCTATCTCACCCAGCAACCTTTGTGGGAAAACAACTTCAGGCAAACGCTGGAGACCAATGTCCGTGCCAGTTACCACCTGTCGAACATCTCGTTGGAAGTGGGCGGGGGCTATTATCTTTTTAACCAGTTCATTTATTTCGATACGCTGGGCATTGCGCGCCAAACAGGCTTGCCGCTGAGCGTGCTGCAGTTTGTGGTCAAGAAAAACTTCAAATTCTGGCGCTTCCACTTAGACAATACCCTGACGCTGCAAAAAGCAACGGAGGACGTCATTCGCTTGCCGGAAGTTTTTGGCAAACACAGCCTGTATTATGCAGGGACGTGGTTTCGGGTGCTCGATGTGCAGCTCGGCGTTGACCTGCGCTGGAATACAGACTATTTAGCCAATTACTACAACCCGTTCATTGGCCAGTTCCATTTGCAAAATGCACAGGAAACCCGGCTCTTTCCCGCTTTGGATGCATTTTTTAGCATGCGGGTTCGGAAGTTTCGCGCTTTTCTAAAATTTGAAAACATGGGGAGTCTATTTGCCCCTGACCAGTTGTATTACCAGACTGCTTTCTATGCCTTTCCGGATGCGGCGTTGCGTTGGGGCATCAAATGGCGATTGGTGAATTAATCATTCTCTGGGAGGGGCACCTTTTAATGCCTGAAGCACATATTCCCACAGCGTTTCGTAAGGCACGACCTCCAATTCCGCATTCTGGCGTGCGGTAACCAACGGCATGCTTTGGAGCGCTTCCCAGTATCGATGGACTTTCCGCATCACCGGTTTGTAAACAAAATTTCCATGCGGCAGCTGCACCAGCATTTTGATGAAGCAGTTACTGCGAAACGTATCGTCCTTTCGCAGGTAGCGATGGGTGTACATATTCAGCGATTCAACCCGGTCAATAATCTTGTTGTAGTCGCCCTGAGCCAGCAAAAATAAGGTGTGTAAGATCAAAATGGAGATATTGGCACCCTGTTTATCCCGTGAAAAAGTTGGAACCTGATTCAGAAACTTACTTGCCCGGAACTTGGAGGTACTGCTTTGGGATAGATCCGGCTTGATTTTTCCGAGCATAATAAAGTAGTGAACATAGGCTTGAAAGATGTTCCATATTTCCGACTTATTTTGTATCAAATGCTTGAATTTTGGATGACCAGTAGCTTGCTCATAAATCTGATAGGCTTTCTGATATTGCTGCGAGTGAAAACAAATGGTGATGTAGTAACTTAGCGTATTAAACCAGTTGATTGAGCCTTCAGGAACGCTTTGAAGTGCCTTTTTAGAAAGAGCCTCCCCTTCTGTATACTGTTGTAACCGGAGATGACAGGCTAATGACTTATTCATGAATGAAACCTTAACAGACTGAGAATGAACCATGTATCGCTGATCTGATTGAAAAAAATCAAGTGCTTCTTCACACACTTTAAGGCTGTTTTCGTAATCATTGGTGATCTCAAAACGAAGGAGAGAAACTTGATAGAATAAGTAGCATAAGCGATACGACTGGGTATGCTGGATCAGTTCAGCTAACTCCTGATAATACTGTTGAGCCAGATCAGCCAATTCCACTTTGCTGCCGGTTGACTTGGCATAGTTGAAGGTTATTGCTAAATAATATTCTTCTGCCTTAAGCTCGGCAAAGTAAATATTTGTATATTCCGTCACGATTTTTTTATACGCTGTATATTTCTTTTTATCTCCGATAAGTCCGCCATAATGAACCTGTAAGTCTTTCGCAATCCCCAGAATGATATCAGTGAATCCAAAACTCAGTGCTTTCTTCAATGTTTCCTGAGCTAAGGGGATGGCGGCAGGTCTTGCGTGCCGACCTAATAAAATTTTTGAAGCAACCATATCCTTGTAGCAGGAATAATAGGCTTTTTGATATTCATTAAATGCTGGCAGATTGGCATCTATTAGGAAGATTGTATTAACCAGACGATCTCGTAACTGGCGCTTTAGCCTGGAAAAGTACATGCTCTTGTGTGGGTTATCGCCGTAAAAAGAAGTGGATATCTCCTCTTCAGTACTACCTTTACCCGAAGCCAATTGTTCATAAAGTACTTTTAAATGTGTCCGCGTCTTGCCTTTTAATGCTACTTGCTCAATTTTTTTAATCTTATTTTTAGACACAAATTCAGCCAAGGCTATTATTTCTTGCATAGATTGTGTTTTTTTTGTGTTTTAAAAGAGAGAGATTCTATTAAGGAAGTATTTGATTTTAAAGTAAATGTAGGCTATTCCTCTTAAAAATGACTTGCCCTTCTCTGTTTTTTTTTGTTTTTTTTGTTATCAATGCTAAGCTTGAACAACCATAGTTTTAAACCATAATTTAAAATGTTTAAAACTATGACTATGGCAACGATTGTCGCGTTTTTACTTTTCATTGGTGTTATTTCTTCTCCGGAGCAAGCTACACAGGAACTAAAGGATGCCCATCAGGCTCAATTCGAACAGTATTCCATTGTAAATGACGATCTTGATGGCTGGTAATCGAATGGGAGTGCCGGTCTGAATGGGCAATTTGTGATCTGATCTTGATCAATGTAAAAAAAATTACGTTACAGGTCAGATCATAGAGTTCTTGTTCTGTAGTATGTGAAGTACATCAGACTGAAAGACATTGTTATATCTATGGCAGTTAGCCAAAAATATAGCTGTTCAAGCGATATTCATGAAGCGCAACTTGCTTTTTATGAATAACTTATATTTTTTTTTATCCCAAAAAAATAAAATCTTCTATGTTCAATCACATGCCTTTCTGTAATTGATCTAAACAGAAGGGCGAGCTACTTTTGTACTGTGTTTGTTCATAGTGTTTGTTAGGGCATAATTGAGCCGGGCACCCAAGCCCGCTTTATTATGCTTTTTTTTGCTTACTCATCAAGGTAATTCTTGATGTAGGCTGTGTAATTCTACCTTTCCAGTCTATATTTGGGGCAGGATGGCTTTAAGCCATTTATCCGAAAAGTAGTCTTATGATGAAAAAAGTAGTGTTTTTTCTTTTTGCTGCGTTGGTATTGCTCCAATCGTGCAGCCCTTCCGAAACCGCAGATCTGATCCTGATCAACGGCAATATTTATACCGTAGACCCGGGGAATCCCAGGGTTGAGGCCATCGCCATTCAGGGCGACCGCATCCTCAAAACAGGCAGTACGGCCGAAATTGACCGCCTGAAAAGTGAAAAAACAAAAGTCATTGACCTGAAGGGACAGTTTGTAATGCCCGGATTCATCGAAGGGCATGGCCACTTTTCCGGACTCGGCGCAAGCCTGATCAACCTCAATTTTTTAAAATCGAAGAGTTGGAACGAAATTGTTCAGGCCGTAGCCGAAAAAGCCAAGTCCGCTAAACCTGAGGAATGGATTACTGGTCGCGGCTGGCATCAGGAGAAATGGATTGAGCCATTAGACCAGCAGGAACAGGGTTATCCTTATCATGACCTGCTCAGCGAGGTGTCGCCAGACCATCCGGTTTTGCTGCGGCATGCTAGTGGCCATTCCTTGTTTGCCAATAAAAAAGCGATGGAGCTGGCCGGGATCAGTGCAGAAACGCCGGATCCTTCCGGTGGCCGCATCGTACGCAATGCCCGGGGCGAGGCGATTGGCGTGTTTGAAGAGCGCGCAATGAGCCTGATCAATGGCGTATATCAGGAATACCTCGACGGCTTGTCAGCATCCGAACAAAAAGAACTCTGGTTGAAAGGTATCCAGTTAGCGGAGGAGGAATGCCTCAAAAAGGGGATCACCTCGTTTCAGGATGCCGGTTCTTCCTTTGAGGAAATTGAATGGTATCGGGATCTAGCCGAAAAGGGCGATCTGGATCTTCGCCTTTGGGCAATGCTGCGCCACAGTTTTGCCGACATGAAGGACAAGCTGAACGGCTTCCCCGTGCTCAACCTTGGCAACCATACGTTCACCTGCCGTGCCATCAAGTCTGAAGTGGACGGCGCATTGGGGGCTTTTGGTGCCTGGCTTTTAAGGCCTTATGCTGACAAACCCGGCTTTGAAGGCCAGAACACCACTCCGGTTTCGGAAGTGCAAAACATCGCCCGCTTAGCGATGGACCACGATATGCAACTCTGCGTGCATGCCATCGGCGACCGCGCCAACCGCGTGACGCTGAATATTTACGAAGAAATATTCAAAGCCAATATCGGCAAAACCAACCTGCGCTGGCGCATCGAACACGCCCAGCACTTAGACACAGCTGATATTCCACGGTTTAAGCAGTTGGGTGTCATTGCATCCATGCAGGGCATCCACTGCACCTCCGACGCGCCATTTGTGGTGAAGCGCCTTGGCGAATCACGTTCAAGGCTGGGAGCCTACCCCTGGCGCAGTTTGTTAGATGCCGGCGTATTAGTGGCCAATGGCACCGACGCACCGGTGGAAGACGTAAGCCCGATCGAAAGTTTCTACGCCTCCGTGACCCGACGTCGTGCCGACTCCGGCTTAGTCTTTTTTCCAGAACAGCGCATGACCCGCGAAGAAGCGATTTATTCTTATACCATGGCCAATGCTTTTGCCGCATTCGAAGAACAATTGAAAGGGTCGCTCACCGCCGGTAAATTGGCTGATTTGGTCGTTTTGAGCAATGACCTCACCCAATGCGCCGATGAAGACGTTTTGAAAACCCAAATCGTGATGACGATGGTGGGGGGGGAAGTCAAATTTAGAAAATAGTAGTTCATGTTTTTGAGGATTTGGTTATTTGAGTATTTGACCGTTCCCCTCAAATCTTCAAATCTTCAAATCTTCAAACCAATACATCCATGAATCGAAAAATACGAATGGGTATGGTAGGCGGTGGCCGCGGTGCCTTCATCGGAGGCGTACACCGCATGGCCGCAGCGTTAGACGGTGAAATCGAATTGGTATGCGGCGCTTTCAGCAGCGACCCGGAGCGCTCGAAAGCGTCGGGAGAAGACCTGTACTTGCCGTCCAATCGCGTCTATCCGAATTATGAAGCCATGATCCGGGACGAAAAAGCGCTTCCTGAAAACGAGCGCATGGATTTTGTAGCCATCGTCACGCCCAATCACATGCACTACGGGCCTGCGCGCATGGCACTGGAAAACGGGTTTCACGTGGTTTGCGACAAGCCACTGGCTTTCAATATGGAAGAAGCGCTGGAACTGCAGAGCTTGGTGAAAGAAACCGGCCTCCTTTTCGCCCTGACGCACAATTACACCGGGTATCCGATGGTGAAACAGGCAAAAATGATGATTGCCAATGGCGAATTGGGCAAAATCAGGAAAGTGGTTGTGGAATACCCACAGGGCTGGTTGTCTACCCACGTTGAAGGAAAGCAGGCTTCCTGGCGCACGGATCCCCAGAAATCGGGGATTGCAGGCGCTATGGGCGATATTGGCACCCATGCCGAAAACCTGGCAGAATACGTCACCGGGCTGCAAATCAAAACCTTGTGCGCCGATTTGAGTGCTTTTGTGGAAGGGCGCGCGCTTGATGATGACGGCAATGTGCTGCTGCGGTTCGACAATGGTGCCAAAGGCGTGTTGCATGCCAGCCAGATTTGCGCCGGCGAAGAAAACAACCTCAACCTGCGGGTATGGGGAGAAAAAGGCGGCATTGAATGGCGGCAAATGGAGCCAAATACCTTAGTTGTGAAATGGTTGGATAAACCTGCTCAAATCCTGCGAACGGGCGTCGGTGTGCTTTCTCCCCAGGCTGCTGCCCATACGAGGCTCCCGGGCGGGCACCCGGAAGGTTATTTGGAAGCCTTTGCCAATATTTACCGGAATGTAGCGGTTTGCCTAAGCGCCCGGATGAATGGCAAGGTTGTTGACCCGCTATACGAGGATTTTCCTTCCGTAAAAGACGGCGTCCGGGGCATGCGGTTTATCGAAAAAGTCGTGGAGTCAAGTGGAAGTGAAGAGAAGTGGATTGCCTTTTAGCACTGGTTAAAAAAATGGATATAAAAATCAGGTAAGGAACATCGCAATAATAAGTTCGCGTTTTCGGCGTGGGGATTTTTCCAGCGGACAAGGCGCAAGAAGGGAGCGTAGCCAAAGCTACGTGACCGACGAAGGCAATTGCGCCGACTGAAAGCAATTGCGGGAAGTTCGGTGGGAAACGCAAGTTCGGCGTAGCCAAAAGCCACCGTCCAAATCGGGAAGTTATTATTTCGGCGTTCCTAAGCGATTAGAAAATTCTAATTTCGCTTCACCAGACTACTATTGAACGAACAACTGACTCAATGCAACCCTTCCGTCTGCCATTTGGTCAGTAGGCACCTTTTATAGTTTTTTGTTCAAGTTTTAATCAAATAAAATCACTGGTTTATGATTCGACAACACACCCTTCTATGGCGGGTTCTCCTGCCTATGCTGCTGCTGATGCCTGTACTGGCGTCGGCGCAGACAAAAGCCAACTTTCGCATAAGCGGAAAAGTAACGGATGAAGCGGGAGAACCGCTTATCGGGGTTACCGTACAATTGACCGAAGTCAGAGGAGCAGGAACGATTACAGACTTCGACGGGATGTACGAATTATCCGGTTCTGCGAACAGTGGCGACTACACGCTCGAATTGAGCTATGTGGGCTATGGCACGCAGCGTTTTAAAGTCAACGTTGGCAACAGCCCGACCATCGAACAAAATGCAACCCTGAGCGGCGACATCCTCAACCTCGACGAGGTAGTCGTAACCGGCGCTTCCGCAACCTCCACCCGCAAACAATTGGGCAATGCAGTAAGTGTTGTGGATGGAAGCCAGCTCTCTAAAGCCGGAACCGTTAACGCACTGGGGGCGCTATCAGGCAAAGTCATGGGCGCACAAATCACCCAGAACGACGGCGGCCCAGGCGGTGGCATCTCGGTTCGCCTGCGCGGCCCAAGCACCATCAACGGCGCTTCGCAACCCTTATTTATTGTAGACGGCGTGATTGTGGACAACAGTTCCCAAAACGTCATCAACCGCAACGCCGATGCCCAGGGCACTGGTTTCCAATCCGGTCAGAACCGCATCATTGACATCAACCCAAACGACATTGAACGCATCGAAGTCATCAACGGAGCAGCGGCGGCAGCCATTTACGGCTCGCTCGCCAGCAACGGGGTTGTCCAGATTTTTACCAAACGGGGTAAAGTTGGCAAACCGCAAATCAACTTTTCTACGACCGTTTCGATGAGCGAGCTCCGCAAGCGACTGCCCATGAACCAGGAGCCTGTCCGCTTTGGCTATCCGGGCAGCCCCCGTTTGGCCACGGCTGGCGACCGACTGACCACCATCGCAGACTTGCGCAGCGCAGCAGATAAGGCTGCTAACCCGGGCACTGGACCGGTTTCTTTGGGCGGTGCCCTGGTGGAGGTTACTTACCCGGTGACGCGCTACGACTACCAAGATGATTTGTTCCAAACGGCTTATGGCACCGACAACTACCTGTCTATTTCCGGCGGGACGGATAAAACCCGTTACTATGGCTCTTTGTCTTACGGGGATAACGAAGGTATCCTCAAAACGACAAATTTCCAACGCTACGGTGCCCGTTTGCGGATTGATCAAACCCTGACCGACTGGGCCAATATGTCCGTCGGCGTAGGGTATACCAACAGTTCTTCCCGGGATCTGCCCAACGGCAACAACTTCTTTAACCCCATCAGCGCCATGGTCATTATTGACAACGTATGGGACATCGAAGCGCGCGACCAGGAAGGCCGCCTGCAACACGTGGAATTGGTGCGGATGAACCCGCTCAGTACCATCGAAGGCTATGACATCGGACAGGAAACCAACCGAATGGTGGGCGATTTGCAGTTCAATGTGTTCCCCTTCAAAGGCATGAGTTTTCGCTATGTACTTGGTCTTGACGCGTATAGCCTTCAGGGACACCAGTTGCAAAAACGGGTGCCTTACCCAGGCGTAGCGGCTACATTTTTTCCGGATGGTTATGTCAGCGTAGGTACCGACAACGTGTTCAAAACCAACCACGATGTAACGTTGAGCTACCAGTTTAACATTGGAGATAAAATCTCTTCCACAACAACTGCCGGAAGTCAGTATTTGTACGATCGCCGCAATTTTACCTTTGCGGAAGGCCGCGACCTGCTGCCCTTCATCACAACCTTGCGTGCGGCGGGTAACTTTTTTACGCCAGCCTTTGAATCTTTGTCTGAAACGGCTGTCTGGGGTTATTTCCTTCAGCAGACCTTCGGCTTTAATGACCTCCTCTTCCTGACCCTTGCCGGTCGTATGGATGGGGCATCGGTATTTGGCGAAAACGAACGCAACCAGTTTTATCCAAAGGCCAGCGCCAGCTTTGTTTTGTCTGACCTTGGGTTCTGGAAAGACGGCGGTTTGGGCAGCGCGATCAATACGTTCAAATTGCGCACCAGCTACGGCCAGGCGGGTAACCTGACCGGCATCGGCGCTTACCAGCGGTTTTCCAACTACAATAGTGTGGTGATCACCGGCAGAAGCGGGTTGCAAACGGCTGTTGCTTTAGGCAATCCGGATATTCGGCCTGAACGCCAGACGGAAATCGAAGTGGGTGCCGACATGAGTTTCTTTAAAAACCGACTTGGTTTGCAATTTACCTATTACACTCAGGACATTACAGATCTGCTCCTCGACCGGGTAATTGCTTCTTCGAGCGGCGGTACGAGCACGATCGCCAATATCGGCAAAATGAGCAATAAAGGGCTCGAATTGCTGCTCACGGCCAGCCCGGTTCGCAAAAGTGATTTCAACTGGGACATGTCGGTGTCATTCAGCACATTCGAAAATAAGGTCAGCGGCATAGGCGGCGGACGGGGAGGTATTGTACTCCGCGGTGGTGGCGGTACTCAAAGCGCCATTGACGGCGAAGGACTGGGCGTATTCAACGGCGTTTATTATGCCCGCAATCCTGACGGCACCCTTTTGTTGACTCCTATTGGACTGCCTCAGGTAGAACGCGGCAGTGACGCTACCGGCATACCGGCACGCAACGACCAGGGGCAACCGGTTGGCGACCCAATTCGCAAAATTCTGGGGGATCCGAATCCGGAGTGGACAGGCACCTTCGTCAATGAACTCCGCTACAAAAAATTCGGATTCCGTTTCCAGTTTGACGCCATTTACGGCTTCGATGTCTGGAACTGGAACAAAATTACCGCGAATAATGTAGGCAACGGCCCGATGGCGGCTCAGGAACTTCGCGGAGAATTACCGCGCGGCTGGGTAGCGGCAATCGGTGGTTTTATCGGCCCACGCATCCAGGAAGAGCATGTAGAAGACGGGTCGTTCATCAAGCTGCGCGAAATTGCGCTGACGTACGACGCAGGGAAAGTAGGCGCATTCAAAAACCTGACATTCAGCCTTTCCGGTCGTAACATACTTTCGTTCGACGATTATTCGGGCTACGATCCGGAAACCAACTCGGCAGGACAAAACGACCGAGTACGGGGCGATGACTTTGGCAACGTGCCCATTCCGCGTACCATCCTGTTCGGCGTCAACGCCTCTTTCTAAATTGTTTTCATCAACCAGAACTCGTTCATTATGAAAAAAATATCATTTCCGTTCCTGATTGTGGCGTTATGCTGCTCGTTTTGCTGCTTCACGGCATGCGAGCGGGATTTCGTAAATCCCAACGCCGCTTCTGAAGACCAGGTACTCAAATCTACAGACGGCCTGATCGCCATGATCAATGGCATACGCGCTCGCTACACCCTTGGTGGAACGAGCGGCCTGTACCTGACCATTACTGCCAACGGACTCAGTACCAAAGAACTCACCGTACTGAATGCCGGTAATGCTGCCGAATTTCAATTATCTACCGGCGGCACTAATGTGACCAACAGCAACGCGGTCATTGTACGCTTGTGGGAAAACCTTAACCTGATTCGTTCTGACGCTGAAAAAGTCATTGCAAATGCGCCGACAGTGATCAACGATGCGGGCACCCGCGTGGGCGTTCTGGCTTATGCGCACTTGTACAAAGCGCTGGCTTTGGGCACGATGGTGCAGTTTTGGGAGCAGGGCGTGACGCAAACTGCTGAAAACGCTACT
This sequence comes from Chitinophagales bacterium, assembly GCA_038323375.1. Lineage (GTDB taxonomy): Bacteria > Bacteroidota > Bacteroidia > Chitinophagales > Saprospiraceae > JABWAJ01. The sequence goes on from JBBQGV010000126.1 coordinate 12,046, forward strand.
TTTTCATCGCGCGCAGAAGTGCTGCAGACCGCTATTGTGTTGCTCGAACAGGCGACCGACTTAGTGAAGAATACCGCGTTGTCTTCCCAGTTTACAACTGCTGTGGGAACCGATATTGACCTCGTGAATGCCCTTCAGGCGCTCACTGCGCGGTACTACCTGATGGCGGGCGACTACGCGAAAGCCAAAGCGGCTGCCGATTTTGTGGATCTGACGAAAATGTCAGTGTTTAAATTTGACAACGCTGCGCCGAATCCGGTTTTTCGTACCTCGTTTGTCACCAATAACCTGTATAATGTGGTGGCTGATTTCGGGCAAACCGGCGCGCTGGCACCCGATGCAGGCGATGGTCGCATTGCGTTTTACCTGACGCCAAATGCGCAATTGGGCAAAGGCTTTTTCACCGCAGATAATGCCTCCATTCCGCTCTACCTGCCAGGCGAGGTCATCCTAATCAAAGCAGAAGCGCTGGCCAGGCAGAATAATTTACCGGCAGCTATTCTGGAATTGGATAAAGTGCGCACAAAAACCAATGATATTTTTGGGGTGAATGCCAACCTTCCGGCATACAGCGGCGGGGTCACACAAGACGCCGTACTCCTCGAAATCTACCGCCAGCGGTGTATTGAGCTGTACATGACGGGGCTGAAATTGGACGACAGCCGGCGTTTTGGCCGCCCCGGCCCGGGCGATGCCAATGCGGAACGCACGCGGAATTTCTACCCCTACGCCTTGAGCGAACGGCAAAACAATCCGAATACGCCTGCGGATCCGGCGAATTAAAATATTGGTAAAGAACAATACTTAATCGGGAGCGCCCCGGCTGTCTACCTAGAGAGTCGGGGCGTTTTTTTACTATCCGGCTCGCATCATCAATCATTCTCTTTGTTACCACTTGCCACACGAACACCTTCATATTCTATGTTTTTCTTTTCTTTCAAACCTGACAAAAAAATGCTTTATTATTCTTTTTTTGTATTAAAAACCTTGTTATTACTTCGGTTTAAAACCTGATTATTACCAAACATTTGCCCCCACTCCTTTTTTATGAAGCCTATCTTGGGAAGCAAAACATGGACTTATGAAATCAATCTACTTTGTGCTTTCTGCCTTTTTGGTTTTTGCCAGTTTAGGCACAACTCAGGCCCAGCAGGTGCCGGTGAGCGCCACCTTGCAGCGCAACAACGTCAAGGCGGTTGTCCAATCCAATGGCGCGTTGTTCACGGATTTTTCACAAGGGCAATTCATTGCGCCCTATCAGGCAGGGCAACCTGAAATTTCTGCTTTGCGGGCATCAGGACTCTGGCTGGGCGGCGTTGACCCGGGTGGGAATCTGAAGGTTGCTGCCCAGCTTTATAACCAAAACGGCAGCGCTGATTTTCAAACCGGCCTTCATCCGGAAAATGCAACAGGTTTTCCCGCACTTAATAAGATTTGGCGGGTGACCCGCGAGCAAATTGAAGCGCACCGGGCCGATTTTGCTGACAATGGAGTAATTGACAATCCCATCCCGGAAATATTTGGCTGGCCGGGAAAACGTAACGCATTTTTTGGCGATTATAACCCGGGAATGGCCTTGCCTTCTACAACTTCAGGCCTGGCGCCTTATTGGGATGCTGATGGCACCGCTACGTATGACCCGGATCGTGGCGATTTTCCTATTCTGGAAATAAGGGGATGTGTGGAGCTTGCCCCAATTGCAGACGAAATGCTGTGGTTTACTTTTCACGACGCCATTGCTCATACCCAAACGGGTGCTGCCCCGTTGAATGTGGAAGTGCAGGCGACGGTTTTCGCTTATGGCTGCCAGGAAACGGAGAATCCGTTGAACGAAGCCATTTTTGTACTCTATAAAATCATCAACCTGGGCGTTGAACCGATTTTTGATACTTATTTCGGAATGTTTACTGACATCGAATTGGGAAATGCCGGCGATGATTACGCCGGTTGCGATCCTGACCGCCACCTGATATTTGGGTACAATAGCGATAACAATGATGAAGGTTTTTATGGCGCTAATCCACCGGTTGTGGCCGTAGACCTCTTGCGTGGCCCCTTAAACGAAACTGGCCAAGAAGCGCCCATTCGCGCCTTGTTTCCTATTGAAAATAATGAAAACGCCCCAACTACGCCAATAGGGTACTACTATTTGCTGAGCGGATACAACACAGATGGCACCCCTGTTGCTAATGGCGGGTTCCCTTACCCTGACGACCCGAATGACCTCCCCGGGGATTCCGAAACCACAGCGGGCAATACCCCCGGCAACCGGCGTACGCTGAGCAGCTATGGGCCGTTCCGGCTAGATCCGGGCGCCGTGAACGAACTCATTGTCGCGTACTCTTTTACCCAACAACCCGGTGCCACGCCGCTGGAGAACGTCGCAGCCATGTACGACCGCATTGACTTGCTGCAAAGCTATTTCGACGGGTGTTTCTCGAATTTGGAAACGGTCTGTTCCCCGCTTGTTTCTGCCGACGACGAACCGAATCTCTCACAGATGGCCATGAAGATCATGCCCAACCCCGCAAGCGAAGAAGTCTGGGTACAGTTTTCAGAGTCGGAAGTACACCGTATTGAAGTGTACAACGCTACCGGAAGAAAAGTGTCCGAACTATTTCAGGAATCCGGCACCACGGAATGGCGGCTTCAGGTGGGACAATTGCCAACAGGCATGTACTGGATCAAAGCATTGACCAAAGATGGCTCAATTGCCACGACCCCCCTGATTGTATCGAGATAGTTGATTAGCGCATCATACTTGAACGCCTTCCGGGACTCCCAATTTATGAGACTTCACTCCCCCTCCCTCTCCCGCTCCCGCGCCCCCCCGGGCGCCCCGCGGCCCCGGCCCCCGACGCGCGGGGCCCGCCTGGGTGGTGGCGCCGTTCATCGCCTCAAGGGGCGAAGACG
>JBBQGV010000127.1:0-14875 GCA_038323375.1 Chitinophagales bacterium
ACCGGACTTCCCGCAATTGCTTTCAGTCGGCGCAATTGCCTTCGTCGGTCACGTAGCTTTGGCTACGCTCCCTTCTTGCGCCTTGTCCGCTGAAAAAATCCCCACGCCGAAAACGCGAACTTATTATTGCGATGTTCCTTATTACAAATTTTCAGGGAAGAAAAATCCCCCGTTTTGGTGAAAGCGATCTGGCCGCCACCCGCTTCGGTAGAGGTAAAAACAATATCGTCGCCGGAAATGCTGTACGTTGCCGTCACGCTTTCGCCGCCATTGCAGCCGTGAAGGGTAGCTTCCGTTTCAGAAAGGAGAACTATTGAGCACAACTCCAATTCAGGCAGGTAGCTGTCTAACGTTTCTGTCAATCCCAGCAATGTACAAAGCTGCAAAGGGGCCATTATCAGGCAGGGTTGCGAAGCCGTTGGCCGTCACTACCCGATAGTGGGTTTCGTCAATGTCGTAGCCCGATAATTCAAAGGATTTTGGATAAGTAATCTCCGGCGCGTTATTTTCCGGATCGCAGGAACACAGCAACACTAAGATTGCTGAGCATAAAGTTGGAGTGCGCATTTTTTTCATGGTTAAGCTTTTAGCAGTTTATAAAATTAAAAATAATAGCAACTATTTACCCACAGCGTCGGTAGAACGAACAACGATGCGTTTGAAAATTTTTCCACTCGGATACGACGATTAACTTAGGCGGACTAAAGTCTGCGAAACAAAGAACCGACCAAACGTGGTGCGTGTGCCACTCTGTTTCGCGGACTAAAATCCGCTTAAGGCCATCCCCCCAAGCAGGTGGCTATGTATGTGTTGTGTTCTTAGTGTATTAACGTTGCACGATGACCCTGAAACCGGTTCAGCCGGAACGATCGGCTGCACTACGGGCGGTTTGAAGCAAAAAATGTGAAGCGTAAAAAAGCAATAAAATCAATATTCGCGTGTGCGTACTGCAAAAAAACTATTCCGAATAGAATACCAACTTTTGGAGTGGATTTAACTTATTAAATTTTTGATCATGACTGGATTGATGAGACGCGCCTCGTTTCGCGGGCTTTAGTCCGCCGTGTATAATTTCCGTGTTTAGTTTTATGAAAAGGCGAAACAAAGCCCGCGAAACAAAGCCCCTTCAAAACTTTGCCACCACCCGCGTCACTAATGGATAATGATCCGAAAGCCTCGGGCGCAGCGTTTGAAAATCCAGCACTTCAAAATCCGAACCGGCTAAAAGGTAATCAATGCGCAGGCCGGGGATGTTGCCAGCGTAGGTAACACCGCGCCCGCTGCCTTTGCATTTGAAAGCATCCTGGAGTCCTTCAGCGATGGTGTGGGTAGAAAAAGACATGGGCACGTCGTTGAAATCGCCGCAAACGAAGGTCGGGAAGGGCGATTTTTTAATCGCTTCTGCAATGGCGATGGCCTGCCGGGCGCGGGTTTGGGCCGAGCGTTTGTAGCGCCGCAGCACACCTTCGAAGCTCTGCCAGGTTTCGCGGTCTTGGAGGTTGACGTCGGCGGGGTCTATTTTTTCTGTAATTTTTGAAATGGCGTTGGTTTGCAGGTGTACGTTGAAGACCCGCACGCTTTTGCCGTTGATATCGAGGTCGGCAAAAAGAAAGCCATTCGCGCGATTGGTGAAATAATTGGCGCCTTTGCGGCCAATGGGGTAGCGTGAAAAAATGGCTAATGTGCCGCCTTTTTCCTGGTAGGAATAGCGCAGGCTGCCGGTTTCAGACAGCAGGTCGGCGTATCGCTTCGCGCTGCCAGCGTCGAGTGGAAACTCCTGAAAGCACAACACGTCCGGCTTTTGCGCGCGGATGAGGTCTGCAAAAGTCTGTTGATCAAATCGCTGTTTGCCGATGCCCTTGAATTCGTGGGCGTTGAAGGTCATGAAGGTCAGCGCATCTTTGGCGGTGCCGGGCTTGAGCGCTCCCCCAAAGCGCAGTTCCAGCGCGCCCTGCACGTGCGACCACCCCACCAGCAGGCATCCGACCGAAAAAAAAGCGTACCAATGCCGGCGAAAAGCCCACCAAAGGATAAACAATATATTTGCGAAAAGCAGTAAGGGAAAAATAAGCCCCATAAAAGCGAGCGGCCAAAAAGCATTCGGGTCAGTAATGGGGGCAAGGTAACTCAGCAACGTCAGCAGGATGACGCCCACATTGATCCATCGCATCAGTTGGGGGTCGGCGTTGCGCATAGTTAGTCTTTACTGGCGTTAAACAAAAATTCTTTTTCCTCTTTGGTCAGGCTTTCGTAACCCGATTGCTTGATTTTGTCCAAAATGGCGTCAAGTTGTTCCTGATAAGACAGGCCGTTTATGCCTGCTTCGGATGGGCGGCTGCCTTTGGCCTGCGCGCTTTTCCCGCCGCCGGTTGCGGTTTTGACCGGGTTGCGGTAAGCCATTTTGGGGCCTTTCTTTTTGCCGTAAATTTTGGGAAGCGGCGAATTCAGGAAACTCCGGATGGCCGCCAAAATGCGGTTCACCGGTTCGGAAAGATCCTGTCCGCTGCGGAGGCGCAACACAAAGACTCCGCCCATTGCAGCGCCACCTAAGTGGGCAATATGGCCGCCCGTGTTGTTGTCGCGGCTAATGAAAAAGAGGTCGAGCAGCAACAGCACCAGCACCACGTACTTGAGTTTAACATCGCCAATGAGCAGCAACCGGATGATGTAGTTGGGTGCCAGCACCGCCGAGGCGACCGCAATGGCCATCACAGCACCGGAAGCGCCGAGTGCGAAAAACGGGGGGCTGCCTTTTGATGAGAAAAAACCGAGGATGACGAAAAAAGCAATATTGCCAGCCAACCCGCCCAGCAGGTAAATCGGCAGCACGCGGTGGTCGCCGATGAAATCGCCGACGATGCGCCCAAACCAGTAGAGAAAAACCATGTTCCAGAGGATGTGAAACAACCCCTCGTGCATAAACATGGAGGTGAAGAACACCCAGGGATGGGTCAGGTTGTGCCACCAATCTGAAGAAATCAGAAAAAAACGGAGGACGGAATCATACGTTCCGACCGGAAAATTCCAGCCGTTTGTGATCCGCAAAATCAGCCAGAACAGGGTGATGAGGATGAAAACAGATACGTTGACGATGATAATACGGTTGACCATATTACCATAGTTAAATTCCTTCCTGATATCTTCCCAGATAGATTGTAGCATTGGTTGAGAAATTATTTAGTGTCTGCCTTTTTAGTCGAGTGTCTGTTCTTTAGAGTTCGAGAGCAAGGCATGTTTGACTTCAAAAACGGGAGTTTACTCGTGTAAATGACCGATTTTGAAGTCAAACATAACACAGCTATCGGACTATAAAGACAAACACTATTTATAGCGGGTTTTGTCAAAGCGAGAACCAAATTTTCGCCAGTACAAAATTAGCAACAATCCGGACAATGCGCCCCCCAAATGCGCAAAGTGGGCGATGTTGTCCCACGAAAACTGATTGACGCCCAAAAACAATTCGATGATCATCAACACCGGAATGAAATATTTGGCTTTTACCGGCACCGGGAAAAAGATCAGCATCAGCTCGGCATTCGGAAAACTCATGCCAAAAGCGAGGAGGAGGCCAAATATAGCGCCGGAAGCACCAACGACAGGCGTCCCGGTCTTGGCATTTAGGTACGACTGCATGGCAGCTTTGGCCGTACTGACCGCATTTTCATCGGGTTGCAGGGTCAGGGCGCTGCCCAGGTCGTTGATGGCTTTGCCGTATTGTGGATCGAATTGGCTCAGCGGCACTTCGTTAAAAAACGCCCAATAAGTATTCATGCCCGGATTAGCCTGAAAAGTTTCGAGGGCGTTTTGCAACTGGCTGATTTCAAAATAGCTGTACCCTAAATGGAGAATTGCGGCTCCGAAAGCACAGAAAAAGTAAAAATAAAGGAACCGCCCGGCACCCCAAAGCGTCTCCAATACACTACCGAAAGTAATGAGCGCGAACATGTTGAAGAAAATGTGCATCAAACTGCCGTGCATGAAAAAATGCGTGACGATTTGCACGGGTAAAAACTTCTCGGAAGTCGGGTAGTGTAGCGCCAAAAAGTCGTAGGCTTGCTGCTCGCCGATGATGAACCGTGCCAGAAACATGATTACATTCAAAATGAGCAGGTTTTTTACGACGGCGGTCATGTTGTTGAACATCTCTTAAGTTTTAATTGCTTCCTTCAAATCTTTTTGCCAAGTCGTCCAATTCATACGTCACAAAGCAGAATCGGCCCGAAGGACTTTTATAAGGCGTTGCACAGGCGAACAGCCGGTCTATTAGTGATTGCATTTCGGACACGGTGAGCGCCTGACCCCGACGGGTGGCTGCGCTGCGCGCCATGGCTCGCGCGATGTTTTCTGTGGTGCCAAGTTTCAGCTCTATATTCGATTTGTATTGATCCATCAGCGTTTCAATCAGCGCCACCTCGTCTTTTTTGCCCGCTAATTCTGCCGGTACGCCGTTGATGACAAAGGTATTGCCGCCAAAAGCCTGGATGTCGAAGCCCAGCAGGTTGACCTGCTCCAGAATGGCGCCGAGTATGGTGGCGTCTGCGGGGGAGAGGCTCAGGGTGCGCGGGAACAGTTGCTTTTGCGAAACGGCGCTCTGCTGTTCCAATATTTGCAGGTATTGCTCAAACAGGATACGTTCGTGCGCCGCCTGCTGGTCTATGAGCAGGAAACCCGATTTAATGTGGCTGACAATGTAGGTGGAATGGATTTGATAAGGCTCCCGTTGCGGTTTGGCTGAACCCAGTGCTAATTTTTCTTCGCTGGCATCGTCTGCCCAGGCGCTCCCGATGGTCAGCGTCTGGTCTTCGGCATCCGCTGGTTCTGCACCGGGGTTCTGGACTTCCTCCTCTTCTTCCTGGTTCAAGCCTTTATAAAAATCTTCCCACTGGCGCAGCGCTTCTTTACGCGGGGGCGAACCCGGCCTGTAAGCATCCCGTCCGGGATTTGCCGTCGGTTTGCTGGCAGACAATTCATCGAGCGTAGGCGAATTTTCTTCGCTGGGACTTCCGATGCGCATGGAAAACCCCTGCTCCTGGTCAAAATCTAACGAAGGCATGACGCTGTGCCGGCCTAAGGCATGGCGCACGGCCACCCGCAGGTAATTGTACACTAAGCGCTCGTCGTCGAATTTGATCTCCTGTTTGGTCGGATGCACATTGATGTCTATCCGGGCAGGGTCTATGTCAATAAAAAGCACGTAAAAAGGAAACGTTTCTTTGGGCAGCAGGTCTTCATACGCCGTCATCACAGCGTGGTGGAGGTAATTGCTGCGGATGTAGCGCTGGTTGGCAAAAAAGAACTGTTCGCCGCGTCCTTTTTTGGAGAATTCCGGTTTGCCCACGAACCCTTCCAGCCGCATCGCGTCTGTTTCTTCCGTTACCGGAACGACCTTTTTGTTGTAATCTTTGCCAAACACGGCAATGAGGCGCTGGCGCAAATTGCCGGGCGGAAGGTGGTAAAGTTCCTCGTTGTTGTGGTGCAGGGAAAAGAAAAGGTCGGGGTAAGAAAGGGCTAAGTGCAAAAACTCGTCAATGATGTGGCGCATCTCCACCGGGTTGGATTTGAGGAAGTTGCGGCGCGCGGGTACGTTGTAAAACAGGTTTTTTACTGAAATGCTCGTGCCGGCATTGCATTGGCACGCTTCCTGGACTTTGACTTCGGAGGCTTCCACCACAAGGCGAACGCCGAGGTCGTCCATCTGGCGGCGGGTGCGCATTTCCACTTGGGTCACTGCGGCCATAGAAGCCAGCGCTTCGCCCCGGAAACCCATCGTCCGGATGGCAAACAAGTCTTTGGCTTCCCTGATTTTTGAAGTGGCGTGGCGCTCAAAGGACATGCGGGCGTCGGTTTCGGACATTCCGCAACCGTTGTCCACGACCTGGATCAGGCTGCGCCCCGCTTCTTTTACAATGAGCCGGATGTTCGTTCCGCCGGCATCTATGGCATTCTCCATCAATTCCTTAACCACCGAAGCCGGGCGCTGGATGACTTCTCCGGCGGCAATCTGGTTGGCAATGGCGTCAGGCAATAGTTGGATGACATCTGTCATGCGTGTGTCTTTTTCGGATCCCGGCGGTTCATTCCAGCCAGGATGAGACTGTTCTTTTTCTTTATTTGCCTCTTAACAACACCAATCGCAGGATAGTGGTTGCAGCAAACCTATTCAAAATAGAGCCCGGTCCGCGGCAAATATACGGTGAGTGCCAGATAAGCCATCAATGCCATCAAAAGAATTATGGCGAAACGGATAAAGTTGCTCTGGCGCGACTTCTTACGGCGTTCTGCAGCGAAAAGCTTTTTGTTGCCGCCCCGGGCGAAGGCTTCTGAAATGCGGGTTTTGGCACCCTCTACATCTCCGGACTGGCCGGATTCAAGTCGCGCTTTGAATTTTTCGAGTTCCGCTTTTTCCGGATCCCAGTATTTGGGTTTGTATTCAAACCGCATTGGTTTGGGCGTTCTGAAAAAATTGAAAAATGCCATGGTGTCTTGTTGATTGGTTCGTGAAATGTACCGATTTTTTCCCATTGAACGAAAAACCTGGTACTTTTATCGCTATTATTTTTAGTCTTGCCATTCTGTTGCTTTCTTGAGCCGAAGTTAAAAGGATGATGCATCACGACCTAAAAAAGGTGTATCGCGCTGAGATCTTACATCCCAAAAGTTCTTGTTTTCATTACACAAAAAAAAACACCAGACACATGTTGCATTCCAGACTGCTCTTTTTGTGCCTTCTACTTGCTTACACCTCGGTTGCTTTTGCGGGCGGCGTCAGGGGAATCATTAAAAACCAGCGCGGAGAACAGCTGGAATTTGCGACCATTTTTGTCCAAGAAACGGGTACCGGCGCTACCGCCAACATAGATGGGCGCTATGAAATCCGGCTGGAACCGGGGGATTACACCTTGATTTTTCAATACTTAGGGTATAAAGCCCATATAGAAAAGGTATCTGTCGGCGCTTTGTTCAAAGAATTGAATGTGGAACTCGTTGAACAGGTACTGCAATTAAAAACAGTGGAAATCCTGGAAGGCCGGGAGGATCCTGCTTATACGGTGATGCGCAAAGCTATTGCCAAAGCGGATTATCACCGCCAGCAGGTAGACAGTTATTCGGCGAAGGTGTACATCAAAGGTTCGGGCAGGTTAAAAGATTCGCCGTTTTTTCTGCGCAAAACCATCGCCAAAGAAGGCATTGACTCTACGGTAGCGTTTACTTCAGAGTCGGTTAGCATCATTGAATACAAGCGCCCAAACACCTTCAAGGAGAAAGTCATCTCTATCTACAAACAAGGGGACGACAATTCTACCAGCCCCAACGGGTTCATTTTTGCCAGTTTTTACCAGTCGGAAGTTGCGGAAGCCATTTCCCCCCTGTCCATCAAAGCATTCGGGTACTACCGCTTCAAGCTGGAGGGCTATTTCACCGAGCGGGGCGTGGGCGTCAACCGCATTAAAGTGACGCCGCGCAGCCGGGGCGACAATGTTTTTGAGGGGTATATTTACATCATTGAAGACGAATGGAGCATCCACAGCTTGTCGCTGAAATCGTATAAATTGGGCATTGCGTTTCAGGTGGATCAGGTGTATGCGCCCGTGCAGGAGAAAGCCTGGATGCCGGTCAGCCACCGCATTAACGTGGACGGCAGCGTGCTTGGGTTTGATTTTGAATATAAATACCTGTCCACCATCAGCGATTACAAGGTGAAACTCAACCCCGACCTGCCCAACGATTTCGTTGTGGTGGATGAAAAAATTGACAAGGAACTTGCAGCGGAAATTTCAAAAAGCAAACAAAAAGGCAAGGCGCAGTTGTCCGACCTCGAAAATCAATTATCACAAGGTAAGGAGCTGACCCGAAAGGATTTACGCAAGTTGATGAAAGAATACGAAAAGGACGAGGTCAAAGCGCAGAAAGAAAAAAACGAGGAGCCGATTGTGGAGTCGAATACTTCTTTTGAAATAGATTCGATGGCTACAAAACGCGACACAGCCTACTGGAACGAAATCCGGCCAGTGCCGCTCACCCCCTACGAAGTGCGCGGTTATGTACGTGTGGACAGCATTGCCACGGTAGAAGCCGAAAAAGCGCAACAGGACAGCATCTCGACGGTGGGCAAAGACGGCAAAAAGAAAAAAGGCGGGTTTGATTTTTTCGGTGCGCTGTTCACTGGCGACAGCTATAAACTCAGCAAACATTCGCAATTTTCCTTCAGCGCGCCCATCCAGCGCCTGTTTTTTAACCCGGTGGAAGGCTTCAACCTCAGTGTGGATTTAAAATACCGGTTTCAAAAAGAAAAACGCCAGTTTGGCATTACGGTAACGCCCCGCTATGCTTTTGCAAGGGAAAAACTGACCGGGAAAGGCCGGGTTTTTTACAGTTTTGGCGAAGGAAGTAAACGCAGCGACATTTCCATAGAGGGCGGTCGCTACGTGTCGCAATACAACGAAGACAAGCCGATCACGGAATTTATCAATACTTTTACCTGCCTCTTTCAGGAACGCAACTACCTGAGTATTTACGAAAAAGACTACCTCCGGGCAGGTTACGCTAAGCGCTTTTCGCAAAAACTGTCGCTGCGCCTGACCGCCGAATGGGCTGAACGCTTCACACTGAACAACAATACCACCCAAACCTGGTTTAACCGCGACGACCGCACGTATACGGCCAATGTTCCGGAAAACTTAGAAGTGGATTCTCCCCTCCCGGCAACCGAACGCGCCGCCTGGGCATCCGTGCAGGTGGAAACGCGGCCCTGGCTGAAATACCGCATGCGCAACAAGGTAAAGGAAGTCATCGAAAACTCTTCCCCCACGCTCACTTTTGAGTACCGCAAAGGGTTCAGCGGCCTTGCAGAAAGCGTGACAGATTACGATTTGATTGATTTTGGTTTCAAACACCGCTTCAAAGCGGGCGCGCGCGGCACCTGGGATGTGAAGGCCAATGTGGGCATGTTCCTGAATTCAGACTACGTGGGTTTTGCCGATTTCAAACATTTTGCCGGCAACCTCCTCAGTATCGCCACTTCCGACCCGGTAGGCAGTTTCCGCCTGCTGGATTATTACCGCCACAGCACCGCCGACCAATACGCCGCCCTGCACGTACACTATCAGTTTCGCAAATTCCTGTTGACGCAAATCCCGGAAGTGTGGATGATGGGCATCAAAGAAAACGTGTTTGTCAATTATTTGGCCACGCCGACGTCCAAAAACTACGTCGAAGCGGGTTATTCCATAGACAACATTTTCCGCCTGTTCCGCGTCGAAGGCGCAGTGGCATTCCAGAACGGGAAGTATTACGACTGGGGCGTGCTGATCGGGGTTTCTTCGAGCCTGGGGAATTTGACCATCGAGTAGGGGCGACCCTCGTGGTCGCCCGTTGGACGGAAAACGGTAGGGGCGACCCTCGCGGTCGCCCGTTAGTGTTCTTTGCTGGCGGCTACCGGGTGTTCAAAAACATTCGTTTTAACTTTACAAAACCACCACCTTCAAGCCGCCGCTGCGCCCATCCGTCCGTTGCCAGCGCAGCCAGTACATCCCTGCGGGCAAAGTTGCTGTATCAATAGAAGTATCCGCGCCGTTCATCAAAAACCGCTGCACCGGCCTGCCGTGGGCGTCCCAGATTGAAATTACTGTTTCATGAACCACCTCCCCGCTTTGCCGGATGCGCAGGCGCTTGCCAGCCTGAACCGGATTAGGTGAAACCTGCAATTCCCAGGTTTCATCCGGAGCAGCGGTTGCATTGACAAAACTGACTTCAAAATTTAGCAGGCGCTCGCAATCGTTTGCATCTAAAATCGCCACTTCATACAACCCCGGCAGCAGGCCACTGAGCGAAGCCGTCGTGTCGCCGGTATTCCAAAAGAAGCGGTAAGGCGGCGTGCCACCAGTGAGTTGGTCGAATACGATACTCCCATCGGCGGTATTGAAGGCCGAGGCGTTGGTGGTAACAAAAGAGACTTCGAGTGCCTCCGGTTCTGAAAGTTGCACTGAAACGGTATCGTTGCACCCCATGGCGTCGGTGATGGTGAAGTGGTAGTTGCCGGCGCGCAGGTTGTGGTTACCGTCTCCTGCCTGCCCTGTGGTTGTTTGCCAGGCGTACATAAATGGTGGGCTTCCGCCAAGGTCAAATACGAAGCTGCCATCATTGCCACCCTGGCAAGAGACTTCCGTAGGTTGTACCGCGTCAATCCAGTGGACGGAACGTTCATAAGCACCGATATCTGCAAAGCCGTCCAAAATGCGCGGGTTGCCGCCCAGGTCTGCAAGCAATTCTTCCAGGCCTTCGTTCGTGCCAGCATTTATGGCGGGAGAGCAGGCCGATACACGAAAATCTCCGTTTAGGGTATCTAAAAAAGCGGGCCAGGTGGCGAAGATATTGCCTGCGCCGCAGGCAGCAGAACCGCCCGGTAAACTACAACTACTGCTTTTAACAAGGTTATGGTGGAGGGTATATTCGTATAGTTGAGGATTCGTAAATGAACCATTATAAAAAATAAAATCAGGATTTGTTGGGGATTCCCAGATAATGGAATTAGTGACTTCCATCTTAGAGTAAAAATCAGTATCATTGAACTCTGGCCCCCAGTTCTTTGCAATCGGAAAATCGCCATTTTCATAAAACGTACAGTTCTTTATGAAAGCGTCGCCAGCCCCATCACGGATATTGTAGCCGACAGCGCCACGGTTCCCTGTAAAAAAAGAGTTGATCACCTGCATTTCATTATAGGGTCTGATTCCTTCTTCACTGAACAAGCTACCCAGCACAAAAACACCCCCATTCCCAGGAGAAGGGGAAAAATTGTCGAAAAATTGACACCTGTCAATAGATAATTGGGTTCTGGACCGGTTGCCATTGTATAAATATACCCCACCCCCACCATTGGTGGCAGCCCTATTCCCATCAAACAAACAGTCGTACAACCTGATTTGAAGGTTTCCGCCTGTAGCTGAAATGGAAACGCCGCCGCCAGGAGCATTTGTGTTGACATTGTTCTTAAATAGGCATCCGTCAATATCAAAAACAGCCGACATATCCGGAGGTACAATTGTATTGACGTGCGCAAGCCCGCCTCCATCAACCCCTTCATTCTCTTCAAAGTCGCAACCATACAATTTCAACTCGCTTTGCTGACAAAGCGATTCTGAAAAAATGCCGCCGCCGCCAAAAATTGTTTTGCATCGGACAAACCTGCAATTTTCTATTTTCGTAATGCCACAGGCATCCCGCAGGCATATCCCGCCCCCACCCCAGGTCGCTGAATTATCCACAAAATGACAATCAATAATGCGGACAGGTGTTTCTGGATCGTTGTATCCTGTCACATAGATGCCTGCGCCCGATACCGTACTCCTGTTATTCAAAAAAGTACACTGCTGGATAAGCGGATTGGCGTAGCGCGCATTTTCTCCGTTACAGTAAATGCCGCCACCATAAAAAGCGGTGTTGCCTATAAAGCGGCAGTTTCGTATAACAGGACTTGTGCGGAGTCGGGCAGCATCCGTATCTACCAACAGACCGCCACCGTATCTAAAAGTGGCGTTAGCAGAGGTTGCCTGGCCTTGGGTTATCGTAAATCCATCCAAAATTGCTGTGCTATCCGTACCAATGGTATAAAGTACGTGATAACTATTATCGGTGCTATCGCCTGTAATTCCAATGTCGCCGCTGAGAATGGTTTCGTAGACAGCAGGATCGCGCTCCCAATCGTACATTTCAGTGCCATTGAAGCCTCCAAGTATCACTACACCGGGATTAAGCTGAAAGTATTTTTCACGATTGGAATCAGAAGTTGGGAGATAGGTGCCCTGAGCTACCCAAATTGTATCTCCGTCACCTGCGATTTGAATCGCTGCTTGCAGGCTTTTGAAAGGCGTACTCCAATTACTGCCATTTTGTTCGGTATTGTTAGAAGCCCCATTAACGTAAACTCGGCGAAGGTTCATTAAGTAATTACATTCAGCGGAATTCGAAAGCGCATAGCGCACCTCTCCTGATGCGCGCATACACATTAAATCGTTTTCTCCTATGCAAAAAGAGCCGCCTGTACAAAATACAGGATGAAAAGGATGGGTAAGATCGCCGATGCCTTCTACCCAGATGGTCGTAAAAGAATCGCCGGATGATGTTGTTACATTTAGAAACATCGTTTTGCGGGATATTCCGCCATAATTATACCAGGCAATGTGGTAAACTTCATATCGTACACTGTCTGCTCCAAACGAATTATCCCGGGCACAATATGCACTTTCGCCTACTTGCAATGAAAAATCGTAGAGTAAGCGATCCGGCTCTGTACAAGTGCTGTTGGCACGACGCCAGAAAACCTTTGCCCCACCTGGTTCTACCAAGTAATATCCTGTAATGGATACCATCCCGGTTTGTACGGATGTAGTAACGACTTTATTCCATTCCTGCCCACACAGTATTTCTGATTCAGTTATAAAAAGCGAGGCTGTGCCGGAATTTGAAGCACGCCATTCAGGCATTTCATTATAGATAGGAAAAGATTGAGCGATTGATGCAACGCATAATAATTCTATGATAAGGACAAATAATAGTTTAGCCTTTGTCATGGATTTATGATTTTTGGTATGAAATTTCTTGCAGGATGCCTGCTTGAAGCACCCTGCAAGAGAAGAAAAACTAAAGTTTGATACCTGTACCTGTACTGATTTCTCCTCCCATGTTGATGGAGTAATGCAATGCGCCACTATTGAGCGAGGAGATATTTGTAAACGAGTAACTGTGATTTCCAATACCGTAGGAGTTACTATAAGTCAGTGTATTATTATATCCGCATCAAAAAGCTTGTATTTGCCATCCGGACTTGCCGTAATATTTTCGTTCGTGCTTGTAGAATAATCAAAAATCCGCACCCGGGCATTGGATAAAGGAACAAAAGAATAGCTGGTGTTCTCATGTCTTACAAGTTCTACCAGCCCATATTTAGCCGTATAATCAAAGTCAAACGTCGAACAGGAAGGTTCATTTGCATCAATAAGATAACCGCCAAATGTGAATAGAAAATCGTTCATTCTTGCAAACTGCCCCAGTGTAAAGTTATTGCCACAGCCATAATAAGACATTATGTTATCCTTATTAGGATTATAAGTAAAGGTGTGGGGTTGACTTCCCGGATCCAGAAGAGTCGCCTCGCACTCACTTTCACCACAATCCAGACTACAATAGTCTTCACCAGGGTCAACATTCGTATCACAAATGAAATCCCCAGAAGTTGCACAATCACAGTCACACTCCTGTTCGCATACTGGACAAGGAATTCCTGAATCACCACAGGCACAGCATGAACAATGCAATAAGGAAAATATTTCAGAGTTAAAAGAATTATCAGGCAATATGCGCACATTATCCCTAAAGGTATGTTCCAAACCGAAAAAATGCCCTAACTCATGTGCAATGGTTACATAATTCGATGTAGTTGTAAAAATCCCTGGGATTGAGTTGGATATTTTTGACGCAACTGCACTTGCAAAAGTAAGATTATCTGTGCTTACTAAATAAAGGTTAATAGCATCAGGATGATTATACTCTTCTGCTATATCTTCCAGGTTTTCACCTAACCAGACCACAGGGTCAGGATTTGTAATTTCATTTACACTACAAAGAAAAAACTGCATCCCGTTGGTGAAATGTGGATTTAATAGCGATATTGCTTCTACAATTTGCTCAACAGGATAAGGAATAGGAGTCATTCCGTTTTCATCCTTGAGTATTGTCAAATGTATTGGAATATCCCATCCTCTCGGGAAAGAGGATCTGGCGCTCTCTATTTGAGCCAGCAATCCCCGGATTTCCTGATCAGTAGATTCGGGGGTACCGCATTCTGTGAAACTTTGACCATAGGCCATGTTCACTGAAGTTGCAAAGAAGCAAATAAGCAATAGAAAAGACTTAACAACGTACTTACACGTGTGTGTGCGTGTGTGCACACATTACCAAACATAAATAATGTTCTCATTAGATAACCTATTTTAAAAATAAAAAAATCGGTTTATCTCAAAGGGTAGTATGCGGGTAAAGATAAATAGGTTTTATTATAATAAAAAACTAAATTATGGCTTTTGTCAGGTTTTTAACAAAGTTGCGACCTAATAACAAATAACCCATTACAAACGACGGTCTTCACCCTTCCTTCACCTCCAATTGCCAAATATCCTTCAAATTCCGCCCCAAACCATTGTAATCCAGTCCATAACCCACTACGAATTTCGGCGGGATTTCAAAGCCGATGAAATCAGTTTTCACCTCAAATTCCATCGCATCCGGCTTGACGAGCAGGGCGGCAATTTTCACCGAAGCCGGCTCTAATTTCCAAAGGTCGGGCAGGAATTGGTGCAGGGTTCTGCCGCTGTCCACAATGTCTTCCACGATGACCACATCGCGGCCACGCACGTCTTCCCGAAGGCCGATGACGGTAGCCACAGCGCCCGAAGATACCGTGCCTGCGTAGGAAGCCAAGCGGATGAAAGACATTTCGCAGTCCATATCGCAGGCGCGAAGCAGGTCGGCGGCAAAAACAAAAGCGCCGTTCAGTACGCCCAGAAACAGCGGGTTCCGGCCTTTATATTCGGCAGTGAGTGCGGCACCCATTTCGTCAATGCGCTGCTGCAACTGACCAGCACTGAGGAAGGGAGCAAAATGTAGGTCGTGAATGCGAATGCGATTGTCCATAATTTTATTGAATATCTGAGGATTTGAGGAGCTGAAGATTCGAGGGGTAACTATCCAGCCGCCCCTAAATACTTATGATTTCCGACCTCGGAGAGGTCAAAGGTTTGTAGAAATGCATCGGGTTGACCTTAATTCCCGACCTCGGAGAGGTCGAACGTTTGTTTCCACGCTATTTTCTGCAAACCTT
>JBBQGV010000128.1:0-14675 GCA_038323375.1 Chitinophagales bacterium
GCAGTTCAAGACTGGGCAGCAACATTATTGTATCCTCCGATCTATTATTGACACCACCATCAAAAATCAACAATCCGTCTTTGATGCAATTGCCGCTATCGCTCACATGCCCAAGCCGCCGAAGGCGGCTGTATAGTTACAGAAAATCCTTTCAGGTTATTCAAAACAATTCCTGCCAGGGCATGATCATCCTGGGCAGACAAAGATTCGGGTGCGCTCGTTTGGCCGCTGTATGGAGGTTTCAAAACTGTTTCGGTTTGAAAAAGCTCATTATCGGCAAATAATAGACTTACTCTGCCTCCGCCGGTTACGTGTGGCGTGAATAAGCTTACAAAATTATTGACAAAGCAGTTATTTGCAACCGTCCCCCCCGTAGTGGTAAACACCTCATGGCTTGCAACTGGAACAGGATGTAGATACAAGGCATACTGCGCATCCCTAATCACACTGCCGGACATTTTTATTTGTGCAGTTTCTTCCATTTCAATTCCACGCCACATTGCGTCACAACCGAGAAGTTGCGTACCCAGAATGCTGGGCGCAAGATCTTCTTTTATAACAATCCGTGCGCCTGGCAGTATAAACACGGTGCAGTTGATAAAATTATAGTGCTCATCAATAACAAACGTACCTGCTATACAAATTTCTATGCCATTTGCTACATTTTCGGGCAGTTCTCCGGGATCAGTTCCGATTACTTCACTTAATAAGGTTGTCTCAGTGGGTTCGCCGATGACCTTTGTTCCAACGCAATCTGCACAGGAAAAAGCACAGTCTATCACAACAACAGGTAGTTCAGCTTCCTCAAGTATTTCGCCACATTGACTGACTTCAATAGGCAGATTAAATTCCTCCTCGAAGAAATCTTCCGTGTTCATTATAGACAAACAAATGGTCTGACATTCGTTTTCAGAAAATGTCAGCGTGGTAATTGCACTTCCAGAGGTCACAACAAATCCTTCGGGAAGCTCTATGGTGGCAGCGAGTTCTACTTCCGTTCCTTCCACGAGGTCATCTACACATACGTCGAAGCAGATTTCAGTAACACCGAGGTTGCAAATGTCAGTTTCTTCCGTTTCTATGGTTACGGTTGCAGGACAGGATTGGGTGGCGACGATGTCGTCAATGCGAACATTATTACATCCATCAAAAATTACCCAATTAATGGACTCACTGGTAGTATTTATCCATTGTATATTGAACCCTTGCCATGGATTATCAGCCAGAGGATAGTATATCAGGCCGTTAACATCTTGTCCCATAGAACCACTGCCTGGTGGGTCTATGGTTCCGAAAGATATACAATGAGGGCTGTATGATGCAGTAGGCTCGCCATCCAGGATGCAAAGCTCGCCATAATTGGATGTACAAGCGTCTATATAATCAGAAACAAAACATGGCGGCTGTTCACTTGTCAATATTTGATCAATGGTTATACCCGCTGCCTTAAAACCTAAAGAGAGTGTACATCCTGGCATGATAGCATTCTCAAGTGGGAGGTAGAAACTTTCATTGGTCTGTAGGCGAATAAATTGATTTGTATTGGTTGCACTATTCGCTCCTTCAAAAGCAACATCGGGAGAATTATTCCCTTGGGGGTAGCCATCTATGCTGAAAAAAAATGGATCAAGCCCTGCTTCAGTCCAGAAATATTCCAACGTGGGCGTAAAAGCCTCAAAATCTCCATTACAAATAAGATTATCACAATAGTCAACATTTGAGCAATCAGGAATTGTGTTAGTCATACCTAAGATGGTTATCACCAGGTTGGCATCACTACACTTTCCTTCACATTCTTCTATCTCTATCTCATACCTTATGTGGACTGATTCCGCCGGGTCGTTAGGCGTCAATGGTAAAGCTGTTATCTGAAAGGCATCATTTTCAGAATCGCCATTTGTATCTATTGGCGTAACCGTTACAAACGCTGATCCAAGCGTAAGAGAAGAATTGTAACTAATTGATAATGATCCAGTCGAAAAAATATCGTTGGCTAAAAGAAAGAAAAATGGCACAATGATGGATTGTCCTGGAATAAGCCTTATATTGTTGTAATTGTCCTCATAAGCATATACAAAACAAGCTCCCTGTGTGTCATTTGTTTCATTAACGATATAGCCCAAGTTCCTCAAAATATCCAGCTCAACGCTATGAAGGGTTCTACGCACCTCTCCTTCCTCTATTTCAGGGTGAAGAACATAGGATTCTGCTGCAAGGCCATCGCAAACTTCATCTATATGAGACAAGGCCTGCAAGTGTTGAAGTGTGCCGCCAACATTCCCGCCATTAACCGTGGGAAAATCATTATCTTCATTGAATACAATTTGAGGGCTGCCTGTACCTCCACAGCAATTGCCTACTAACCCCTCTAAAAAATTATTGACTTCACTGAGGCTAGCCAATGCAGTATTAAATTTATGATGATTGCAACATTCTGGATCTGTTTCTTCAGGAACAATTAAAGGTGTACCTGCAGCAGTTTCTAAAAAAAATATCCCAGTTTGAATAGTACCCGCCTATTGGCAAGCCATTGGGGCCAATTCGGCTTCCAACTCCCAAGAAGTGCAGGGCTTCATGTAAAACAACTGAATATAAATCATAAAGGTGGGGTAGTACCTTCATTGAAAGTATTCCAGTCTGCAATAAGATTTGAAATTGTTAATATCCCCGCACGCTGGCCTATGACTAAAGGGTTGTTTGGACCTGTAATAACTTCCCATGCCCGGGGATAACTAATTCCACATCCATTGGGATAGATAGCTGAACCCTGAGCTAAAACATCTTCCTCCAATGCAGCTTTTTTTATAAAAATAAGTACATTGTTTCCTAATGGATTAGAAATGATATCAGAAAGGTCGTCAAACACTTCACAAATTGTATTTTGCTCCTCTACAGTAAAATCTCCAATATCTTCGAAATCAAAAAGGAAAAACCCCGGACCAGCACAAGCGCCTCGGGAACCGCCACTTCCTTCCAGATCATAAGCCGTATAAATATTCCCAAACCGGTCATAAGCGGCAATAACAGAGTCAGGATGAATCTCGGTGCGGGTAAAGGACGCGCCACAAAACGATAAACGTTCTCCTGTTACCTCTAAAACCACCGTCTCCGGCACTCCTGCTTCCGCGCCATTTCCTCCGATGAGATTCTCTAAGCTAAAAGTATAGGTCGAACTGCCTGCTGCCCCCGAAACAGGCAATGAAAAGCACTTTTGGCTTGAGGTATCATCGAAAATTAAGGCTTGGGTCGAATACCCGCTCAAATGCGGCGAGCCGCTGCCCTGTAATTCCACATCCACCTCCGTCGGCGAACAAACACAGGGATGTTCAATATTCACACAAATCATCACCGTATCTCCCGCATCCGCGCTGATCGTATCCTGGTCAAAAGAAACCGTCGTCGTATCGCCCGCAGGCGCTGTAAAGCTGGAGAACTGGAGGTCTTTAAAAACCCCGGTATGCGTCGTATTGACGTTGACGCTTTGCATCAGCAGACTTGCCTGCACGCAGGTTGGCAAACTGATCGTGTAAGTTGCCGCAAAATTCCAGCTACTGCCGTTTTGGGATGTGTAGGTGCTGCCGCTGCTGCCGCTGCGTACCAATTTCAGCCATTTATGACCCACAGCCGTTGTGTTGTTTGAAGACTGCGCTCCATCGGTGGAAGTTCTTACGAAGCGCTGTACGGAAGTGCCCAGTACCGTGCGCAACCCTACTTTTATGGCGCCGGGAGCGTTGCTGGCTCTCAGTTCCAGGCCGGCTAAGCCGCCGCTTACGCTCAATACCTTAACAATGACTTCTCTGTCTCCGCACACCTCCCGTTGTACGCTGTACTGCTTATCGGCAGTAGCGGAAGGCACATTGTTGGCAGAAATGGAAATGGTGTCGCTGTCGCAGGCGTCGTAAGTGGCCGAGCCGGTCACGGCGCCGATGTTTGCGCTTTGGAGGCTACCGCAGGCGCTACTCATGGCTCGCGGGGGGGGGCGAAATGGCCACCCGTCGTTTCAGCGTGTACAATGGTCGTTGCATCCGGTACTGCCGGAAACAAAGCGTAATGCCCGCCATCGCTGGCGAACAGAAAAAACGCGGCAACCAGCAACAAAGCCGGCAGCGTAAATTTGAAAGCGGAAAGCACATTTTTCATAATCGGTATTTGGTTTAAAAATGAAAAAGCAAACACTTCAGGCATTCCGGAGGGATTGCCTGGCGGGGTAGTAAAACAGCATAAACCCACAAGCCACATAAGGGATGGACTGTAGGATGGTGTGTTTGCGCTGTGTTGTGCCACAAGCTTTTGCGGCTTTTTTATTTTGACGGTGCAGGCAGGGTAGTTCCCACTAACGCGGGATGCAAGGAAAGCACCGTCACTTGACATTATGGGCATATATAGGTGGTCTTGTCTGAAAAAAGAAGGAGGATTGTGTTAAGATTTAGCGCCCACCGGGAGAAATGTCGGCCATTGACCAAAAGCTGTTGTTGGCTCTGGATAAAAGGAATTAAGTTGACAAAATCCCCTTTTCTTGTCGGTACAGCGATAAAGCAGCCCGCTTTGTCGAAGCGATGCCGCCAAGCGTTGCCCAAAACTTAGCTTTGTGCCTGATACGCGCTGAAGCGTTAAAACCACTGATGAGAATGGATATTTTGTTATTCAGCAACGCATGGCACGAACAGGCATTAGCCCGGCAATTAGCTTGGGGGGTGGCCGCTGTTTCAACCGTTCTGCTGTTTATTTTTGCTGCGCTGAACATTTTTGGAAAACCCGAGCCGAATTCGCCGCCCAAAGCCGCTTTTTCCGGCCGCATGCTGCTGCCTTTTGTCGCATTCGGTGCCTGGGGCTTGGTGGTGAGTTTTCACCAGCACCTTTCGCTGCCCGTTTGTATTTCGGTGGGTTTTGCTTCCGGCCTTGCGGGCATTCTGGGAAGCAGGTTTGTAATGCCCCTGATTCGCCAGACCCTGATTCACGACCACTTTGACCTTCAACGGGTCGACCAGAGCACCGGGAAAGCCCTGAAGACCATCCCCCCGCACCGCAATGGCTTTGGTGCCGTTCACCTCAACGTACGCGAAGCGCCCTTCGCTGTGGAAGCCGTTACCTCCGGCAAAGCCATTTCTCCCGGCACGCCGGTTCGCGTTGTCGGAATTATTGATGAAAAAGTGGTGCTGGTTGAACCAATTGATGAGGATGGGCCGGCTTCGCCTTTAACGCCGTAAAATCAAGCCTGGGCTAATTCCTGTTTCGGTTGTGTTTGTTTCATCGGGGTGCCCGTCATGGAAGCTTTGGCCACTTTCATGGGAATGCCCACGCATTTTTTCTCCATATAGGTCATCATGCGCTCCAGCAACTCGCGGGTTGGCGCATCCAGTTCTGCAACTTCCTTTTTAAACACTTCGTTGATTGCCTTTTCTTTCACAGCGCGCATGGCTTCCGGAATGGTGCGCAACGCAAGCTCCACACGGCGTTGGCGCAGCGCATCGGGAAAGTTTTTGAGGTAGGCCGCCAGCAATTTTTGCGCTTTGGCAATTTCCTGTTCGCGGAAAGCGAGGTTTTCTTTTGCCAACTGGCGCAGGTCGTCAATTTCGATGTATTGCATCGGAAAAGCCGCCGTTGTGGCGCGGTGAACGTTGTTAGGGATGGAAAGGTCAATGACCAATTTTTTGTCTTGATCCCCCTGTAGCAACTGCGCGTACAATTCGGGGGTAATGATCGCTTCGGTGGCACCCGTGCAGACAATCATACAATCGAAACCTTCCTGATAAGCCGCCAGCGCGGTTAATGGCAGTGCGCGACCATTGAGGGTGGCCGCTAATTGTTCTGCTTTTTCTAAGCTGCGGTTAAAGACCGTGATGCGGCTGAAATTGTGTTTTGTAAGAAATTTGGCCACTAAGGCATTCGTTTGTCCGGCACCGATGAGCAGGATGCGAGCCTCCCTGGAGAGGTTGTTGCGCATCATTTTCTGAACGGCTAAGGAAACGATAGACACCGGTTTTTCGCCGATGCGCGTTTGTGCGTAAACTTCTTTGGCAGAAATAACGGCGTTTTGAATGGCTAAACGAATGTTGTCGCCGGTTAATCCCCACGCTAAACAACGGTCGTAAGCCTCCCGGAGTTGGCCCAGGATCTGGCGCTCGCCCACCACCATGGAATCTATGGAAGCGCTTACTTCAAATAAGTGGTTGATGGCCGCTTCGCCTTCAAGCAGCAGAACCGTGTCTTCAATCCGCTCCAGCGTGGCCATGGTCAACTCCGGATTGACGTATTGGAAAAAATGTGCGGCAAAATGCGCATCCAACGGGCGCGACATGGTGAAAAGGTACATCACCCGGTTGCAGGTGGGCAGGTAGAACAACTCTTCGAGGTCGAATTGCGCTTTTAGGTGCGCCAACCGCTCCTGCAGGGCAGCCTCATTGGCTGCTTTCAGCACAAAATCCTCGATAGCGCTCAGGTTGGTCTGCTTATGTGTTACCGTTAATATCTTGAATTCCTGAATCATCATTGGTTCCTTTACCTTATCTGGAGGACAAAGATAGGCGGCGGGGAAGCTTTTAATGTCACGAGACTGTAAAGTGTTGGCAGTCAATTTATTTTTAAAAATTCTAAATAGTGCCCGTCTTTAGAGTCAGATAGCTGCGTTCATTTTGACTTCACTCAATGACAGATACTAAATCAATATTCCATTTCTACCTGCTACCTTTACACCTGATATTGAGCACTGCAAGGCTTCCCGATTGCGTTCAGCGCTCAGTAGGTCAAAATCGGCTTCGCGCTCAGGCGCGATAACAAAACAATAACCATGTCCACTACCACACCCATTGGCGAGCGCACCCGCGCACAGGAATCGCGGGGCGCCATCGAGCGGCTTTACATTGCCATGCGCCACCTTTTTATTCGCGGCAGTTACAAGCCACTCGGCGTGTCGGGTGAAGCCATGATTGAGGCTCTTGGTGCGCTTCGCCCGGAAATCTACGGCTCCGTAACAGACCCCGAACGTGTCGAACTCGATGGTTTGCTTTACGTTTTTCAGCGTTTGCCGAAAGGCATTGAAATGTGCCGCTACATCAAACTCATTACCAAAGAGGGTTTTGAAAACGACTTCACGCCCATCATCCCCCCCCGCCGCCGCCGCAATTGTTACCACATTGAAAAAGAAGAAATGTACATTGAAATGACGCGGGGTCGCAGCGATATTTACGACGTGCTTACCCACCTGACCTTCCTGTATATCGAAGCCGATAAAATCCGCAGGAACAGCGAAGACATCAAGCAGCGCAAGCGCCGCGAATGGGTGATGCTGGAACAGGTGGTGCAATTGGAAGCCGGCGGCGAAGATTTCGACCGCGAAGTTGCCTACACGTACCTTAGCACGCTGCTGGGGCGCACCTACGAAGAAACGGTAGCCATTAGCCGGCGCTTTGACAGCGACTCAAACGTGAACAGCCTTTTTCACGTCACCTACTGGCTTAGTCGGCTGTCTACCGAAGAAGAACAGGAGCAAAAAGACCGGGAAATCAGTTTTTCCTGGGCACTTCGGGAGCGAATCGGCCACCACTACTACGGCGAACAGTGGGCGCTCAACATCAAGCAGTTTTTGTGGGATCAGGGCCTCATTGAACGCCCGATCCACCTCATCAGCGCAAATTTGCACAGCGTGATGAACTGCTTTTATGCAACCCAGGCTTTTTCAACGCAAAACAGGAACCGCCCCTTAGAGGAATTGGCCAAAGAGCTCAGTCTGGAAGAAAACAGCACGCTGCGCGCCAAAGTGAAAGCTTATGCTTTGCGCAATGGCATGTACCAGTTGGATGACACCAGCGGCACCAACATTTCTGTGCAAATATTCGATACTTCCCAAATTGATGCGGCCATTTTGCCGCCGGAATTAGCCTGGGACGCCGAATTGATCGCCCGCGAAAAGCCGGTGATTTTTGTTATGGACTACGCTTTTGGCGAACAGGCTTATGAAACGATGGACGAATTGCTGAAGCCTTTTGAACACAAGGGCGAAGACATTCCGCTGAACGTTCAATCCATTTCCATCATGGGCAAAGCGGGTATTTTGGAAGGCGATAAAGGCGACATTATGGTGCCAACCGCGCACGTCTTCGAAGGCACCGCAGACAATTATCCGATCAATAACGGATTTACGGCTGCCGATTTTGAAGGAAACGGGCTACGGGTTTTTGAAGGGACAATGATCACCGTTCTGGGAACATCGCTCCAGAATAAAGACATCCTGCAATATTTTCTTCGGTCTTCCTGGCAAGCGGTGGGTCTGGAAATGGAAGGCGCGCATTACCAGAAAGCCATCCAGTCGGCTTCGAAAATTAGAAAAAGCATTGACCGGGATGTTGCCTTGCGCTATGCCTACTATGCTTCTGATAATCCGCTGCTGACCGGACACACGCTCGCTTCCGGCAGTCTGGGCATGGACGGGGTGAAACCGACCTACCTGATCACGCTGAAAATGCTGGAACGGATTCTTTCCAGCCCCCCGCCCCCGAAGGGGGAGTTCGGTTCGACTCCGCTCAACGAACAACGAACAACGAACAACGAACAACGAACAACAGACCAGTAACCATCAACAATGCTCCGAATCGGCTACGACGCAAAACGGCTTTTCAACAACTTCACCGGCCTGGGGATTTACAGCCGAACCTTGCTGGGCAATTTGGCGAAAGCCGCGCCGGAAAACGAATACTGGCTTTACACCCCAAAAATCCGGCAACACCCTGAAACAGAAACCTTTTTAGACCACCTTCCTTTCAGGGTGCAAACGCCGGGTGGCCGCAATGCAACCTGGTGGCGCAGCAGCGGGATCAAAAAAGACCTGCACCGCGACGGCATTCAACTTTTTCACGGGCTCAGCCATGAAATTCCGCTGGGTTTGCACCGCACGGCCATCCCGAGTGTCGTCACGATACACGACCTGATTTTCAAGCGCTATCCGAATCAATACGCTTACCTCGACCGCCTGATTTACGACTGGAAATTCAACTACGCCTGCCGGCACGCCGATCGCATCGTTGCCATCAGTGAAAGCACCAAAAACGACATTGTCGAATTCTACGGCATTGACCCGCAACACATCGAAGTCATTTACCAGTCTTGTGATGTGCGCTTTTCTCAACCCCGGTCGCCGGAGGAAATCGCCAGCGTTGTCCAAAAATATGGCTTGCCGCAAAACTACCTGCTCTATGTGGGCAGCATTATTGAGCGCAAAAACCTCCTCCGTATTGTTCAGGCGCTGGAATTGTTGCCGTCAGACCTGCGCCTGCCGCTCGCTGTTGTGGGTAAAGGGGGCGTCTATGAAAAACAGGTGCGCCAATACATTGCCGCAAAAGCCATAGAGCCGTGGGTGCATTTCATTGAGCCAGTCTTTGCAGAATTGCCTGCCCTTTACCGGGGCGCTTCGGTGTTTCTCTATCCTTCCCGATGCGAAGGCTTTGGCATACCGGTTATCGAAGCACTAAACTGCGGGGTGCCTGTGATTACCTCCAACGTATCTTCACTGCCGGAAGCGGGGGGGCCGGGCGCCTGGTTAGTGAACCCGGAAAGCGCGGAAGCTATTTCAGCAGGCATTCGCGTGCTGCTGACCGATTCCGGGGAACGAAGTGCGCGCACTTTGGCGGGGCTGGATTATGTACAACGCTTCGAAGCCAGTGTCGTGGCTGAGCAGATGCTCGCTTTGTATGCAAAAATATATTAAGTTCATAACGCAACAATAACATACCTTAGGAACGCCGAAATAATAACTTCCCGATTTGGGCGGTGGCTTTTGGCTACGCCGAACTTGCGTTTCCCACCGGACTTCCCGCAATTGCTTTCAGTCGGCGCAATTGCCTTCGTCGGTCACGTAGCTTTGGCTACGCTCCCTTCTTGCACCTTGTCCGCTGGAAAAATCCCCACGCCGAAAACGCGAACTTATTATTGCGATGTTCCTAAGACTTTAGTAGGTGTAATTAAAAGCCCTTTGGTACTATATTGTGTACCACTTTTTACATCATAGTTTTGTCACTTATAAAATTTATATCAAGCAAAGTGTTTGTTTCAGCGTTTAAATATTTTCCGTTCAAAGCTTGATAATTAAAGCCATCCCAATTACTTTTTGCTGTTATTAAAGTATAAGGTAAGTGTGTCGTATAGTAAGCTGTAACTTCCATTTCTCCTTTTGAATTTATTGTAAATTCCTATTTAAAAAGTGGGTCAAATTTTTGATGAAAAAGATTACCTGCCTCTTTTTCTAATCCAATGTCATTTCGTCCAATTCTTTTAAGATAAAGTTTTTCATCGCTTTTTTCAAATTGAAACTCGAAGTCATTCTCAGTCAAATAAGTTCCTAATATTTCATCTTCACTTACATATTTGCCAATCTTATTAGGCTTAGAGCTTGTTCGGGAATTCGTCAATTAAAGTAAGAACTGCCAATGCAGTAAACTGTTTTCGATTTGAAGCTAAGTTGAACCGTGTATCTTGCGTAATTAAAGAACTGTCAGCAAAGTCTGCAAACCCTGCACATTTTTCGTAAACGGTCTTACCGTTTTGAATTATTGCTGTTGCAATTCCTGGTGCATACTTTGGTACGTCTTGTGTTGAGATGCTGTCAAGTAATTGTAATTGTCTTATAGTAAATTCACCTTGTCCAAAAGTTGAACTGTTAAAACTGTTAAACAGTAGGGTCGTAATAAATAAAGCTAATAATCTACGTTTCATTTTTCTTTTTTATGATTAGAGCCTGTCAAATCGTATGGCACACAACTCCCCCACCAACGCAATACCTCCAAGCCGCGAATATCCGGCAGTAAACCCGAATGGTGTTTATTTTCGGGTATTCGTTCAGCGCCCCTTATAGACGAAGGTAGCGGATTTTTTCAAATAAATAGCGCTGCACAACCCTTTTTCCGACCAATCCGGGCAGGTGGAAGTGCTTATTTGATGGAATTGGAACAGGTGCCGTAACCGCCTCCCCCCCAATATCCCCCTCCCACCCTTCCCCACTTTTTTTACCTTTACAAAAAACTGTTGGTTTATGAAAGGAACACCTAAAGGAGCAGGCCCGACTGCCGCCCGTGGCCTGCGAACCTGGCCGGCTATGATGATTGCCTTGTGGATGAGCTGGAGCGCAAGCGCCCAGGAATCCGCGCTTTGGATGCGCTATCCAAGCATTTCACCCGACGGACAAACGATTGTATTTAGCTACAAAGGAGACTTGTACCGCGTGCCAGCTACCGGCGGCGCAGCAACGCCCCTGACGATGCACGAAGCCCATGACTTTATGCCGGTTTGGTCGCACGACGGCCAACAAATTGCTTTTGCCTCCGACCGCTACGGCAATTTTGATGTATTTGTGATGCCCGCTGCGGGCGGAGAAGCCAAACGGCTGACGTACCACGCAGCCGGCGATATCCCCTGCGATTTTTCACCGGATGGGCAACGGGTTATTTTTACGGCCAACCGGCGGTACACGGCGGCCAATGCCCAGTTTCCGCGCTTTTCCCAACTGTACAGCGTGCCTTTGGCGGGCGGCAATGCAACGATGGTCATGGACAACCAGGCCGAATATGCCCGCTACAATGCCAAGGGCACCAAAATCATTTACCACGACTGGAAAGGCTACGAAGACCACTGGCGCAAACACCACACGTCTTCGGTGACCCGCGACGTCTGGATTTACGACGTGCCTAACCAAAAATATACCCAGTTGTCTACCTTCAACGGAGAAGACCGCAACCCGGTTTTCGGGCAAACCGAAAATGAAATCTACTACCTGAGCGAAGCCTCGGGGACGTTCAACATCTGGAAAAGAACCCTCGATGCCCGTGCGCTGAACACCCAGGTAACCACGTTTGAAAAGCACCCGGTTCGATTTTTGTCCAAAGCCAAAAACGGCAGGCTTTGTTTTGGCTGGAATGGCGAAATCTACACGATGGAAGTTGGCGGACAGCCCCAAAAAGTGGCGATCCAGGTCAATACCGACAGCCGTTTGAATACTGAAAAAATTTTGGCCATCAACGGTGGTGCCACCGAATTTTCATTAGCGCCAAGCGGCAAGGAAATTGCGTTCATTTTTCGTGGCGAAGTTTTTGTCACCTCAGCCGACGGCAGCGTCACGAAACGCATCACCAATACGCCCGAACAAGAACGCAGCGTGAGTTTCAGTCCCGATGGCCGCTCCGTCATTTATGCCGGCGAGCGCAGCAACAACTGGAATATTTATCAAAGCAGAATTGTGCGCAAGGAAGAACCTTATTTTTATGCCTCCACGGTCTTAAAAGAAGAAGCGCTGGCCGCCACCGACAAAGAAGAATTCCAGCCGCGGTATTCCCCCGATGGCAAAGAAGTGGCTTATCTGGAAGAAAGAACGGTGCTGAAAGTCCTGAACCTCGCGTCCAAAGCAAGCCGAACGGTCTTGCCCGGCACCTACAACTATTCCTACTCCGATGGCGATCAGTACTACTCGTGGTCGCCTGACAGCAAGTGGCTTTTGGCGGATTACATCCCCAAAGGCGGGCAGATTTTTGTGGGCGAAATTGGCCTCGTGAACGCCGACGGCAAAAGCGAACCCGTCAACCTGACGCTGAGTGGTTATGGCGACGGCACGGCCAAATGGATGATGGAAGGCAAAATGATGCTCTGGTTTTCGGACCGGGACGGCATGAAAAACCACGGCTCCTGGGGCGGAGAATCTGACGTTTATGGCATGTTTTTCACCCAGGCGGCTTTTGATCGGTTCAAATTGAGCAAAGAGGATTTCGCTTTGGTGAAAGAACAGGAAGAGAAAGACAAAAAGGAGGAGGAGAAGTCCAAAGAGGGCGACAAAAAAGAGAAAGACAAAGCCGACAAAAAAGACGACACCCAAAAAGAGGTAAAGCCCATCGAGCTGGAATTAGCGGGCATCGAAACCCGCAAAGCAAAGCTGACTATCCACTCCTCCAGGCTTTCCGATGCAGTGTTGTCAAAAGACGGGGAGAAGCTGTATTATTTAGCACAGTTTGAAAAAACCACAGACTTGTGGGTCACCGAATTGCGTACCAAAGAGACCAAATTGCTGTGTAAAGACGCCGGTTCCGGGATGGAAATCAGCGAAGACGGAAAATTCATTTTTGTCATTTCCAATGGCAATATTGTCAAAATTGAAACCGAAGGCGGCAAGCGCGAAAATGTGAACATCAAAGGGGAAATGAACCTCAACTATTTGGCCGAAAAAGCCTATATTTTTGACCACGCTTGGCGGCAGGTGGTGAAAAAATTCTACGTCACCGACCTGCACGGGGTGGACTGGAATTTTTATTACCAGGAATACAAGCGCTTTTTGCCGTTCATCAACAACAACCACGATTTTGCGGAAATGATGTCGGAAATGCTGGGCGAACTGAATGCGTCTCACACAGGCTGCCGGTTTTCGCCGCCGCAGGTCAACACGGACGCCACGGCTAATTTGGGAATTTTTTTGGATGAAACCTACGCAGGCAACGGGCTGAAAATTGCCGAAATCATTGCTAAAAGCCCTTTAGATAACGCCAAATCCAAAGTTAAAGCCGGCTGCATCATCGAAAAAATTGACGATGCCGTGGTGCGCAATGACATGGATTTTTACCAGTTGCTGAACCGGAAAAGTGGCCAATTGACCCTGCTTTCTGTGTTCGATCCCAAAACCAATACCCGGTTTGAAGAGGCGGTTAAACCCATTACCCGAGGCGAAGAAAACGAACTCATCTACCAGCGCTGGGTAGATAACCGCAGAAAAGAAGTGGAAGCCGCTTCCGGCGGCAAGGTCGGCTACGTACACGTGCGGGGCATGAACGACCAAAGCTACCGCACGGTGGTGGACGAAGTGTTGGGCAAACACATAGACAAAGACGCCCTGATTGTAGATACGCGCTTCAACGGCGGCGGCTGGCTGCACGACGACTTAGCCACTTTCCTTAGCGGAAAAAAATACATGGACATGGTGCCCCGCGAGCAAAAAATGGGGTTAGAACCGATGCGCAAATGGACCAAACCGACGACCGTGCTGGTGGGCGAAAGCAATTATTCCGACGCGCACCTATTCCCCGTCACGTTTAAAGCTTATGACATCGGCAAAACCGTGGGCATGCCCGTTCCGGGAACTGGTACGGCGGTTTGGTGGGAACAACAGATTGACCCCACATTGGTTTTCGGTATCCCGCAGGTGGGCATGGTGGGCCTTAACGGCGAATACATGGAAAACACGCAATTTGAGCCGGACATCAAAATCAAAAACGACCCGGAAGTTATTCTGAAAGGCAAAGACCAGCAGATCGAAAAAGCGGTGCAGGATTTGTTGCTACAGGCCAATCCGAACCCGATTGGGGCGAAGGATTAGTGGTCGCCCAGCTTTAGCTGGCAGACCCCATACCGGGCAAAGCCCGTAAAATAGAACACGCGAGGCGGAGCCTCAGCGCGAGCGAAATTAGTGGTCGCCCAGCTTTAGCTGGCAGACCCCATATCGGGCAAAGCCCGTAAAATAGAACACGCGAGGCGGAGCCTCAGCGCTAGCGAAATTAGTGGTCGCCCAGCTTTAGCTGGCAGACCCCATACCGGGCAAAGCCCGTAAAATAAGACACGCGAGGCGGAGCCTCAGCGCGAGCGCAATTAGTGGTCGCCCAGCTTTAGCTGGCAGACCCCAACGCGCGCAGCCGCGCGGAAGAGCGACGCGCGCG
>JBBQGV010000129.1:0-14568 GCA_038323375.1 Chitinophagales bacterium
ATTGAAGATTCACAGATAGTGGTGGCAGAATATGATGGATTTCTCGCTCCTTTTCCAACCCGCTTTTCGCAGGTGCAGTTGGCTCCAGATTGTAAACTTTATGTCAATACTTTCGCTACAGTAGATGTCCTGCATGTCATCCACAATCCAGACGAGCCGGGGTTGGCTTGCAACGTAGAACAACATGCTATTCAATTACCTTTTAACTACGGGCAAGCCATGCCCAATTTCCCCAACTACCGCCTCGGCTCCCTCATCCCCGGCGAAACACCTGCGCCGCCCTGCTCGCTCATCGTGCGTACGGAAGAACCACTACCCGCGTCGGAACCTGCTATAAAAGTCTTCCCAAACCCCGCTTCCGGGCAGTTCACCATCAGGCTGACAACCCCTGCCGCCGGTGAGTGGCAGTTGTTCCATGCCGACGGGCGGCTGGCGCTGCGGCAGTTTTTGCAGGCTGGCGTAGCGCAGTATGAAATAGCGGTGTCGCAACTGCCGCCGGGCATGTATTTTACCGGGTGTTTTTGGAAGGGCAGCCGGGCGGGAGCGGGAAGGTGAGTGTGGTGCGGTAGGGTCGGAATGAGTGGGGAGTCAAACACAAGGCGGGCTAAAGCCCTGCGAAACGAAGCGCGCACAGCTCTCGTCGTGTCTTGGCGCTTTTCGTTTCGCGAGTGCTTTGTTACGCGGACTTTAGTCCGTATAAAAAACTGCGGCAGTCTTTACAGGCTGGGATTTTAAGCAGAACAGCAGATTTTAATTCAGCCTAAAAAGCTATGCAGTAAATAGCAGCCTACCCCTTTTTCAACTCAACAACTCATAAATCCCCGCAATGCCCTGTCCGCCGCCAACGCAAGCCGTAACCATACCGTATTTTTGATTTCTCCGGCGCATTTCATTGAAGAGCTGCGTGGATAACTTCGCGCCCGTGCATCCCAGCGGGTGACCAAGTGCAATAGCGCCGCCGTTCACGTTCACTGTTTCCGGATCGAGGCCCGTTTCCTGGATGACCGCGAGAGCCTGGGCCGCAAAAGCTTCGTTCAGTTCCACCAACTGGATATCGTTGAGGGATAAACCCGATTGTTGCAATGCTTTTGGGATGGCCGCACACGGGCCGATGCCCATGTACAAAGGCTCTACCCCAGCTACCGCACAACCCACCAACCGCGCAATGGGCGTCAGGCCGAGTTGTTTGACCATTTCTTCGCTCACCACCAGCACGAAAGCCGCGCCGTCGGAAGTTTGGGAAGAGTTGCCTGCGGTGATGATGCCGCCGTTGGCAAAAGCCGGGCGCAGTTTGGACAAACCTTCGATCGTCGTATCGCGGCGGACGCCCTCGTCCACTTTGATGACGTTTTCAACCCGTTCGCGTTTGTCGTTTTTCACAAATACTTCTTCCACCGTCACCGGCACGATTTCGCCGCTGAATTTGCCTTCATCTATGGCTTTCCCTGCTTTCACGTGCGATTGATACGAAAAGATATCCGCAGCTTCGCGGCTGATGCCGTACTTTTTGGCGACCGCCTCTGCCGTCAGGCCCATCCCGATCAGGTAGTCGGGGGTGTCTTTGGCCACTTTGTAGCTTGGCGCCAATTTATAGCCCGTCATCGGGATCATGCTCATACTTTCCGTGCCGCCGGCAATGTAAATATGACCCATGCCTGCACGGATTTTCGCGACCGCGATGGAAATCGTTTCTAATCCCGAAGCGCAATAGCGGTTGACCGTCATGCCCGGCACTTCTTTACCCAAAGCGCGCAGCGAAATCTGCCGCCCAATCTGGAATCCCTGTTCGCCTTCCGGGTTGGCGCAACCGACAATAACGTCGTCCACCAGCTTCGGGTCGAGCCCCGGCGTGTTGTCAACCAAATATTTGACCACATCTACGGCTAAGTCATCCGAGCGGTAGTTGCGAAATCCGCCTCTTCCTGCTTTGCCGACGGCGGAACGGTAGGCTTTGATGATGTATGCTTCCATGAAAGAAGTTAGTAGAAGGTAGGAAGTAGAGGGTAGAAAGACACCGCCACGACCTGCCTCTCGGTTTATTTAAAAAGTGATGATTTTAATGAATAGGTCATTCTCTGAATTGAATGCATTTTTTCAATTACCGGAATGAACAGTTCTTCCTGTACAAACCCAAGTTTATTGGCAATAATAAATTACGTTTCCATTTCATAGGAGGAACCGGTAGATATTCCCAAAAAGTGGTTAAACGCTCCATTGGTATTGCGACCTGCCCCCTCTGCAATATTTGAAGGTACAGAAACTGCGCTCTTATTGAGTTGGCTGATCAGGTTAACTCTTTCTGAAACCGGGAAGGCACCTGTAATCTTACAGACTTCCACAGCAAGATCAATTGAATCTTTCCATACTTGCAAATTTCTGAAGTTGTGCATGTCTTTTATGTTTAAAAGTGAATCAATCTCTTATCCTTTTTTCCACAACAGGGCGACCGCGAGGGTCGCGCCCTACCTTCTACCCTCTACCTTCTACTAATTTCTTAAAGGCCTGTTATTCTGCAACATATACTGTATGCGTTCCAACGTTTTCTGTTCGCCGCAAAGGCTAAGGAAGGCTTCCCGTTCCACGTCTAAGAGGTATTGTTCAGAAACCTTTTGCACGCCCGTGAGGTCACCGCCGCAAAGAACCCAGGCTACTTTATGGGCAATTTTGATGTCGTGTTCGCTGGCGTAATTGCCGCGCTTCAGTTCGTTGGCCGCGATGTAGAGGGCTGCCAATCCGCCGCGACCCAACACGGTGATGTCGTCGCGCTTGCGGGGTTGCACGTAGTTGTCGGCCAGTTCCAGCACCTTTTGTTTGGCTTCCGCAATGTTGCGGTCTTTGTTCACGACGATGCTGTCGCGGTGGCGTTGCAGGAACCCGAGGTTGAACGCTTCCTGCGCCGAAGTGCCGACGGAGGCCAATGCAATGGCTTTGAATTTTTCGATCAGGGTAGGCACCATAATGTCGCCTTCAAAAAAAGAGTCGGAAGCCCGCAACGCCAGTTCTTTGGTGCCGCCGCCGCCGGGGATGACGCCAATGCCCACTTCTACTAAGCCGATGTAGGATTCCGCAGCACAAACCGCTGCATCGCAGTGCATCAGGGTTTCGCAGCCTCCGCCAAACACATAACCTTGCGTGGCGGCCACGACCGGAATGCTGGAATAGCGGCAACGCATAGTCGTTTGCTGGAAAAAATTCACCGCGAAATTCAGTTCGTCAAATTCCTGCTGGTAAGCAAGCATGCCGATCATCATGAGGTTGGCACCGACCGAAAAATTGGTGGCATTGTTGCCGATGACCAAGCCTTTCCAATCGCCTTCTTCCGCAAGCTGTATGGCTTCGTTGAGGCCGCGCAGCACCCCTTCACCTATAGTATTATGTGCGCTGGTGAATTCGAGGCACAAAACGCCGTCGCCAATGTCGTGTACGACCGTTTCGCTGGTGGTGTGTACCGGCGCCTGGTCGCGGTAATTATCAAGGATGATAAAGCTGTCCGAACCCGGAATGGGCCGGTAGTTTTTGCTTGGAATGTCGTAGTATTTCCGAACGCCGCCTTCGCGTTTGTAAAACGAAGTGTAACCGGCAGCCAGCATCTCTTTGACCCAGGCTGCAATGGTTTCTCCTTGCGCCTCGGCCATTTCGATGCCTTGTTGAATACCCACCGCATCCCAGTACTCAAACGGCCCCATTTCCCAGGCGTACCCGGCGCGCATCGCGTCGTCAATACTGAATAAATGGTCGGTAATTTCCGGAATGCGGTTGGAGGAGTAAGCAAACAGACCCAGCAGCGAGCGCCGGATCAATTCGCCCCCCTTGTCTTCCGCTGCAAAAAATGCCTGTACCCGCTTGGCCAACTGGTCTATTTGTTTGGACATTTTCAGGCTGGGCAGATCCGACTTCTGAGAAGCTTCGTATTCCAACGTTTCTAAGTTCAGAGCCAGCACAACCGGGCGGCCTTTTTCGTCCTTTTCAGCCGTTTTTTTGTAAAAACCCTGACCGGACTTATTGCCCAAGAACTTGTTGTCCAATAGAAATTGCAGGTATTTCGGCACTTCAAATGCGCCAGCCTGTTCGTCGTTGGGGCAATTTTCCTTGATGCCCTGGATGACTTTTGCGGCGGTATCGTGTCCGACTAAGTCACCGAGCCGGAACGTACCGGTTTTCGGGCGACCGAGGGCAGGGCCGGTCAACGCGTCCACGTCTTCAATGCGCAGACCCAATTGGGTCGTCAGCTGGTAAATTTTAGCCATGGCATACACGCCGACCCGGTTGCCGATGAATGCCGGCGTGTCTTTGCACAACACCGTTTGTTTGCCCAGATAAAGGTCGCCATAATGCATAAAAAAGTCCACAACTTCCGGATCGGTTTCGGTGGTTGGGATCACTTCAAACAGGCGGAGGTAGCGTGGGGGATTGAAGAAGTGCGTGCCACAGAAGTTCTTTTGAAAATCGCCGCTGCGGCCTTCCAGCATCAGGTGAATGGGAATACCGGAGGTGTTGGACGTGACCAAAGAGCCTGATTTGCGAAAGCGGTCTACTTTTTCCAAGATCTGCTTTTTAATATCGAGTCGCTCAACGACGACCTCAATGATCCAGTCGCAGTCAGCGATTTTGGAAAAATCGTCCTCAAAGTTGCCAATACTGATGCGCGAGGCAAATTTTTTATCGTACAAAGCCGCCGGTTTGCCTTTGATGGCCGTATCAAGCGAGGAGGCGGCGATGCGATTGCGGGCAGCCGCGTTATTTTTTTCTTCTTCTTTCAAATCGAAAGGTACGATGTCGAGCATCAATACATCCAGGCCTATATTGGCGAAGTGGCAGGCGATTCCCGATCCCATGACGCCGGAGCCCAGCACGGCGGCTTTTCTGATTCTTCTGCTCATTTAGATAGTTCGTTATGATTAGGCAATACTACGTAGCGAAAATTCGCTAACTTCGCAAAAATACGGATTCCGGTCAAATGCCCAAGTATACCGCTAACATCTTTGTGAAATTTATTATTTTAGCGCCGCCTAAAGCGCTTAGCGCTACGCAGGGAATAATTTTTTCAACCCTTCGGGCGTTATGCGCTTTGTTCATCTAAACACATTACTTAAAACCACTCCATTCATGCTGCTAAACGTATTGTTGCTGTTTCAAGGCGCTACTGCTGAGGGCCTCGAGCCCGAATTCACTGCACAAAGCATTTTTGACATCATCCTTTCAAGCGGGACGTTGGGCATTCTGAACGTCTTGGTCACGCTGACACTTTCCATCATGGGTCTGTACATTTTTGTTGAACGCTACAGAGCCATCAAAAGGGCGGGACAGATTGATGATAACTTCATGAATAATATCCGCGTCAATGTACAGTCCGGGAATATCCAGGGCGCGCGCGCGCTGTGTAACACAACAGATTCTCCGATTGCGCGCATGGTAGAAAAAGGGTTGCAACGCATTGGTAAACCCTTGCGCGACATTGACGCCGCCATCGAAAACGTGGGTAATCTTGAGGTATTCAAATTAGAAAAAAACCTGTCTACTTTGGCCAGTATCTCCGGCGCCGCGCCGATGATTGGCTTTTTGGGAACGGTAACGGGTATGATCCAGGCCTTTTTCAAGATGGCTACGGAACAGAGCGTTACGCCCTCTGTTTTGGCAGGCGGTATCTATCAGGCATTGATCACCACAGCTTTCGGTTTGTTCGTGGGCATTTTTGCCTTGGCGGGGTATAACCTGCTGGTTGCCAACATGGAAAAAGTTGTATTTAAAATGGAGCGCTCGACCATGGAGTTCATGGACTTGCTTCAGGAGCCGGCGGGGTAAGGGGATAGAAAGTAGAGGGTAGGCTGATGATAGTATCCTCCTAACCTTTCAACTTTAGCCTTTAACCCTTCACAACCTTATTATGCCCCTTTAACCTTTCAACTTTAGCTTTTAACCTTAATCCACATGGGTTTAAAAAAAAGAACCAAAAGCTTATCAGAATTTAACATGTCGTCTTTGACTGACATTATCTTTCTGTTGCTGATTTTTTTCATGCTCACCTCTAATTTGGTCCAGGTGCAACCCTTCGAGCTGCCCAAAGCAGATTCTCAGACGGTAGCCGCTACAAAAGTTGTCGTATCGCTGGAAGCCAATGGCCGTATTACGCTGAACAATGTAGAAACGACCAAGTCTGCAATAGAGGGTTTATTGAGTCAGGAGGTTCGCAAAATGAAGGGGAAGTACACCAATCCGGAGGAGCAGGTGATCACGATCGTGGCAGAAGTGGGCACGCCTTTTGATGAAGTGGTTCGCATCATGAAAATTGGCGCCAAGCTTAAAATCCGCGCCATCATCGCGACACAGCCTAATAATAGTTGAATTGGTTAAAATAGACGGACACTAAATAGTGCCTGTCTTTATAGTCCGATAGCTGCGTTATGTTTGATCCCAAAATCGGTCATTTACGCGAGTAAACTCCCGTTTTTGGGATCAAACATGCCTTGCTCTCGAACTCTAAAGAACAGACACCGACTAAATGGACGGACACTAAATAGCATTAGCAATGGGTCTTAAAAAGCGCAGCAAAGCATCTTCACAGTTCAATATGTCCGCACTGACGGACATCATTTTCCTGTTGCTCATTTTTTTCATGTTGACGTCCACTGTCGTTGCACCCAATGCGCTCAACCTGAAGTTGCCGGGGTCTTCACGTACGAAAGTGGTTACGCCGTCCAATATTGACGATGTAAAAATTGATCAAAGCGGTCGGTTTTACCTGAACGGCAAGCGCATAGAAATCGGCGCACTGGAAGCAGAACTGCGCCGCAAATCAGGTCGAAAAGGCGGTAAACTCGACATTACGATTTCACCGGAATCAGGAACGCCCACCGAACATGTAGTCGCAGTAATGGACGTTGCCATGCGCAACAACATCAACGGCATTCTGGTAACCGATTCTAAAGATTAGTGTCTTTTGCGTTAAAAAAATACTAAACCGGTTAATGCTGGCATTACCTTTTGGGCAGTGCTGCGTTAAAAGGTGGTAAACACACAATTTTCAACGATATGGACGAATTCATCAGCCATCAAAAGCAACAAAAAGATAAGGAACGTAGCTTGGTAACCACTTTCCTTTTCCATCTCGTTCTGATTATATTGGCCCTGCTGCCATTGCTGTCGTATCAGATCCCGCCTCCCGGACAGGAAGGTATTCTGGTCAACCTCGGCCTACCCGACGTAGGCCAGGGCGATGACAACGCAGCGCCTGCCGAAACTTCGGAAGAAGAGGAAGAAACGCAACCGGAAGAAGAGGTAGAACCGGAA
The DNA here is from genome assembly GCA_038323375.1 of Chitinophagales bacterium. Lineage (GTDB taxonomy): Bacteria > Bacteroidota > Bacteroidia > Chitinophagales > Saprospiraceae > JABWAJ01. The sequence continues at coordinate 7,288 of JBBQGV010000129.1, forward strand.
CCACAACCGGAAACGCCAAAGGAAAAAACCAAACCTGAACCGGTCAAAGAAAAAGAAGTCATCAAGACGGAAGACCCTGAAGCGATTGCGCTAAAGCGCAAAAAGGAACAGGAGAAAAAGGCGCAGGAGGAAAATGAACGCATAGAACGAGAAGAAGCCCGCAAAAAAACGGAAGCCGATGCGAAAAAGAAAGCGGAAGCTGACGCCGATGCTAAGCGCAAAGCCGATGCTCAAAAAACAAAAGACCAGATTGGGGGTCTTTTCGGCGATGGCAAAGGTAAAGGCAATACCGGAAAACCAGGCAATCAGGGTGACCCCGACGGCGATCCGAATGCGGATAACCTGAAAGGCATCAGCACCGGATCCGGCAAAGTTGGTGGTGGCTTAGGTGGTCGTGGCGTATTGGCTTCTCCCAAGGTGACGGATAATTCTCAAAAACAAGGTTCCGTTGTGTTGGAAGTTTGTGTGGATGGAGCCGGCAACGTCACCAGCGCAAAATATACCCAGAGAGGTTCTTCCACCACCGATAGCCAGTTGGTTAGCGTAGCGGAATCCAACGCCAAAAAATGGAAATTCTCCGCTGGTGGTCCCGATAAACAGTGCGGGACGATTACGTATAATTTCAAACTGCAATAAATCGCAGTAAAAAAAAAGGCGCGTAGCAATTGGAGTTGTTACGCGCCTTTCTTTTTACAGGAATGGCTGAATGGCTATTTCACCCCACACTGCTTCAAAATAGCTTCATTCTTTTTGACATACGAATCGTCGCCTTCCTTTTTGGCCATCTCCAAAGAAATCTTCGCGTCGGCGACTGCTTTTTCACAATTGCCCATTTTTGCCAAGATGCGGGCGCGGAGTTGATACGTCCAGTATTGCTTGTCACTTGCTACCACTTTGTCCGCCCATTCCACCGCTTGGTTTAAGTCTATATTTTTTTCGTAATAATAGTCGGCAGCGGCAAAGTAGCTGTCTGTTGTGGCGTCGGCTTTTGCCGTTTTCTCCTTGATTTCCGCCATAATCTGGTCGTGCGCGTCGTGCGAAACGGCAAACTTCACAGCCGTTTTATCCCAGGCAAGGATCACATTTAAATTAGTAGGCGAGGTTTGTTCCAGCGAAATCGCCAAATTTTCCGCTTTGGCAGTTTTATAGGGCGCTACTTTGAAGCGGGCCACGTCTTTCTTTTCATCATAAGCATAAGCGCCCCACTGCTGGTCGTCGGAATTCAGGATGATTGTCCATTCCGCTTTTCCGGGAATGGTGTACCAGCCATAGCTGCCCGCAGGAATTTTTTTCCCATTGATCATGACGTCGTTGTCAAATTTAATCGTCGTGATTTTATTGGCTCCTGTGCGCCAAACTTTGTCGAAAGGCACCAGGTCGCCAAATATTTTCCGCCCTTTCACAGACGGACGACTGTATTCAACCGTAACTTTGGTAAGGCCGACGCGTTGGGAAGCCATCGCAACGGGGCTGGCCGCCGGCGTTTCGATCTGAGCGGACAACCCGAAAGCGGTCAGGCTCAGCAATAAGCACAATACAAGATGTTTTTTCATGATTGGATGTTGTGACGAGTGAATAATGAAATAATCCCGCAAGAACGGGTGTCAAAAATAAGATAACTTGATTACAGAACAGTATGACCTTCCCGATTCTGGTATTTTTTATGTGTTAAAGTTGGGCTACAAGTTGTTTTTGCCCACATTTTCCTGCATATTTGTACATAGTACACTGTAAAATAAGTTTCATTGGCTTTTGGGTGAATCTTTTTGCGCCATGCTTCCTCCATTTTTTCGCCCGATTCATAGGCATCGAACTTAAAAATGGACTTGCCCGACACAAAAATCTTTTACCCAAAATCTCAACAAACTTAGTTTACGGTGTAATAGGAACATCGCAATAATAAGTTCGCGTTTTCGGCGTGAGGATTTTTCCAACGGACAAGGCGCGAGAAGGGAGCGTAGCCAAAGCTACGTGACCGACGGAAGCAACGAAGTTCGTTGGGAAAAGCCACCGCCCAAATCGGGAAGTTATTATTGCGGCTTTTCATAACTACCCAATCCGGGAAATACCGGATCTTGCATTTCTATATTTTATGGCCGGATAAATCATTCCGGAAACACTATTTAAGAACAAATACAAAAATAAGTTGGGAAAGTCATGCCTTGGCTTTTGATGAAAAGGTATGCATTTATTCGCAAGCTTGGTTTATGTAGAACCAGAGCCAGTAACCTGGTTTTTTAACCTTAAATAATTATGCTTATGAAAAAATTTATCTTTGCCCCCCCCCTGCGGGGAGATGGATTACCGGCGCTCTTTACTTGACAAAATGCTTTTTTGTATTCCTGCTTCCCTCAACAGCATCACTGCCCGTCTTAGCTCAACAGAGCGCTTATTACGAATGTGCCGAAAACTACGGAGCTACTTTCACTGGCCTGCCTGAGCAAACCCTTTGTGAACTGAATCCCAATTTTAACTGCCAAATGCAAATTGGTGAGGGCACTCAGTTTCCAAAGTCTTCCCTGCTTGGCACATCCATCAGTGGAAATGTTTGCATTGTGGGAGACTTTGAAGTGGACGCCAATTTTACCTTTTTAGATGTGACGGTCAAAATCAACCCTGGGGTTACGATTGCTGTTGCCGGAAGCCGTAACGGATACTCAGGCGGGAGTTCGCTTAGTATAAACAATTCCAAACTGTTCGCCTGCAATAGCTTGTGGAAGGGGATTACGCTTGGTTTCCTTTCAGTGATTGTCACCTCAAACAATTCTATAATTGGAGATGCAGAAAAAGCCATTTTTGCGAATGTGCTTGCCGCTCTTTATATCCAAAAAACTACTTTTAACCGAAACAGGGTGGGGATTGAGTTGGAAACGCCATTTCCAAGTGTCTTTGCTCTCGGCCCGAGGGTGTTGAATTTCACTGCCAATCGCTTTACTTGCAAGGCTCCCTTGAATGGAACGATTGACGAGATTACGGAAGCTGGTGTGAAACTAAAAAACGCGTATCTATATGCATTTCAGGCTAATGTAAATGGTATGAACTGGTTTACCGATCTGAGGCATGGAATTATATCCGAAGGCAGTTTCAGCCACGTAGGTGCAAGTTACTTTCGTATGGAAAGAATAAAAAGGATAGGCATATTGATGGCGGAAGGCTCTCTCACTCTCTCAAACTCCCAGTTCGATCACGGTGAATTTTATGGGATACGCATAGGTTTGGCGAAATTAGTAGAGATCAAAAACACACGATTCACCATGTCGAATACACCTTCCCCTGAACGGCGAATTGGTATTTACATTCATGAATTTGGGGTGAACGCCAATATAACAATCAGTAGTATTCGCTTTGGAGTAGACTTGGATGGCACTACAAGTACACGGAGAGTCAAGTAGCGATACTGGAGGCCATTGCCCAACAAGACCCGAAAACGGGCGGCCCGGCGGTATACGCAGCATTGGGGCTGCTTCCTGACTATAATGGGCAGAACACTCAATATGCGGTTCAGAACACGGATATATTACCCGAATACGCTCAACTTACCGAAGACATAAAGGCCAATAACCTGCGCTTGAATCATTCAGATAAAATTTCGGTTTTTCCCAATCCGGCAAGCACTGTTATCACTATACGCAACCCCAAATGGGCGTGCAACCCCCTATACTCAAATGCGAGGGGCATGTGTGGAGCGGTGACGATTCAGGGGCACAAGCCGTTTTTTCTCCCGATCTAAAAAAATACATCCGCTTTAATTCCTGGAACGGCTTGAATATCTTTGATTTTGACAATGCCACGGGCGATCTGTCTAACCCCATACAGATTATGTTTCCTAATGATACGATCAATTATATTGCAGGAGTTGCCGTATCCCCTAATTCCAGATTCCTGTATGTATGCGCCCGAAAAAAGGTGTATCAGTTTGACCTGGAGGCTCCCAATATCGAAGCCAGCAAAATACAGGTAGCGGAGTGGGATGGAACTTACAACCCTTATGCCACCATATTTTATCTTGCTGCGCTGGCACCGGATGGAAAAATTTATATTTCCAGTACCAGCAGTACGCTGAACTTGCACGTCATTGAAAAACCGGACAGTATGGGATTGTCCTGCGAGTTGGTTCAACGTGGTGTTAATCTGCCTTCTTATAATTTTGCAACCATACCCAATATCCCTCATTATTGTATGTCAAATGAGGATTGTGAACCCTCCACGAATAACGTCGAGTCCTTGATTGCTGTGAATTCAATTGCCATTTACCCTAACCCAACGCATGGGGAAATTTGGATTAACTTTCCAGAAATGCAAGGCAAAGAATACGGATTGCGACTCTACGACTTGTTGGGCAGACAAGTTTTCTCAACCGAAATCACACAGCCATTAAGCAATTTGGACATCTCGAAGCTGTGCAGCGGAACCTACTTTTTCTTCATCGAAAGAGAAGATTTTAAGGTAAGTGGGAAAATCATCAAAATAGACTAATCGAACTCCGTGAAACTCCACAAAATAAATAATACGGAGTTTCACGGAGTAACTCAGCAAGGCTTATCTACCCCCAATCACAAATCGCACCGTCTCCCCTACCCCACTGCCTGTTTTCACCCGCAGGAAATAAAGACCGGCAGGATAACCGGCCACCTCTATGCGAAGCGGCGCATCCGGCGCTATCGTGTGCATTACCTGCATGACCTGCCCACTGGCATTCACCAATTCGAGTTCGACAGATTGGTCTGCCCATTGGCTCAGGTCTGCAAAAACGTTGCCGGAAGCTGGATTCGGAAATACCGTCCACATCGGTTTATGTACATCAACCAGTGTTGAAGGCAGTTGGCCGCCCGGTGCCGCAAAGGACATATCCATTTCCGCCGGGTCGCAAATATCGTACGTACCATTGATGCAGCGCAGGGCATTCAGCAAATGATTCAGGTGTGGCGGGCCGATGATGTTGCCCAGCCCCAGGTTGGCCAACCGAAGCAGGTCGTTCACGTCCGGATTCGGTGGCATGTATTGATAAACGATGGGGTGAAAAATGCATTCCTCCAACTGAGACAACAACCTATTGCCATAAGCCGGATCGAGGCGCACTTTGACACTCAGTTTCAGACCTGCTTCCAGCAATGGGTTGCGGGATTTACCATCGGCATTAATCAGGTTGGGCGCAATCGAACAATCGGCACCATCAATCACAAGTTGTGCCGTGCGCAACGAGGTGGAAGAATCACCCATCGAAGGCATCCATTCGATGATGCAAGCGCCTGCTCCCGGCTTGAGAGTGAGCTTATTGCGCGAAACGCCAAGTACCAGCGGGTTCGGTAAGCCATCGCCATCGGTATCTACGGAAAGTGCTTCTTCCAGCAGAAATACGGAGGTGCTTGTAATGTTTTGAACACAAACGCTGACATTGCCGCAAGCATCCACGACTTTCCAGGTGCGCTCAATGAGGCATTCCCAATCGCAATCGCCGGAGACCACGTTGTCTTCCCACGTCACTGCGGGCGCAGGGTCGCAGTTGTCTAAAGCAGTAGCCGTCCCCGTGGCGCCGGGAAGGTCAAGTTCATCGCAGGAAATCGTAGTATCGGCAGGGCAAGTGAGCACGGGCGCTATTTCGTCTACCACCGTAACCGTTTGCGGATAGCTTTGCGCATTGCCGCACTGGTCGGTCACGGTAACCACCCGTGAAATGGTATAGGAATAATCGCCGCAGGAGCCATCGCCGGTCTGCGAAGTCGTGCTGATGAGGCTGATGGCAGGCGCTGAATCGCAATTATCGGTCACTTCAAGGATAGGCAAATCCGGAATGTTGTCGCAGGAAACGGTTACGTCGCCGGGGCAGTTGAGGCAAACCGGCGCGATATCATCTCCGATAACGGCAATGTTTTGTAAGCAGGTTGCTGTATTGCCAGCCAGGTCGGTTGCGGTCCAGGTGCGCACGATGGCTCCATTGGCGCAGCTCGCCGGGGTTTCGCTGTCGCTGAAGGTAACCAGCGTTCCCAGACAGTTGTCAGTACCCGTAGCCATGCCCAGACTTACCGGGCTGAAGTCGTCGCCACAGGAAACCGAAGCGCCCGAAGGGCAGACAATTGCAGGCTGAACGAGATCCAGCGCCACGCCCACTTCAATCAGATAGGTACTGGCGCAGCCGTTCGCATCGGTGACGGACAAAGTATAGATTCCGGGAAGCAGGTTGCTGATGTCTTCCGTGGTTTCGCCATTGCTCCAGGCAAAGGTTACGCCCGGGCTTGCCGTAAAATCAATCGCTCCATCAGCATTTTCCACACAGGAAGCATCGGTGACCACGTATTGGGTCAGTTCGGTTGACACCACATCGGTGATGCACACGCGCTGGTCGTTGTTGAGGGCGCCGGTTGCAGCCGTAAAACCCCAGAAGACCTCCGGGTTGCCGCCAAAAATATCCGCTACAATATCGCCATTGTAGGAAAACTGGAGCACTCCGTCAAATAACACGCTCAGGACTTGCGCGCCGGCATCCCAACTAATGACGGTGCTGTGGTTGGCGCCGTTTTCGATATTGGGCAGCAGCGACACCCCGGCGAGCATGCTGGGCGCAGCGTGGAAAAGTACGCCGTTTCGCTGTAAGGCGATGTGATCCTGAATTGGATCGTTATTTTCTACTGAGTTTTGATAAGTATCGTATTCAACAGCCAGCGAAGGCGCAATGCCCTGGTAGCCGATGCCGCCACCGAGACTGCCCAGGCCGGTGCAAACCGGTTGAAACACAAAGGCTATCCCATCCGCGCCATTGCTGTCTTTGTTGCCAAAGTTTAGGTCGGCCCGGAATTCAAAGTCGTTGGCCAAACTGATTTTGTTTTGCGACCAAACCGAACCGGCCTGGTTGTTCTGCGCAGGGGTGATCTGGAAACATTCGTTTCCAAGGGACGAAGCGTCGCCGTTGACTACAAAAATCTGTGCTTGCATCGCAAACAAGCAAAAAATGGTCAGTGCGAAACTCAAAGTCGCCCGAAGGGTGTAAATGGTGCTTTTCATAACAATAAATTATTTTCGGTGAAGAATAGCAATAGGGCATCTTCTTTCACTTCAGTGCATGTTGCACAGGGGAGGCAAGTGGCAGATAAGGAACGTGGCGTAAATAAGCGCAGCAATTTAGGAAATCAGGGAGATATAGAAAAATAATACCGTGGGTATATTTTTAATTTTTTGGGGCAAGTGAGGGCGTCACTTCGAAGTGACACCCTCACTGACCGAGCCAATTTGAATAAAAAAACATGAGCCATCCTGAATTAGTGTCTGTCTATTTAGGAGCGTGTC
>JBBQGV010000130.1:0-14338 GCA_038323375.1 Chitinophagales bacterium
GAAGAAGTGTGCTTCAGTCAATTTATAGAGGGTACCGTCCTGGATTTCCCTTTCCCGGGACTGGGAGAGGAGTGTGAGCTTTGCGGCCCGATTGATTGCGCCCTCGTGGATGGACTTTGCCTTGCACCTGAAGGAGCGCACATTCACTGCAACTTTTTCCCGTCCAATGGCGTCGTTTTCGATTGGGATCCGGCGCAAAATGCAACCCAATACCGGGTAGAAATTACCTTAAACGATCCTTCCTGCTGCGGATCAGGGATCCAAAACACCTTGATTTACAATACAAACGCTACTTACTTTTTCCTTTCTGGCGGCATGGCACATTCCTGCTTCAGTTGGCGGGTGGGGGCTGTATGCGATGGGGAAGTCGAAACGATCTGGTCGGAATACCATTGCTTTAGTGGATGCTACACAACTGAAGGTGAGGAACCAAGCATCGGTCTTACCGTGCCCAGACAAGGCACTACCGCAACAGCAGCAACGGTACAACCACAGGTTTATCCAAACCCGGCCAATGACGAACTCAACGTCGTGCTTCCCATTGACGCGAAAGCAGACCTCGTCAAAGTCATTGACCTGCAAGGCAAAGTTGTATTTGAACAACGCAGCCCGGAACAACACCTGAAAATTGACAGCTCGAATTTCATTGCCGGTATGTACGCCATTCGGATTATATATTCTGATGGCAGCCAGTCGGTAGAACAAATTGTCATCACGCATTAATTGCTGAATCTATTGCAAAGATTGTGCGTGTAGTTGTTTTTTAGCGCTGTGCAATTTTTGCTTCGATGGCTGTCATGTGCTCCGTATACATGGCAGCCATCTTGTTTAAGCGCAATATTGCAACCTTGAGCAGGGTGAGTTTGTTGAAGCGAATTTGACGAACGTACCAATCACTGCTCATGCTTTGTTCCATTGCCTCCATTCCCGGTACCGGCAACGAGATCCGCATTTCGTCCGTACACCAGACGGAACAGTCGTATCGGTTCACCGGTATTTCCATTAAACACGTCTATCAAGGCGTCGAGCACTACCAATTGAACGGAGAAACCATCCTGCTTCAGGAGGGCGAATACTTTTTAGTCAACCCCACCGTGGAAGGCACCGTGGTGGTGGACAGCCGCCGCAGGGGATTCGCTTATCTTTGGGTTCACAAAATTCAAAGTTTATGACATCCTTACAACAAAAAATTACCCTGTCTCTTTTGTTATTCAACCTCATTGCGGGCGTTGCCTTCAGCCAGCAAACAGCAAACCCGGTATGGAAAAAACTGACCACCCAGCCCTACCCTGGCAAACAGGATGATATCTGTTTCGTCAACGAAAACTTAAGCTGGTACGTCAACGGATATGGAAAAATATATCGAACCGATGACGGTGGGCAGACCTGGATACAGCAATTGGAGCAAAAAGGCAGTTTTTTTCGCTGCATTGCTTTTGTAGACAGCCTTATTGGCTTTGTCGGGACGGTAGGCACGGATTATTTTCCAAATGTAACGGACACCATTCCGCTTTACGGAACCACCGACGGCGGCAAAACCTGGCACCCCGTAGCCTACAAAGGGCCTTATGTAAAAGACCTGTGTGCTATTGATATCGTGAAAGAACCGTACATCAACCACGGTGTTTTAGACTACCGCATCCACCTCTATGCGGTTGGCCGCGTGGGCAGCCCGGCTAATATGATGGCTTCACACGACGGCGGAAAAACCTGGGAATCCTGGAGTCTGGAAGCTTTCGGACAAATGATGTTCGACATTGATATGTTTAATGCCAGGGAAGGCATTGCTTGTAGCGCCAGCAGCGAAGACCTGGCCCAGTCCAACGCGCTCATCCTGAAAACCGGCGATGGCGGCAAACCTGGAAAACGGTTTACCAATCCAATCGCCTGATGGAAGCTACCTGGAAAGTTGCTTTTCCTACCAAAGAAACCGGCTACGTAACCATCCAGTCGTACAACCCGGCCAACGTGCAACAACGGCTTGCCAAAACGACTGACGGCGGCGAAACCTGGACGGAAATCAACCTTTGTGAAGACGCTGGCGCACGGGAGTTCGGCATTGCTTTTATTGATGCAAATCATGGCGACGTTGGCACCATGAACAGCGGCTACGAAACCACAGACGGCGGAGGCTCCTGGAGCAAAATTGACCTGGGTCGGGCTTGTAATAAAATTCGCATCCACAAAAATGAAAAGGGCGATATTTATGGTTATGCCATTGGGGTAGATGTTCTTAAATTGACGAAGTAGGTCTTTCTTTAACATCGGGTAATCGCGTTGTTATACATTTATTGATAATATTGCATCTTTTAAACTGTATCAATAGATGATCACCTACACCACTTCCAAAACGGAGCGCGACCTAAAGGGCATTCTCGAATTGCAGCAGCGCAACCTTGCGATTAATTTGTCCCGGGACGAAGTGCTTAGTCAGGGATTTGTGACCGTCACCCACAGTTTGGCTGATCTGAAGCGGATGAATGACCTGGAACCCCACGTGGTTGCCAAAGACGGCGAGCAGGTGATTGCCTACCTGCTGGCCATGACGGTTTATTCAAAAGCCGATATTCCTGCTTTGATCCCTATGTTCGAGCTTTTTGACCAGACTCCATTCCGCGAAAAACCCATCTCTGGCTACACCTACCTCGTTGTAGGCCAGGTTTGTGTGGATAAAAACTACCGTGGGCAAGGCGTTTTAGACCAGTGCTACGAGGCATACAAAAAGCAATTTCAAAGCAAATACGATTTTGCCATCACCGAAATTGCCATTAAAAACCAGCGCTCCATCAATGCGCACAAAAGGATTGGGTTTTCGGAAATTCATTGCTACGAAGCGCCTAACGGAGAGGAATGGAGTATTGTCGTATGGGAATGGTGACAGCAAATGCTTAAATTTGCGCCATCATGGCCGGATACCGAGATACTTTTCTACACCTTTTCCGGAAGCCGGGCGCATTGCTGCCAACCCGCTGGCTGGCGGCGTGGAGCGGACAGCGCTTTATTGTTCCCGTATTCCACACCGTTTCTGACGACAACCCGGAACACATCCGGCAGTTGTACCCGGTGAAAACGGTGCGACAGTTTACCGCAGATTTGGATTTTTTGCTAAAAAACTACCGACCTGTAAACCCGCTGGAACTGGAAAACCTGTTGCACCTTGGCATTTTTCCAAAAACCAATACCTTCCTGCTGACCTTCGACGACGGCCTGCGCGAATTCCATGACCTCATTGCGCCGTTGTTGCTCCAAAAAGGCATCCCGGCGATCTGCTTCCTCAACAGCGATTTTGTAGACAACAAAAGCTTGTTTTTTCGCTATAAAGCCAGTTTACTGATTGGTGCTTTTGAACGCGAAAAGCAGCAAATACAAAGTGATCCGGTGATTAAATGGCTCAAACGATACGCCCCCAATCAAATAAATATCCGATCGGCGCTTTTATCCATTTCTTACCAAAACCGGGGAGCACTTGACGAACTGGCAACCACTGTGGGTTTAGATTTTGCGGACTATTTGGCAAAACAACAACCTTACCTGAACAGCGATCAGATTTTGTCCCTCAAAAATCAAGGCTTCTGTTTTGGCGCACATAGTTGCGACCACCCGGAATACCGCTTTTTAGGTCTGGAAGAACAACTCCGCCAGACAAGGGAAAGCGTGGATAGCATTTGCAATCGCTTCGCCCTACCCTACCGGACGTTTGCTTTTCCATTTACTGATTACGGGGTTTCCAAGGCGTTTTTTCAAAATTTGTACGAGCAGGTGCCCGTTATCAGCCTGTCTTTTGGCTGCGCGGGCTTAAAAAAAGACAGCTTCCCGCAGCACATTCAGCGCATCCCTTTTGAAACAGGCGACCTGAGCGCAAAAGAGATCCTGAACAATGAGTACCTTTATTTTTTGCTAAAAGCCCTGGCAGGCAAAAACCGCATCCATAGAACATGATCGAAATCAAGTTATTGGATAAAAAAGGCTTGGCCGAATATCTGTATTCCGACGCATACATTCAGTCGCCGGTGATCCCAATTACGCGCCACCGGGCACTGTCGCAAATCCGGAATCCGCAGGCGGAAGCGGAAGACGTGCTGCTCCTGCTGGCGTATGAAGGATCAACCCTAGTGGGCTACCTCGGCGTTTTGCCCGACCGCATGAACGGCACCCTGAAATGCGGCTGGATGTCGTGCCTGTGGATTGCGCCGGAACACCGGGGGAAACAAATCGCACAACAACTGCTGCAACATTGCTTTGAAGCCTGGGGGCAAAAACTCTTAGCCACTGAATTTACGGCACCGGCCAAAAAGCTGTACGACAAAACCGGGCTGTTCCGGGATTTGCCCGTCAAACGCGGCCTCCGGCTCTACCTCCGTTCTGACCTCCATACCCTGCTGACACCTCGCAGCCCGTGGTTTGAAAAAATCGGTTTTTTCCTGAAAGCCTTTGATGGGGTGGCAAATGCGATATTGGATGCGCGGTTTTTGATTTGGAAACCCGGTCTTGGAGATTTAAAATTGGAATACGTTCGGGAAGTAGACGAAGAAGCTGCAACGTTCATCGAACACACGCGCAGCGCAAAAGGCTTCCAAAAAGGTGCCGCAGAGCTGAACTGGGTATTTCAAAACCCCTGGGTGCTTTCCGCGCCGGAAAAAGACGATTTCGGCAAGCGCTATCACTTCTCTTCCACCGATCAATCTTTTGATTTTTATGGGATTAAAATCAAAAACCAGAAAAACCAGCTCCTTGCTTTTTTGGTGTTTTCCAAACGGAATCGCTTTTTGAAACTGCCTTTTTGTTATGTGGAAAGGGAGATAGACGCGGTTTTACAGGTCGTCGCTTTTCACCTGCACCGCTGGCGGGTCAATGTGTTTACGGTTTTTCATCCGGCGCTCGTGGAGCGATTGCGGCAGCGAAAAAGCCTGTTTTTTTTGAAACGGGAGGTTCGGCGCCACTACCTGATTTCCAAGGTTTTTGAATTAGAAAACTGCGGCGAAAATTTTGAAATCCAGGATGGGGACGGGGATTGCGGGTTTACGTGATTTTTACTGCGGTAAATACTGCTTCATCAATACCAACTGCCCCAAATGGTAAACATCGTGGTGCACTACTCCGTGCAGCAGCACCGAAAACGTATGTTTTTTGCCAGGCACGATTTCCTGCATGCGTTCGTCGGCTATGGCTTCCAGCAGCCCCAATAGTTCGTGTTGGGAGGCTTCCAGCCGCACCAAAATTTCCGACCAGTTTTCGGCGGTTACTACCGGAAAATTTTCTTCTTCCAGGACTTTGTAATCCGCGTCCCCTTCGAGTTTTGCGATGGCGTATTCGCGCCAGGCTAAGATATGGCCTGCCAATTCACCAACGGAATGGCTCGTGCTAAGGCGCCGCGAGGCGTATTCTGCCGGGATGTCCCGCAAGACTTCCATCACAGCCGGGCCGTGCCAGGCTTCTCCGTCGAAGGTGCGGCGGAATTGGTCAATGAGGTGGGTGCGTGGTGATTGCATGGTCTGTTTTTGATGTTGTTTGCTTGGGGATCAAATGTAGGGATTTTTTGGGAGTTTTGGAGATGTGATTATAGCTGTTTGCAGCTCGCTGATCGCTACGCTCGCTCGCTACACGGCTGTCACTCCCGGCAGGCAGTCTGCAACACTTTGAACAGCCTTTCTCCTTTCGCAGACTCCCGGCGGGAGTATAATGTCGTCAATTTAAGGTTTTTTAGGGGTAATCTGCTGAGGCACGAAGCAGGTGACATCTCAAAAAACCGGGTCGCGAATCGCAAAAATCGAGACGACACCTGCCGCTTTAGGGCGGCGAGATGTCGCCTCAATTTTCGCTAAGTTGACGACATTTCATGCCGGGAGTGACAAACCGACGGAGAGCCATCTCCGGAAGGCGTGCGTTTCCCGTATTCCTCAAGTGAACCACAAAACTCCAAACAACCGTTCGCCCGTTGCAGACTCCCTGTCACTCCCTCTTCCCCTCTCTCCCTCTACTTCCCCAAATACCCCTCCATCACATTCATCACTCCCCGCAACGGGATACGCAACCACTCAGGTCGGGCATTCATTTCGTAGCTCACTTCGTAGATCGCTTTTTCCAGCATGTAGGTGCGCAGCAGCAACTGGACGTCTTCCTCCACAGAAGGGATGAAGCTGTTGCCGGCGGCGCGATCCAAGTAGGCGGTGAGGTAGAAGCGGCTGATGTAATGGAACCATTGGTGCGCCCATTGTTCCAGCAAGGCCATGTCGTCTTTGCGATAGTTTTGGTTCAGCAGCAACTGGCCGTAGGCAGCGTAGTGGAAAGAGCGGATCATGCCCGCCACGTCCTTGAACGGCGTTTTTTTCAGGCGGCGTTCGCTGATGGAGTGCATGGGTTCGCCTTCAAAATCAATGATGAAGTAATCGCGGCCATTGAACAGCACCTGCCCGAGGTGGTAATCGCCGTGGATGCGGGTTTTGTAGGCTTCGATTTTGCGGCTGTAGATTTCGTTAAAACAATTCAGGATGTCTTCGCGCAGGTCGAGCGCCGCGCGGGCTTCGCGGGCCACGTGTTCCGGCAGGTTTTTCAGGCGGTTTTCCAGCGCGCTGAAGGTTTCGCTCACCAATTTCCGATGGCCGGAGTAGATGGAGCGCTGGTAATGCTGCGTGAAGCGTTCCGGCGCAAAAGCTTTGTCCTCTTCGCTTGCAGTAGACAAGGCGATGTGCATTTCGGCGGTGCGGCGCGCCAGCAGGGTTACACGTTCATAGGCTTCGGCACCGATAAGCGTTTGCAGGGTTTCCGGCAGGTCTTCAAAATAGAGCCGGTCGCGGTGGACGAGATCCGGCAAAACCGGGGCTTTATCCCCCGGCAAGAGCACCTGCTCGTAAAAGCGGCTCAGCGTTTCCAGCATGCTGGTCCAGGCTTCGCCCTGGTTCGGAATTTTATTTTGGAGCAATCCAAGAATGATATAGGATTTTTCCACCCGATCTTCCAACTGGATGCCGCCGCTGTAGCGCGGGGAGTTGGCAAAATTGGTTTTTTCCGACAAAAAGCGCACCAGCTCCAGGTCTGGATTGATGTCGGTGTCCAATTTGCGGTAAATCTTGAAAAAGAACTGGTTGTTGTAAATCACTGAAGTATTGCTCTGCTCTGCCCGCAGGATTTCGGAAGCAATGTCCACTTTTTCCACCTTAAGTTCCTGCAACATCCGACCCGGCTCGAAGTGCAGCGCCCCGTCTGTGACCGGCACTGAAGCAGCATTTCGGATGAGCCAGAATAGTTCGTTGCGGAACGCTTCCTCGTAAATCGCATCTATCAGAATGCCTTCCTTATCCGGCGTTTTAAGGTAGCAAATCACGCTTTTTGGCTCGTTTTTCAGGAAGCGCAGCATGTCTTCCGGGTTGGTGAGGAAAAGCACCGGAAGAAAATAAGTTTCCGGAAGGCCGTCCGTGTAGCGGGTTTCTACATTGACCAAATACGCAATTTCGTCTTCCACCGTGATGGCCGGTGCGCGGCGGGTGCTCAGGGCGACGATCTTTTTCGATTTGCCGCCAAACCAGCGGCAGGAGCGCATGTAATTGGGCAACACCCGTTTTTCAAAGCTGCGCCGGGCAGCATAGGTCTGGAAAAAATCTTTCCAGGCTACCTCAACCTCCAGCGAAGGAATGGCCCGCTCTTTCGGCACGTCGTCTTTTTCTTCGCCCTGCTCGATCAGGAACCAATAGTAGCCGTAAGGCCCGATGGTAAATTTATAATCGTCTTCGCTGATTTCAAAAAAGCGGTTCTGGCTGAAAATTTCGACCGGCTGCACCCCTTTGAAGCGCTTCATGTCTAAGGATACAGCCTGCGAAAATTTGGACAGGTTGCAGACCACGAGAATACTTTCCCCTTCGTAGGAACGCACAAAACTGAGAATTTTGCTGTTGTCCGACTCCAGAAATTCGATACTGCCCCAGCCGAATGCTTTCAGCCGTTTGCGCATCGAGATGATGTTTTTCATCCACCACAGCAACGAAGCCGTATTGTTATTTTGGTTGTCTACATTCACCGTTTCGTAGCGGTACATAGGGTCCCGAATGACCGGGAGGAACAGTTTTTGCGGGTTGGCTTCCGAAAAACCGGCATTCTGGTTGGCATTCCAATGCATGGGGGTGCGCACGCTGTTGCGGTCGCCGAGGTAGATGTTGTCGCCCATGCCGATTTCATCGCCGTAATAAATAACGGGGGTGCCCGGCAGGGAAAACAGCAGGCTGTTGAGCAGTTCGATTTTGCGGCGGTCATTGCCAAGTAAGGGCGCTAAGCGGCGGCGGATGCCCTCGTTTACTTTGGCGCTTTGGTCTTGGGCAAATACTTTATACAGGTAGTCGCGCTCCTCTTCCGTCACCATGGAGAGGGTGAGGTCGTCGTGGTTGCGCAGAAAAAGTGCCCATTGGCTGCTGTCGGGAATGGAAGGTGTTTGCAGCATGATGTCGGTCACCGGATAACGGTCTTCGGCTTGCAACGCCACATAAAGACGTGGCATCAGCGGAAAATGGTAATTCATGTGGCACTCGTCCGCTTTGCCATAATACTGAGCAGCATCTTCAGGCCAAAGGTTAGTTTCCGCCATCAGGATTTTACCCGGGTGCCGGCGATCCACATGGCGCCGAAGTTCGCGCAGGTAATCGTGGACTTCCGGCAGGTTTTCGCAATCCGTGCCTTCACACTGGAAAATGAATGCAATGGACGTGAGGCGCAGGCCATCTACCCCCATATCAAACCAATAGTCTATGACCTTGCGGATTTCCTCGCGCACCAATTCATTGCGGTAGTTCAAATCCGCCTGATGGCTGTAGAACCGGTGCCAGTAGTAGGCCTGCGCGGCATTGTCCCATTCCCAGTTCGAGGTTTCGTAATCGTTGAACAGGATGCCGGCTTCGCTGTATTTATCCTGCCGGTCGCTCCACACGTAAAAATCGCGTTCCGGCGATCCTTCCGGCGCTTTACGGGCGCGCTGGAACCAATCGTGGGTGACGGAGGTATGGTTCATCATCAAATCTATGACTACGCGGAGGCCCCGTTTGTGGGCTTCGTCGAGCAGGCGTTGAAACGTTTCCAGCGTGCCGTATTCGGGGTGAACGTCGCAATAATCGGAAATGTCGTAGCCATCGTCTTTCAGCGGCGAAGGGTAGAACGGCATGAGCGACAGGCAGTTCACGCCCAAGTCTTCCAAATAATCCAATTTCTGAATCAGACCTTCAATATCGCCGATGCCATTGCCGCTGCTGTCGTAGAAAGAGCGAATGTGGAGCGCGTAGAAGATGCCATCTTTGTACCAATAAGGTTGGTTCTGCGTTTTGTCAGCCATGAATGCACGGTTTTTTCGTGCGAAAAAAGTACGGCTTTTCGCAAAAACGAAAGCATTTTTTTTTAAAAGCGCGTTTACGACAGTGAATTTGTCGGATTTGGCCTTTCTAAAAATCTTCTACCCTGTTGGGTTTTAGCTATTGGTGTCTGTCTTTAAAGTCCGATAGCTGCGTTATGTTTCGCCCCAAAATCGGTCATTTACGCGTAGAGGCAAGTTGCAACTTGCCCCTACTCCCGTTTTTTGGGGGACACCAGTTCTTATTTTTCGTATTTTTGTCCTGCAAAAAAAGAAAACCAATAGATGCAGTGCCGTAACACAACAAGCGTGATAACCTCATGGGAATGGGCATCCTTCCTGTTGTTTTTCCTTTTGTGCCACGTGCTGCCTGCCCAAAATACGACCCCAGTTTTAGGCACGAATAGCCATACTGGAACGCCCTTCATCCGCAACTATTCCCCCACCGAATATGGTGCTCACAACCAGAACTGGGGCATCGTGCAAGACCCGCGCGGGGTGATGTATTTTGGCAATAGCCACGGGCTGTTGGAATACGACGGAGTCTCGTGGCACCTGATCCCAATTCCCAATGCCAAAATTGCCCGATCTTTGGCTATAAATGCCGATGGTCGCATTTTTGTGGGAGGGTACAGCGAAATTGGATACCTGGCACCCGATTCAACCCGACAATTGAAATTTGTTTCGCTGCTGCCCCAACTCGAAGAACGACATCGCGATTTTACCGACGTATGGCAGACGCTGAGCACTCCGGAAGGCGTCTATTTTGCCACGGTCAAGTATGTCTTTCGTTGGGACGGGAAAAAGATGCGCGTATGGCCGGCCCGCACGGCTTTCCATTTTGGTTTTTTGGTCAACGACCAGTTTTACATACACCAAAAGGAAACGGGGCTGATGCAAATCGTTGGCGATTCGCTCCGTCTGGCACCGTTGGGGGAACAACTCAAAGACGAACGCATCAGCGCCATGCTTCCCTTCAACAGCCAGGGCAAAAAAAACACCCTGATTGTCACGCGTGGCAATGGGCTTTTTTTATATGATGGCCATGCCATCACGCGCTTTACGACGGAAGCGGACGAACTCCTCCGCCGCGCTCAAATTTTTTGCGCCACCGCCCTGTCTAATGGTCAATACGCTTTCGGCACCATGCAGCAAGGGATAGTCATCGTAGACGCATCGGGAAAACTCCGGCAGCACCTTCAGGAAACCACCGGCTTGCAAGATGACGCCGTATTGTCTTTGTACGAAGACCAGCAGCGCGCACTTTGGGTAGGGATGCAAGTCGGCATTGCACGAATAGAAACGGGCAGCCCCCTGCGTTATTTTGGGGAACGGGAAGGCATCCGGGGCAGCATTTGGGAAATGGCCCGCCACGAAGGTCGGCTCTATTTTGCCAGCATCATGGGGCTGTTTTATTTGGATGAGAATCGGGGTGTTTTCCAACAAGTGGCAGGGGTATCCTCTCAGTGCTGGACCATCCTTCCTTTTGGAACGTCTCTATTAGCAGGGACTTTTGATGGGATCTTTGAAGTCAAAGGAGGGCAAGCCCGGCGCATCTCAAATGACTTTGTTTTTTCGCTGCATCGCTCACAACAGAACCCCAATCGGGTTTTTGCCGGTTTGCGGAAAGGGGTGAAATCATTGTATTGCGAGGCAGGCCAATGGCGCGATGAAGGCAACTTGGCAGCGTTGGATGAGGAAGTTCGCCATTTTTATGAAACGCCAGATGGAAAATTCTGGCTCACCGATTATTTCAAAGGCCTGCTCCGCGTAGACTTTTCTAAGGGCTACACCCCACAGCCTGCAATAGCACACTACGGCACTGAGCACGGCCTTCCTCCGGCCAACCGGGTAATTGCCTTTCCAACTGACCGGGGGCTGCGCTTCGCCACCCTAAAAGGCATCCTGGCTTTTGAAGAATCATCACAACGTTTTTATCGGGATTCTACTTTAGTATCAGGGCTTCCCCCTGAAATTCCGCTGTTTTCAGCGGCTCGCGCCCCTCGGGGGGAGCTTTGGCTGTTGGCTGACTATGGCGTGCCCTCCGGCGTGGCCCGGCCACAGGCTGACGGTACCTACATCTGGGATCAAAGCCCTTTTTTGCGCATTGTCAAGCTGCCGATTTTTAGCATCTATCCTGACCCTTTGAAAGAGCAGGTTACCTGGATGGGAGGCAATGACCGGGTAGTGCGCTACGACGGTGCCGTGCCTCCCAACCACGCCACAGGCTTTTCCACCTTGCTCCGGCAGGTTGTTGCCAATGGGGATTCTATCCTCTATGCAGGAGCAGGCACAAAACCAGATTATTTGCTTCAGTTGGCCTATGCTTACAATTCCCTCCGCTTCCGTTATGCTGCGCCCAGCTTCGACGATGAATCGAAAAACGAATATCAGTATCTACTGGAAGGTTACGACAAAGATTGGTCGAACTGGAATACTGAAACTTACAAAGACTACACCAATCTGCCGCCGGGCAAGTACCGCTTCTTAATTCGCGCGCGCAACATTTATGGCCATATTGGGGAAACAGGGGTTTTCAACCTGCATATTTTGCCGCCGTTCTACCGCACCTGGTGGGCTTATTTGTTGTATCTGTTGCTGCTGGCAGGAGCAGGATTCAAGTTATGGCAATGGGTACTGCAACGCATCCGGCAGAAGCAGCTTCAGGAAATGGAACAATTGGAGTTCAATAAACTGAAAGAGTTAGACGAGTTGAAATCCCGCTTTTTTGCCAACATTACCCACGAATTCCGCACGCCGCTGACCCTGTTGATCGGGCCGGCAGAAAACACCCTGAACCGTTTGCCCAATGTCAGTACCGACGACCTCCGGGGCGTTTTGTTCAACGTGCAGCGCAATGGCTATCGCTTGCTGAACCTTGTGAATCAACTGCTTGATCTGTCGCGCCTCGAAGCGGGCAAACTGCGGCTCGCCCCTGTCAATAGCGACTTCATAGCTTTTCTACGCTATCAGGTTGAATCTTGCCATTCCTACGCCGAAACCCACGAGATAAAGATGTCCTTCGAGAGCGATATTCCCGAATTGGAAATGGCGTTCGACCCCGAAAAAATTCAAACCATCCTCGTCAATTTGCTTTCCAATGCCCTCAAATTTACACCCGAAGGTGGGCGCATTGAATTAAAAATGACTACAAATGGCTTGCCCCTGAGCGACTCCTCCAAAATCGTCCTTCAAATCAGCGATACTGGCAGCGGTATTCCGGCCGATGAGTTAAACCGGATATTCGATCGTTTTTATCAGGTGGACAATTCGACGACCCGCCAGGGAGAAGGCGCCGGCATCGGGTTGGCAATGGTGCAGGAATTGGTCAAACTCATGCAAGGGTCTGTAAACGTGACAAGTACAAGCGGGGTGGGCACAAGCTTCCTGGTCACCTTGCCTTACACACCGCCACAGCAGCAATTGCAAGCGCTCGATGCTACGTTGAGACCCGGAGATAAATCCCTGATGACCGCCCGGTTGGCCTCCTTGCCCGACGCCGGGCAGTTTGCCAATAGTGCCGATTCTACTTCTTCCGCCACGCATCCTTCGTCATTGCCCCAACTGCTCATCGTCGAAGACAACCCCGAAGTCGTTGCTTACCTGAAAACCTGCCTCGAAGATTCGTATCAATTGGAAGTGGCTTACAATGGAAAAAGCGGCATCGAAAAAGCACTCAAAAACATTCCCGACCTCATCATCAGCGACGTGATGATGCCCGAAAAGGACGGTTACGAAGTGTGCGACACGTTAAAAAACGACGAGCGCACCAGCCACATTCCCATCATTTTGCTTACCGCAAAAGCCGACAGCGCCTCCAAAATTGCAGGGCTGCGGCGCGGCGCGGATGCTTATCTGCCCAAACCTTTCGACTTAGAAGAACTGTTGGTGCGGTTAGAAATGTTGTTGAAAAGGCAAAAGCAGATGGCGGCTTATTTTTTAAAAAAAACCGGAATCTTGCCGGAAATTGTTCCTTCGGAAGAGCAAAAAGAAACCTACGAGATTGAGGACGCTTTCATCGGCAAGGTGCGGCAGGTCATAGAAGAAAATGTTGCCGACGAGGATTTTGCACTGCCACAACTCTGCCAGGCGCTGAACATGAGTCGTTCCCAATTGCTGCGAAAAATGAAAGCCTTAGTAGACATTTCACCTTCGGATTTTATTCGCGCACACCGCTTGCAAAAGGCAAAATTGATGCTGGAAACGGGTGACTTAACCGTGTCAGAAGTCGCTTTCCAAGTAGGCTACAAAGATGTCTCGCATTTTTCAAGATCCTTTCGGGAGATGTTTGGGGTTTCGCCCAGCAAAAACACTAAATAGTTCATTGTCATTATTTTAAATTTAGCCCGCCATTCGTTAAAAGACAAATAGGCAATGCTTTTTGTGACCCATGCTGCGAATATACCAAAGATTGCCGCGAATTGGCATGGCTTTCAGCAGAGGTTGTTGCAATTTTGTAGCATGGCTTTTACCGAATGGTCATTGGAACGAAACAACCCTTTGTGGTAGAATGAGTCCTGAATCAACTAAACCTCCGCTATGCTACACGACCAACCATCTGCCGGGCGCCACCTGTTATTGGCCGCACTCGTACTATTCACTGCCGTTAATCTTCACGCGCAGGATGTGGAAGGGGTCGCCCAATCCCTCAAAAACATTCGCCGGCAACCGCTCCAGATCAGCGGTGGATTAAACCTTTACAGCAATTTTTACCTGTCGGATGGCATTGAAGCACGGCGCGATGCCTTGCAATGGCGGGCATTGGCCAACCTGAATCTTAGTTACCTGGGGATAGACGCCCCATTTTCCTTAGCTTTTTCCGACGCCAACCAACAGTTCAACCTGCCTGCATACACCTTTGTGGGCATCAGTCCGGGCTACAAATGGGCGCGCCTGCACCTCGGCGACCGCAACCTGAATTTTTCCAAATACACGCTGAACAACGTCAACTTCAAAGGCGCGGGATTCGAATTGCGCCCCGGTCGTTTGTACGTAGCGGGCATGTACGGGCAA
>JBBQGV010000131.1:0-13981 GCA_038323375.1 Chitinophagales bacterium
CGGACTTCCCGCAATTGCTTTCAGTCGGCGCAATTGCCTTCGTCGGTCACGTAGCTTTGGCTACGCTCCCTTCTTGCGCCTTGTCCGCTGGAAAAATCCCCACGCCGAAAACGCGAACTTATTATTGCGATGTTCCTAAGCATCATCTTCCAAGTACATTTGCCGCCTCCACCACGCAATCCCCTAATTCCAGCATCGCATTAATCAAAGCAATTTGCGAAAAGCCATTCAAATCTTCTACCCGAATAGATGCGGGGATTATTCGTCCTTCCCGCAATAACCGCTCCCGTTGTACGCCTTGCAGCAGCGGCGTTTCCGGGGTAAACCACGCAGAACCATCGTAAAAAGCCAGGTTGCTGTAAGAGCTGTCGGTCAGCAATCCGTTTTTTACAATAAGGATGTCGTCGCAGGTGCCTTTTTGCGCGAACAACCGCTCAAGCGCGCTTCGGTCTTCGTATTTCCAGGGGTAGTCAATGGCCTCGTCTGCGACGAGTTTCAGGCTATGGATGGGCCGTGGCGCATAGGGGAAAAATTCAGCCTGCAAGAGCGCTTCCGCATAGATCACCCGGCATTTGAACAGCCCTGTTTGGCAAGCCGCGGGCACGGGCAACCAATCTTCCAAAGGCAGGGTAGGAGGGGCGCCGGGGAAAAAATGCTGCCGGGTGCGCTGCAACCGCGCTTCATGCAACCGCAGATTGCAGGGCTGGCCGTTCTGTATTTTGATCGTTTCGATGAAGCGGGACATAAACTTTATCTAGGAGTTCCTGATATTCTTTTTGCGGGTCGCTGTAAACGGTGATGCCGCCGCCGCTTTTGTACAATAAGCCTTCCGGCGTTTTTTCGATGAAGCGGATCAATACGGCGCTGTCCACATCCCGGCCATCGAAATAGCCGCAGACGCCGGTGTAGAAGCCTCGTTCGTAGTCCTCTGCCGCAGCGATGATTTCCAGCGTTTTTTGTTTGGGTGCGCCGCTGATGGAACCTGCCGGTAAGAGCGCAGCAAAAATATCGCCCAGCCGGCTGCGATGATTGTCCGGCAATTGGCCGCTGATGCGGGAAGACACCTGTAGCAGGTCTTTCCCGGACGTGGTCAGGCGCTCAATATAGCGGTAGCGCTCAACCTGCACCTGCGAAGCCACGCGGCTCAGGTCGTTTCGGATGAGGTCAACGATGGTGGCGTGTTCGGCCTTTTCTTTTTCGTCTTCCAGAATGCGCTGGGCGGCGTTGGGCACATTCGCGTCTATGGTGCCTTTCATGGGGCAGGAAGCGATGACGCCGTCGTTGATCTGCACAAAAGTTTCCGGGGAAAAAACGACAAATTCATCGCTAACCCGCAGTTTGTAGCGAGCCGAGCTGTATTGGAAAATCTCCTCCAGTGTTAAGTTTGTGGCGATTGGCGTGGGAAAAGTCAGGTTGGTCAGAAAAGAATTGCCATTGCGCTGCTGGGTGACGACCTCCCGGAAAGCTTCGAGGTAGCGGGCATAAGCGACCGGGTATTTTTCAAACCAAATGTCTTTATCCGAAGGCAAAACTGAATTCGCCATCGCGTTGCCTTTTCCATTGAAATTGAAGGCAATGTCTTTGGAATTGATTGCGTCCAACCGTTCAACGATCCATTGTTTCGCTTCAAAATCAATCAAAAACAAAAAGGGGGTACCCGATGCGCCGAGGTGGTTCATCCGGGCTTGGCCTGCTTGTTTTAGGGATGTTTGGAGCGATGTATCTTTAATCATGCGTTAATTTTTTACCATAACTTGTCCGGCACTACTTGCGAGCGTCTGCTATGCATATTTTGTTTGCTCATTTGTTTGGAGTCCTGCTGGAATTTAGTCAATTGGTCTTTGCTCCTGATTTCTTCTTACTTTTTGAGGCCCAAAAAGTAAGCAAAAAGGCTTCTCGCCATAATGCGCCCTGGTTTTCAGGGCTGCAAGTAGAGAAAGATGACGGTTTGATCTTTAGCCTGGCTTCAGGTTGGCTCCTCGACTCGCCGCTGATTTTTGCCTAATTTCCAGGCTTAAGAAACCGCTGTACCTGGCTGTTGATCCTTAATCAACCGGCTCAAAGGTATCTGAAAGGCAAAAATAGGCACCCTCTCCCACAACCCAGCCCACCGCGAGCCGATACGCCTTTCGGGGCGCTGTATGGCGACTCCATGCGACAAGATCGCAGGTTCCAATGAAGTGCTGACAAGCTCGTCTTCATCAATGGTGTGTATAGTTTATTTACTGCTTTCATGCACAGCCCATGCTCGCAGGTAGTGCGGGACAGTTGTGGTAAAAAAACAATATATGGTAAAAAAACTATCTGGTAATAACACTAATCCATAAAACTATTCTCCGACAACAACTTAAGCAGCACACCGTTCGTCCAGCCGAAGCCATCTTGAACCGGGTATTCGCCGCCGCCGGCCTGCAGCGTCATGTCGAGCACGTTGTATTTTTCGACCATTTTGCCGGTGTTTTTGTACACTTTTACGTTCAGGTGCGTCCATCGCTGTCGGATGTTTTGAGCCAGTTCGTCGTTGCCGTATTTCCTCAAACCTTGTATCGAAATCCACTGCAAAGGCGCCCAGCCGTTGGGGGCGTCCCATTGCTGTCCCGTTGCGTTGGCCGTTGTGACGATGCCGCCGGGTTTTAGTAACTCGCGCTTTAATACAATGGCTGCGGATTTGGCCTGTTCCGGTGTTGCGATGCCAAAAAACAGCGGGTACATGCCGGCTGCCGAAACGACGCCCGTGCGTTTGTTTTTTATGAAATCATAATCCATAAAATAGCCTTTTTCGGCGTCCCAGCAATAGTTAATCAGCACTTCTGCGCGTTTTTGGGCGAGGTCGAAGTAGCGTTTCGATGCGGCCTGATCGTCTTTTTGCGAATATGCTTTGGACAGGGTCATTTCTAAATTGTAGAGTAGTGCGTTCAGATCAACGGGAATGATGTCGGCAGTGTGGATGGTGGTCAGCGTTTTGCCGTCGGCGAGCCAGCGGCTGCTGAAGTCCCAGCCCGATTCGCAGGCGGCGCGCAGGTGGCGGTACACTTCTTCTGGGGGGCGACCGCTTTTGCCCGCCGTTTGTAGGTCTTCGCGGTAGCTTTCCGCACGTGGGGTCGCCCGGTCGTCCCAATAGCGATTGAGGATGGTGCCGTCAATGAGCCGCACCACGCGGCGGTGGGTGGGCACGGCATCCGACAGTGTAGAACTGCCGTCCATCCAAAAATTGTATTCTTTTTCCAATTGGGGCAGGTATTGTGCCAGCGCTTCATTGCCTTTGGCTTCTGCCAGCAAACCGGCCATCAGCGCAAAAAATGGCGGTTGCGAGCGGCTGTTGTAGTAGGTGCGGTTGCCGTTGGGGATGAAACCGAGTTCGTCAATCAGATAGGCGAAATTGTCCACCATGCTTTCCATCATGTCCACTTTGCCCACAGATTGCAGGCCCAGCATGGTGAAGTAGCTGTCCCAGTAATAAACCTCGCCGAAACGGCCGCCGGGTACGACATAAGGATTAGGCAATGGAATCAGCGTACCCGTGGAGGCGCTGTCGGCGTGGCGGGTAAGTACGTCCCAGAGCGCATTGATGTGGTCTTGTGCCGAGCGCGTGGTGTCGCTCACAAAACCGCTTGCGAATTTATGAGGCGGATCGAAATACCGGAGCACAAAAGCGCGCAGGTCAAATTTTTCTTGATTTTTTTGAGCTTCGTAAGCGGCCAGAATTTCCTTCACCGGCACTTTCGGCGTGCAATCAGCAAAGGTTTTTCCATCGGGAAAAACGCTGGCAACCTGCACTGCGATGAACAAGTCGCCGTAGACTTCTTCCGGCGATGGGTATTTGGCTGTCGCTGTGCCATTGGAGGGGGAATCGTTTTTGCAGGAAGTGGCGCAGAACGTGAATATGGCGCTCAAAAAAAGGAGTGCGAGGTGTGATCGGGACATGTGTGGTGGTGTTTGATTGAGGGGGTAAAGCTAAGCATTGTTGGGGAAATGGCCTCAACTCAAAATCACACACTTCCCCTCCCTCAAATCGCCTTCCACCTTTTTAAACTTGGTCTCTTTCTCTGTGCCGTCATCGTATTGCACTTTGATGACCTCATTCCGGCCAATTTTAGCAAAGAGATGGGGTTGATCGGGTTTGGGTGGAGGTGGAGGGATATGTGCTTTGAAACAGCAGGCAAGCTATTGAGCTTCGCGGTATAATTATTGATGAATTCATTTAATTGATTTTGGTCAGTGATATCTATGCCTGATTTTATTGCCCCCATCATCATGGTTTTTGCCATTCCCCAATTGGACGAATCAGCGGCTTCTTTAGGGATTTTTGATGCAATTTTTAAAGTACAAATTTGTAAAGCCCGGGCATTTTCAAGGATATTCTCCCGGTGTAAAAATCCAAAAAACTGAGCCAGTACAGGGCCGAAATTGACAAAGTACGCTGGTTCACTGCTTAATTTACCGGGAATCCACTCCAAACAAACAAGATCAACAGTATATGGTGTCCATTTGCCCACTTGTACCCATTCATACTGGAACGCAAACTGCGCAAAGATTTTGGGCGCGTCTTCTCCGTATTCCTGCTGTTCTGCTGTTAATTCGTTGAACTCCGGGCTGTCCTGAAAACGGGCAATCCATTCCTCAAGCAAGGCTTCGTCAAGCTCCTCCTCTTCTTCGTCCTCTTCTTCGTCCTCTATTTCCGCTTCAAAAGCTTCCATTCGCTCCTCGATAGCAGCTTTGGCGTTTTCCAATTGTTCATCATCGTCTCTGCGGGTGGCTGGTTCCAGGTTTTCTTCTGGAAAATAATATTCCAAGGGATCACAGGCTTCATAAACGCAGGTTTCAAGGTATTCGTCCGGCAGCTTGTTCAGGGTCTGCGCATCCAATGCAATCAGATAGGCTGCCTTTAGGTGTACTCGGAGCTTTAAGAATCAACCCCTGCCACCCTACGGCAGGTTCGTTGATTTCATCTATTTCCGTGCCGTCAATAATTTTTACGTAGTCGTTGGCTTTAAATTTCGTGCTATTGGACATAAGGCTGCAAATTTTGGATAAAGGTAAAGAGCCGGTACAAATTTCACAAAATATGATTGCTGCTCTTTACACAACCCCGGACAACCTCGCGCCCCATCCACTGTCTATAACGATTCAGAAACCTGATTTATCGCCCAAAAAAGTTCGGGCTTCCAGCAAACATTGGGTTATCTTGATTCTTTGGCTCCCTGGGGTGTATTTTGTTGAAATTCGGGTTGATGGTCAGGTGTTTGTGAACAAATTTTTAAAAATTTAGCTCTGTTTTGTAACCATAAAATCTGGAGATCAGGTTGTTGTAAAAAAAGTAGCAAAAATTTGAAGTATTTATACCTAACGCGGAAGGTCTATGTAGCTCCGTGAAACTCCGTGTCTACTCTGTGAAACGCTGCGTTGTTTTTGTTTCGCGGAGGAGTCTCACGGAGCGTTAGGGTTCCCGTAACATTTCAAACTGCCAGACATTAACCAAAAGTTTGGTGTATGGCATTTTAGCCGTATATTTGAGCATTCTATAACCTAAAAAACTGTATTGGTATGTCAATCCAACGCTTACTACTCGTTTTTGCCTCTTTGTCCATCACTGCGACAATGTTTGCACAAAAAAAAGCAGAAACCCTGCCAAAGCGGGACGTTAAGCCCATTGAATTAACCTCCCTCAATTCCGCTTTCCGCGACATCAACCTTTCCATCACCCCCAACGGGAAATACCTGTACTTTATGTCGGGGCGGGGCGGCCAATCCTGGTCCGATCCCAACTACACCACTTACCGGGGCAAACCGGAGCACGACGGCGACATCTGGTTCAGCAAAAGGGTCAACGACGTTTGGCAGGCACCGCTTTGCCTCGGTATGCCCATCAACACTTCCAGCGGCGAAGACGAACCCAATATTTCTGCCGATGGCCAAACGGTCTATTTCCAGAGCTGGAGCGATTGGAGGATCAAAGGCGGCCCTTATTTCCGGGCGGAACTGCACGGCGAAAAATGGGGCACACCAGTCGCTTTGGATGGTGGCATCCACCGGTTTTTTGCAGAGGGATTCAGCGCTACCGACGGCATGGCCGTTTCGCCGGATGGCACTATCCTGGTCGTTGCCGTGGGAAAAAGTTACGAGGGCGCCATGGACCTCTACATCACCAGCAAAGGGCGCGACGGCGTTTGGGCGTATCCCGAAAAGCTTGATGTTTCCACGCCCGGCGACGAGCGTTCCGTCTTCATCGGTGCCGACAATCGCACGCTTTATTTCGCTTCGGATGGTTGGGGCGGTTTCGGAAAGCTCGACATTTTCAAAACCGTTTTGCTGGGCGGCAGCAAATGCGGCCCGGTTTACAACATCGGCAAACCCTTCAATACCAAAGAAGAAGATTATGGTTTTGTGATGGACGTGCTGCGCGATGAAGTCTACTTTGTGCGCAACGGCGATATTTTCTACACAAAATTAGGCAAAGACGCCGACAGCCGCATCAAGCCACAACCGGTGATCGTGCTGGAAGGAACCGTGAAAGACCCTTCCGGACAAGGCGTGGAATCCGATATTACGCTGAGGCGCAATGCCGACAAAGCTTACGTGACCGGCAGCCGCAGCAACGCCAAAACCGGGGAATATTCCTTAGTTTTTCCACGACAGGAAGGCGAATACACGCAGGAAATTCGCTTTAATGAGGACTATGTGATCGAAAATGCCATTTCGGTGAACGAACAAACGCCCGCATTGGTAGAGAAGCCGATCGTTGCCGACCCGGAGCGGCTGGTGCAGGAAACACCCCAGGTTGTGAAAGAGGAAGTGGTCATGGCACCCAAACCTGTTCCCGACGTACCGGTGGCTAAGGCGGTTGTTCCCGTCAACGCCGTAACCGCCATCAAAACAGTCGTTTATTTCGACACCGACCGCGCCGAAATGACACCCGAAGCAGCTCAATCGCTCAACGAAGCGGCGGAAATGCTGAAAGCCAACGGCGGGTGTACCTTGTCTCTGACAGGCCATACAGATGCTGACGGCACAAAGGCTTACAACCTGGGCTTGTCGCAACGGCGCATTCAAAGCGTGGCGGATTTTCTGAAAACGCAGGGTATCCAAGTTGAGGCTACGCAGTCTTCCAAAGGGGAAACAGACCCTATTGCTGGAAATAAAACAGCAGAGGGCAAGCGGAAAAACAGACGGGTGGAGGTGAATATTGAATGTATGGTATCTGAAAAATAGCGGTTCGGATCATTTGATTGACCGCGATTTGTTTGATGAAGTTAGGGGTGCTGAATGAATAAGTGTCGCTTTCGACAGGTAAGTAATTTTGTATTGAAGCGCATACTTAATGCTTCAATACATGAATTCGCGTTGTTTTATTGATTTAATTCTATAAATTTGCGTTAAATTATGGAATTGAAACAATGAAAACCTTTGTTCCCAGAGTAATCACATCGCAAATCATCAACCGTCTGCGCACGGAACCCCGGAAGATTATCATTCTGTAAGGGCAGCGCCAGGTAGGGAAAACTACTTTGGCGCAGCACATTTTCTAAAATCTGGAAAACAGAAAGGTCTTACAGGTCAACGCAGATTTTCAACCTCACGCCGAAATTTTTTCCTCCCGGGATTTATACAAACTGCGACTTTTTGTCTCCGGATTTGATTATCTGTTGATAGACGAGGCACAACGGATACCCGATATTGGCATCAATCTCAAAATATTGCACGATAATTTTCCCGATTTGCGGATTTTGGTAACCGGATCCTCTTCACTTGACCTAGCCAACCGCGTTCATGAGCCACTGACGGGCAGAACGTGGACTTTTCACCTCCATCCTTTTTCTGCCCGTGAATTAACGGCCCTCACCGGCGTGTTTGAATACCACAATCGTCTCGCAGAATGGCTTGTTTTTGGCAGCTATCCGGGCGTTCTTGAACTCGAAAACCAAGAGGACAAAGCCGCTTTTCTTAGCGAGTTAACGCAGACTTATTTGTATAAAGATGTTTTAGAGTTGGGCGGTATCAAGCATAGCTCTAAACTTAGAGACTTATTGCGATTATTGGCTTTTCAGATTGGTTCGGAAGTGTCTTTCAATGAATTGGGCAGACAGTTGGGGCTGGATACGGCCACCGTGCAACGTTACATTGACCTGTTGGAAAAAGCTTTTGTGGTGAAAACGATTGGTGGGTTTAGCCGCAACTTGCGCAAGGAGATTTCAAAAAAGCAAAAAATCTATTTTTATGACCTGGGTATCCGAAATGCGCTGATTGTAAAATTTTCTCCGCTGTCTCTCCGCGAAGACGTAGAGCAGTTATGGGGAAATTTCCTATTCATGGAACGCATGAAGCTGCTCAACAATTCGGCAAAAAGAGCCAATCAGTTTTTTTGGCGTTTACAAACCGGAGCGGAATTAGACTATGTGGAAGAAACAGGATCAACGCTAACAGGCTACGAATTTAAATGGGGTGCCAAAACTGGGAAAATGCCTGCGGCTTGGCCTGAAACCTACCCGCAGGCTGACTTCCATGTCGTGAATAAAGACAATTGGCTGCCTTTTGTGCTGGAAGTGTGAAAAGCTCTATTGCAAAATCACTTTCCCTGAATACATCCCCAATCCTTCCACTTCCACTTTATAAAAATAAATCCCTTTTGGCAGTTCCCGGATGTCATTAGCGATTTTGATGAAATTTCGGTTCACCGTATGAAAAACCTGGTTGGTAATGACCGGCTCATTGAAGTCGAAATAAATGGCCGCCGAGTTTTTAATGACCGATTCCAGCGCCACTGGACGGAGGTAGGCCGGTCGGAATTTGAACGACAAATGCACCTTGCCCGCAACCTGCGCCGCCGGGGGCTTGACGACCAGTTTCAGCGCACCCTCGACCAGGCGGAAGCATCAGCCAGCCAATTGCTGAACGCCGACCGGCACCTGCAATTGTTTCAGTTGCAGAGCGAACGCTACAACGCCGCCATCCGCCAGCAACGACGGGGCGAAATGGGGTTGCAGCGATTGGCCAATGAATTTGCCAACTACTTTGCCGCCAACTTGTTGCGCCAAGCCTGTGGCATCGCTACCCACCAATCCATGACCAACCAGGCGTACCCTATTCCTTTGTTGGCGGAAGTATTGGCAAAAGTAGAAGCAGGCGAATTTGCGGGCGTTCCGGCAGTGCAGTTGTATTTTCACGCCTATCAGGCGCAGCAAACTTTGGAAAATGAAGCGCATTTTAGATCGCTAACGGGCTTACTGGAAACGCATTGGATGGATTTTCCTACCGATGAGGCTCGCGACCTGTTCCTGTTGGCCATCAATTTTTGCATCAAAAAAATTAACGGCGGTTTGGCTGCTTTCCGAAGGGACGTGTTCGATCTCTACCGGTCGGGACTAAAAAAGGAAGTGTTGTTGACCGGCGGCATCATCTCCCCGTTTACTTACAACAATGTGCTGAACAGCGCCCTTTGGGTGGACAAATGGGACTGGGCAGCCGGATTTCTCGAAACCTTCAAACCCCGACTGCCCGAGGCCGAACGGGAGAACACTTACTGCTTCAACCTCGCCAACCTGTATTTTCGAAAAAACGACTACGAGCGGGCGATGGCCCTACTGCGCCACATGGAGTTTAAGGACAAGCTACATAACCTCGACGCCCGCCGGATGCTGCTGCGCATGTATTTTGAAATGGGCGAAACAGATGCACTGGAATCACTCTTAGATAGTTTTGAAACCTATATCCGCCGCCAAAAAGACCTTGGCTACCACGGCGAAAATTACCTGAATCTGATCCGGCTGACGCGAAAACTGTTGCAAACGCCTTCCGGTGAAAGGGACGCAAGGAAAAAACTGACTGCTGAGATTTTGGAGACTAAAGCGGTGGCGGAACGCGAATGGTTGTTAGAGAAAATTCGGAAGGTAACGTGAATTCGGTGTCTGTTCTTTAGCGTTCGAGAGCAAGGCATGTGAAGACCCAAAAATCGGAGTTTACTCGCGTAAATGACGCTTTTTGGGCCTTCGCATAACGCAGCTATCGGACTATAAAAACAGACACTATCCCAAAAAAGAAAGGACGCCCTGCGAACAGGAACGTCCCCCTCAATTTGTTATTAGCGAGGTATGCTGCGCTTGGTGGCGCAGCTATTTTTCGGCCAGGAACGGATAGCGATAATCCGTTGGCGGCACAAAATTTTCTTTAATGGTGCGCGGCGACAACCACCGATAGAGGTTGAGCACCGAGCCCGCTTTGTCATTGGTGCCGGAAGCGCGTGCGCCCCCGAATGGCTGCTGACCTACGACCGCCCCGGTGGGTTTGTCGTTGATATAAAAATTGCCGGCAGCGTACCGCAGCTTTTCTGTGGCAATAGCCAATGCCTCGCGATCCTGCGCAAAAACAGCGCCAGTGAGCGCATACGGCGAAGTTTGATCCAACAGCTCCAGCGCGGCATCGAAGTCATTGTCTTCGTAAACATAAATGGTCAGCACCGGGCCAAAAAGTTCGTCCACCATCGTGCGGTATTTCGGATCTTTCGCCAGAATAACCGTCGGTTCGATGAAATAACCCTCAGATTTGTCGTAGCCGCCACCGATGAGAATCTCTGCATCGGCGTCTTTTTTGGCTTGCGCAATGTAGCCCGTAATTTTGTCAAAGGCGCGTTCGTCAATGACAGCGTTGACAAAGTTAGAAAAATCTTCCGGAGACCCCATAGTAAAACATGCAATATCTTCTAATAAGTATTTTTTTACTTCATCCCAGATCTCCAAAGGGATGTAGGCGCGCGACGCTGCGGAACACTTTTGCCCCTGAAATTCAAAGGCGCCGCGGGTCAGTGCGGTCGCTACTGCTTTGGCATCGGCAGAAGGGTGCGCGATGACGAAATCTTTTCCGCCGGTTTCTCCTACCACACGTGGGTATGACTTGTATTTGCCGATGTTTTTGCCGATGGTTTGCCACAAATGCTGGAAAACGCCAGTGCTGCCCGTGAAGTGCAGTCCCGCAAAATCGGGGTGGCTGAAGATGATGTCGCCGGCCATCGGACCATCCACATAGACTAAGTTGATGACGCCGGCAGGCAGCCCCGCAGCTTCAAAAATCTCCATAATGACGGCTGCGGAATAGATCTGCGTTTCTGCGGGTTTCCAAACCACGGTATTGCCCAGCAGAGCCGGCGCGCCGGGCAGGTTGCCCGCAATGGACGTAAAATTAAACGGCGTCAGCGCGAACACAAACCCTTCCAGCGGGCGGTATTCCATGCGATTCCAGACATTCGGCGAACTGATGGGTTGCTGCGCGTAGATGTCCATCATGAACTGGACATTAAAACGAAAAAAATCGGCCAACTCGGCCACCGCGTCAATTTCCGCCTGGTAGACGTTTTTTGACTGCCCCAGCATGGTGGCGGCGTTCATCTTGGCGCGGTAAGGGCCGGCCAGCAGGTCGGCGGCTTTCAGGAAAATGGCGGCCCGGTCTTCCCAGCGCATGTTTTCCCAGTCGTGTTTGGCGTGCATGGCTGCTTCGATGGCCAAACGCACGTGCGAACCATCGCCTTTGTGGTAATGACCGAGGGTATGTTTGATTTGATGCGGCGGGTGAATGGCCAATTTGTTGCCCGAGCGCACGTGTTTGCCGCCGATGAACATGGGAATATCCGCTGTTTTCGACTTTAAGTCAGCAAGGGCGGCTTTCAGTGCAGCCTTTTCCGGCGAACCGGCTTTGTAGCTCAGTACCGGTTCGTTGATGACGACCGGCGGTTTGAAAAATGCATTCGACATGGCGTATGGCATGGATTTGGTTAGCGCGGCAAAGGTAAGGAACCTCGCAATAATAAGTTCATGTTTTCGGCGTGAGGATTTTTTAATCGGACGAGGCGCGAGAAGGGAGCATAGCCTAAGGAACGTCGCAATAATAAGTTCCTCTTTTCGGCGTGAGGATTTTTTCATCGGACAAGGCGCTAGGAGAAAGCGTAGCCTTAGGGTCGCTGAAATAATAACTGTCCACTTTTCCAGGAGGCCTTTTGCTCCTACGCTGCGTTGTGAACCACCTCCCTTAGCTATGGCTAAGGTCGGGAACCCCCGCCTTGGTTAGAATCAAAATGCCTTGTCCGGGGAAAGCGACACTTATTAATTCAGCACCCCTTAGCTATGGCTAAGGTCGGGAACCCCCGCCTTGGTTAGAATCAAAATGCCTTGCCCGGAGAAAGCGACCCTTATTAATTCAGCGACCCTTAGCTACGTGACCGACGAAACAACGAAGTCCGATGGAAAAAGCCGCCGCCCAAATCGTGAAGTTATTATGGCGGCGTTCCTATGGAAAGATTGGAGAGATGTGGCGTGAATTTGGTGTTTTTGGTGGATGGATACTGATAACAAGATTGCGCAGCCTTAGCGCTGGAAAAAGGTGTTGATTTGAGGTATATCCAAGAGTTGTTGGGACACGAAAGCAGCAAAACGACGGAGATTTACACACACCTGACCCATACCGGTTGGGCAAAGGTCAAAAGTCCCATTGAAGATTTGGAGTTTTGATAAGAAAAATGGGTGTAAATTTTTCCGAATCTATACTTTGCAGGATAAAAAATAAATTTTACCTTGCTGCTTGTAAAATGAATCCTGATATGACCACAAGAGAGAACAGTTATACAATGCCCTTGCTTTTTGGCGCTTGCCGGAAGCAAGGGCATTGTAGCTTATGGAGATATATACGCAACAGCGGGTATTGAAATGCGCAATGCGTGTTTCAATACCCGGTGTTGCGGGAGTGCCGTAGTTAGCGGCCATTTGATAGTGTCAGTGAACTCCTCCTTACCATCCGAATACAGGCTTACAAATGACAAAGAAAATTCAACAGCATTACATACCAAGAGTTTATTTGAAACACTTTCAAATTGACGATACAGCGAACAAGAGTTTTGTTTATTGTATTGACTTTTCTAATAAATATAAATGTAACAACGCAGCGAAAGGGGATCAATGATAAAATATTTAAGGAGAAAAATTTCTACAATGACAACCGGCTTGTTGATCCATCAGCCATTGAGGACACATTAGCAGAAGAATTTGAACCTAAGTATGAGAATATCATTAACGCAATTTCTGCAGAAGTCAGCCCGCCAAAAGCAATTATTGAAAATTTATTCACTTGGCTTTACATTTCTAAACGACGAAGTCCATATGACAGAGTCAACGCTAAAAGGCACTTAGAATTTTTTTATAGAATCAAGAATAGTTATGATGGACATACACCGAGTGATGATGAGAAAAAGGAAATGGAAAAATATGTTGCTAATAGATCAAGAGAAATCCACTTGGGCCCATTTTCTGATATTAAATTAGCAGAGAATCTTATAAAACTATATACAGATACTTTGAATGCTAAACATTGGAGAATATTGAAATCACACCCGAAGTTCCTTTTCTTACAAATGACAATCCCGGGTTCTCGCCTAATCTCCATCCACTATTTGCTAAGGAAAACCCTTTTCATAAAGTAATGGAAATGAACGATAAATCAATAATATTTTATGTGCTTACACCCAAGTATTGTATTGAAATAACTCCATTCATCGAGGGAACTCCATTGGGAATTTGTGCATTAAATATGAACATTAAGTTTGAACAAGCATCACCTGCTTTAATTGACTTTATCAATATGGGCGTTTTTTATTCTCGATATAAACTCCTTATTTCAAACTCCAAAAAAATTCTTGATCATTGTGTAAAAAGGTAGGTATGACATAAAACGTAAAACCGAATTTTAAAAAAGTATAATAGCCGCTAACAATCCACTACCGATCACGCCTCCTAAGCGTCGGCACGTCGGCAGTGGTAACGTTGAACAAAACCGCTGCTCAGCAGTCCTGTGCGAAGTTCAACCGATGAGAAATAAAAAAAGGCGTGTATGTTTGATTTTCCAAAATCTAATACACACACGCCAGGACAGGAACACGAGATTCCCTTGCTGCAAAGATTAAAGAAATTACGGGAAAAGGCAAGGTAAAGCAGCGGATTTTATCAAC
>JBBQGV010000132.1:0-13873 GCA_038323375.1 Chitinophagales bacterium
CCCTCTCCCTCAATCAAGGTCGGCCAACTGAAGTTGGCGACCACATGTGCGCGGCCAAAGTCATCCTCGCGCGTTCCGGTTATAGCACCCTGATGGATCTGGCACGCATCGGTAAGCCAGCGATCCTGATTCCTACGCCCGGGCAAACCGAACAGGAATACCTTGCGGAATACTGGTTGGACAAAGGCGCATTCAGCGTTTGGACGCAGGAGGCTTTTGATTTGAAAAAGGCCTTGGAGGAAGCGGCCAACCTAAAGGGGCTCGATCCCGGGCTTTTTTCGAAAGGGGGGCTTTCGGAGGCCATAAAAAATTTGATGGCGCCCCGGCAAAGGCAGAAAATCTCCTGCCCCAACTGGCTCTAACGAAGTCAATTATTTGGCAAAAAGGCAATCGGGGAAGAATAATAAACTGGGCTTCTCAAAGTACCTATGTACAACTGATTGTTTCTCAATTCTTACCTCAACGCATCCCGCAGAAAAAAACAAAAAACTTACTTTTTTATCCGCACAAAACGCTCTACATTTGCACCGGTTTTTGGAAACCCTCTAAAGTACACACTTGTGAAGGCGATTTACTTACGTTTCTCCATTTTGATGCTGGCGCTGCTGGTTATGACAGCGCTTCCCACTTATGCTCAGGATCACAGCGGTGATTATGCTGCTGCAACGCATGAGCAAGGTTACGACACCGGGGAGTACGATGCGGTTGGCAGCGTGATGAACCACATTGCCGACGCGAATGAATTCCACATCTGGAAAGGGGTTCACCTTCCGTTGCCCTGTTTCCTGTATGCCCCGGAGCAAGGCTGGATGATCCTTTCCTCCGGCAAATTCGATCACGGCCACAAAGCTATTGACGCTTATGTCCTGAACCACGGTCGTGTGAACCGCATTGCCGACCCAACTTTCCCGAAAGGCGAAGTGCATATTGACAACATCGTCCACAAAGAAGAGACGATGGTGGCAATGGGCAAAGAGAAAAAAACGGACGTGTATTACGCCATTCACGAAGGCAAGGAGTATAAATTGGATAAGCCTTCCACCTTGGACGGCGGCATCCTCGGTGGCGGCATCACCTCGTTCTACGATTTTTCCATCACTAAAAACGTGATGACCATGATGCTGGCTGCTGTGCTGCTCATTACCATCTTCTTTTTCGTGGCACGGGGCTACCGCAGAAACGACGGCAAAGCGCCCAACGGCATCCAGTCATTTTTTGAAGTGTTTTTTGTGTTCATCCGAGACGAAGTTACGCGCCCGATGATTGGCGACAAACACTATGAGCGCTTCCAGCCGTTCATCATGAGCCTGTTCTTTTTCATTCTATTTTGCAACCTGCTCGGCCTGGTTCCGATTTTCCCCGGAAGCGCCAACGTCACCGGCAACCTTGCAGTCACGCTGACGCTCGCTGTGCTGGCGTTCATCGTAACCAACATCAACGGCAAAAGACACTACTGGGAGCACATCTTCTGGATGCCTGGCATTCCTGCCTGGGTGAAGCTGATCCTGACGCCGATTGAAATTTTGGGCTTGTTCATCAAGCCGTTTTCCCTGATGATTCGTTTGTTTGCGAACATATCTGCAGGCCACATCATTATCCTGAGCCTGATCGGGCTGATTTTTCTTTTCGGTAAAAACGGAGAGAGCATCGGCGGCGCCTCGGCAGGGATTGTCGTTGGTGGCTTGTTTACGGCATTTATGAATTTGATCGAATTGCTGGTGGCATTCCTTCAGGCGTTCATTTTCGCCATTCTGACGGCTTCCTATATCGGAGCTGCAGTAGATGAAGGACATCACGAGGAGGCGCATCATTGATCTTTGAGATGTGAGACATTAGAGGTGAGATTTTAGACTTACTGAAGAATGGGACATGAAAGCATGTTCCAATTATGCCAACTGCCTAATGTCTAATATCTAAAATCTGTAATCTATATAAATTCATTCAATAAAATTCCATTACAATGGGTGCAATTGGAGCTGGTATTGCAGCATTAGGAGCCGGCATCGGCGTAGGTTTGATTGGCAAAGGCGCATTGGAGTCTATCGCACGTCAGCCGGAAGCAGTTGGCGACATCCGTAGCAACATGATTCTTACTGCCGCTTTGGTAGAAGGTGCTGCGTTGTTTGCAATCGTAGTAGGTCTGTTGGCAGGTTAATTCATGCCATATTAAAGAGAACAGGTCGTTGCCACAGCGGTTGGCTCGTGGCGCGACCTCTTCAAAAAGAGAACATAAAAAATCCGAACGGACATGACCAATATACTTTTCTTAGCCGACTTTTCTGTCATCAGACCTGATCCGGGTTTGACTTTCTGGACTTTGCTCATTTTCCTCCTCATCTGGGGGGTATTGGGCAAAATGGCGTTCAAGCCGATCCAAAACGCCTTGAAAAAACGCGAAGGCGACATCCAAACTGCCCTCGATGAGGCTAAAAGAGCCCGCGATGAAATGTCGCACCTGAAAGCTAAAAACGAGGAACTCCTCGTGGAAGCCCGCGAAGAGCGCACCAAAATGTTGAAAGAAGCCAAAGAAATGAAAGAGGCCATTGTGACCGAAGCAAAAACGAAGGCTAAAGAAGAAGCGCACCGCGTGCTGGAAAATGCCAAGCATGAAATTGACAACCTGCGCATGGCGGCCATGATTGACCTAAAAAACCAGTCAGGGCTGCTGGCTATTCAAGTGGCGGAAAAAATCCTGCAACGCGAACTCAAAGGCGACGTCGAGCGCGACGCTTATGTGAAAACGTTGGTAGACGGCATTAAACTGAACTAATACGAAGTTGAGAGAGGTAACACCTTTCTAAAAGGTGTCACCTCTGTGGTAAACTGAACTAATATCAAGACCAACAATTATGTCGGTACATAGAATAGCTTCTCGTTACGCAAAATCACTCCTTGATCTGGCCATCGAACAGAACAAATTGGAGCGGGTATCGGAAGATGTGAAAGCATTCAAGGCAGCCACCAAAATCCCGGATTTTAAGCTGCTGCTGAAAAGCCCGATCGTTAATGCAGATAAAAAGACGTCCATCATCAAAGCTATTTTTGGTGAAAAATTCGACGTACTGACGATGGCTTTTTTGAACATCGTCATTGCCAAAGGCCGGGAAATGCACTTAGCCGATATCGCGGTGGAATTTGACGAACAGTACCGCAAGGCGAAGCACATTTCTACCGTAATTCTGACGACCGCTTCACCGGTTAGTGACGTCATGTTCAAAGCGGTGCTTCAAAAACTAACCGACAGCACGGCTACGGATGCCCACGTCGAGCTAACCGCTAAGGTTGATCCGAGCCTGATCGGCGGGTTCATCGTAGAATTTGAAGGCAAGGTTTACGATGCCAGCGTTTCGCACAAGCTGAAGCAGTTGAAAAAAGATTTTGACGATAACCCGTACGTTTCGCAAATCGTATCCAGATAGGATTAAGTTTCCCGAATTGGTTGAAAGACAACCGATTCAACCAATTTTGATCATTTAATAATCAAGCAAATTCATATACACCATGGTGGATGTCAAACCTGATGAGATATCAGCGATACTGAAGCAGCAACTTTCCGGCTTCAGTACTGCCACGCAACTCGAAGAATACGGAACCGTACT
The DNA here is from genome assembly GCA_038323375.1 of Chitinophagales bacterium. Taxonomy (GTDB): domain Bacteria; phylum Bacteroidota; class Bacteroidia; order Chitinophagales; family Saprospiraceae; genus JABWAJ01. The sequence continues at coordinate 3,600 of JBBQGV010000132.1, forward strand.
CCAGGTCGGCGACGGTATTGCCCGCGTTTATGGCCTAAACAAGGCACAGGCAGGCGAACTTGTTGAATTTGAAACCGGCGTTCAAGCCATCGTACTCAACCTCGAAGAAGACAACGTGGGCGTGGTATTGATGGGTGCAAGCGACAACATCCGCGAAGGATCGCGGGTACACCGCACCGGTCGCATCGCTTCCATTCAGGTGGGCGAAGGCATGGTAGGCCGCGTGGTGAACACCCTCGGCCAACCCATTGACGGCAAAGGCGAAATCAAAGGCGAGCGCTATGAAATGCCGCTGGAGCGCAAAGCTCCGGGCGTTATCTTCCGCCAGCCAGTAAGCGAGCCGCTGCAAACGGGCATTAAGGCCATTGACGCCATGATTCCAATTGGCCGCGGCCAGCGCGAGCTGATCATCGGCGACCGCCAAACGGGCAAAACGGCTATTGCCATTGACACCATCATCAACCAGCGCGAATTCCACGAGCGCGGCGAAACGGTTTATTGCATCTACGTGGCTTCCGGCCAGAAATCGTCTACGGTAGCCAACGTGGCGCGCACCCTGGAAGAAAACGGTGCCATGGCTTATACCACCATCGTTTCCGCTTCTGCTGCCGACCCGGCGCCGATCCAGTTCTACGCACCGTTTGCAGGCGCGGCCATCGGCGAATTTTTCCGCGACTCAGGACGCCCGGCGCTCATCATTTACGATGACTTGTCGAAGCAGGCAGTGGCTTACCGCGAAGTATCGCTGTTGTTGCGCCGTCCGCCGGGTCGCGAGGCTTACCCGGGTGACGTATTCTACCTGCACTCCCGCTTACTGGAGCGCGCAGCCAAAATCATCAGTAACAACGACATCGCCCGCAGCATGAACGATTTGCCGGATTCGCTGAAAAACGCGAAAGACGCAAACGGCCAGCCTTTGGTGAAAGGCGGTGGTTCGCTCACAGCGCTTCCGATCATCGAAACGCAGGCTGGCGACGTTTCCGCTTATATCCCAACCAACGTAATTTCGATTACCGACGGTCAGATCTTCCTCGAATCGAACCTGTTCAACGCGGGTATCCGCCCGGCCATCAACGTCGGTATTTCGGTATCGCGGGTGGGCGGTAACGCGCAGATCAAATCCATGAAAAAAGTATCCGGTACCTTGAAGCTTGACCAGGCTCAGTACCGCGAACTGGAAGCGTTCTCCAAATTTGGTTCCGACCTCGACGCCGCTACAACGGCCGTTTTGGACAAAGGAAAGCGCAACGTGGAAATCCTGAAGCAACCGCAGTATTCACCGGTACCGGTAGAAAAGCAGGTGGCTATTATTTATCTGGGTACCAAAGGTTTGTTGCGCGATGTGCCAGTGAATAAGGTACGCGAGTTTGAGGAAATTTTCCTCACTACACTTGAGCGCCAAAGCCCGGAAATCTTAGCCGAATTCAAAGCCGGTAAATTAGAGGATGCCTCTTTGAAAGCTGTGGAGAAATTGGCAGGTGAAATTTCATCGCAGTATAAAGAAAAGAAATAAGCCATGGCTGGTAATTTAAAAGAAGTACGCGAGCGGATCAAGTCGGTGCAAAACACGCAGCAGATCACCAAAGCTATGAAAATGGTGTCGGCTGCAAAGTTTCGCAAAGCACAGCAGGCCATCGTTCAGATGCGACCCTACTCGAATAAGCTGAACGCCATGCTGCGCAACATCCTGTCGAACCTCGGCAGCGATGTGTCTTCCACCTACGGCGTGCAACGCCCGGTGGAGCGCGCTTGCCTGGTGGTGGTGACTTCCAATCGTGGGTTGGCGGGCGCGTTTAACACCAACGTGATCAAAGCCGCTACGCAAATTCTGCAGACGCAGTACGCAGACGTTGCCGCCAAAGGCCAGTTGGACATCCTTTGCATTGGCAAAAAAGGATTCGACTTCTTTCGCAAACGCTACCCGAATGTGATCGGCGAATACGTGGAGTTGTTCAGCGACCTGCGTTTCGACAACGTAGCGCGGGTATCTGCGCACCTGATGAAGGCGTTCGAGGGTAAAACTTACGACTCCGTGATTGTGGCTTATGGCCGTTTCAAAAACGCCGCAACCCAGTTTCCGGAAACTGAACAGTTTTTGCCGGTGCAAAAATTGGAAATCGGCGACAGCAAGCAAAAAGCGGATTACATCTTCGAACCCAGCCAGGAAGGGCTGCTGGAACACCTTATTCCGAACATTCTGCAAATACAGTTCCACAAATACTTATTGGACACCCAGGCTTCCGAACACGGGGCGCGCATGACGGCCATGGACAAGGCAACGGACAATGCCGAAGAAATGCTCCGCGAGCTGCGCATCAACTACAACAAAGCCCGCCAAGAGGCGATTACCGGGGAAATTCTGGAGATCGTGGGTGGCGCTGCGGCGTTGGGCAGTTAATTAGTGTCCGTCTTTATAGTCCGATAGCTGCGTTGTACTCGACCCCAAAATCGGTCATTTACGCGAGTAAACTCCCGCTTTTGGTGTCTTCGCTCGCCTTGCTCTCGAACTCTAAAGCCAGACACGGGATCAAATGGACAGGCACTAATTATCGCCTGTGGTCACCAACTTCAGTTGGCAGACCTGAAAAGGAACAAACAGCCTAATCTTGCTATCGCAGGGTTCGGCTGTTTGTTTTATGGGAATATTTTTGCTCGCGTCCAAATTTCTACAAAAACACAAAACATAATCTCTCCCTTTTTTTCAACGCCATGACTTCGGAGAGGTCATATATTGGTAGACTATGAACATGATCACGCTATGCTTTTAGCAAAAAAGTTCCTTTGTGAGAAGGCTCCTCTATATATTGGTCAATGCCCGTGATTGCTTTATACAATATCTGTTTGAGCAGGTTAAAATCATTGGGTTTTTTAATAAAAATATTTGCGCCGTTGTTAAATGTTTCATCAATATCCTTTTCAGAAGCCGAAGTAGAATAAATGGCAATGGGAATGTCTTTTAATTTTTCGTTGCTCCTGATTTCTTTCAAACATTCAAACCCGTTTTTACGCGGCATATTTAGGTCGAGAAAAAGCAAATGCGGCAGGGGCGCATCTTGCTCAACCAGGTGGTTCATTAATTGCACCCCATCGTTTACGGTGTAAATTGTGGCGTTTATTTCCATTCCATTAACCGCTTCCATAAACAGAAACTGATCGCCTTCATCATCTTCGGCAAGTAAAATATTAAGTGAGGCGTTTCCCATTTTAAAATAATCATTTTATGGTTGTTATCGCTTGTTCATAAAAAGGGGAACAAGCGCTTAAACTGGCAGATAAATATCAAACCTTGCACCTTTGTTGAGAACGCTTGTTGCGGTGATCACACCGAGGTGGTTTTCGACGATTTTTTTTACGATGGCGAGGCCGATCCCTGTGCCTTCATATTCGTCTTTGCCGTGAAGCTGTTGAAATATTTCAAAAATCCGATTTTTAAATTCCGGTTCAAATCCGATTCCATTATCGGAGATGCTGATTTGGCAATACACTTTTTCCGGTGAAAGTAATTCGTTTTTTAATTTTCGGCCTTCTACGCGTCTGCTCTTTATTTTGATTTGTGGAGGGATGCCGGTTTTTGAAAATTTCAGGGCATTGCTGATGAGGTTGTGCAGGAGTTGGCGAAACTGAAAGGGAATGACATTGATTTCAGAGCTTTTGGTGGTCTCTATGGTTGCCCGTTTTTCGAGGAGCGCTTCTTTTAGTTCGGTTTTTACCGCTTCAATAATCCCGTTGAGGTCGGTTTTTTCAAACTTGTTTTTGGTGGTGCCCATACGGGAGTAGGCCAATAAATCCTCGATTAGCGTCTGCATCCGTTTGGTGGATTCAAGCATCCTTCGGAAGTATTCTTTGCCTTTTTCGGTTAAATTTGGGGTTTCATTTTCGAGAATCCAGCCTGCGAAAGTTTGTATTTTACGCAGTGGCTCCTGCAAATCGTGGCTTGAAATGTAGGCAAATGATTCTAATTCTTTATTTATTCTTTCAAGCTCCGTATTTTTTCCTGCCAAGATTTCGTTGACTTGCGCTAATTCCTTTGTCCTTTCCCCCACCGCTTTTTCCAGCTTCAGGTTGTATAATTCACTTTCGCTGATGTCCTTTTTAAGGCGCTCCTTTTCTTTGCGCTGCAGCAAAGCTGATTCGGTAATGTCATTAATTGCAAGCAAAATCAATTGTTCCTGGTGTGTTTTTTGAGCAATCCGGCGTGCATTCAACAGCATTATTTTTTCGCCGATGCCGGGGAAGTTGTGCGTAAGTTCAAAATCATTAAAGAATGCATTTTTTGGAATGATGTCTTCGAGCAATTCGCGCAGGCGGGGAATATTCCATTGTTTATTTCCTAAATCATACAAAAGTACTCCGACGGTCTCTTCATCACGCACCTTAAATTTGTCGTAAAATGCTTTATTGGCAGATTTGATGCAAAGTCTTTTGTCGAGTACAAGCAGCGGTTCGTTAATGGTGGTGATGATGGCTTCGGCATACTCATAAGATTCGTGCAGCAGTTCGTTGCGTGTTTGCAATTCCTGATTGGTGGTAGTCAGTTCTTCGTTGGTGGACTCAATTTCTTCTTTTGAAGTTTCCAGCTCCTCATTCACCGTTTGTAATTCTTCATTGGCGCTGACCACTTCTTCATTGGCGCTTTGTAACTCCTCTGTAAATGCTTCCTGCTCCTGCACATAAGTGTGCATGTCGGCACGGCCAGCGGCCAGCTCTTCCTCTAATTTTTTTATCCTGCGGTCTTTCGCTGGTGAATTGTTGTTACCGCCATTTATTTTATTTAGAAACGCTTCTACCTGTTCGTGTTCAGTAAAAAGAATGAGCAGCAAAGGTTCATCCCAGTCTATTTTAAGGGGCACAACCTCCAAACTGATGATGCGTATTGTGGCATCTATTTTCATTTCAATGCCACTTTTGTGAATGCGGTTTTTGGTTTTAATGGCTTTTGAAATGGCATTGCGCAGTTCCAAAGCAATTTCGGGACGCACCATTTTCAGCACATTAAAAGTGGCTTTGCCAGGTGGATGCGTGAGGAAAAAGTCTGTTGCTCCTCTGAATTGCTGAATGTCCATTTCTTGATTGATGACCACACTCGCAGGAAGAAATTCTGAAACGAGCACCGCATCAATTGCACTGTTCAGGGCGCTGGCCGTCCCCGAAACTCTTTTTTTTATCAGATTAACTGCATTCCCCTCATGCTGGTTTTCTTCCGGTAAAGCGTGGCGTGAAAAGCGCTGATTTAGCGCCGCTAAGGTGCGTACGCCCGAATTTTTTTTACGTGCAAATATTTTATACTTTTTATTTACACCGGTGAAAAGCTGGGTGGAAGAACCAATGTTTTCTGATTTTCCGAGCATCAAATACCCATTGTCATTCAGGGCATAATGAAACGTGGCGATGACTTTTTTCTGCGCCGTTGTATCGAGATAAATAAGCAGGTTGCAACAACTGATAAAATCAAGCCGCGAAAAAGGAGGGTCATTTAAAATATTATGCGGCGCAAACACACACAGGTCGCGCACTGCTTTGGCGATGCGGTAATGGTTGCCTGATTTTGTATAGAAGCGTTGCAGGCGCGCAGGAGAAACCGATTCAAGTTCGTAGATGGAATAGTCGCCAATTCGTGCCTTGCTGATCGCTTTTATACTGAGGTCTGTGGCAAAAATCTGAATAGTCGGACAGTCGGATTTATTGCCCATTATTTCGAGCAACGTCATGGCGATGGAATAAGCTTCTTCGCCTGTGGAGCAGGCTGGCACCCAGATCCGCAGGGCTTCGTCCGGTTTTTTACTTTTGAGCAATTTGGGCAGCAGGGTGGTTTTTAAATACCGATGCGCATCCGTGTCCCTGAAAAAACGGGTTACATTGATCAATAAATCCTGATAAAGAATATCTATTTCTGCGCTTTTTTCGTCCAGCAGCGTTGCGTATTCCCCGAGTGTTTGTATTTTATACAACAACATCCTGCGAATAATCCTCCGCTTGATGGTGTTCATTTTGTACAAGCTGAAATCAACTCCCGTAGTTTTATAAATCAGGTTGAGTATGATTTTTAAATCGGGGTTGTCGGTGTCAATTAAATCTTCCTGGTTTATTTTTTTGCCCTCGCTTTTCACAAAAGCATGTTTACTGAGCCGCTCCAACTCCAGCGCGATTTCCTTAGGCGATAAAATAAAATCAACCACCCCTTCGGAAATAGCAGATTTGGGCATGCCGCTGAATTTTGCAGAATCATCTTGTGCAAACGTTAATCCGCCTTCCTGCTTGATGGCTTTCATGCCGATCGCACCATCGCTTGCACTGCCGCTTAGAATAATGCCGATGGCGCGATCTTTGTGTTTTTCGGCCAACGAACAAAAAAAGATATCAATGGGTAAATTGATGCCCCGCTCTTTGCTGCGGGGGGTTAGTTTGATGTGCCCGTCTTCCAACAGCATGGCTTTGTCGGGTGGAATGACATACAGGTTATTAAGCACGATGGGCATCTTGTTTTTTACCTCCTGCACTTTCATCGAAGTAGCCTTCGCCAAAAGTGCAGTCAGGATGCTTTTGTGGTCGGAACTAAGGTGTTGTATATAAATGAATGCCATACCCGTGTCGGAAGGAAGGTGGTTTAATAGCTGGGTTATCGCTTCCAGCCCGCCTGCTGATGCGCCAATGGCAACGATGGGAAAAGAATTTGATGGAGGAGGGGGACTGTTTTTTTTCGGAGCCGGAGATTTTATTTTACTGGAAACTGACTTCATTTCAATTGTTTATTCACCCGAAAGCACAAAATTTTCTTTCCCCGGAAGTGAATTATTCTGAAAGATCAAGGTGAGCGCCTGAAAAATTAATGTCTTCAATTTCGACATATCAGTGGGTTTTTGGATATAATAGTGCGCTGCGTCTTTATAAACTAAGTTCAACATATCTTCGTCAAAATGCGTAGACAATACGATGACCGGAAGCTTTTGTAATTTCTCGTTGAGTTTAATTTCTAATAAACAGGCGAAGCCGTTTTTGCGCGGCATGCTCAGGTCAAGGAACAGCACGTGGGGGAGTTTTTTATGTCTTTGGGTAAGTTGTTCCATGAGTTGTTCGCCGTCATACACAATGGACAGGTTCACCGGTACAGGCAATTGCGCCAAAGCTTCTTCGAAGAAAAGGCGATCGTCTTTGTCGTCCTCAGCAAGTAGAACGTTTAGCTTGCGAGGAAAATGGGATTCGGATTTTATGCTCATCCTGCAATTTACGAAAATAACAGCAGCATTGGTTGCTTTTTGAAGGTTTCTTTCAGCGAATGAGCAAAGCGTGCCCAAAACGGCAGTCGGTTGAGGGTAATCTTGTACCTAAGAAAGTCATTATGAAGGAAGCATTAGCGGCTATAACGATGTGCGCATCACAGCCATCTCCCGGGTCATCGAAATTGACCTGCGGGAGATGATTGGTGATGCGAACATTCCATCGCCCATGAAGGACGAGAATAGGTTTTTGATGTAACTTAAGATTTATGACCAAAAAGGTAGAAAATCCCAAGCTGTAAGCCATTATTGGTAGACTTTACTGCATCATTTTCATTGATGTTACTCAAGCCAAAATTATACCGTAAATCTACCCCAAAACCAGATGGCGGGTGCACATAACCACCCCCGATGCCCAAACCAAAATCCACGGATTTAAAATTGGATTTAACATCAATTTCGTTCTCGTTGGTGTCGGATTTTGCAGCAATCAAAAAACCAATCTGGGGGCCGGCCTGCAACCTGAATCCGTTGTCGAACATATACTGGAGCAGTAAAGGCACATTGATGTAATCCAATTTCAATTTAGAATCCAATATCCCGGAAGAAGTTTTTGCACCCTGACCAGAGAACACGACCTCCGGCTGGAATGCTAAGGTCTCGGTAAGGTGGAAATGCCCCAGCAAACCTAAGTGGATGCCTGCTTTCATGTCATTCGACGAGTTGTCGTCGCTTTGGATGTCAAAAAGGTTTAGTCCGCCTTTTATCCCAACGTTCATGTGCTGGGCACTGGCAGTCCCGATCATCAAAAATACGGCCATCGCCGCGCTTGTCAGATATTTCATAATTGTTAAATTTAGAGTGTTTGCATAAAATTGACTTTGCAAAGGTGAGGCACTTTTTGCCGGCAACCATTACATAATTAGAAGGAATACTTGTATAATTCACGGGTTGTGTGGCATGTATGTTTTTCAACGCTTCACCTGATCCTGCTCGTGGCTGCTGCGGATAGTGGTGTTGTATCGCTGAACTCCGATTGACGGAAATCCGAAAAGCTCTAAGGTTAAAACTCCTTTTTTATTCCAATATCTGACATATCCATTCTCCTTCTCTTGGAAATGCGTAAATCCAACCTAAATATTGTCCTGTAGAATCGTACTGATAATTCAATTTGAACGGTGTATTATTATATTGGTCTACTCATTCATACTTCCAGTATAATTTTCCATTCCATTTCACTTGAATTGGTTCAACTGGTTGTGCAATCAATTTCAATGAAAGCAGTATTAATATTTTGGTTGTTATTTTTTTTATTCTTATAGTACGTTTTTCGGCTTAGCGAAGATGGCGATTTTTACCACAAATGTTGATGCGGAGAACCAATGTTTGATTAACTACAAATGTGTCTGCGGAGCACTGAACCGCCAATTTTTTGTAGGTGCTGTTACCACCAGTTATTCTTTCGTTTCGCATCTTTTTTCAATTACGTGTAATAGTCTGTCTTGAAAGTCCGCTAGTATTATGTCGCCCCAAAAGTTTCCGTAAAAGTTTATGTTTGAAGTCAACTGATAACTTGAAGAAAGTGCCAATTTTACTTGTCTATTTTTTAATTTAGTCAGTTCGTATGTTGCGTCAACAAACGTAAAATAGTTGCCATTTAGAACGTGTTGGTCAAATACTTTTTCTCTAACTGTCGTTGGGTTAATTTTTATGTCGAATGAAACTTTCTTATTTTTTTCGTATTCCGTTATTGTTTCAATGAACTTTAAACCGCCTTCAAAATTTCCAATTCTTTCTCCACCAAGTTCTTTTTTGTCAACTGTCGCACTTATAGGTCTTGGAATGCCGAGTGAATTGAAAAATCCTGAATTATATTCATCTTCTTTGATTTTTTCAACTTCAACAATGTTGTCCCAGATTAATTGAGGTGTAGAATTGATAATAACTTCACTTTTTACAACGAAAGTGTCAGAAGGAGTTTTTATATATTCTTCGATTGGTGCAAATAGAAACGGCAACAACACTAATGACAAAAGTTTTCCTTTGCTCTTCTGTCTATTGATTTGGACAAGTCTGTAAATTAATGCACCAACTGTTCCTAAAATAAAAAATGGTGCTGCAAGAACTAACAAACATAAAAAGTCTTCAATACCGAACAGAAACATTGTCAAAAAGAATGTCGCAATTGTCAGCCAAGGGATGAAAATTATATTGCGATAAGATTTAAGTTTTTCATTGTCCGCAAACATTAATGGAATAATTCCCAAAATTGTCGGAATGATAAACAAGTATGTCACGGAAGCCAAAGTTGCTTTATGTCCGAATATCAACCTTGCCACAAGTCCGTATGCGATACCAAGTGCAATTCCGATTATTAAAAGTCCGTATTTCTGTTTCAGTCGTGTCATTTTATAATTGCTGGTAACGTTTTGGGGCTTTGCGATGTGGTGGCATTCAAGGCTCAAATGTTAAATTTACCACCAAAACTGATTAGTAGTACAAGGCTTCAATTATGCACTACTGCCACCATATTGCAAAACCGCTGTTATGTGCTGGGCGGTTTATCAGCACTAAATTTAATTTGAAAACGAAATGGAAAATCCAAAGATTAAAACAAGAGTAGTTCATTCACAAACCAAATCAGCGTGGAATATCGTTGGTGAAAATTTAGGTGGAAAATATAAAATTGCACGAGTGCCATATTTCGTATTAAACCAACAGGAAATAAGCGATAGAAATAGGCAAGAAGCATTTAAACACGCGGAGTTTATCTCATATTGTTTTAACTACTCTGATAGTATTTGTGAAGTCAAGTAGCCTTGCACATAACGTTTTGCAGCTACAAGAAGTTGGCGATTTTCACCACAAATGTTGATGCGGAGAACCAATGTTTGATTAATCAAAAATGTGTCTGCGGAGCACTGAACCGCCAATTTCTTGTAGGTGCTGTTGAACTAAATCCGCCTTCGCGGATAGCCTTGTTAAAAGTACCCGATTCTTTCTTATAATTCGGAATTATTCACAAAAAAATTCAGAACATGAGAAAGAAATCGGGTTTTA
>JBBQGV010000133.1:0-13828 GCA_038323375.1 Chitinophagales bacterium
TGGACTGGCCCAAGCATTTTCATGTATTTTTTGATTTGTGGGGGGTTGGGGGGGTCGGGGGGGTCGGTGGGGTCGGTGGGGCAGAAAATTTTCTGCCCCTACCGCCACCGCCGCCACCAACGCCACCAACGCCACCGCCCACACCCCATTCCCGAAAAAACGAATTCCAAAAAATGATTTCCTGTTCAATTGGATCTATTGTGAAGGGATTCAAAATCGGGGTCACGAAATGGTTTCGGGAAGACCTGGATGAGGACGATCAGAACAGAATTTTTTCTGTCCCAGCGCAAAAAAATTCTACCCCGAAGGTGATTTGGCAACGGAATTATTATGAAATCATCATACGAGATAAACGAGCTTACCTTATGATTTCCAGATACATCATCAACAATCCAAATATTTGGCGGGGCGACAGATTCTATCATAGAGATTAATGCTCGAAACACAATTGCAGGGGCAAATTCCCCGTTACAGTTTTGTCCGATAGCCCCCTCCTTAATTTTCATAGCTTCCAACCGCCGCGCCTATTGCACGACAAGTTGGTGGAAATAAACGCGGATGCCTTCCTGAATCACGATGATTTGAACCAATCCCTTCGGCACTCCGGCTAAGCTGATGGTTTTGTCGTAAACGCCATTAAACCCTTTCACGTTCTCCTCGAAAATGAGTTTGTTCGCAGCGTCCATAATGCTCACAAATATTGGGTTTACATCCGCTTCAAAATAGAGCCGGAACTGATTGGACGCCGGGTTAGGTGATGCGCTGAAATTGTCAGGTTCCCATTCGTTTTCCTTCGCCGGGAAAGCGGGCTGTGGCTGTGGTTTCGCGTTTTCATCTGCTTTTGGCGCAGGAGCTTCCAATTTAAATTTGATGGGCAGGTTAAACTCTACATTTACGGCTCTGCCGCGTTGTTTTCCCGGGATCCAGTCGGGCATCTCACTGATCAGGCGCAGCACTTCTTCATTGGTGCCCATGCCGATGTCGCGTACACTTTTTGCATTGCGGATTTTACCTGTTTGGTCAATAACGAAGGAAACGACTACGATGCCTTCTGCCCCGGCTTCCCGCGCCGCTTTCGGGTATTTGATGTTTTTACTAATAAATTCCAACATGGCCTTTTCGGCGCATAGCTTTTTGGCAGCAACATCCAATTCGCTGTTTTCGCAACCTGCGCCGGGGAAGCGCGGCATTTCTTCCACGACTTTGAAAATTTCTTCGCTGTCAGAAAATTTCGCATCGGGGGCAAATTTCACAGGAAGGGTCACTTCTGCAGCCACCGCCTTTCCATCTTTTTTTGCCGGAATCCACTTGGGCATCAAATCTATGACCCGTTGAAATTCTTCTTCGCAGGCTTTGCAGAAAGTTTTAGTGATGATTTCGGTTTTGCCGACGCTACCATCCGCGTTTATAACAAAAGATGCGACAACAAAACCTTCCAGTTTGGCGTCTTTCGCAGATTGGGGGTATTTCAAATTGGCCACAATGAACTCCACTAATTTTTTCTGTGCACAATCCACACGGGCGGCTTCGCCTTCAATCTCCTCACAGCCCGGGAAACGCGGCATTTCATCGGGGTCTCCCAGCCCTTTTTTAGTGGTGATGAGGATGACGCCGTGCTCGCCGCGCGGGCCTTTGGCTTTTATGGCGGTTTCTCCTTCCAGCACATCTACCTGCTCAATTTCATTCGGATCTAATGCAGCAAGGTCTGTTTGAGCGACTTCTTTTCCATCAATAAAATAAAGAGGCTGGCTTTCTTTTGAATCGGAGAAAACAAACTCCGCCGGGCCTTTTGAGACAAGATGGATGTTTTCGTCAGGGGTTGTAGGGAGCACCGGAAAGATGGGTTGTTCATCCAGGCCAACAAAGTTAGCTTGAGCCTGCGCCAGGGCCTCCCGGTTTGCAAACAAAAGCATTGCTAAAACCAGCAGGGGGAAAACCGTCAGGTACTTCATCAGGGCGGATTTCCCGGATTTTGTTTTAGTCATCATCTTAATTCGTTTTTTTAGTTGTGAATGAAAAAAATGATTAGCAAGGGCGGGCTGCATTCCGGATTGCGCCTGCCTGATTAATAAATGGCCATATTCTTTGCGCCGTGCCGTGCGCAGTACTGCATGGTCGGCTAAATATTCGTGTACGGTGCGCAGCGAGCGGCGGTAGAGGTAAACGGGCGGGCTCCACCACAACAGGATGCAAAACATTTCGAGCAATAAGACATCCACCGTGTGCTGGCCACGGATATGCGCCAGTTCGTGCCCGATTATTTTTTCGGTTTCAGCCTCCGAAAAGTGGTTTCCCCGGCTAACGAAGAGCCACCTGCCAAAAGAAAACGGAAGGCGCCCCGGATCAGTCAACACCAGCGTGTAGGAGGCATGGCGGATTTTTTGCCCTTTGAAATACAATCGAAGGATTTGGCTTAAGCCCAATAAAAAACGCATCCCGGTGAAAGCGACGCCGAGCCAGTAAACGGGCATTAAAACCGACCAGATGTTGAATGCGGGGCTTGCAGAAGGGGTTGTCACAACAACCGTTGGCATTGCGCCCACCTCTGCCATGGGCAGCCAGGCGGTCAGTGCTACTTCAGGTGCCTGCATGAACCAGACTGCCGGGATCTCCAGGTATGGGATGATGGCACCCAGCGCTAAGGTAGACAGCAGGTACCAGCGGTTGAGCTGAAAAAAGGTTTCGCGGCTGAGGGTCAGGGCGTAAAAGCCGTAGAAAAGCAGCCAGCACAGGGAACTTTCGAGTAGATGCAGCGCCATGTCTTTTCCTTTTTATAAATCAGTTAATGGTCATCTTCCAATTGATCGAGCAATTCCGTCAGGTCTTCCGGTTTCAGGTCTTTTTCCTTCACCATAAAAGACACTAAGCGCTCCATAGAGCCGTCGAAATAGTCCGTCACCAACTTTTCCAAACTCAGCTTGCTGTATTCGGTTTTGCTGACTGCGGGTCGGTATTCATAGGTACGGCCATAGGTTTTATGGGTCAAAAAACCTTTTTCCTCCAGAATGCGGACAATGGTGGAAATGCTGCTGTGCGGCGGCTTGGGTTGCCCGGTCGTTTTTTCGATGTCGTCGCGCACGTCGCTGACGGTGCAAGGCCCCAGTCGCCAGATGATTTGCATGATGTCTTCTTCTGCTTTGGTCAGTTTGTTCATTGCGAAAGTGTTTCTGTTTGTGAAACCTGTTCAAAGCACAAAACTAAGAAATAAATTTTATAACTAAAAATTAAGTTATAAAAACATAGATGCAGGAAGATGAAAGAATGGTGGGTGGAAAAAAAATAAGCCTCTGGAAATGCAGCAGCCCTAAGGATAGCCGTTTATGACTATGCGGGCCAGGATGTTACCCAGTCTTCAATCTCAATGCCTTGAATTCTGGATAGATGCTTATTATTGTTGGTAACCATTTTCATACCCAGTTGGACAGCCGTAGCACCAATCAATAAATCAAAATCAGAAATGATCTCCCCTTTTGCACGCAACCGAGCCTTTTCACTGGCATAAAGATCAATCGCTACAGCAAAAGGAATAATTTGCAGGTGGGTCAGAAAAAGGTTAAGGCGATTGCGCTTTTCTTCAATTAGCTCAGGCTCCGAACATGCTACCCCAAAGCGAAGTTCAGCTATACAAACTTCAGATACAAAGCAATTTAAAGCGCCAACCTGGCTTATTTTATCGTTTATCCTATAACGACCTTTAAGCCAGAAAATAAGCATATTTGTATCAAGCAAATACTTCATACCGTTTCAACATGCCTGCCTTCCGTCCTGGTGCCTTCAACCAAAGCGATCATCTCTTCCGCTGAACCGGGCAAATCATTCCAACTGCCGGCAAACCGATGCACCCAATCATTGTTTTGACCAGGCGAAGAAACTGCCTTCTCTGATTCCATTTCAGCACCCTTTTTTTGAATAGACTTAACCAGTAATTCAATAAGCGAAAGCTTTTCCTCAATGCTTAAATCTTTAAGAAGTATCCAATAAGGGTTCAAAACAGGAGACTTTAACATAAATTGCTTTTGATACAAAGTTACTGATACTTTGATTAAATTGCAATACCCTTGTTTTCGATGCATCTAAGCTATTACGCCCAACTCGACAAGCGCCCAGCCAGAACCGTCCCTCCCATCATATTGTGGTAAGCCGCTTCTGTTTCGGCAGAAGGTTTAATTTTGTATTGCTCCCAAAGTGCTGCTGCACACTTTTGGTAGGTGGCAATAGCATGGCCGCGCTGCCCCAACTGGTCGTAACAGATCATCAGCAAGCGGTAAGCGGTTTCAAAATAGGGCTCTTTTTCTAAGATGCGCTGGCAGAGGTTGATGGCAACGGTAGGGTTGCCCTCCCGGAAAAAATAAACGCCCATGCGCTCCAGTACGTGCAGGTATTTTTCAGACAAAGCGCTCCGCTCTTGTTCAATCCAGGGTTCGCAATACTTGCCCAGGTCTTCCATAAATTCGCCGTTGTATTGTCCGATGGCTTCGTGATAGGCAGGCAATGCCTCCTCCAGGTCTGAGCGCAGTTCGCGCAATTGCCCGTTTTGCCAAAGCGCGCGGAACGAAGCTGCGTCGCTGGAAAGGGCGTAGGCAGGATTGATGAAATACCGCTCGTTTTCATGGCCAATCAAATCGGAGCAGCCGGTAGTTTCCCGGATGTGCTTCCGCAACTGGCAGACGGCAACCTGCAGCGAATTGGCGGCGGTGTCTATATCGCCCCAGAATAAATCGGCTAAGGTATTTTTATGGGTTTGCCTGGGCACCTGGTAAAGCAGGTACGCCAGCAGCAATTTCAGTTTTTTACCTTTCAATTCCGGAAGCAGATTGCCTTTGATGCGTACCTCGAAATTGCCCAAAAACTGCGCCTGGATGCCGGTTGGCGGCAAATCAGGCAGGGTATTCAGGCTGATGATCCGGGCAACAGATTTGGGCACGATGCCAATAGACAAAGCCTGGTTGATCATGTTCAGGATAGCACCGGTGAAGTTGTTGCGGTCGCGGGAAGGCGCTGATCCGGGCAGCGTTGTGCTTTCCGCTGCGACCAAATCCAGAAGCCGGTCCGTCTGTTGCGGATAAAACAAAAATCGAGAACACCCGGCGCTGACGTAATCATCCACCTCTTCCAGAAGCACCGAAGCGGCAAGGACAATGCGGGGAATGGCGGGAAAATGCGATTGAAGTGTGCGCAAGGCCGCGATGGATTTACTGCCATTTTTTTCTGCAAAAACGACAAAAAAGGAGGCAGCTGCTTCAGCTAAACTAAAGACGGAAGCGTCTTCTATGCGGTAAGGTTTAAGAACAGCTTTCCGGTCGAACAGACTGTTCAGTCCGGCGATGGCCTTTTCATTACCGCCAAATAACACGATGTGGGGGGTAGGCATTCTCATGGTGTTTATTGGGTCAAAAATCAGACACGCGATCTTTATATTCTGCTTAAGATTTCAAAACAACATCTTTAACAGCATACTACGTGTTTATCTATAGAGTGCAGCGTTTGTTACCTGAAAACAAGAAAAATAACTGCAAGCTTTTTTATTGTGTTTTTTAATTTGGATTATTGATGCAAGGTAGACATATTTGCGAACTACCCTGCCAGCTTTACAGAACTTTTATTGTCTTGCCCCGTACAACTTTCGCTGATATACCGGTTTTGCCGGACCCGCATGAAACAAGATGAGGACGTCAATTCAAAAAAATGACGACCATGACACCATCACAGTATGATTCGAACCACGAAGAAGAGCGCCACGAATGCTTTAGCGAACGCAAAGGCAACTGGATCATCTTTCGATGCCCGGAATGCGATTATGTACGCCGGATGAATTGGGAGACCGGAGAAATGAAAGTCCGCGGGGGCGAATTCTCGGTCTTGCATTCCGGCATGCACTACCCCATAGGGATTAATCCGAATGCCAATATGAACTGAGCCGGGTTTTTCTGTTCAGCAAGTTAAGCAACTAAGTGTACCAAACGACTGGCTTCCAGTCGTTTGATCCTGCCATTTGTATGCATATCCACATTCGATACCAGCCGGTAAGAGCCCGGCGTCAGGTTCTCCAGGCGCACCGGCATGGTTATCCCCCCTGTTTCAGTAACAAAACCCTGCTGCTCTGTCATCAGGATATTATCCCCTGAGTCCAACGACCTCGCATATACTTTTGCCATAAAAGTTGCCTCGCCGGGTGCTCCCGGTTCAGCTAAGTCCATGTGTATTTCCAGCACAGCGTTGCTTAGAAACAGATTATCTCCGATGTAGCGGCCGTCTGTTGTCGTGAGTGTGAGGTCTTTTGTTTGAGGAGGTAGCATCGTTAAAGGAGGCCGCTGTTGTTTTTTGGCGGGTGGCGGTGCAGCAAACCGGGTGACGAAACGCTCGATCGCTCCGGTGTCAATCCCCTTAAAGGTGGTCTTGTCGCCCGTAACCGGGTATTCAATGACGCCCAGCATGGGTTCACCCTGGCCCCGGTGTTGCCACTCAAGGCTAAACCGGTAGCGGGAGGGCTGATGGGCGGGTTCCGGTTTGGGCGCAATCGGCGTTTGCTTAGGTGCCTGGGTGGGCGTAGTTCCTATGTCCACACCGGCAAGCAGGCTGCGCTGCATTTGGTCAACCGCAGCATCCATTTCTGCTTCATCCGCAAAATCCCGACTGCGTGCGATTTCCAGTTTATTGGCTGCGCGAATAATGAAATAGTGACAATCGCCATCGAGGCAGCGTTCTACCCGCTTCGCGTTCTTTTCAACCGAGGAGATGCTGCCATTTCGGCTTCGGGCATCTTTGTAGCCCTGGCTATACAACAAAGCCTGCCCGTTTTCATCGTTGAAATGAAAATAGTGCAGGTGATCTTTTTCATTTTTGAAGGTTTCAAATTCTGATTTTCCACCGGTAGAAACCCGTTCCAGGTGGTACCTGTCTTTTTGGGGGACCATAGCGCCTTTTTTTGGAGTAAAAAAACAAAATCAGACTTCAGACATCAGATTCCTCGGGATCTGACATCTGAAGTCTAAATTCTAACGTCTGACAAAGATTAGTCTTCGTATACGTTCACGAAACCCAGTTCGTGGAAGCCAACGATCGGCCCCGGTTTGCCGGAAGCAAAGCTCCAGCGCAAGCGGGCGATGAAGCGATAGACGCCTTCGCTCAGGGTCTTTTTGTTCAGCGTTACGTCAACGGTGTAGGTATTCGGAACACCGGCGTCGCCGATGCTGGCCTGTGGGTTAACGCCTGTTTCATCGCCGCCCATTTGTTCCAGTAAGACGTCGCATGTCCACTTACCGCCGCCAAGGAAAGCAGTGAAAATGCCGCTGGTTTTCCACATGAAGCGAACCGTAATTTCCTGGTCGCGCTGGATGCTGTAATTCGTAGGAACGAGTTTACCCGGGGTGCCCACCGGTACGCGGTCGAAGTCTTCCGTGGAGTCGCCTTCCAGAATATAGGCATTGCCCGATACGTGCAGGTTGGTTGGATTGATTGCAATTTCGAATGGCATGGTTATTTTGAGTTTGCGCACCTGTTTTTTTTGGGGTGCAGGTTAAAAATTCAGTTATGAATGTCAATGATCCAATGTCTGACGTCTAAAATATAGCGTCTAACAAAGATTAGTCTTCGTACACATTGATAAAACCGAGGTCGTTGAAACCTACGATCGGGCCTGGCTTGCCGGAAGCGAAGCCCCAACGCAGGCGGGCGACTACGCGATAAACACCCTGGCTCAGGGAATTCTTGTTGATCTTTACGTCAAGTTCGTAGAAGTTCGGAGTACCTGTGTCGCCGATCACGGATTTCGGATTGGCTGATGTTTCGCCACCGCCCATTTGCTCCAGCAACACATCGCACGTCCATTTGCCACCGCCGAGGAAAGCTGTGAAAATGCCGCTGGTTTGCCAGTGGAACCGAACGATGATGTCCTGGTCGCGCTGAATGCTGTAGTTGGAAGTAACAAGTTTGCCGGGAACACCCA
The DNA here is from genome assembly GCA_038323375.1 of Chitinophagales bacterium. Taxonomy (GTDB): domain Bacteria; phylum Bacteroidota; class Bacteroidia; order Chitinophagales; family Saprospiraceae; genus JABWAJ01. Next base: position 7,946 of record JBBQGV010000133.1, read on the forward strand.
CCGGTACGCGGTCGAAGTCCGCCGTGGAGTCGCCCTCCAGAATGTGAGCGTGTCCGGTCACTTTCAGGTTGGTTGGATTGATTGCAATTTCAAATGGCATGGTTGTTTGAGTTTGTGCACCTGTTTGTTTTTGGGGTGCAGGTTAAAAATATATCCGTTGTTCTTTATTTCGGAATACGAAGCAAAGATGGAGGTGGCCTGCTTAAAAAGCGCTTAAATGCGGCTGAAGTGTTGCTGAAAAATTGCTGAAAAAGCGGTTAAGTGCCCCTGTGGTCGCCTCCCGACAACATGTTGGGACAGTTGGCAGACCACAAAATCGGGTAAAACCCTAAGAATAGAACACGCGAGACAGAGCCTCGACGCGAGCGGAGCTAATTTATAAACTTGCATGCCGCTGAACAGGCGTTCAGCGATACATTACCGGATCAACGTCGAAAACCCTTTAATTTCCACCAATTTCCCGCGCGGTTCCCGGTAAATAACGAGCACCACATAAACGCCGGGTGGCGCCTCGTCGCCGGTGTTTAGCACGCGACCGTTCCAGGCGTCGTCGGGATTGTTCGTTTCAAAAATCATTTCGCCCCAGCGGTTCCAGATGCTGAGTTTGAAACCCGTGGCACCTTCCATGATGCCAACGCCTTTGAACTGGTCGTTCGAGCTGTCGTTGTTGGGCGTGAACGCATTGGGCAGGAAGTAGCGCACCTCCGGCAAGATATCTATAATTTGGATCAGCGTGTCTTTACAGCCGCTGGGGTGGGTCACGACTTGCATCACTTCGTAGACGCCTGTGTCCCGGAATGTATAAACAGGGCTGGGCAAAGAAGAAGTAGCGCCGTTATCGAAATCCCAGAGCCAGCGGATGGCGCCCTGCGATTCATCCGTAAAAGTCACCGTAGGCTGAATACTGCTGGGATCTTCGGGGGTAAAAGAAAATCCGGCTTGCGGAGAAGGCCGCACCACGATAAGGTTATTAAAAACCGTGTCGGTCTGGCAGCCTATGGGCGAGGTAATGTCTACGGAAACCGTGTAGGTTCCCGGCGATTCGTAGACATAAGTCGGGCTGATTTCGCCGCTTGTTCCGCCGTCGCCAAAATTCCAGACAATATCATACGTGTCGTCAATCGGGAAAGAAAGGTTGTCGAAAAAAACGGAAACGGGCGCGCAGCCATTGGCCTCGCTGGGCGAAATGACAATCAGCGCCGGCACCGGGAAATAGCTGATAATCCGGGTTCGTTCATCTTCGCAACCATTGGTATCCCGCACGGTTAGCGTCACCGGTAATTCTCCGGGGATGAGGTAACTGTGGAAAGGATTTCGAACCGCCGAGCGTGCGCCGTCGCCAAACTCCCAATCCCAGTCGGTAAGACAACAACTGCCGGTAGTGGACAGATCGGTAAAAACGACCGGGCCGGCCACACAGGTATCATATTCAAACTCGAAGTCGGCGCGGATTTCAGGAAATACATTTACGAAAATCCTTGCCGTGTCGCCGCAATTGGTGCCCGGATTCAGCATCAAGGTTCCTTCGTATTGACCCACGCCAGGGAAGGTAACCGTAGGGCTCCAGGGACTAAACGTGCGCAGGGTGTCATTGATGAGAAACTCCCATCGGTAGACGTCAATAAATTGCTGTAAAAAGGAAGTATTTTGAAAAGTAACTGTGTTGTTGCCACAGGAATTGATCACAAACTCCCGGTTTTCTAAGATTTCATCCGAAGCAACCTGCGCAATCACCTGTGGGTCGCAGTTGGCCACATTGAACTGAAAATCGCGCAAAATCCGGCTTAGCAATACCCCGTTCCGATACTCGGATACACAAACCCCGACTACAAATTGCCCCTGAACCGTTGGCGTACCGGTAATTACCCCCGTTGTTGGATTGATAGAAACGACCGGGTTGCCGCCCATCGGAGCAAGGGAGGTGTATGTGGGAACCGTAAATGCAACCGTGCCGTAAGGCGGCGGGCAGGCAGGATCAGGATAAGCGCCCGCGCAACTGCTGGCTAAAGAAGCCGGCGTGGTAATCTGGCCGCCGCCGAGCAGGGGCGTACAAAATTCATACACCAATTGGTCGCCATCCGGGTCGGTGGCAGAATGGTCAAACTCCAAAGGTTGGTTGACGCAGATCACCGTGGGCGGAAATTGATCAAACTCCGGCCCGCTGTTGCACAAATTCTGGGAGGTAGGGGTGATTTCCACGGAATAAGTCGCGCCTGAAGCTTCCGGGTTAATGATATTATTGATGGTGATGTTCCGGCAGCAGCGCTGGTAGGAAACGTGGTAACTTTCTGCAGAAGCAGGCAGGTTAAGCGTGAAATAATACACGCCTTCTTCTACACAGACATTGGGTGGAATCAAACAAGGGTAATCCGGCGCTTCCACATCCCTGGATTCCGCGATGGGCACATCTATACGCCGAAAAAACGAATTTTGATTCAGGTTTGCGCAGTTTGTTGCGCCGCCACAACGGTATACTGCAATCAATGCCTGCGGATCAAAATTGGCGCAATCGGTGCAGTTGCAATCCCGGTAGACTTTCAGGGTGAACGCGTAATTGCCATTGCCGAGGCATTCATAAGTCATGACGCCACCCACAATATGCCTTGCCTGGATCGTTCCGGCAACAAGCAACATCAAGAGCAAAGTAGTTGTAGTTTTCAATAGCAATCGCATGTGTTCCTTTTATAGAGACGTAAGATTTACCGCACTAAAGTAACAAAACCTTTGTAAAATTCAGGGGTGCCACGCGGATGATCCAGTGACACTTCATACAGATAGACACCCTGTGGTGCCTGTTGGTTGCCGATCAGGCCATCCCAACCAGAATTGGGATCTTTTGATTCAAAAATGAGATCGCCCCAACGGCTCCATATTTTCAAACTGAACCGTTGAACGCCCCGCAGGTAGCCTTCCCCTTTAAAGACATCATTTACGGTGTCATTGTTGGGTGTAAAAGCATTTGGCATGTGAAAAGAAATAAAAGGTGCCACATCTATCAGGCGACTCGTCGTGTCCTGACAGCCGTAGACATTCGTCACCCGCAAAACCACCCGATGCAGGCCTGTATCCTGCAAAGTATAAACTGGATTTTGTTCAATAGAAGTATGCACGCCGTCGAAATTCCAATTCCAGCGCCAAGCGTCAATGGATTGGTCGGTGAAACTGACCACCGGGTCAAAAGGGTCTGGCCTTTCCGGCGAAACCATAAAATCAGCCTCCGGGCCGGAGTATATCCGGATCAACTCTCTGAAAACCGTATCCGTACTGCATCCAATGGGCGAAGTAATGGACAAAGAAACGTCATAGACGCCGGCTTCTTCAAAAACGTGCGTCGGGCTGATTTCGTTACTCGCACCACCGTCGGCAAAATCCCAGACTACATCATAGGTTTCGTCTATGGGTGACGACAGGTTATTGAAGGAAATTTCCGCCGGAGGGCAATCTTCAATCCGGTTGGGCGAAACCAAAATCAAAACGGGAACCGGGAAATAGCGGATTATTTTTTGAATGGTATCCCGGCAACCATTTATATCCTCCACTTGCAGGGTAACGGCGCGTTCTCCGGGATCGCTGTAACCGTGCTGCGGGGACTGGGTCGTTGAAACTTTCCCATCGCCGAAACGCCAGTCCCAGGTCAAAACCCCTCCAGCGTCGGATACGGTTAAATCCCTAAAATCTACCAATCCGGCCACGCAAGTGTCATATTCAGAAACAAAATCGGCGGTAAGTTCCGGATTGATGGTGATGTCCAGAAAGGCAGTATCTGGGCAGATGACGCCGGAGTTCAGGTACAAGCGTCCGGAATAATTACCCGGCCCAGGGAAATCTACGGTTGCATTCCATTGGGTAACAAGGGTAGGCGGCCCACCAAGGTCGAATTCCCACCTGAAATTTGTGATGTTTTGTTGTTGGACGCTTTGGTTCACAAACAGCAGAGAATAATCTCCGCAGGAGTTATAGCGATAAACGCCATTTTCCAGAGGTGCCTGTAATCTGGCGGAGACTAATATTTGGCAGGTGGTGACATTAAACTGAAAATCGCGGCGAACCGTACTCATCAATACCCCGTTTCGGTATTCCGATACACAAATTCCGACAACGAACTGCCCAACAATATTGGGTGTGCCGGTTAGAATACCGGTAGTTGCGTTAATGCTCAGTCCCGAAGTTGTCCCTAATGGATTCAGCGCGGTATAGGTTGGCGCATTAAAATTCACCGCTGCGTAAGGTGGAGGCAGATCGGGATTGGGGCCTACGCCATTGGGGCCGAAATTGCCCATCGTGCCCCCACCCAAAAAAGGGGTACACAATTCGTAGATCAAAAGGTCGCCGTCTGCATCCGTCGCCGCGTGGTTGAAGGTAAAAGGCTCGCCAACACAAAGTACCGGCGGCGGAAAATTGTCAAATTCCGGGCTCTTGTTGCAGCTTGCCTGAGCCTCCGGCGTCAACTCCATCGTATAGGTAGCGCCAGAAGCGCCCGGGTTGACGATATTGGTAATTGTATTATTGCGACAACAACGCTGGTAAGTGACAAAATAACTCTGGTTAATGATAGGCAGGTCAACGTAGAAAACATACTCTCCTTCCTGTACGCACACATTAGGCGGCACCACCACGCAGGCATTCCCGGCATTTGGATTAACTTGGGTGACAACCGGCGGGGTCAGGTCAAACACATCGAACGGCGTGTTGTTCCCCTCCCGAAAGACCGTAACCGTAGCGGGAAAAGCGCCATTCGGGTCAGAGTCGAACCCGGCGCCGTTCCCCTGGCAATCCCGGTATATTTTCATAACAAAACGGTAAGAGCGGGAATTGGTGTTGGGATCGTCGCCGGTAAAGCCCACGCACTGATAAGTGATGACGCCACCAATAATGTGGGCCGCATAGGCGTTAGTGGCAAATAGTACACCCAATAACAGGTGCAACAATTTTTTGGACAATGGCGTTATGAAGATTTCGCGTTTCATTCAAACAATATAAAAGCTTGAAAATAGTTGATAACAGGAGCCGGATTACCTGCGACGACAATGTTGGTCAGGAACGGTGCCCGACTCGCCGGGGCAGCTTAAATCTTCCTCGTTCTCAATGTCAAATGGCAAATCAGGAATAAAGCAGCGACTCGCAACGATGTCAAATTAAATGATAGTTTTGGAAGAATTCCCACTTTTAGCGGTATATTTTGCGACTTGGCCACTTAGCAGACAATAACGCGTCATCCCACAACAACAAAAAGGCTGAAATCTTCCGACCTTGAAATACTTTTCAGGCAGTGTAAAATAATCCACATGACGATCTTTACAAACCCGGTGCTTTATATGATTCCACCACACCATGTCGAAGGCGCGCTGGCAGCTATAGAAAATAACGGATTAGTCCTGTGCCCCACCGACACCCTTTGGAGCATCGCCTGCGATGCTACCGATCCGGTTGCAGTGCTCCGGTTGTTAAGGCTAAAACCCAATGCGTACGCCAATAGTTTTGAAATTTTGGTTGATTCCATTGAAATGCTCAGACAATATGTAGAGCATCTACACCCACGGGTAGAAACGTTGCTCTCTTACCACATCCGCCCCTTAACTGTGGTATTCGATAAAGCGCGCAACCTACCCGAAAAAATTCAAAATCCGGACGGCAGCGTCGCTGTTCGAATCGCTCAGGACGAGTTCTGTCGAGATCTGATCGGCAATTTAAAGCACCCCTTAGTGTGTACTTACGCCCACCTTGAAAGCACCCCCATGCCCACCCATTTCGGCGCAGTGAGTTCTGCCGTCATAGAGGCGGTGGACTACGTGGTGCGCTACCGACAAAATGATAAATCGCATGGCCAGCCTTCCGTGATGGTGCGCTTGCTGGAAGAAGAAGAGGAGATGGAGTTTTTGAGGG
>JBBQGV010000134.1:0-13677 GCA_038323375.1 Chitinophagales bacterium
ATCTCCGACCTGATCCAGGAAGTACGGGTCAAAGTCCGAAAAAAGAATGTGGACGGGCATATCACCTTCCGGGAATTGAGCGAGGGCGAGCAGCAACTGCTCACCGTACTGGGGCTGATGCGTTTCACCAAGGAGCAGGAATCGCTCATTCTTTTGGATGAGCCGGATACCCACCTCAATCCACTTTGGAAGTGGCAGTACATGGAACTCCTGGAAAAAGTAGTCGAAAAAGACGAAAGCAGTCAGGTCATTATGACCACGCACGACCCTTTGGTCATTGGCGGGCTTACCCGCGAGGAGATTCGCATTTTCGCTTCCAGGCAGGTGAAGGATGAAGAAACGGGCAAGGAGCGGGAGCAGATATATACTTTTGAGCCGGATTTTGACCCGAAGGGGTTGGGAGTGGCAGGGATATTGACTAGTGAGTTTTTTGGGTTGCCAGCTACGATTGACAAAGAATCGTATGAAGATTTAAAAGAGAAAAGAGAATTGGAGGTGCTAAACAGGGATGGTAGGTTGAATAAGGTACAATTGGAAAGGCTTCAAAAGTTAGAAGTTGAGTTGTCCAATATTAGCTTAGATCATACTCAGCGCGATCCATTGTACAATAGATTTGTCCAGGCTGTATATCAAAATCCAGACTTAAAAAAGCCGCCTGTTGATTTGGAGGAAAGACGTAGCCAAAACGAGAAAATGGCCTCCATTCTGAAAAAACTAATGGACGAAGAAAAAGCACAATGAGGTATATTGATTTAACAAAACTGCAATTGCCTGATGGATGGCAAGCAAAGGCGGACGGACTAAATACACGATTGAGGTCTGCTGCAACAGACGCTGAAAGAACTGTCATTATGGATAAAAGCCCCATATGGCAGGAATTATTTATCCCATTGAGTCAACTTTCCAATGGCAAATGCTGGTATTCAGAAGCCTGTGAGGTTATGTCCGATCGGGACATAGATCATTTCCGCCCTAAAAACGAGGCCAAAAACATTGACAACGTTCCCCGTGCCACTGAAGCGGGCTATTGGTGGTTGGCATACGATTACGAAAACTACCGTTTTAGTAGTCAATATTCCAATCAATTCAGAAAGGATAAGTTTGATAAGAAAAAGGATACGCACGGGAAAAATGTCTATTCCCCTTTATTTCAAAATAGCCAGGTAGCCACCAATAAAAGATCATGTGACGACGAACAAATCATGCTTTTGGATCCATGCAGGAGAGACGACCCCGGTTTATTGACCTTTAATGATAAAGGTATTGCCATTCCTGATGCGGCGGCAATACTTGACCCAGATGATAAGGTTAGAGTCGAAGTCTCAATACGGGTTTATCACCTTGATCACACACCGCTGGAAGAATTACGCGAGCGAGTATGGGGAGTATGTCAACGAAAAATTGACGAGATAAGGAAAATAACGAATGACCCTGATGGGATGAGTAATTTTGGAAAAAACAGGATTAAGTTTTTAAAAGACGAAATTAGGGGAATGACGGAACGAAGTCAGGAAGTATCGGCGGTTGCCATTGCTTGTTGTGGACAAAATGGGTTGAAGGTATTAACGCAGGATATATAAGATAGCCTTTTCTGTGGTTATCAATTTCCATTTTAGAGGTTGCTGGTTTGAAATGGTAAAGAAGGCTAAAAAAGCATAGAACGCTGCGCTGACTATCATAGCCGCTAAGCGCGGCCACGGAGCCAGCGCCCACGTTCGGCGACACCCAAAAAAAATAAAACTAATTGTGTTGCAATTTGCTGTTTTTACCTGACTCCAATATCTTTGCACAAATATTTGATCAATGGATTTTGCAGACGTCAAAAACGACATCGCCTTGACGAATTCCCGAACAAGCTCTAAACGCAGCCTTACAATTGCAAGGTAACGAACGGGTGGTGAGCGTTTCACTTGCGAATCCCTACCAATTCCCGCGCATTGCGGGAGAAAAAGTGACCATTCTTGATGTGCGGGCGACCGATCAGTCAGGACGTAAGTTCGTTGTAGAAACGTCAGTTCGGCGAAGCCAAATGCAGGTGGCGGACAAAAAGGGATTTGATAAACGGGTGCAGTATTACATTGCTCGTGACTACTCTATGCAATTGACTTAGGAGAGGATTACCCTTTGCTCAATCCTGCTTATTTCATCGGCATACTGGATTTCCCATTTGGTGAAGGAGACAAATACAAGACGCATCATTTGATGTTGGAAAAAGAAACCTATGATCATTTATTAAAAGACATCCAATTTGCATTTAGGGGCGTGTCGTAAATAACTTCCCCGTTTGTGCGGTGGCTTTTTCCATCAGGCTGCGTTGATCGTCGGTCGCGTAGTTTAGGCTATGCTCCCTTCTCGCGCCTTGCCTGATGAAAAAAAAACCTCGCCCAATTCACGTAACTTATTTACGACACGCTCCTTAAAAATACAAAATTATGAAACCAGGCAAATACGATAAAAAAGTACATCTCTACTTCACACCGGATGAACTGGATTTTTTACAGGAAAACACCTGGCAAATGGCCGAATCTTTTGGTTTGGATACACGAATCGCCAATCTTACAGGCAAACGAGCAGTTGGGTTTTATAGATGGGATTTGGAGTGCTTACAGGAGGTCACCGATAGTGCCAGAATAGAAGCGCCCGTTGAACAGCATAAAATGATAGACAACCTTTTGCAAAAAATCAGTGAAGCGATGCTTTTGACATAAAAACGGGATCACTGGCACTCCGCTGACTCCAAATATTCGCAACGTAGCTCGTGAGCATCTGTGATGCGATGTGAGGTGTGAGCAATGCTTGCCCCGAAAAAGTCGGGGTCTCTGACTTGCGAATAAAATAATAAAACAAGTCAGAAGCTTGTAAAACAGTGCGTTTCGGGTGGCAGACCCTCACGAGCAGGTAAAGCGAAGCCTGATAATTTGCTGGCTTGGGAAGATGTAAAAGCCTCTATTGAAAAATAGGCATTTACGGGGAGAGCCTTTAATCCATTGGATTAATCACGGTAAGACCTGAAATCCCTTAGAAATCAGCAGTGTTTCTTGTTATCAATTCCGCACCACGAACAATAGCAGATGCTGCTATCAATGAATCACCAAGCGATAGTTTCTTGCTTTGACGGAGTTCAATAGCTTTTTGAATTATTCGGTCGTCAACAGGTACTGGTTCTAAAATTAGAAATAGGCTTTCAAAATAAATAGCCTGTTGCGGAGTGATTTTCATATAACCAAGTGTTTCGACCTGACTGATAACAGAAACTAAGCTTCTGGTATCTGTTACATAAGGTTGCAAGATATTGGTGAACTCCTGCTCACCGGAATAGATCAAAATATTGGTGTCTAAGAGCTTCATAAGGATTTAGTCTCGAAATGGCAATTCCCGGTCTTTTCTAACCTCTTTTTGCCAAGTTAGCGCATCTCCGAAACTTTTCATATCGCATCCTGCACGTACGATTTTCAAGGCAGCTTCTACCTCAAATTTGGCTTTTTCACCTTCATCAAGCGTTGAAACAGATATGCGCAACCGCTTTAGCAATGGCAGTAATGCGTCCAAATCAGACTCGTTAGGAATATCTAAAAGAATTTGCATGGGTGCAGATTTTTTACAAAAATACGGTTTTTCCTGTGGGTTGTCCTTGCTCCTGTTGGCATTATGGCTGCTTGCTTCAATCACGAACCTTCATAAGAATTGCGCCAGCGGGGCTTTTGAGGCACCGCATGTTCGGAAAATGATTGATGAGTATGCGCCTGTTTAGGCATCGCTGAATTTCCAAAAACGACAAAGCCGGAGCGCGGAATCTTACTTCCAGCCTCCGGCTTTGTCAATTGAATACGCTGTGCTATATATTCTTAATCGAATTGCGATCCGTCAGAATCTCCTTCAGCTCTTTCAAAAACTTGTACTGGTGTGGCAATACTTTTTTAACGGCTTCTTTCAGGCCAAAAAAAGTGCCTTTATCCATTTGCAGCACTTTGTTTTTGAGCTGTACTGCGTCTTCGTACAGCATGTGCTTCAGTGATGGAATTTCGTGCCAGTCGCCTTCCACGGCCCAGGCTTTTTCTGTAGCGCCATCGTCCTGTTGCACCGGGTCGAGCGAAATAAGGCGATCCTGATCAATCAGCGGCTGCGATTTGTATTCGGCAAAATCGCCTTCCGGGATTTCCCAGTTTTCGTTTTCCTCAGAATCATTGACCAAAAAAACCTCCAAACCGCGTTCGCGGAAGCGGTAGATGATCAAACTTGCTTTTTCACTAAAGCTCATCGTGCAAAATTAAGAGTAGAAAGGATAAAGCGGCAATTGTTGTCGTACATGTTCCCGAGTAACAACACTGTCTTTCCAACATCCCCTTACTGAAAAGGTTGCGCAAAGAAAGCTTTTTTCGTTGCATTGTCAAAGCAGCGGAGAGTTATTTACGACACGCTCCTTACCGGTACCTCGTGCCAAACATCAGGTTGCGGTGGCCGCACTGAGCGCTGGCAATGCCACCTACGCCGAAATTTAGCTCTAAGGAAACGCCGATTCGATAAGGCCGGGTTGGTTTCTGTGAAGGGTAAGTGGTATAAAACGCCGGGTAGTTGCCTGCTTTTCCTTTGGCCGAAACGAGGTCAGCCAGGGCAAAATCGGCCCGCAGGCCAATTTTGAGCGTCAGGGTTTCATTGGCCGCTAAGAAGCCTCCAATGCCAAAAATTCCGGCTAAGTAAGATTTTTCGTATTCGCCGTCCAATTCAACCGGCTCAATGCCAAGTCGTTGGCGAATTTCACGGATGTAAGCGATTTTTGGACCGATCTCCACATAAGCGCCGAAGTCCGAATAATAGCGATAGAGCAAATTCAACTCGGTCGTTTTCCAGTTGACCCTGTTTACAACTGACCCTGTCGAAACGGAGTCGGCTCCCCTGAAATTGAATTGCTGCTGATTGTTTGCCAGAATAACTTCCAAATTGATGCCGTGGTAATCGCCCACATTGATGCCGGCTACCAATCCCGACGCTAAGGCATGCCCCAGGCTGTAATCGTGCTGTGGGTCGCTGGCAATGTTGTCATTATATATGCCATTAAAATGAAAACCGGCGCGCGCGCCCAGTTCAAGCCAGAGTTGAGCGTTGGCGGGAATTGCTTGCGACAAGAGCGCGAGACTGAGAAGTAGTAATTTCTGCATAGTCATAGTGGTTGATTTCACATCATTGTGTACTGCAAATAAAAACAACTCCGGCCATTCTTACAAACCCTGGCAAGGCTTAATAATAACTTAACAAACGATTAATAGGGAGTTTATACTGGCGGCGTAATCTTGCAGCGGTTTTTATAAACTAAATAACGCTCTTTATGAACCGTACACTCTACGCTTTTATCATTCCTTTTCTACTCCTGACCCTCCAGGCAGTCGCGCAGCCGATCGTTCCGATCACGGACGCAGACATCGCGCCGGGGCAGACGGTTAACTGGACCAAAGACAAAATCTACTTACTCAACGGACTTGTGTTTGTGGAAGAAGGCTCCACCCTTAACATCGAGGCAGGTACCGTAGTGAAATTCACGCCACTTGCAGAAGTGGGCAACCCTTCCGCACTCATCATCGCCCGCGGCGGTAAAATTTTCGCCGAAGGCACTGCAGATGAGCCGATCATTTTTACGGCTGAAGCAGACGATGTGAACGATCCGGACGACCTCGGCCCAAGCGACAACTCGCTCTGGGGCGGTTTGGCCATCCTCGGCAATGGGGTTACTCAAAAGAATGGTAACCCAACCGCTAACCTGGAAGGCATCCCCACTACTGAGCCACGCGGCAACTATGGTGGAAACGACAACACCGATGATTCCGGCGTTTTGAAATACGTTTCTATCCGCCACGGTGGCCGCCAGATTGTATCCGGCAACGAGCTGAACGGCTTGAGCCTCGGCGCAGTTGGCAGCGGTACCACGCTGGAATACATCGAAGTTTATGCCAACTCAGACGACGGCATCGAATTTTTCGGTGGCGCACCGAACCTGAAATACGCAGTTGTGGCATTCGCCGAAGACGACAGCTATGACTGGGATGAAGTTTTTACCGGCCAGGGACAATTCTGGTTTTCGATCCAGCGCCCGGATATTGCCGACCTCGGCGGTGAATTGGACGGCACGACGCCCGACGACCTCACGCCTTATTCCAACCCAACCGTTTACAACTGGACGCACATCGGTGCAGGCCCGGGAGCTACTGCTGCCAATCCATTGGGCTGGTTGTTCCGCGCGGGTACGGCAGCTACGGTAGCCAACTCGATTGTGGTTTCCCAAAAAGGGAAAGCCATTGAAATTCAGGATAAAAACGCAGGCACCAACGATGCCCACCAAAAAATGCTGAACGGCGAACTGCGCATCCTGAACAACTTGTTCTGGGAAGCGGGTTCAAATTCGACCATTGACGCATCGGCTACGGGCATCATCCGGGTGACTTCCGGCCAGCCAACCCAGGACGACCCAACAGGCGCTACGGTTGTCAGCAACCTGACGCTGAACAACAACCTTTTTGCGAATCCAAAAATCAGCAGCATCAGCCGTACGCAGGACAACGGTCTGGATCCTCGTCCTTCCGGCAACAGCGCGGCCTACAATACGCCGCTCGCAGCAATCCCTGCCGGTGATTTCTTTTCTGAAGTAAATTATAAAGGCGCATTCAGCCCGTTTGCAGATGATTTGTGGATCAAAGGCTGGACAGCGCTTGACCGCAACAATCACCTTGCCGAACTTAGCGGCGAAATCGTAAACATTGACGACAGCAGCATCCAGCCTTGCGAAAACGTAGTCTGGACAAATGATAAAACCTACGTGGTCAACGGCCTCACTTTTGTAGAAGATTGTGCGACGCTGACCATTGAACCGGGTACAGTTGTGAAATTCACGCCACTTGCAGAAGTGGGCAACCCTTCCGCACTCATCATCGCCCGCGGGGGTAAAATTTTTGCTGAAGGTACTGCCGCTCAGCCCATCATCTTTACCGCCGAAGCAGACGATGTGAACGATCCCCTTGACCTGGGGCCTACCGATAACTCCCTGTGGGGTGGTTTGGCCATCCTCGGTAAAGGGGTTACTCAAAAGAATGGTAACTTAACCGCTAACCTGGAAGGCATCCCCACTACTGAGCCACGTGGCAACTATGGTGGAAACGACAACACCGATGATTCGGGCGTTTTGAAATACGTCTCCATCCGCCACGGCGGTCGCCAGATTGTGTCAGGCAATGAGCTGAACGGTTTGAGCCTCGGCGCAGTTGGCAGCGGCACCACGCTGGAATACATCGAAGTTTATGCCAACTCGGACGACGGCATCGAATTTTTCGGCGGCGCGCCGAACCTGAAATACGCGGTGGTAGCTTTCGCCGAAGACGACAGCTACGACTGGGATGAAGTGTATACCGGCCAGGGACAATTCTGGTTTTCGATCCAACGCGCAGATGTCGCTGACCTCGGCGGTGAATTGGACGGCTCGACTCCCGACGACCTCACGCCTTATTCTAACCCAACCGTTTACAACTGGACGCACATCGGTGCAGGCCCGGGAGCTATTGCAGCCAACCCCTTAGGCTGGTTGTTCCGCGCCGGTACAGCCGGTACGGTAGCCAACTCTATGGTCGTGGCTCAAAAAGGAAAAGCCATCGAAATTCAGGATAAAAACACCGGTACTAACGACGCGCACCAGAAAATGTTGAACGGCGAACTGAAAATCCTGAACAATGTGTTCTGGGAAGCGGGTTCAAATTCGACCATTGACGCATCGGCTACGGGCATCATCCGGGTGACTTCCGGCCAGGCTACCCAGGACGACCCGTCAGGCGCAACCATCGCAACAAACCTTACGACGAACAATAACCTGTTCTCTAACCCAGGCATCCAGAGCATCAGCCGCATTCAGGACAACAACCTTGACCCGCGCCCAAGCGGTAGCGGTGCAGCCGTGAATACGGCCCTGGCAACTTATCCGGCAGGGAATGCTTTCTTTACGCCGGTCGCTTACAAAGGCGCATTCAGCCCTTTCGCTTCCGATCTTTGGATCAAAGGCTGGACCGCATTGGAGCAGAACCAACACCTGAAAGACCTCACGCAGGGCGGACAGATTGAATTTGTGACGGATGTTGATGTTCAGCCTTGCGACAACGTGGTCTGGACAAACGACAAAACATACATCGTTGACGGCGTGCTTTTTGTTGAAGATTGTGCTACGCTGACGATTGAAGCAGGCACGGTGGTGAAATTTACATCGCGCGCCGATGTGGGCAACCCTTCCGCGCTGGTTGTCGCCCGTGGTGGCAAAATTTTTGCAGAAGGAACGGTGGATCAACCCATCATTTTTACTGCGGAAGCAGACGACGTAGCTGATCCTTTCGATTTGGGCCCAACCGACAACTCCCTGTGGGGCGGTCTGGCTATCCTCGGTAAAGGCATTACGCAGAAAAACGGCAACTCAACGGCCAACCTCGAAGGCATTCCGACAACCGAACCCCGCGGCAACTACGGCGGAACGGACAATACAGACAACTCGGGCGTACTGAAATACGTCACCATCCGCCACGGCGGTCGCCAGATCGTATCCGGCAACGAGCTGAATGGCTTGAGCCTCGCAGCAGTTGGTAGCGGCACCACGCTGGAATACATCGAAGTATACGCCAACTCAGATGACGGCATCGAATTTTTTGGTGGCGCACCGAGGCTGAAATACGCGGTGGTGGCTTTCGCCGAAGACGACAGCTACGACTGGGATGAAGTTTATACTGGCAAAGGCCAGTTTTGGTTCTCCATTCAACGCCAAGACATCGCTGACCTGGGTGGCGAATTGGACGGTTCTACACCTGACGACCTTTCCCCTTCTTCCAACCCGACGGTTTACAACTGGACGCATATCGGCTCAGGCCCTGGCGCTACCGCAGCTAACCCTTTAGGCTGGTTGTTCCGCGCCGGTACAGCGGGCACAGTAGCGAATTGTATCGTTGCTTCGCAAAAAAACAAAGCGCTGGAAGTGCAGGACAAAAACACAGGTACTAATGATGCGCATCAGAAATTGGTGAGCGGCGACCTGAAAATCCTGAACAACCTGTTCTGGGAATGCGGCTCGAACACGAATATAGACATAACAGGAAGCGGTATCATTCGCGTGACCTCAGGCCAACCCACCCAGGACGACCCAAATGCTCTGGTACTCATCAATCACCTGAACACCAACAGCAACGCCATCGCAGATCCGCAAATCGTTCGCATCAGCCGCGACCAGGACAACCTGCTTGACCCTAGGGTGTTGACAACGGGCGCTGCTTACAATACCACATTAGCGGCTTATCCGGCAGGCGATCCTTTCTTCACCCCGGTGAACTACAAAGGCGCATTTTCGGAAAGTGATGTCAATTTTTGGCTCAGGGGCTGGACGACGCTTTGGACAAACCAGCACATTGGCTTGGTGAACAGTACGGAACAAGTGGATCAGGCGCTGAACGAAGTGTTCAACATCTTCCCGAACCCGGCTTCTGGCATGTTCTCTGTGGTTTCCAAATTCAACGAACCGGTCAATATCGAAATTTTCGACCTGTCGGGGCAACGCCTGCGTATCTTGAATTCGGTGGCAGATGAGCTGACGCGGATCGAAATAGCGGCACTGCCGGCTGGCATGTACCTGATCAAGTTTACAACTGCGGGTGGCAAATTCGCAACGAAAAAACTGATCGTGGAGTAGATGTTAGACGGTTTACTTTTACGTGTCGGACACTTCCAAAGTGTCCGACACGTAAAAGTAAACCGACTAACATCTTAATAAAAGGGCTAAAGCAGTTGGAATACCCACCACTGCTTTAGCTTTTTGCATTGATAATCAACTATAAAAACAATATGAGCAAGCTTCCTTTTTTCTTCATCGCGATTTTAATGACCGCCTTGTACTCGCTCCCCGCGATGGCGCAAAAAGGCGTAATTTCCGGCAAGGTGGTTGACAAAGCAACCGGCGAAACCCTCATCGGCGCATCCGTTTACATCGAAGGGGTAAGCGACAACACCATCGGTACCATTACCGATTTTGACGGCAATTATTCCTTTGACACGGATCCTGGCACCTACGACATTGCGATCAGCTACATTTCTTATACCAAACAGTTGATCAAAGGCGTGGTCATTAAAGCAGGCGATTTAACGACCTTAGATGCGGCGCTGGAAGGCGAATCGGTAGGCCTGACAGAAGTGGTCGTGCAGGCATCGGCGGTCAAAAACACCGATGCTTCCCTGATTGCTTTGCAGAAAAAATCCTTTTCCATTCAGGACGGGATTTCTTCGCAGCAAATTAGCCGCACAGGCAGTTCCAACGCTGCGGACGCCATGAAACAGATGACTGGCGCAGTCGTGGAAGACGGCAAATTCATCGTCATGCGCGGGTTGGGCGACCGCTATTCGCTGTCACAACTGAATGGGGTGACCATGCCCAGCACCGACCCTTACCGCAATAGCTCCAGCTTAGACCTGATTCCTTCGCAGATGATCGAAAACATCGTGACGACCAAAACCTTCACCCCCGACCTGCCTGCGAACTTTTCCGGTGGTTTGGTGAATGTGACTACGAAGTCGCTCCCGGATAAATTCACCCTGCACTTTGAGTTGAGCGGTGCCTACAATACCCAGGCTTCTCTGATTGACAACTTCCTCAGCCAAAAGGCGGGTGAAACCGACTGGTTGGGCTTGGACGACGGCAGCCGCGATCAACCGGCACTTTTGCTGGATGAAGCCGTGCGCAACCGCTTGTCTTCGAGCACTTATCTTGATGCCAGAAAACGCGATTCGGTGAATGTGCGCAACATTTTTCACGAATCTTCGCGCGCCCTTAGCCACGAATTTGTACCCACGACCAAAAGTTCGCCGCTCAATCACGGCCTCAACTTTTCCATCGGCGACCGCTACAAACTTTTTGGCAAAGACCTCGGCTTCACGCTGGGCATCAACTACTCGCGCAACTTTAACCATTACGAAAACGCGACGGTTGCGACTTATATCAACAACAACTCTACCCAACTTTTTGACTACCAGGCTTTAACGGAAACGCGCAGCGTAGAAAATCCCCACCTTGGCGCGTTGTTTAACCTGAGTTACAAGTTGTCGAACAACGACATCATCAATGCGAATGTGATTTTTAACAACGACGCCGACCTCACGTCGCTTTCGCAAACCGGTCGCTATCTCGGCCAGGTGTCGGATGCTACGGCGAATTTTAATACCAACTCCATCGGCTTCACGCAAAGACAGTTTACAACCTACCAGTTGAGCGGCAGGCACGTATTCACCAAGTTGAATAAGATTGAAATCGAATGGCTGGGCTCCGCAAGCAACTCTTTTCAGAGAGAACCAGACCTGCGCTACTTCGCCTATACGGTTTCGCCGGACGAAGAAGGCGTACCGCAATACTACATCAACAACTCTGAAATCGCATTTCCATACCACTTCTTCCGCGATTTGCAGGACGACCAGCTGCAGGGCAAAATAGACATAACCATTCCTTTCCTCACGAGGGGCAACCCGGGAAGTTCGAACCGCATCAAATTAGGCGGGATGTACAGCAGCACGCAGCGCGAATTTGAGGAATACCGCTACCAGATGAACAACACCGGCGTGCCTTCCACCCGCAACTTCACGGCTTTTGGGGGCAAATTCGAGGATTTTTTCAACAACGATAACTTCGGTATTATTGACACGGTCTTCAATACAGACGGCAGCGTTCAGCGCTACACCACCGGCTGGCACTACATCAACCAGATCAACAACCGCAACTTCTACACCGGCGAGCAAACCATCATAGCTGCTTACCTGATGGCCGTGTACAACCTGACGCCCCGCCTGAAATTTGTGGGTGGTCTGCGCATGGAAACGACGGACATGAGCGTCATCAGCCGCGACGTGAACGTGCCTGAAGGCAAAATTGACCTGACGGATTTTCCTTATTCCGCCAGTTTGATTTATTCCTTGTCGGAAAAAGCCAACCTGCGTCTGGCGGCCACCCAAACCCTGGCGCGCCCGAACCTGCGCGAGCTGGCTCCGTTCGAGCAGTTCGACACTAAAAACGGGTTCTTCAGCCTCGGCAACCCGGATCTGGATCGCACCCTGATCCAGAACTACGATTTGCGCTACGAACTGTATCCGCGTTCGGGCGAATTGCTGGCCATCAGCGCATTCTACAAGCAGTTCGACAACGCCATCGTGCGGGCTTTTGTGCCGCAGGCGACGATTCCGGAATTGAAGTTCATCAACGTAAAAGACGCGGAAGTGTATGGGATAGAAGTAGAATTCCGCAAGCAATTGAACGCGATCAGCCCGGCGCTGGAGCATTTTTACTTCAGCACCAACTTCGCCATTATCCAGTCGAGCTACCCGATTCCGCAGGACGAAATCGAAAACTCGCGCAATGTGGACACGACCTACACGACCACCACGCGCCCTTTCCAGGGCCAGGCACCGTTCATTGCGAACGCCATCCTGACGTATTTGGACAGCGAAAAAGGTTGGGAAAGCTCCATTGCATTCAACGTTTCGGGGCGCAAACTCTACAACATCGCCCTGCGCGCTACGCCAGACATTTACGAAGAACCGGCGCCGCAGTTGGACTTCAAAATTTCAAAGCGCTTCGGCAAAAATTATTCGGTTGCCTTTACGGCAAGAAACATCCTGAACCCGATGTTTGAGCGCACACAGACCTACAAAGGGGTGACGTACATCGCTGATTCTTATCAGGCGGGCACACTGCTTGGGTTTAATGTGGCGTATTTTATTCGGTAGGATTAAAAAAATCAGCGCAATTCATTTCAATTTAAGTGGTTACGGACTGTACTTTTGATAAAGT
Organism: Chitinophagales bacterium; assembly: GCA_038323375.1. Taxonomy (GTDB): domain Bacteria; phylum Bacteroidota; class Bacteroidia; order Chitinophagales; family Saprospiraceae; genus JABWAJ01. The sequence goes on from JBBQGV010000134.1 coordinate 12,836, forward strand.
GCAGTCCGTTTTTTTTTGTGGTCGCCAACTTTAGTTGGCAGACCAAAGGCTTATTTACGCCACGTTCCTAATCAAAGCCGGACAGAGCCCGGATAATAGGACACGCGAGGCGGAGCCATCGCGCGAGCGGTTCTTACCGCATCAAAACGAACTCCCCTATAATCCATTCCCGACGCCCGTCAGACCATTCCACTTCGGCTTGATAGAGATAAACGGCGGGTTGGGCTAACTGCCCTTTTATGCGCCCATCCCAACCCCGAAGCTCATCGCCGGGGGTAAGAGAACGCACCTCATAAACCATCCCTCCCCATCGGTCAAATACTTGTAATAAGAGAATTTCAACACGATCGGGAAGCCCATAAAGGGTAAAGGTATCGTTGTGCCCGTCTGCGTTTGGACTAAAAGCATTGGGAGCAAAAATAGCCCTTCTGCGATCAATCTGTATCTGGGTATACGCAGTGGCCAAACAGCCTGCGCTATCCGTGGCGGTAACCGTGTATAAAATGGTGTACTCAGGATGGGCAAGCACACTCAGGCAGGAAGGGCAATCCAAAAAAGTATCCGGCGACCAACGGACTTGAGCATCTCTCGACAACACAACAGAAAGTGTGACCGGTTGCCCGGAAAGAACCAGCGTGTCCGCACTGACAAATTGAATTAACCCCTGATCCGAATCAAAAATACGGCTCAATATCACCGTGCTGTCGCAACCGAATTGATTGCTCAGGACGAGGGTTTGCACGCCAGCCTGGTTGGGGTGGCAGACCAATTCCTCAAGCATGGTGGAGTCCGAAGGCAGTAAGGTCGTGGTGGTAATCACAATGCTGTCGCAGCCTTGCGCA
>JBBQGV010000135.1:0-13497 GCA_038323375.1 Chitinophagales bacterium
GGGTCTTCCAAAGCTGAAAATGATTCAATCAAACTCCGGTAAACGGGCAGATTCCCTTCCATGGTAAATAGATTTTTGCTTGAAAGGTACTAAGTCAACCCATTTTACCTCCGGTTTTAATGCGTCTGCCCTGGGGGAGAGGGGGAGAGGGAGAGGGGGAGAGAGGGGGAGGGGGAGAGAGGAGGGGGGGAGGATTCATGCTTTTTGTCGGAATTTTCCGAATATTTTTCGGACAAGTCCCAAAAAATTTCCGAAAAACGGACAACCAATTTACCTTAGTGGAACTCACCCAATTCGTTAAACCTCTATAATATCAGGGAATTATAGATTGAAAAATTGAATGCATGGGGAATCCTATCTTTTGGCGCTATTTTTTCAATAGGAAGAGCATTACCGGTTGCAACTGAGTTTGACTGAAACACTATTCAGAAACAAATTTATAGATCATGGCAACTGCATTCATCTTTCTGGTTGTGGCTTTGGCTGCAATCGGGCTGGTAACAACAGTGGAAGGAAATGCAAAGCGCCGGTCTGCATACTATGAGGAAAAAAACAAAGAAGTTATTCCGTTTGATAAACGCAATTTGTTGCCTCGTGGCTACCAAGGCCGGGTTTTGGCTACGCCTGCCCACACTCAGGGAGTTTATGACGACGCGTATGCTACCGCATACAACCATGAACGGAGAAAAAACAAGCAGCAGAACAGATCTGGCAACCAAAGACTTACAGCAACATTGCTATTTTCGATGCTCATTATTATTACCCTGGCTTATGCTGCTATGCGCAAAAAAGAGCACGCGGCTACAAGCCCACTCAACAAGGCGGAGCTTTACCTTAAATATTGAAATCTCATGTATTTAGGGAGGTCTGCGGTCTTTGCACCGCAGGCCTTTCATTTTGAGATGGAAGTTTTTCAAGATTAATTTTTCCTTCGGGCATCAGCTGATACCACGGAAGAAATTTTAAACAGGAATTGGCATATTTTTTGACGCTTATGCAAAACGAATAGACACTACAATAAGAGAAACCACTCCTCCTTTGCTTCTGTTTTTTAAAAAAAAAGAGTGGCCATGACAGCATCCAAGTATGTTTCAAGGCATCTCCCGCAAGTTCCTAAGAAGGGAAAAAAAGAGATTCCTGCCTGTCGGCTTCGATTGGAAACGTACCTCAAAAACGAACTTTCGAAGCTAAAAAACCTGCACGTTGGGGCGCCCGACGATGCGCATACTTTTTTATTGCTGGAACGCAAGATCGCCGACAAGCCAGTGCGGGCCTATTTCTCGGGGGAGGTCTTTGATTATGTACGTCGCGCTGCGCGGCAGGAAGGACTGGCGCTGAACTGCGAAGACACGCACCTGTTCCTGCGGGTGATTCCCTTCGTGACCGAGGTCGTTATTTCCATCCAGTATTTTCACAACCAGATTTTGGACAGTAAGGCGGGGGTTACCTGCCGCAATAAAAGGCAGATTGATCAGAACCTGCTTTCGGCCAACCTGCTCAAAGAATACCTTTACGAGTACATCGAACAGGAAACCGAACCCGCACACGCCGCCGTCATTACCCGCTATGTACGCCGTATTTTCAAGTATGTGGACGTAGGCCAGCAACTAGAAAAAAAGTGGAATTCGTACGAAAGTTTCGAACAAGGGCTGTACAAAAACATACAATTACACCCTGAAATTGAAGCCTTTGCAAACCCGGAGCGGGTAACGCCACTTTTGGAAACCCTGCGCCGTTTCTACCCGGAACGCAGCGACTACGGCAATGCTTACTTGCAGCGTATTGCCCTCACCTCAGCGGCTTTGTTTGTGCTGAATGCAGAAATGATCCTGGAAATCAGCGGCTACAAAGGCGCCGAACGCGATCGGCTGCTCGAATTCGCCTGGTTTTACGGCATGATGCAGCAAGTCATCAACGACAACGCCGATGTAGTGCCTTCTCGTTTCAACCACGAAACGACCGAAAAAACGGCCAGCGATGCGTTCAGCGATGCCCGAAACCACAACGTCACGCTGCCTTTGTTTTTGCACCTGGAAAACATGCGGTTGGCACTTGAATATCAGGAGTCGGACTTAGTCAAATCTATCCTGCAGCGCTCCTTCCATGTGACCCTGACCAACCGCGAAGAAGAACGCCTGTTCCTGGAGCTGAGGGCATCCGGCGCGCTTTATTTTTCCATAGATATGGGCAAATATTTTGCCGCGATGGCCCAAAACAGCCTGACCGGCAGCGCGCCCGATTGCCAAACCCTCCTGTCGCTGTGCGAAGTGGCAGACTGGAATCGCTATATTTACGACTGTTACAATAAAAAAGACCCGCAGAATAAACGCTTGCGCAAACGCTACAAGGACAGCCCGCACTATGCAGCGTTAGTAGCGCTAACCGGGAATATAAAGCAGTTGCAACAACCTGCTTGCTTGTTGGTGTGATTTTCCTTGGGCACAACCGTTTGCAATTCAGCCAATTTCGCTAATTTTGAGCACCGCAACATGCCGGTAGCATTGGGAACAGAAAAAAATAGCGGAATCATGCAGGAAATTAAACTCAGGGAAATTGTATCATTTGCCAACCAGGAGGAATTTCACGACCTTTTACTCGACCGACTGCACGGAGCCATCCACCGGGTACTCGACATTGATGAAGGCGATTATACGATGTTCATGGTGACGATCCCCCGCGGACAAGATGTCGAGATCAACCCTTTTCTGCAACAGGAGCAACTCATTTACGGCGGCGTGGACGCGCAAAGACGGTTGTTGGAAGTTGGCGTTCCCAATAAAAATACGGCAGCCAGTTGGGACTACCTCAAATACCAAGAGTTCTTTACCGAAGAAACCTACCTGACCCGCAACACCTTCAACGAGTTGGAAGCAGGCCAGTATTCCATCGAAGATATTCCGGTGAAATTTTCGGGCGATTTGTACGATTACTTTTCAGAACAGCGCGAAAACATCCCACGGGATCCGCAGGTGCCGGCCAACCTGAAAGAAGCGGAATACTGGATTCTGCGCGAACACTTTGAATTCGATTCCCGCTTATCGGATAAATTCCTGTCGCTTCCCCTGATCCAGTACCTCGAATTCGACGGCGTACTGCACTTTATTTACAAAAGGAAACACTCCAGAAAGGTTTTCCCGCAAGGGTTAAGGGATATTTCGGTCATTAAAAAGCTCATCCGCGAATTCAACAACCTCTACGACGAAATCATCCTCGACTGGGACATTGAATCGGGTAACTTCCAGAAGCGCGAAATTGTAGACAATATCCTGTTGTACAGCAATGACCCGGCATTTCAGGAACGCAAAAACAGGAACCCCATCCTCCGCGAATTGCGCTACCTTGAATATTACCAAAACCACTTTCATTACTACAAACGCCGTGTGGAATATGGTCGCCAGGTGCCTGCCCTGTTCTATGAACGTTATTTACTGCAAGCCATCGTTCACATTCTTATAGATTCGTATGCGCACAACGTGAGCGCCCACAGCCTCGTGGCGCTCAATTGGTATTTCCAGTTGCGCTCTGAATACTATGGCCAGGATGCGCACCAGCGCGATGCGATTTGGGGTTCTTACAAATCGAAATTGCTGGCGGCGGTGGACAGCGGCGCGGGCTGGCGGCGCGACATGGCCGACTGGATCGAAGACCAGATTTTTGAGCGCAAGGTGAGCGAAGATGAAAACCTGCACGACGTGGTGAGTCAACACCCGCTGGTGCAGTATTCGGGCCGGTTGGACAAAGAAATCCACGTGCTGCTGAAGTTTATGCTCGAAAAAGGAGCTTTCTGGAGCGGCGTTACCCGCGACATCCATTTTGGCGGCAAAATCATTGGCCTGTACGGCCTGCTTTGGAACGACTTCATCAACAATCCGCTCTACCTCGGCACCATTGCCCGCTCGGAAGGCATCGAACGCATCAACCTGAAAATTACCATTTTTGCGCCGGAAACCGCTGCATCCCGAAGCAGGGGCGCTTACCGCAATCCGAAACACATCCTGCGGGAAGGTATTTTAGCCACGGTAGACCTGCGCCGCATCCGTAGCAAAGACGCGGCTTCCAATGGCGAAGCGGAATACCTGACCATGCCCGATGGCGAAAAATTATACTACGAAGACCACCCCTCGTTGAAAAATCGCAGCGTTTTTGTGGAACCCGGCTCCAACTACATCGCACTGAAAGAAGCGCTCAAATCGGTGCGCATGTTTTTTCCCGGCGATCTGGTAGGCAAACACGCTTTCCTGACCATCTTAGAAAACGAAATCCGCAACGTCAAGCACTACAAAGGCGAAGCGCTGCGCCAGATGCATGCGGAGGGCCTGACGCTGAATATTTCCATCCAGGAAACCGCTGTAAAACCAGGCGCTGGCGCCAACGAGTTGTACAAAACGGGCATCTGGTTAGAGACGCCAACCGTGTTGAAAAAAGGACGCGACAGCGAAATGGCGCCGCTGATTACCCGGAAATTCAACGCCCTGCGCGGCGACGTCATGAACTCAACCGAAGGCGAATTCCTGCCCCGGCTCGGCGGCAACTACCAGGACAAGATCTGCGCCGCGATGTTATTCAACAACCGATTTGCCAGTGTACAAAAAGGAGATACGGGCACCAGCCGCAGCAAAAATGAAGACACCGACCGCGACCGCGCTTACTACCCGTGGCTCATTCCTGCGAGTTGTCCGCTGCCCGGCGATAGTGGCGTACACGACGATATGGAACTGAACCTGCGCGAGGCACGCGCCCTTTACGGCCATTTCGACCGCCGAAAAGCTGCAGAAATCGAGCCGATGGCCAAGGCTTACCTCGAAACTTTTGAGCAAGAGTACGACCACGAAATTGGCTACATCAAAAAATATTTTTACGTCTGGAAAGGCGAAAACCTTTATCACCACCACGAAGGCACTGGCCTGGCGTGGGAAAATATCGGTCGTTTCCGCTTTGTCAGCGTGCCGGGCGGGTCGCCCAAATCGTTTGAAAGCGTTCGGCGACAGGGCGTGGTGCGCATCCTCGAATCGAAAGAAATCCACCCCGAAGACAGCCTCACGCAAACCTACCACCGCTGGCTGAAAAAGTGGCTTGGCGCCGAAAAACAGGCGGTGCTGTTGCAAAAAGACAACAATATTGACGACGGCATGTTCGTCTACAACCCGGCGCAGGCCGAAACGCTGCACTATTACAACATGCAGGAAACCATGGAATACCTGCAGGGCAATGGCCATCCGGTGAAAACCACCCACCTGCGCTACGCCCACCGCGTGGATTCCGACACCGATCAGGAACGCATCAGCTACCGCAGCAACGGCATCCTGAAGACTTATTTTGTGGATCCCGCCTACCGTGCCGAAAAAGGCATTTCGCTGGGGCATATCCCTTCCGAGCGACAGGCCGAATTGTTCGAAACGCTGACCACGAAAGTGTGCATGTTCGACAACCGGATCTGGCATCGCATCAAAGACCTGAGCCGCACCGACATTTACCGCGACATGCTGCACTTAGTCGTACACAAAGAAGAAACACCGGGCCAGGCAGGCATGGAGGGCTTCCAGAACCTCTGGGAATACGAAAAGCAACACGCCATCAAGGATTGCCATTTTCTGGTGCTGCACCTGTCTTATATCGAACGCATCTTAGAGGAAAAATACGCCAGCCACCCAGCCTACACCGAAGGCGGCAATATTCAGCTTTTCCTAGAACAGGAGCTGCTTCCTGTGCTCACCAATCCGGAAACGGGCAAAATCCGAGACAATTTCATCCTCGTCATCACTACAGGCCGTGGCCGCATCAGTTGGTGGAAAGAGATCGAGCAGAAATACCCACATTATACCTCGTTCATCATGTTCCGAACGGTGGAATCGCTGATTTCGAGTATTGAAAATGCAGTGGGCATGAAGGATGATATTGAGCTGAAGTTCCGGTTGGTGAAGGTGTTGTTTGGAGCGTAGGGGGAAGGGCAAAGGGCACTAATAAACATGAAATCTATTCCAGCAGGGCAAAAAAAAACACCAGCAGGCACACACCTAATCTTCGAGCAAATAAGACGGCTTGACGAAAAAGGCGCAGAATTTTGGTCGTCCCGAGATTTGAGCAAGGCATTTGAATACGCTGAATACCGGCACTTTTTATCTGTTATCGAACGTGCAAAAGAAGCCTGCCAAAATAGTGGCCAAAATGTGGGCGACCATTTCGAGGATGTCCTCGAAATGGTCGCTATCGGCTCAAAGGCAAATTGAAAGCATGCAACTCTCCCGTTATGCTTGCTATCTCATCGTCCAAAATGCTGATCCTGCTAAAGAAGTCGTTGCGCTTGGGCAAACGTATTTTGCCGTGCAAACCCGCTTGCAGGAAATTCAGCAAATGTCGGCATACAACAACCTGGGTTCGGATAACGAGAAGCAGCTGTTTCTTCGCAATGAACTCCGGCGACACAATGCTCAATTAGCCGATGCCGCGAAAGATGCCGGGGTCATTGACATCCTTGAACATATGGGCAGTACCGAATTGGCCGCCAATCTTTTCCGCGCTACCCAAACAGAGGATAAGCTCCGTCGCGAAAACATAAAAGGGAAAGACAAAGCCAACTTGACCCATTTTGAAGTAGGCCAAAAAGTGCGTGAGACCATTCATGAACTCGGCGGGACAATGCCGGAAAGCCTTCCGATTGAAGAAAATATCGGAAAATTGGAGCGAAAGGAGAAAAAGAAGCTGAATTCTCCTGGAAATTGAAAACGATTGTTTGAATTAATAGTTTTTACAAATATCAAGAAACAGAATTGTAGTCATTCTTAAGCTATGGAACGTCGCGATAATAAGTTCCTCTTTTCGGCGTGAGGATTTTTTCATCGGACAAGGCGCAAGGAGAGAGCGTAGTCAAAGCTACGCGACCGACGAAGGCAATTGCGCCGACTGAAAGCAATTGCGGGAAGTCCGGTGGAAAAAGCCACCGCCCAAATCGGGAAGTTATTTTTGCGACGTTCCTATACAAGCGGCAGCCTGTCCTAAAGTCAATATCTCTTCTTTGAATAAAGCAATCGCAATGAGCATTTTGATCTCCTGCTCCGTCGTTTGCGCTTTTGCTAAGGTGGAATCATCAAGTTCAATGGTCATCTTCTCTGAATTTTTCCATGCAATTTGCCTATTTTTACCTGATTTTGCAAATCCCGATCGCGCGATGGCGGCAACTGAGCGGAGTCGAAGCTCCGCCTCGCGCGTCCTATTCCCCGGGCTCTGCCCAGAAACTCCTTATACCCTGCTCCCGCGAGGGGTTGATTTTCTCCCCATTTCAAAGTATATTTGGCGATAAAATCGGGTTTCATTATGAGTATACAAGCAATAAAAGAGGAAGTATACAAGCTCAGCAAGACTGAACAGGCAGAATTAATATACTATATGGTCGAGCTTCTTGCCATGGGCGACTTTGACCTATCCGGAGAATGGAAGGCCGAACTGGATCGCAGAGAAGAAGCTTTGGATAAGGGGAGTTCGATTGGTCGTCCAGCTAAAGATGTTATTGGAAAATACGTTTCCCTCTAATGCAAGGTTATAATGCGATCATCCAACCTGAAGCTGAACGAGATTTGGATGAGGCTTACGCTTATCTCGAAAACAGGCAACCCGGACTTGGATTCGATCTATTAGCCAATCTTTCCGAAACCATTGAACTAATATAAGATAACCCTTTCCTTTTTCAAAAAATCTATGGCGATAAACGCCGGGCAATTATTCATCGTTTCGGATACAATCTAATTTACAAGGTAGTAAATACCGAAATCTATATCCTGGCGATTATACATGGGAGCAGAAACTCTCAGAGTTGGGCGGATAGGTAAGGCAATGCGTGATCCCCTCGCTTGCGGAGGATTCTCCCATAGCTGTGTTCTACAGCGCTCTATACAGCTATAAGCGAAGCCCAACCCCAACACAAAACACCACCACCATCTTTATTAGCGAGATTTGTATCGTACAAAACCAATTTTGAAGAAATTATTAAAAAACCAATTACAAGAGGAGGTAAAATAACATGAGAAAAATAATTGTCTCATCATTAGCAGCAAGCTCTGCATATTATGCGTAACTTTACCAAAGCGCACGTCAACAATTGAACAGTTATGGCAGAAATAAAAACAAAACAAACTAACGCAAACGTTGAAGACTTTATTCAATCGTTTGCCGATACAGAGCAAAAACGTAAGGACAGTTTTGAACTTTTGAAACTGATGCAAAACTTTACCGGATACGAACCCAAAATGTGGGGATCATCTATGATCGGATTTGGTAGTTATCATTACAAATCCGAAAGAAGTAGCCAGGAAGGCGATTGGCTACTTGTTGGCTTTTCGCCACGAAAAGCCGCAATTTCACTTTATGTTTACACGGGAAGTGAAGAACACGAACATTTACTCAAAGACCTGGGAAAATTCAAAATGGGAAAAGCCTGCATCTACATCAAAAAATTATCCGACATCAACCAAGATGCGCTCAAAAAACTAATAAAAGAAACGATCAACTTTTTACAATCTAAACATGGGTAAAATTAAAATAGAAATCAAATCGCCAGAAAAAAAAGCCCGGCAGTATTGACGCCTACATCGCCGATTTTCCCGAATCTGTTCAGCGCATCCTTCAGGAACTCCGCGCAACCATCCGCGCTGCCGCTCCGGAAGCCGTTGAAACCGCATATTTGTAACGAAACCACCGCCATGTTCAAAGCCAACCTCATCAACAGTCAACCGTATTAGAGGGTGCGCCGCTTTGCCCGTTTGATGGTGTTATACCCGGGATCCCTGACTGTGATCTTCGTCGCAAACCTTCCCTGCTTGTACCAAGTCTTCTTATTCCCCCGCCAATGACAGCACCTCCTTTCTCAAAGACTCACCCATCCAAAATCCCGCAAGTTTTTCCAGGTCGTTAAGAATAGAGGCAACTTCATGTATTAAACCCTCCGATTTGGCTTTCAACAAAACGCCAAGCACACCAACAGTTTTGATTCCCAAAGAATTGGCGATTTTCCAGCCACGACGTTCATCAATCAACATAAAGTCGGCCTTCAATTCCATTGCCAATACGATGGCTTCACTTTCTCCCGGATCAAGTTGTAGGGATAATTCAGATACCGAACTATATCTTCAGCAGACTTGACGATTATCCACTTAGACTGCCTAATAGCTGAAATATCATAGCCAAAATCTGCCAGTTTTGAAAGCTCAGACAGAACACTACTTGGCAAAATGATGCTACCAAAGAGTTCATGCAGTAAATCTAATTTGCCGATGACGAACAAACTTGAGACAGGGGAGGCATCGCTTACAACAACCATCTATCAATAAGAATTAAGATGTTTAACGTTTTGATGCAACTCTTTCACTCCATAGTGAATCGAAATCTTCCGCCTACCAAGTTCCTTTTGAAAAATCAATTGCGGCAACCCTGCCAGGGCGGCAGCCTGTCCTAAAGTCAATATCTCTTCTTTGAATAAAGCAATCGCAATGAGCATTTTGATCTCCTGCTCCGTCGTTTGCGCTTTTGCTAAGGTGGAATCATCAAGTTCAATGGTCATCTTTTCTGAATTTTTCCATACAATTTACCTATTTTTACCTGACTATGCAAATCCCATTTTCGCCAACGCTACAGCTTGGTGTGCTTTGAGTACAAAACACCACAACAAATGATTCAAACCATAAGAACCGACTCAAACCACCCGGACTTTATCGGGCTTGTAAAATACTTAGACGCCGATCTGGCCGAAAGAGACGGGGAAGACAATGCCTTTTACGCCCAGTTCAATAAAATTGACAACATTAAATACGCCGTTGTCGCCTACGAAGCCGGTCAGCCGGCGGGTTGCGGTGCTATAAAGGAATACCTCCCTAAAGCCATGGAAATTAAACGAATGTATACCACGCCGTCGGGTAGAGGAAAAGGCATTGCCACCCGGATTTTGACGGAATTAGAAACCTGGGCCGCTGAATTGTCCTGCGAAAAATGCATCCTCGAAACCGGCAAAAAACAGCCGGAAGCCATCGAATTGTACAAAAAAAATGGATACCGGATTATTCCCAACTACGGCCAATACATTGGCGTTGACAACAGTGTTTGTTTTGAAAAAGTGGTCAAATAATCTGAAAACGCTCGCGCCGAGGCTCCGGCCTCGCGGGTGCTATTTCCCGGGGTCTGCCCGGAAACAACCTATACAATACGCCTCGCCTTCATGCGTTTTGCTTTACAATTCAAAGACAACACCCGCAATGATCGAAAAACTAAAAGCCTCAGGCCGGCTGGAGATTACCCTCTTGTTGATTACCATGTCCCTGTTTTGTTTTGGGATCTCCGTGACTCGCTACATCCTCACCGACACCCGGGTTTTCCTGTTTTTAAACTGGAATCTTTTTTTGGCCTTCATTCCCTGGATGATCAGTTCTGTTATTCTAATCCGGGGGTTGAACCACAAAACCATTTTAGCCATCCTCATTGCCTCTTGGTTGCTGTTTTTTCCCAATTCGCCTTATATTCTGACCGATTTATTTCACCTGAGAGCGCGGAATTCCGCACCCATCTGGTTCGACCTGGTGGTGATTCTGTCGTTTGCGTGGATGGGCTTAGTATACGGCTTCGTCAGCCTGATGGACATTGAAAAACTGCTTAAAAAGCACATCAGCAACCGCCTGATTAATGCCATGACGATCCTGTTCCTGTTTTTGGCCAGTTTTGGCATTTACTTGGGCCGCTACCTGCGCTGGAACAGTTGGGATATCCTCAATAACCCGTTCGGACTCTTCAACGACATCTTTGACCGCGTTATCAACCCGTTCGAACACCCGGCTACGTGGGGCATGACGATTTTAATGGGCGTGTTGCTGAATATGATGTATTTTTCGATTAAGCTGATACGGGGTAAAGAGAAACTTTAAAGCTTTACAAAAAACAGTTTCCATGTTCAAAGCCAACCTCATCAACAGTCAACCGTATTAGAAGGTGCGCCGCTTTGCCCGTTTGATGGCCTGGGATGTACTGTTTTTGAATAAAAATTCGAGTATATTTGGCGCACAATTTCATTTTTGATTTATGAAAAACACTTGCCTTTATTGATGGCTCTAATGGCTTGCCAGCCGTCGCCCGAATCAGATAAAAATAATTCAGGGACACAAGCGCCTGACACGATGGCGCAATCGAACCCGGAGTTGCAGCAAGGGTTTGCCGGTAAGCTGGTTGTGAAAAATGAAGCGGATTATTCCCCCGCTTTTTTAGCCCTGCTTAGGGAAAATACAGATTTTGAAAACTTTCAATTGGAGGGCAACCGGATGATCGTTAATGGCATGGATACGGCTTATTTTTCTCAGGAGCCGCCCATCGGGAAAAACCTGGTGCTCTCTGCCAACGCATTTTGTATGCTGCCTATTTACACAAACCACCTGAACTTGCGTTTTAACAAAGCATTTTGGGATAACGAAAAATTGAAAAAGTAAAGATGGAAAAAGATATAGAAACATTTTACCCTAAAAATAGACAAGAATGGCGTGAATGGCTACAAGACAACCACGCCAATAAACAATCAGTTTGGCTAATCTACTATAAAAAGAAATCAAATATTCCGACAGTAACTTATAGTGAAGCGGTGGACGAAGCACTTTGTTTCGGATGGATAGACCTTTGCCTGTTGCACAGCAAGGATTGTGGGATTTAGGTAGTGTATGGATTCGTATCTATGAGCCAGACGATAACGTTGATGCACTGGGAGGCGTGCCTATGCCTAAAGTTTATTTTGAACTCCCTACCGGAGAAAAATATTTTATTGGCTCAGATTTTAGCAATTTGACTACTCGTGATAATACCACTATTGCAAATCGGGTGGTAGTTACTCAACCTAATCCAAACTTAGACCCCGACGTAGGTTGGTTTAAATCTTGGGGCATTGTTCGCAGTATTTTTAATGGTATTTGCATTGCAAACAATTGGGTTGACAGCACAGCAAGAATAAGAGATATTGATTTGGGCTGGACAGGACGAGGAGAATTGCAGCCTGCTCCAGGTAGTATTGAACCACACGCAACAACCAATAATTATATAAGTTATTTGGGTAGAACGGTTACTGTTCCTCCGGGTATGGTGGCGGTGTTAACAGGCAAACTTCCCACTTTTCCAAGCACAACAAATGGTGAAGCCGTAATGGCTTCGGGCGATGTTAGGTATTGGAGTATCTGTGGAATTGACCACACCCCTTTTTCTCCTCTTCCTGCAACAACAGTTCACGCAATATCCGATGATGATGTAACGATTGATGGCAATCGTAATTATGTAATTGCATATTCCCGGATTATTGACAGACCAACAAATGCAAATGCAAATAATGGTGTTTCTTGGATTGATTGGGGAACACAAAGTGAATTAGGTTTATTAATGCGATGGCTATGTATTGCTCCTGATTGGAGATTTGAATTAGCACCTCACGAACACAATTTAGATTTTGCACATTCCGACTGGTCGGGAACATTGTATGATAAAGGTCTAATTGGAGAGAATTGGAGAAACGGATTTATGCAATGCTATTTACCTAAACTGCATTTTATGACTAAAGCGGAGTTTGAAGCTATAGGTTCTACTGTTACGGCAGAAAATGTTCCTGTTTGGGTTGATAGCAGCTACACCAATGCTGGAATGAGTGAAGCAAGATTAGGAATAGTTGCAGCATCTTCTGTTTTAGATGCAGCCGCAGCTAATCAAGCTATTAATCTTATTGACGGAAATATGAACAGTGCTTGGAGCAGTACGTTTGGTGTGCCAAACCAAGCTGTAACAATTGACTTACAAAGCACAAAATACATTTCAGCCATTAAATTAAATTGGGACTGGATATTTTTTGGAAAAGACTATACCCTTCAAGTTTCTAACGACAACATTACTTGGATAACCATTGCAAATGCCGTCAATGAGAACGGAGCAGTTGACCTTTACAAAAACCTTGTAAATGTATCAGGGCGTTATGTGAAATTGGGGCTTACAAACTATAATGTAGGCTATTACAGGCTTGGGGAATTTGAAGTTTATACAAACGACTGTAATTGTAATTCAATTACAACGGGTATCACGGAAAATAATGTTGAAAAAATAGATTTCAGTATTGATCCAAATCCTGCTTCTGATATTTTGAAATACCAAATTAACTCAACAGCCAAGACCTCAATTGAAATTTACAATCTTCAAGGGAAAATTTACATAAGTGAAAAATTAGTTTCATCAACTGGAAGTATCAATATTAAAAATTTATCCAATGGAGTTTATCTATTTTCTGTAAAGACAAACGGGAAAAAAGCAAGTGTAAAAAAGTTTATTAAAATTGAATAGTAAAATGGCAGCGCTTCGGGCAGAAAAAGAACGAACCCGCTCGCGCTGAGGCTCCACCTCGCGTGTTCTATTTTACGGGCTTTGCCCGGTATGGGGTCTGCCAGCTAAAGCTGGGCGACCACTAATTTCGCTCGCGCTGAGGCTCCGCCTCGCGTGTTCTATTTT
>JBBQGV010000136.1:0-12874 GCA_038323375.1 Chitinophagales bacterium
GGTGCAGCTACGGCAGAAAAGAAACGTCCGGGTCGTCCGAAAGTAGAAAAACCGGTAGTTGCCGGTGCAGCTACGGCAGAAAAGAAACGTCCGGGTCGTCCGAAAGTAGAAAAACCGGTAGTTGCCGGTGCAGCTACGGCGGAAAAGAAACGTCCGGGTCGTCCGAAAGTAGAAAAACCGGAAGTTGCCGGTGCAGCTACGGCGGAAAAGAAACGTCCGGGTCGTCCGAAATTGGAAAAACCGGCTGCTGAAAATAAAAAATCAGCAGGTCGCAAAAAGCATGGCGGTAAATCAGAAAGCCAGGACAATGCAGCCAAGCAGGTACAGCAACGTCCGGAAGCATTTCCGGTTTATTACCACTTAGAGAAGAAAATATCCAGAATGGAGAAAAAATTGAAAAAAGCGCTGAAAAAACTGGATCGCCTAAAAAAGACTTTCCAGGGATAATTGGTTCTTGTTTTTATTCAAAACACGCGATGTTGTCAAAGTGATGCCATCGCGTGTTTTATTAATAAATATCCGGAAAACGGGACACGCTCATGCTCGACACTCAAGTTTGTATTGTAGGCGCCGGCCCCGGCGGTACTGCTACCGCATTGAAACTCAGCTACCTCGGCATTTCCTGTATTTTGATTGACAAATCTTCTTTTCCAAGGGATAAAGTTTGCGGCGACGCCATCAGCGGCAAGGTAACTACTTTGCTTAACCGCTTAGATCCGGCGATTATGCAGCGATTCAGGGCATTGCCTACTCAGGTTGGTGTGTGGGGAATTCGTTTTATTGCACCTGGCCGCCGCGAATTGCGCCTGCCTTTTGCCACTAATTATTCACAAACGGATGCGCCACCGCCAGGTTATGTTGCCCGTCGAATGGATTTCGACGATTTTTTGATTCAGGAAGTAAAACGCCGCGACAATATCCGATTCTTTGAAAATACGGCAATTGACGGCTTTGAACGTACGGGCGAACACTGGATCGTGCGGGATAAAAGTGGCGCATTTGAGGTGCGCGCACCACTGCTCGTTATAGCCAACGGGGCGCATTCGGCATTTAGCCGGAAAATTGCAGGTCACGAAAAAGACCCGGAACACCACGCTGGCGGCGTTCGTGCTTATTTCAGGAATGTTCGGCACACCGATGAAGATAATTTCATTGAACTACATTTTCTCAAACAATTGGTGCCGGGATATTTTTGGATATTTCCTCTTGCTGATGGGTATGCCAATGTAGGATTGGGCATGCGAAGCGATATCGTGAGTAAAAAGCGGATCAACCTTCGAAAAAAATTATTAGAAGTTATTGAAAGCCACCCGCCTTTTCAGGAGCGGTTCAAAGGGGCAGAATTAGCTGGCGAAATCATTGGGTATGGGTTGCCTTTGGGGTCAAAAAAACGACTGTTGACGGGCGACGGCTATATGCTGGTTGGTGATGCCGCGCACCTGATTGACCCCCTCACTGGTGAAGGAATCGGGAATGCCTTTTACAGCGGGCTCATCGCAGCCGAACAGGCACAGCAATGCATAGAACAGTCCAATTTTTCGGCATCGTTCCTCCTGGCCTATGATGTGCGTGTTCAACGGGTTTTGGGCGCAGAGATGCAACTGAGTTACCGTATGCAACAGCTGATGGCCTATCCTGTAATTGTCAATATCGTTACGGCCATCATTGGAAACAACAAACGCGCCTTAGATCTGCTTACGCAAATGTACCACGACCTGGAAGTGCGCAGAAGCCTTACCAAACCCTGGTTTTGGTTGAAACTGTTTTTCAAAAGGAAATGATAATTATTGACTGTCTTTATAGTCGGTGTCTGTTCTTTAGAGTTCGAGAGCAAGGCGTGTTTTGCCCAAAAAATGGGAGTTTACTCGCGTAAATGACCAGTTTTGGGGCAAAATACAACGCAGTTATCGGACTATAAAGACAGACACTAATTAAGCTTCCACATCCCCGAAAACAGGGATACCCCCTCGCTATTTTTGATGATTTTTAGCATTCGCCGCCACTTTTCGGCAAGTATCCTCGTACAAATCCTATTTTCATCCGTTCTCGAAATAAAACAGCCCCTGGCATCAGAAAGGGTACAGGCACTATATTTAAGCAGCATGAACAGTATAAAGACGATATTAATTTTAGGTGCGACGCTTTGGGGAGGATGGATCAAAGCTTCCGACACCCTACTTTGGAGCGAACCCCGCACCTTTGCGGTAATGGGGCAGGAAACCCTTGTGGCATGGGCGCCCGAGTCTGCTCAACTATCGCCTGGCAATGTGGCAATGGCACCTCAAAGCGCTTTTCAATTTACAAAATCACCTTTTATTTTCAGTAATGCTTATGGCCCCGTCTGGTTGAAATGGACCATCTGTAACGTATCGGACAGTGTGCAGCGGCTGCTGGTGGAGCCGTTAAGCGCCTATATTTACCGTGCTGACATTCAGGTGCTGACCGAGGTCAACGGCGTAGTTAAGCTGCAAAGGGATTCCGCTGCTTTAGAGCCCCATTTTAAAAAAATGATCGCCAGAAACCGGCATTTTAAATTGCGAATAGAAATAGCCGCCAATGCCTGTGCCACCATTTTTTTGCGCCTGCAACCCCGCACTATTCCGCTTTATTTTGATTTGCAGGTCTGGGATGAAGACAAACGGAAGACTTTCGAACAACGGGAATACATCATTCTCGGGTCTTTTCTGGGCTTCAACCTCATTTTTATATTTATCCTCGCGTTGGCTTTGATTAATACCAAATTGCGCTACCAGTGGAATTTTCTTTTGTTTACTTTTTTTGGCATTTTATTCATTGCCATTGATACCGGGGCGGCGCTTCAATTCATCTGGCCGCATGCACCCGACAACCAGTATCGCTGGATCCTGCTTACGGTTAACCTCTACCTCGTTTTCGGGATGTTTTATATTCGGGGGCATTTTTATACCCGTGAAAAATTCAAAACGATTGACGTATTATTCAAAGGCATCACGGCTGCCGCTTTGGCTCTTTCGCCATTTAGCCTGGCGCTTGCGGCGCAGCCTGGCAACTTTGCTTTCTGGATCCTGCGACTCCATTGCGGTTTGTACATTCTATGTGCGTTTTGCATCATTGTGGTCACTTCCTACATTTTTTACCGCACCAGGAAAGCAGAATATATCTGGTTTATGGGGGGATTTACACTCCACGGATTGAGTATGGTGGCCACCAATTTGCAATACTTAGGCATCGGCATTCCGGATACGCTCAATACCCTGCTGGTTCAAATCGGCTACCCTCCCTTTTCTTTCCACACCCGCGGCGGTTTTTTGATCGGTGTAGTGGTGGAAATTTCTGTAATTTTCTTTATTTCCATCAATCGCTATAAAACGGCGCAGGAAGAAAAAGAAAGGGCTTTACGCGAATTAGCTGCCCAAAAAGAAGAAAATCTGAACGCCTTGGTCATCAGTATTGAAAATGAACGCCGGAGGATTGCACAAGACTTGCACGATCAATTCGGGGTCATGCTTTCCGCCATTCAAATGCAGTTGGCTGTGCTTTCGGAAAAGACCGACGAGGAAGCGTTCAAAAAGCAATTGATTAAAATCGTAGGAGATGTGAGCGAAGCCAACCGCGACCTGCGCAACATTTCGCACAAATTGATGCCCGGCTCTTTATCCAAATCCGGACTCAAAGTAGCGGTTGAAGAATTGATTTCCCGGATTCAGGCGGGCAATCCGGGTTTAAATATTTATTTATACACCAATGTTGATGTGGGCAGGTTCAGCGAAAAAGCCCGCTTGCACTTGTTCCGCATCATTCAGGAGGGGTTGCACAATATTGTGAAGCACGCCGGAGCCAGCGAGGCCAGCGTGCAGTTATTGCAACACAACGGCGAAGTGCTGATCACCATTGAAGACAATGGAAAAGGATTTGATAAAGCCGAAAAACGCACCGGCATCGGCCTGTCCAATATGAAACGCCGCACCCTGATCTTGAACGGGAAATTGAATATAGATTCCACTCCGGGCAGGGGAACGACCGTTTCAATTGCTGTGCCTAAGGAGGAGTTGTTTTGATGGTTTTGGCCAATCCCCTTTTCGCAGGATTTATTCGTTCCATAAAAACTCGTAACCTGCTATCCATTCTTATTTTTTATTGATGAGCAGCTCCTTCACCTTCCCCAACGCAGTATCCAACCCCGCGCTATTCTTACCGCCTGCCGTTGCGAAAAAGGCTTGTCCGCCACCGCCGCCGTCAATGGCTTTGGCCAATTCCCGAACCATATTGCCCGCATGCAGGCCGCGCGATTCCACTAAACCTTTGCTGATGATGACCGTGAGCAGGGGCTTGTCCTGTACCACGGCGCCCAGCACGATGACGGATTCGCCGAGGTCTTTTTCCAATTGATAAGCCAGCGTTTTGATCGCATTGGCGTCGTTGAGGATCACTTTAGCTACCAAAAGCCGGTAATCGTTCAGGGTTTCTGCTTTGGCGACCAATTCATCTTTTAAACTGCCGGCTTGTTCCGACATCAGCTTTTCCACCTCTTTGCGCAGTTGCCGGTTTTCTTCCATCAATGCGGCTACGCTTTGTGCCGTATTTTTTGGATTTTTGAAAATAGCGCGAACGGCTTCGAGTTCTGCGAGTTCTGCTTTTACAAAATTGGTTGCATTTTCAGCCGTCAACGCTTCGATGCGGCGGATGCCCGCAGCCACAGCGCCTTCAGAGGTAATTTTGAACAAGCCGATTTTGCCGGTTGCCGGCACGTGGGTACCGCCGCAAAGCTCAACGGAATAGTCTTTCCCAAACGTAATCACGCGTACGGTATCACCATATTTTTCGCCGAACAGCATCATGGCGCCGGTCGCTTTGGCCTCCGCAATGGGCATATTGCGCACTTCTTCCAGGGCGATGTTTTCGCGGATTTTTTCATTCACCATCGTTTCGATGCGCTCCAGCTCTTCTGCAGTCACTTTCTGGAAATGAGAAAAATCGAACCGCAGGCGCTCCGGATCTACATCCTGGCCTTTTTGCAGGGCATGGCTGCCCAACACGCGGTGCAGCGCGGCGTGCATGAGGTGTACGGCACTGTGGTTGCCTGAGGTGGCTAAGCGTTTAGCGCCATCCACTTCTGCATGCACCGGTGCATGAAAGTTTTTGGGCAATTTTTTTACAAGTTGGATGGCCAGATCAGTTTCTTTCAGCGTATCCAAAACTTCAATGATTTCATCGCCGACGTGCAACCAGCCTGTGTCGCCGGCTTGTCCGCCGCTTTGCGCGTAAAACGGCGTTTGCGACAACACAACCTGGTAGGCTTCCTGCCCTTTAGCCACCACCGTTCTGTATTTCAGGATTTTAGCGCCTTCAACGACCAACTGGTCGTAGCCGACAAAAGTGCTGTCGGCTTCATCGGTCACGATGTTCCAGTCACCAACCGCTTTTTGCGCATCTGCCCGCGAGCGGCTTTTTTGAACGGCCAATGCTTTTTCAAAAGCCGCTTCATCCACGCGCCAGCCGCGCTCGGCAGCCATCAGGCGGGTGAGGTCAATGGGGAAGCCGAACGTATCGTACAGGTCAAAAGCATCCTGGCCCTGGATAAGGCCGTCTTTTACCTCCAGTACGTCGAAGCGACGCAACCCGTTTTCCAGCGTATTGAGGAAGGCGGTTTCTTCCGCTTCGATGATTTTTGCGATAAGGCTTTGCTGGCTTTTGAGTTCCGGGAAGGCATCGCCCAATACCTCAACAAGAACTGGCAGGAGCGTATGCATAAACGGAGCACGCAGTTCTAAGAAAGAGTAGTAATAACGCACTGCGCGGCGCAAAATCCGGCGAATCACGTAGCCGGCACCACCGTTGTCGGGCAACTGGCCGTCGGCAATGGCAAAAGCTACCGCCCGGATATGGTCGACGATCACGCGCATGGCGATGTCGCTCATCGCATCCGGTGCATAACTGTAGGTATAGGTTTTGCGGCTCGCCTTTTCGATGAACTGGATCATCGGCGTAAAAACATCGGTGTCGTAAGTGGCTGTTTTGCCTTGCAGCACCATACACAGGCGCTCGAAGCCCATCCCGGTGTCTACGTGCTTATCCGGCAGTTGGTCTAACGCGCCGTCTGCTTTTCGGTTAAACTGGATAAAAACGTTGTTCCAGATTTCGATGACGCGGGGGTGGTCCTGGTTCACTAATTTTTCACCGGGTGTTTCGGCGCGTTCGGCATCGCTGCGCAAATCCACGTGGATTTCGGAGCAGGGGCCGCAGGGGCCGGTTTCGCCCATTTCCCAAAAATTGTCTTTTTTATTGCCGTCGAGGATGTGGTTGTCGGGCAGGTATTGCCGCCACAAATTGCGGGCTTCTTCGTCGGAAGGCAGGCTCTCTTTGGCCTCGCCGCCAAAAACCGTGGCATACAAGCGGTCTTTCGGCAGTTGGTAGACTTCCGTCAGTAATTCCCAAGACCAGTTGATGGCTTCTTTTTTGAAATAATCGCCGAACGACCAGTTGCCGAGCATTTCAAACATGGTGTGGTGCGTGCCGTCGCGGCCCACATCTTCCAGGTCGTTGTGTTTGCCGGAAACGCGCATGCATTTTTGCGTATCTGCGATTCGGGTCGCCGACGGGGTTTGGTTGCCGAGAAAATAGTCTTTGAATTGTACCATCCCTGAATTGGTGAACAGCAGCGTCGGGTCATTTTTGCTGACAATGGGCGCTGAAGGCACAATTTTGTGTTGTTTGGAGGCGAAAAAATCCAGAAAAGTCTGACGGATTTCTTTAGACGTCATCATTGTTTTAACAATTTTAGCAAAAAACGCATTTTTTTACCACAACTTGTCCCGAAACAGGATAGTTCACAATAGGTGTTTTCACAATACTTCACAGAGGTGCTAACCCCTCCAATTCGTCGAGGCAATTATAGCAATTCTATATACCTTGTTAAATAGGCAAAAAAAACAGGCCGCGAAGATAGAGAAATTATGTGTTTCTTAACGTAGAAGAAACGAAGGGAGGGCTAAAATTTTCGTCTGATTTAAATCACATCATCAGGCAGCTACCATTAGCAAAGTACAATAATCAGTATAAGTTAGGAGGTAACTTGAAGTTACCGCCTAACACAGCCCGGGCATCCTCGCCTCGTTTCACCTGAGTATTAAAAATGTCCAGTAGATGATCCTCGCCCAATGTTCGACGCAAGCTGAAAAGCGTTCGGCTGTCCGCCCCGATTTTGTCACGCTCCTAAATACCGATAACTAATGTCCACGCTTTCTAACGGCTGGTGATTGCGGCAAGCATCCTGTTCTACCTAAAAATGCTTCAGCCCGGCGGTTTTGCGTTCTTTGAAAAGCGCTTTCCAATCAATGGCCCCGTTACCTACTTCAGAAAAAAACTGCTCAGGGGTATTGTCCATATCCTTCACGTGCCAAAGCGGGAACTGGCCCGGATGCATTTTGAAATAAGCAACTTTTTCATGTCGTCACGTACAGTGTAGAACTGTATGCCAATGCGCCCCACTTTTTTTGCGTTTCAGTAAAGCTCTAAAGGTGCTGCCCGAAAGCTGTTTTCCGGCCCTGAACATACTGGAATACCAATATAACCAGGCACAAAAACAGACCCGAAAATTCCCGCATCAGTTCGATATGGGGTGCTTCTGCTTTCATGGAACCGGCGATGGTAGGCATTCCCATTCGTAGCCAGCCGATAAAAGCGGGCGTCAGGGAAATGGTCCAGATCATAACAACGCCGATCCCTGCTAATAAAACAAGCCGATTCCGGTGGCCAAAAGCTGCAAATGCGCAGACGCCAGCGACATAACCATACAGCAACATCCAGCCCAAAGGATCGGGGTCGTTGTATTGAACAGCAGCAAAAAGGAAAAACAGCAGCGCCAAAAAAAGGTGCAGCAATTTCATCGCAGCGGGGTTAAGGTGTAGCCTTGTTCGCGCAGCAAATTGACCACGCCCTGGTTCCCGCCTAAATGTCCGGCACCGACAGCAAAAAAAGTAATGTTTTCGCGCATCATGCCTTCCATAACCGGTATCCAGTTGCGGTTGCGGCGCCCCAGCAGCAGGTCTTCGTATTTGCCAAGCCCGTCTTCGGCGTCGCCCATCATGGACTGCATGCCCTGGATATCCTGATTTTTGTACATTTCGACCATGCGGTCAAATTCGTCATTGCCTGCAGTATCCTCCGAATTGATGGCATCCACCAGCATTTTGGCCTGAGCTTTATATGGAATGCTGTCGAATACACTCATCTGGTAAGCTGCGGTTTCCAATCCGGCGACATCTTTTTTTTGCTCCTGCGCCATGGCCAAGAGTTCAAACTCATAAGAAGTAGTCGAAGATTCTTCCTTTTTACCTTTCCCCATCGAAGCCGCTACGTCTTCAGAGGCCAGCATGGAGAGGAACATCGGTTTGATGCGTTCGAGAAAACCCAATGGCAGGCCAATTTTATCAAAATGTGCTTTTACACCGGTATATTCCTCCGTGGTGAGCAGGTCGCGGAGGGTTGTGTCGTTGTTCATGTACATTTTCATCATCATCGGCATCAGGCCGGCAATGTCCATGGTTTCTTCGAGGTCAATTTCAAAAGCTACGTGGCTGGCTTTTTTGAAAACCTCCTTAGCTTTTTCAGAAAAAAAATAATCCGCCCGAGGAATCAGGTGGATGGTGCCATAGAGGTAGGAGGGGTTCGAAAGCTTGTTGCCGCTGATTTCCCACAACAGGGCGTTTTCCGTTTCAGGAGTAGCCGATTGCGCTTCCGACTGGCTTTGGGCAAGCGTGCTAATGGAAAGGAGCAGAACGGGAAAAATCCAAAAAGCAATTTTTTTCATAGCATCAGTGTGTTTGATCGAATACCTCCACGATTTTTAGGAGGAGGGTGATATTTTCAAAAAATTCTTTGACTAATTCAAAACTCATGTTGGAACGAAATATAAACGGTTCCAACTGGTCTTTTGGTTCAGAAACGCCCACGTATATTTCCCGGCCATGCACCGAAAAGTAAATATCCTTTTTTGAAGCGGCGCAAAAATCGAGAATCGCTTCCTGCATTGGCTCGGGCAGGATGCCGATGACGTGGGTGTCTTCGGTTGCATAAACGAGGAAAGTCTCGCGAAAGCGTTCGACCATAATCTCTTCATCCACGTTCTGGCCGCCATCCCAGGTATAGTTTTTGATGGAGCGGGTCAGGAAACGCCGTTCTTTACGCGGCCATACGGCTAAGGAACCTTCTGTTGGTTCATTAAACAGCGCACAAAGAAATACCCCCTGGAACACTGGTTCTAATTTGGCGCTCATGGCTGAGTTTTCGCGCACATCCAATTCGCTCATTTCAAAATCCATTTCGCCCACTTTGCCTTTGATGTAATCTTCACCGAGGTAAAACTGCGCTTTGGTCGCAAATAATTTGCTTTCAAAAAAGCGGCTTTTGGGAATAAACTTTTTTGAATCGTAGGATAACGTTCCGTAATTCACTTCGTTATCAATAAAATCAAGGATCAGAGAGACGATATGCGGCTTGAAGGTGCGCAGAAAGCGCTGGATGCGGCTGACTAAAAAACCGGAATAGAGCACAAAAGGAATCATCATGGCTAAGGTCAGCGGAGCTATGCGCAGGTAAAGCCCCAATGCTAAGGACGACAGCATCAGGATTCCGGATAAAAAAAGCAGGCGCAGCAGGCGTTTGCGACTGCGTTCCAAACGCATCAACTCCGGGTGGATGGTGTGGTTGTAGTAAATCCTGAATTCGTCTATACGCTTCATAAACAATGCCAACTAATGCGGCCTCAAAAATAGACATCAGTTTCGGAAAATTATCTTTACTTTTGAAACATTGAATCCGCATTCTGATTTCAGGCATTGCCACCCGGGAAAATAGCAATTACCTTCACCCTTGCTTTGCTCTTAAATGAATGAATAATCTCATGCATTTACTTTTTCGTGTTGTACGGACATCAGGGCTTACCGCAGTAGTTTGGGCATTGCTTACCGGTAGTGGGCATGGGCTGTTGGCGCAGTCGAACCCCCAAAGCATCCGGACGGACAACTCATATCAGACTGATTTTCTGGTAAAAAACATCTTTGCCAAAGGCGCCTGCAACAACATCACCAATGTGACGCGGAACGGCCAACCCACCGGCGTTGGCTATTTTGAAAACGGAACCGAAATTATCGGATTAGATCGGGGCATTATTTTAGCCACCGGTCCGATTCAAAACGCAAGGGGGCCCAACACCGTGTCCAACAAAAGCGGTAATTTTGCAGATGGTACAGGCGACCCCGACCTGAATATCATGACGGGCGTCAACGTTGTGGATGCGGTTTCCATCGAATTTGATTTCATCCCTTTGGACTCGTTTATTACTTTTCGCTACGTTTTTGCATCCGAAGAATACTGCGAATTTGTCGGCAGTATTTTCAACGACGTGTTCGGGTTTTTTATCAGCGGCCCCGGCATTTCCGGCTCTTTTTCCAACGGTGCCGCCAACGTAGCTTTAGTACCCAATACGTCCAGCTATGTGGCCATCAACTCGGTCAACCACAGCTCTAATAATGCTTACTACATCCGGAACGAATTGCCAGCCGATGCCGGCGAATGCGGTGCCGCAGCGCCAACCCTTCACCTTGGGAAAATTGAATACGACGGGTTCACACGCCCTTTAACGGCCGTGCTAAAGCTCATTCCCTGCGAGACCTACCACATTCGGTTTGTGGTAGCCGATGTTGGGGATAATTTCTACGACTCCGCCGTTTTTCTGGAAGCGGGGAGTTTTAACCTCGGCGGCCGGGTGAGCCTTGGCGTGCAGGGGAGTGCAAGTCAAACCGTTGCTTATGAAGGGTGTAACGACGCTTTTGTGCGGTTCGAACGCGGCGAAAACGATGACAATGATTTTCCGCTGACCGTGCGATTCCGGGTGTCGGAAGCCAGCCAGGCAACCGCCGGACTCGATTACCTGCCTTTACCTGTTTCGGTAACCATACCGCCCGGACAAAACAGCGCAACCGTACCCATTCACGTGCTGAACGACACTGAAACAGAAGGGCAGGAATCCCTGATTTTTATGCTGGATATTCCCTGCGCCTGCTATACGGATACAACCGTTTTGTACCTGAGCGATCCGCCTCCTTTGCTGGTGGATTTGCCCGATCGCGCCGTTTGTCAAAATACATCCGCGTTTTGGACGCCCGAAGTTTCCGGTGGGATACCCGGCTATATTTATCAATGGAGTAACTCGGCCATTACGCCTTCCATCACGGTTCTTGCAGGCGATCCGGCACCGTATTCCGTCACCGTCACGGATGCTTGTGGCCATAGCGCTTCGGATACCGGGATTGTGTTCACGACGCAACCGCCCTTAGCCGAACTTTCCGGATTTGGCAGGGTCTGTGAAGGGGATACTGCTTGGCTTCGGGTTGATTTTACCGGGTTACCGCCATGGCAATTGATTTATCGGGTAGATGGCGTTGCACAACCGCCTATCAATGATATTTTGACTTCGCCGTTTGCCTTGCCGGGTACTTTGGGCGGACAGTACGAAATCGTAACGTTCAGCGACCAGGGTTGTGAAGGCCAATTTTCCGGCACAGCAGAAGTTGAACTCATGCGCATCGAAGTGCAGACGCTGGCAGACGCCGTAAATTGTTATGGCGATGCCAATGGCGGTATTTCTGTACAAATCAGCCAGGGTACGCCACCTTATGATCTATTCTGGAACCACGGCATCGAAGATTCCACCGCTTTGTCGGGGCTGACAGCGGGCGCTTATACGTTGCATGTTTTCGATGCCGAAGGGTGCGAAAAAATCGTAGAAATCCTCGTGCCAACCCCCGATTCTCTGGAGCCGGTGATCCCCGACTGCGCTACTTTGTCACAGGGGCTATTGCTGCTGAATGCTTCTGGCGGAACACCACCTTATCTTTATGCGGTGAATGGCGGTGCCTTTGAAAATACCGGCGTGTTTGAAGACCTGACAGCCGGTGCGGAATACGATTTGCTGATCCAGGATGCAGCAGGTTGTGAAATGGCCCAGGAAGATTTTTTGATGCCTGCGGCTTACGATGAAGACATGGTGACCTTGCCGGATGTATTGCGCGCCCAGATCGGCCAATATTATCCCCTCGATCCGGAGTTGCACATTCCTGCATCCCTATTGTCGAGCATCCGCTGGACGCCTGATGTACACTTAGACTGCTCCGATTGCCTGATGCCACGGCTGGACGCCAGAGAAAGCGCAGTGTACACCATTTACCTGATAGACCGATTCGGCTGCCGGGACGAAGCGTCCATTTTCGTTTTTGTGGAAGTGGGGGTTCGGGCTTTTATCCCCAATGCTTTTTCGCCGAATAATGATCAGATTAATGACCGCTTCACCATTTATGCCGACCCGGCGCAAGTACGGGAAATTGCCTTGTTTCAGGTTTTTGACCGCTGGGGCGGAATGCTGTTTGAAGCAAAAAACTTCCTGCCGAATGATGAAAATATCGGATGGGACGGTTCCAAACTTGGCCGGCAACTCGATCCGGGCGTTTATACCTGGCAAGCTTTCTTGATCCTCACCGACGGCGTTCAGAAAATAATTTCCGGTGATGTGGTATTGATGCGATAAGGTAAAAAAAAGTACTTTTGACCGTTATAAACCAACACTAAATATGCAGCCAATTGCAGATATTTTTCGGGACTACATCGCCAACGATAAATTGCTGGAGGCCATTAACTTGCTGCGCGAGTTTTTTAAAGGGAAAAAACTGCCCGTTGTAGACACGGTGTTTTTTTTGCAAAGCCGGTATAAAAAATACCACAACGATGAGTTGGGTAAGATGAAATCAGACGAGTATTTAGCCATGGAACGCCAGCAGATCGTTCAGGCTATGCTGGCTCTTGCCAATGAAATTGAAGCAGAACAACCCCAAACCGAACC
>JBBQGV010000137.1:0-12869 GCA_038323375.1 Chitinophagales bacterium
GGCCCATTCGGTACGCGCTTTGGGGTTGTTATGGACAGCTTCCGGCGCAAATCCGTCGAACATCAGGTCATAAGCGGGATGCACGGCGACCAATTGCCCCTGCAAGTGCGTGGACAATTCAGAAATCTGAACCCCGCAGGCGGCAATTTTGCCAGCTAACTCATCGCAGTAGGTTTGGCTTTCAGCGGCTAATTTCAAATCAATGAGGCGACTGTCCCAAGTGGGGATTTGAACGGCTTTGTAGCCTAAGTTTGCGGCCCAGCGGCAAATGCTTTCAAGGCTGTTAAAAGGAGCCTCATCGCCCATAAACTGTGCCAGAAAGATTGCCGGCCCTTTGATGGTGTTCATATTTGTTAATTTTTGTTTAAATACTATCCGTCTATTTAGTTCTGTGTCTGAGCTTTAGAGTTCGAGAGTAAGGCATGTTTGGCTCCAAAAGTGGGATTTTACTCGCGTAAATGACCGATTTTGGAGCCAAACATAACGCAACTGTCGGACTATAAAGACAGACACTAAAAAGTGGTTATCCTTTTATAAAAGGCTTGGAAACGATGCCGTCGCCCGTCACCAACTGAACAAAATAAGTGCCTGCCGGCAAATGCGCAACCTCGATCTGTTCCTTTAAAACAGGCGCGTTTTTATGGCTGTGAACCGTTTTTTGCAAATTGCCCAGCACGTCAAAAACCCGAAGTTCAACCCGTCCGGTGTAATCGCCTCGCCACCAAACCTGTACCTCGTGTTGCGCCGGGGATGGAAAGATCTCAGGAGCGGCAGCATTTGACTCCACCGGATGGATCCCGACAACCCCGTCCGGGGTGGTTTTGACGAGACAAAAATCCTGAGAGTTGTTGTTATTCGCAAACCCGAATGCCATCAGTCCGCCATCGGCAGTAAGCTGGCTATCATAAAAAAGATTGGCTTCTAATCCGTCAACTTCCTGGATCCAGACCGGCATGCCCCCGGCATTTAGCTTCCTGATTTCCATGACTTTACGCGTAACAAAACCGCCAGAATTCGCAGATGTCGAAGCGGCTACAAAAATATCGCCCGCTTCATTCACATGCGCCCGGGGCCATAAAAAGCCGTCGCCTTCGTAGAAATTTTCCCAGATCAGTGCGCCTTGTGGGTCTATCGCAGCGATGTAAAGGGAGTCTGTTTCCCCCGGATTCGCATCGGTGTTGCCGGAAATTATATAATTGCCGTCGGGGGTGGCCGCCAGTCCGTAACCAATTCCGCTCATACTGCCGTAGGTTTCGCTCCACAGTTGGTTTCCCGCTTCATCGAATAATGCTGCCTGGAATTGCTCAGGCGGAGCAGACGAGCCAACGCCCAGCAGGTTTCCTTCCAGCGTTTCGATCAGGTTGCGCAAAAAAGAGGATGCGTTAAAATTGTCGTGAACTTTGGTCCAGAGCACATTGCCTTGTGCGTCTAAGCGGAGCAATGTCGGTCGGCGTGCACTGGTCACTAAGGGCGCACACAGCGCAACGATGCTGCCTCCGTCAGAAAGGCTGCGGATCACGGTAAACAAGCCAAAATCCGGCGTGCCCAGCGGAAAATACTTAGCCCAGATTTCCTGGCCTTCCAGGTCGAATTTCCGAACAAAAAGTACAGCGGGCTCGCCCAATTGAACATCATAGGAAAATCCGGAAATGATAAAGGTTCCATCCGCCGCCAGATCCAGCGAACTTGGCCGGTCTATGCCGGAACTGCCCGTGGTGGTCTCCCAGACCATATTGCCCAGATCGTCGGTTTTGATGAGCCAGACATCAGTCAGGTTTTCCGGGTGGAATTTCGATCCGCAAAGGATATACCCGCCATCCGAAGTTTGGCGGGCGGAGTAACCAATTTCGTTGGCATCGGAACCGAGGTTCCAGTAAAGTTGGCTCGATTGCGCCTCGACATTTGCATCGAACAGGCTTAACATGGCGTCGTCCCCTTGCTGATAAACGGAGGTATTGCCCACAACGGCGATTCCGCCGGAAGGCAGCGCAATCATAGCCCGGATGTTCTCCGGAACGTCAAAAGGCGCATCGAAGCCATTGTTTTCGTTTAGAAACATCCCGAAAGAATCGCGGTGTTCGATGTGGTCGCCGCCGGCAATGAAAATATCATGATCGGAGCCATGCGCCAGACGTATTGCAACAGCCCCCGACAGTAAGGTATTAAATTTGGAAACCGTATTGCCATCGGCGTCAATGGTGAAAACCGTATTCACATTGGGCGCTGTTGCACGGCCAACGGCAGTGAACCGGTTATTTCCGGATCCCGGGATGATGTCTTCTACCCGCAACAACGGCTTCGGATCAGCACTGGCGGTGGTGTAGTCAGTTTTAAGCCAGATCTGCTGCAAGTCGTCACGATTGAGTTTGGCAACAAATCCTTGTCCGCCTACAATCCCAGCAAGGAGGATGCCATCCGGAGTCAGGAGCAGTCGGCGGCAAAAATTTTCTGTGCCTGATTCGATCAAAAATATCGCCAATATGGCAGTGCCGTCAGCACTCCAGCGCTCTACACGGATATCGCGGCCTCCCAAAGGCGTAAAAATATTCGCGGCAACGACAAAACTCCCGTCGGGCAATTGCAGGCCATCAACGATCTGATCGTCATAAGAGCCGTCTATTAGCCTCCACCAAAGCACTGCGCCCGATTCGTCGAGCCGGAGGGCGTAACCATCGCGGTCACCATCGCCGAAACTTTCCGTAGAGCCAAGCAAAAGGTGTCCGCCATCGGAAAGAGGAACATAGCGCTGTGCGACGTCATTTTTAGCGCCGCCATACGTTTCAAAGCCGATTGCACTACCGGTACTATCGGTTTCAAGTAAAAAGAAATCAAAGCCATTGTCACCATTAGCCGCCGTGCCCGTTACAAAAAAGCCACCGGACGGGGTGCGGTATACATCTGCCCCGAAATCGGCATTACTGGGGGTGCCGTAGAATTTTTTAAACGAAATCTGCGCCTGCATTGCAGTGCCTGCGAGTAGCGCAAGAATTAAGGTACAGTATACTTTTTTCATATTTCCCGATTTTTGAAAGACAATTGCCTGTTGCAAAAATGAAATTTTCCCGACGTAAGCCGAAACAAAGTGCTCTATTTTGACGCGCCGCATACTTTCTTGCAGGGATAATGAAATAGCTCCTAAAGTTTTTCCTACTTTAGCATGGTAAAGTTAGCAGGTGATTCATAAAACTGCCAACTGATTCAAACCCGGATGCAATGTCAGATTTATCAAAAATAAAAGTTACGTTGAAAAACATTGAAGCGCTGGAGCGGGAATTGAATCTCAGAAAGCTGCAAATCAACGGTTTACTCAACATTACCCAGGCAATTAACAACAATGTGCCAGCCGATGGGCTGTTCAATATGTACCACTCCTTTTTGAAATGGGAAATCGGCGTAAAAAAAATGGGTCTTTTTATCAAAAAAAGTGGAAAATGGGTGTGTGCTACTTCGATCGGGATCTCTGAAAAATTAATGGCTACCGACCTGAGCGCCGAGCTTGGGCGCTATACCGGGCTAAACAACAATCTGGACGAAAGCGAAAATCCATTAATCCGGGAATTTGACGTGGTGATTCCCGTGCTGCACAAGGAACAGCCTATTGCGTATGCGTTTATCGGCGGCTTTGGCGAGGAAGACGATATGTATAATAAAGTGCAGTTCATCATCACCATTACAAACATTATCTCCGTTGCGATTGAAAACAAACGCCTGTTTAAAAGGCAGTTGGAACAGGAGCGCATGAAACGCGAGATGGAATTAGCCAGCGAAATGCAGCGCATGCTCATTCCGGTTGTATTGCCGAAAAAATCGCACTACGAAATGTCCAGTATTTACCAGCCACAACTGGGAGTCGGCGGTGACTATTTCGACTACATTGAATTTGCTGACGGGAATGTCGTTTTTTGCGTCGGCGACGTATCGGGTAAAGGGGTAGCAGCGGCTTTGCTGATGGCTAATTTTCAGGCCAACTTTCACACGCTGATCAATAAAAGATCCGAATTGGATGCATTCATCCGGGATTTGAATCAGTCGGTCAATCTCATTACGCAGGGCGACCGGTTTATTACTTTCTTTATCGCGGAATACAATCCGGCCACTCGATTGCTCAAATATGTGAACGCAGGCCATAATCCGCCTGTACTCATTATGTTTGATAAAGTGCATCTGCTTAAGGATGGCTGCCCGATACTGGGGTATACTGATGCACTGAAGAAAGTTGAAGTGGGCTATTTTGAAGTAGAAGGCGAAGCGACGGTTTTGTGTTATACGGATGGCCTGACGGATATTCGCGACAGCGAGGATAACTTCCTGGAGGAAGAATTGTTGTATGCTTTTGCACAAAAGCATTACCGGCTTCCTGCTTTGGAGTTTAATCAAAAGCTCGTTGAATTCCTGCAAACTTATAACGGAGGCAGCAGCTACCCCGATGATTTTACGGTCTTGACCTGTCGGCTTTTTAAACCGGTGAAGTCATTAGCATGAAACTTTTTGCGAAGTGCAAAATATTCAGCAAATTGCGCTTGAAATTTTAATAGAAAAAATGAGAGATAAAACCGCTGCAGGCTTTCTTGCACTTTTTACCGGTTATTTGGGCGTTCACCGATTCTATTTGGGGCAGGTTGGTATGGGGATCCTTTATTTCCTGCTCATGTTTACGGGAATCAGCTTCGTCCTTGGAATTATTGATGCCATTGTCTTTTTTACGATGGATCAGGATCGGTTTGACATCAAATACAACCCGCAACTTTTTGAGCGCAAGATGGATGTTGATTTTTACAGAAACACTCAGAACTACCGCGAACAACGCCAGGCACCACAACGCCGGGAAACTACGCAACAATCCCAACAATCCCGGACAAAACAAGCGCCCCCCACACGTGGAAAGCAGAACGCTACGCTGAAAACAAGCGGCGTGGAAAAGTACAAGGATTTCGATTACGAAGGTGCCATTACCGATTTTGAAAAAGCGCTGGAAGCAAATCCTCGGGATGTTGCAGTCCATTTTAACTTGGCCTGCGCTTACTCCCTGATGGAAAATACCGAAAAATCGTTGTTCCACTTAGACAAAGCCGTCGGATTTGGTTTCAGCGATGGCAAGCGCATCAAAGAACACGATGCCCTGGCGTTCGTCCGGGTGCAGCCGCAATTTGAAACATTTGAACAGAATGGATTCCGGTTGGCACCACAATTGGCCGAGCCAAAAGCCGATGATTTACTCAGCACTGCGCCTAATTTACTGGAGCAACTCAAGCGCCTCGGCGAGTTGAGAGAGCGCGGGTTGCTGACCGAAGATGAATTTTCGATGCAAAAAAAGAAGCTCTTGGGATAAGTTTAACACAACGATAAGCGAACACTAGGGCAGAAGTGCCGTTATATGGCTAAGGATTATTGAATCAGCGCCGAAAACAGAACGAACAGCATGATTGCAGAGACGTTAATGTCAAACAGCATTGTCCCATTGAGGTGGACGGATACCGGAGATGATGCCTTGCGTATGATGGAAGATTTTCATGTGCGGCATTTGCCCATTGTTGACCAGGATCAAAAGCTGGTCGGGATGATCTCGGAAGAGGATGCTCTCAATAGTGAAGGCGATTTGGAAATGAGCGCATACAGCTTTTCACTGCCGCCCCTTTACGTACATTCCTACGACCATATTTATGAGGTGATGCGCCTTTTGGCGGAATACCACCTGACCATCGTGCCGGTAGTAGATAAGGAACAGCATTACCTCGGCCTCATTACGATGGAGCGCTCGCTTCACCATTTTGCGGAGATGAGCGCGTTTAAAGAACCGGGGTGTATCCTAGTGCTGGAAGTTGGGAAACGCGATTATTCGATGGCAGAGATTGCCCGGATTGTAGAATCCGAAAATGCCGTTATCCTGAGTTCTTTCGTTACCGTTGTGCCGGATTCTATGCGCATTGAAGTCACCCTGAAAATTAACCGCCAGCAAATACAATCGCTTGTATCCACCTTTGAGCGATTCAACTATCAGATCAAAGCCTCCTTCAACGAATCTGACTACCTCGACACCCTTCAGGAGCGCTATGACGCGCTGATGTCTTATTTGAACGTATAGCCGGGATATTTGTTAATGTAGATACCCGGTCCTGCAAAGATTCCGTTCAGTTGATAAACCGCAGAACAAATTCGGTATTATCTTTGATTTTTCATAACACAGGTAGCCTGTAACACCGGGTCACGAGGTGTGCACTTTCCCGAAACGACAGTTGAACATGATGAGGGCACTCTCTTTTATTCTGTTTGCGTTCCTGTACACCGTTGATTTATGTGGCCAGGAAGGCATTCCTCCCGAAGGAGCGGCTCTTTTTTCCGGCTTTGTGTCGGGTTCGACGGCAGCTTTTGTATACATAGACACGATCACCATTGAAGGCAACCACAAAACACAGGATCGGATTATTCTACGCGAGTTAAATTTTGCGCCAGGCGACAGCCTTGCTGTGGCGGAACTGAGCAATATTCTCGTCGCCCGCGAAGAACTCATCATGAACACAGGCCTCTTTGCCCAAGCCAATATTTCCTTTAAAAAATGGGAAGGTGCCACCAATAAAGTCCACCTCCACATTACGGTAGAGGAAGGGTGGTACATTTATCCAGTTCCTGTTTTTGAGTTGGCCGACCGCAATTTCAATGTTTGGTGGGTGGAACAAAAACGCGCCCTCAACCGCCTGAACTTTGGAGTGGAATTTACCCACCTCAACCTTACCGGCAGGCGCGACAACCTGAAAGTAACCGCAAAGTACGGCTACACCCGCCAATACATCGTCGGATACAAGTTGCCTTTTATCAATAAAAAGCAAACCATCGGCATCGCTGTTGAAGCGGCCTACGCCCAAAACCGGGAAATCAACTATGAGACTATAGGCAATAAGCAGGTGTTTTTTCGGGACGAAGACGATTTTTTGTTGCAGCGATTCCGGGTGGGAAGCGGCGTAACCTGGCGCCCCGGCTTGCGCATCTCTCACGGCTTTTATTTAGAATTTCAACAAAACCGGATCGCTGAGATCGTGGCAAAAGAGTTAAATCCGAATTATTTTCTGAACGGGCAGCTCTTACAACGCTTTCTTTCGTTTACCTATACTTTTGTTTACGACGACCGCGACGTCCGCGGCTACCCCCTGCGGGGAAGGGCTGTTTTTGCGACCTTGGATAAAGACGGAATCGGGGCTTTTGGCGACCGCAACGGACTGACCCTGACCGCCGGTTATGACCACCACTGGCTACTCCACCCAAAATGGAGCTTAGGCATCCTGACTTCCGGGAAATATTCTTTCATCAGGGAACAACAACCTTACAACGACAACCGGGCTTTAGGCTTTGGCAAATACAACCTCCACGGGTATGAGTTCTATATTGTAGACGGCTTAGATATGGCGCTCACCCGTTGGTCGCTGCGCTATGAACTATTCAAAAAGGAAATGCAATTAGGTAAGATTGTGCCCATTAAAGCTTTGCGGCGAATGCCCCTGCGGGTCTACCTTGCCGCCAACAGTGATTTCGCTTACGCAAACGACCCGTACCGCAATTCGGCGCTCAATCCGCTGAGTAACCGCTGGCTTTGGGGCGGCGGGGCCGGAGTAGATTTTGTGCTGTATTACGACAAAGTCGTGCGCGTTGAATACAGCTTCAACAATAGGGGAGAAGGCGGGTTGTTTTTAAACCTGAGTTTGGGTATTTGATTCCGGTACTGTCGTATCTTCGCGCTTTAAACAGATGTTGCGCCACTCATCCGGATGCAAAGCAAAGTATACTTGTCGAATAATGTCAAAGCATAAAAAAAACAATGCCGGAAGCAACGGCATCCTGCTCGAAGAAGATTGCATTGAGGTCATCGGCGCAAGGGTACATAACCTCAAAGACGTGGAGGTGCGCATTCCGCGCAACCGATTGGTCGTCATCACCGGGATCAGCGGCAGTGGCAAATCTTCCTTAGCTTTCGATACGATTTACGCCGAAGGCCAGCGCCGTTACATGGAAACTTTTTCGGCTTATGCCCGCCAGTTTATTGGTGAAATGGAGCGCCCCGATGTAGAAAAAATCAACGGGCTCAGTCCGGTTATTTCCATCGAACAGAAAACGACGGGCCGCAATCCGCGTTCTACCGTCGGTACCATCACCGAGGTCTATGACTTTTTGCGCCTGCTGTTCGCCCGGGCCGCCGATGCCTATTCCTACATCTCCGGCCAGAAGATGGTGCGCTACACGGAAGAGCAAATGAAGGCGCGCATCATGGAGCAGTTCAACGGGAAAAAAGCGCTTTTACTGGCACCTTTGGTGCGCGGTCGAAAAGGACATTACCGGGAATTGTTCGAGCAGGTGCGCAAACAGGGCTATACCAAAGTGCGTGTAGATGGCGAGGTCATTGACATTTCACCCGAAATGCAACTGGATCGCTATAAGGTACACGATATTGAGGTCGTCGTGGATCGCCTCACGATCAGCGAAGCCCATGCTGACCGCCTGAACCTATCGCTTCAGGCCGCTCTCAAAATGGGCAATGGGTTGATCTTTTTGATGCACCTTGACGGCAAAGAAATTTTCCCTTACAGCAAACATTTAATGGATCCGGATTCGGGGGTTTCTTACGAAGAACCTTCTCCAAATTCCTTTTCTTTCAACTCGCCGTACGGCGCTTGTCCTTCCTGCAAAGGTCTGGGGATGGTCAACAAAGTGGACATGAACAAGGTCATTCCCGACGATACGAAAAGCATTAACGAACAGGGGATTGCCCCCTTGGGCGAAGTGCGGGATAACCTCACTTTCAAGCAATTGCGGGCTGTTTCCAAAAAATACAACTTTAGTTTTGCCACGCCCGTAAAAGACATTCCTAAAACGGCTCTCGATACTATCCTCTATGGCGGCGACAGCACTTTTGAGGTGCAAATGGGGTATGGCGGCAGCGACCAATCCTACAACCTGGCTTATGAAGGTTTGGTGAAAATGCTGGAACGGTGGTATGAAAACTCCAGTTCAGAAAAAATACGGCGCTGGGCAGAGGATTTCATGACCATTGATACTTGCCAGGAATGCAATGGCGCGCGCCTCAAACGCGAGTCGCTCTGCTTCCGGGTGAATGAAAAAAACATCTCGGAGCTTTCGAATATGGATCTGGTTGAATTGAACGACTGGATGGCGAATGTGGAGCAAGAACTGAGCGATCGCCAGCAAGCCATTGCTAAAGACATCCTGAAAGAAATTCGCTTCCGGCTGGAGTTTTTGCTGCACGTCGGCCTCGATTATCTCACCCTCGACCGGCCTGCCCGAACCTTGTCAGGTGGCGAAGCGCAACGCATCCGGCTGGCCACCCAGATCGGATCACAATTGACGGGGATTACCTATATCTTAGACGAACCCAGCATCGGGCTGCACCAGCGCGACAACCAGCGCCTGATAGAAGCTTTGCGTGAGCTTACTGAAATTGGTAACACCGTCCTGGTGGTGGAACACGACAAAGACATTATGATGGCTTCCGATTACCTCATAGACCTGGGGCCGGGTGCCGGAAAACACGGCGGAGAGGTGGTCGGCCAGGGCACGCCGGAAGCTTTTATCAAACGCGATACCATTACGGCAGACTACCTGACCAACCGGCGAAAAATCGAGGTGCCTGCGGTGCGCCGACCAGGCAATGGCCTCTTTCTGGAACTCACCGGCGCTACGGGCAACAACCTGAAAAACGTAGACATCGTCATACCACTTGGCATACTCTGTTGCATCACCGGCGTTTCCGGCAGTGGGAAATCAACCCTGATCAACGAAACCATGTACCCCATTTTGAGGCAATATTTCTACAAGAGCCTCCAAAAACCCCTGGCGCACAAAACGATTAAAGGGCTTGAACATCTGGATAAAGTCATAGAAATTGACCAGTCGCCTATTGGCCGAACGCCGCGTTCCAACCCGGCTACCTACACCGGCGTTTTTACGGATATTCGAAAAATTTTCACCGAACTGCCCGAATCCAAAATCAGGGGATACAGCCCGGGGCGCTTCTCCTTTAATGTAAAAGGCGGGCGTTGCGAAGTTTGTGAAGGATCGGGTATGCGCGTGATCGAGATGAATTTTCTGCCGGATGTGTATGTGGATTGCGAAAACTGCTTAGGCCGCCGCTACAATAGGGAAACGCTGGAGGTTTTGTACAAAGGCAAAAGCATCAACGACGTACTGAATATGACGGTGAGTGAAGGTGTCGAATTTTTCCAGCACATCCCGCCCATTTTCAGAAAACTGAGAACCTTGAACGAAGTGGGTCTCGGCTACATCACGCTGGGGCAACAGGCAACGACCCTCTCAGGCGGCGAAGCACAGCGCGTGAAGCTGGCGGAAGAGCTCTCCAAAAAAGATACCGGAAAAACGCTGTACATCCTCGATGAACCCACTACCGGCCTGCATTTCGAGGACATCCGGCACCTCCTGGAGGTTTTGAACCGCTTAGTGGAAAAAGGCAATACGGTGGTCATTATTGAGCACAATATGGATGTCATCAAAGTTGCAGACTACATCATTGATATGGGGCCGGAAGGCGGCCACCGGGGCGGTAAAATAATTTGTGCGGGCACGCCGGAAGAGGTAATTAAATATAAGGATAGTTTTACCGGGCAGTTCCTGAAATTGGAATTATCCTAAAACTGAACACCTGGGCATTCAATACCCTGCGGTGAAGCAGAAATGAGGAAGTGAGCAGCGTACAGATAAACCTTTTTTAGTCGGTACTGTTTCCCTTGAATAAATTTGACCGGCCAGCGTTAAGAAGACGCCGCCCAAAGTGGTAAGTTATTTACGACACGCCCCTTAAAGTCAAATTTAAGATAAACCTTTACTACAGTGGCAATTTATTCAATCCGCGACTTAGAAAAACTTTCCGGAATCAAAGCCCATACCATCAGGATATGGGAACAACGCTACAGCATTATCACCCCGCAGCGAACGGATACGAATATCCGCTATTATGCCGACGATGACCTGAAGCTGTTGCTGAATGTGGCTTTGCTGAATAAAAACGGGATCAAAATTTCCAGGATCGCGAACATGAGCCAACACGAGATTGCAGAGAAAGTAGCGGCCATCTCGGAGATGAATTTTGAATACGACACGCAATTGGATGCGCTTACCATTTCCATGATCGAAATGGATGAGTATAAATTTGACCGCATTGTTTCCACGAACTCGCAACAAATCGGTTTTGAGCGCACCATGCTTGAAGTGATTTATCCGTTTCTGGAAAAGCTCAGCGTCCTTTGGCTAACGGGATCCATCAACCCCGCACAGGAAAATTTTATCAGTTATCTGATTCGGCAAAAAATCATCGCAGCCATTGATCAGGAGCCGTTGCCAGCAGATAAAGCGGCCAAAAAATTTCTCATCTATTTGCCCGAAGGTGAGCGTCAGGAGTTGAGCCTCCTGTTCATGCACTACCTGCTGAAATCCCGCAAAAATCGCGTGATTTACTTAGGGCAGGATATTTCGCTCGCCGACCTTAAAGATGCCTACAAGATTCACCGCCCGGACTTCATTTTTACCATGATTACCGAAACTTTTGCGAAAGAGCCGGTTCAAAAGTACATTGACCGGATGGCTGCGTCTTTTTCCGAAACCCGTATTTTATTGTCTGGCTATCAGGTTGTTGTACAGCCGGTGATGCCTCCTGAGAATGTTTCCATCCTCAAAAGTCTGCCACAAATGCTCGAATTCCTGTCCTGGAATAGCGGAATGGCCAGCGTCGTGAGCGTTGTATAATAAGCGCCAAGCCTATAAAAAATAACGGATAGCCAATTCATAGCCCTTCAGGCCCAGGCCAATAATACACCCTTCGCAGTTGGGCGAAAGCCAGGAATGGTGGCGAAAAGCTTCGCGGGCAAAAACGTTGGAAATGTGTACTTCGATGACCGGGGTGCGGATCGCCGAAATGGCATCGGCCATAGCAAGAGACGTGTGAGTGAAAGCGCCGGCATTCAGAACGATGCCGTCATAAGAAAAACCGGTTTCCTGTATTTTATCAATCAGCAATCCTTCGTGGTTGCTCTGGAAATAGTGGAGCGTAACGGTTGGAAACTCCTGTTGCAAATAGGCAAAAAATTCCTCAAACGTCTCGTGTCCGTAAATATCCGGCTCCCTGACGCCCAGTAAATTCAGATTCGGCCCGTTGATGATGATGATTTTCATAGCGAAAAAAGTTTCAGTAGTAGTGGCAGTGACCGGGGTTGTGTAAAGAGGCAAAGGGCAAGGAGCAATAGGCAATTTTGT
This sequence comes from Chitinophagales bacterium, assembly GCA_038323375.1. Taxonomy (GTDB): domain Bacteria; phylum Bacteroidota; class Bacteroidia; order Chitinophagales; family Saprospiraceae; genus JABWAJ01. Next base: position 12,268 of record JBBQGV010000137.1, read on the forward strand.
TTTGCAATGCTTCCTGTTTACGGAAACAAACAGAACGACCTCGCAAAATTATTTAATTTCGCGAAATTATTGCCTCTTGCCTTCCCGCTTAGCGGGACAAGTCTTGCACCTTATTACACAACCCCGGTCACTTTTTTCACTTCACAATCTTCAAACTCATATCTAAGCTCGTGGCCGAATGCGTCAACGCCCCCACAGAGACATAGTCCACGCCAGTTTGCGCCACTAAGCGCACATTGTGGATATTGATCCCGCCCGAAGCTTCCGTTTCATAGCGTTGGGCGACCGTTGCGACCCCTTCTTTGAGCAGCATCCATTCAAAATTATCGAATAGAATTCGGGTAACATTGCCTGCCTCCAGCACTTCCGACAACTCAACGAGGTTGCGAACCTCCACCGTTACATTCAGCTTCATGCCGTTGGCTTTCTGATAAGCAGCAACCTGGGCAATTGCAGAGCCCACTCCGCCACAAGCGTCAATGTGATTGTCCTTAATCATGATCCAGTCGTACAGCCCGTCGCGGTAGTTGTAGCACCCGCCCAGTTCAACTGCCCATTTTTCGAGAAAGCGGATGAGCGGTGTAGTTTTGCGGGTATCTAAA
>JBBQGV010000138.1:0-12746 GCA_038323375.1 Chitinophagales bacterium
CAGAGATTATTTTTAGTAAAAATTTCTTTCAAAAATGATTGCCCTAAACGAAGATACAAATTGCTGATATTCAACCAATTAATACAATTTTATGAATCGTTTTTCAATTGAAATGTGCAAGATAAATTTTCGCCCTTTGGAAAGCCTACTCTGAGAGGTCGAAGGTTTGCAGAAAATAGCGTTTAAAAAAACGTTCGACCTCTTCGAGGTCGGTAATTAAGGTCAACCCGATGAATTTCTACAAACCTTTGACCTCTCCGAGGTCGGAAATCATAAGTATTTAGGGGCGGCTGGATAGTTACTTAAAATCTAAGTCAAACAAAAAGGAATTAAAGTTTTTTTTACGCTAATTTCCTGCTGGCACCAAGTGTTTGTCATTCAAAATTCAAAAATCCAAATTTAATCCCAACTTTGCTCTGCCACTTGAAACGTGCTGTATAGTAAGCCCGCTCGCGCCAAAGCTCGGCTGCTTTCCAACATCTTCATTTTAAATACGGCGCTGCTCGTTCCGGCCTTTACCGCCGAGCTTAGGCTGTGCATAACACATCATCAGTTGTTACTTCCGTCCGGGAGTCTGCAACAGAAGCAAGGCTGTACGCGCTTTTGCTGACTCCCTGATGGGAGTGACAAAGCCAGGTAGGTCATGAAAACAGGGATAACAGTCAGTAACACAAATGCGCAGACAAAATATGCATAGCAGACCAGCAAGGACTTGTTTTTTAACACTCCCTGTTGTTGAGTATAGTTTAGCGTGCCGTAGGTGCGCTATGTTGATGCTATATTGCGTACCTACGGCACGCTAAACCGTGCTAAATGTTCCGTGTCTACCGGCATTAGGTTCCGATGGAACCACAGCGCGCTCGCGCAAAAGCTTTCCTACCTTCCAGCAGCTTCATTTTAAATACGGCTACGCCCGCCTCACAGCTCCGCAATATATTTCACAATGCCTTTAATGTCGTTGCGATTCAGGTAGCGCAGGTATTCTTCTGCATTTGAAGCGGTGGCAAAGCGGCCAATGACAATGGAGTAGGTTGTTTTGCTTTCTTTTTTTCCAGAGAAGATGTTCACCGGCTGATCAAACTTTTTTTCTAAGCGGGCTACTTGCTGCACGGCATTGTTGTAATCGGCATATACCCCTACTTGCACCCCATAACCAAGGTTGGCGCGCGGGGTTTGGGTATCTGTTTGAGCAGGAATATTGGCTGTAGCGGTCGCCCGAACCCTGTTTGGTGCCGGTGCAGCGTGGGCATATTCTGAATCGAAAGCCGCGCTTTCTTCCGGGATCAATGCCGGGCGACGCAGGGCAAATTGTGGCTTGGGGCTGTCAAGAACCGTTGCGTCAGCGGGGGCATTGTTCGCAAACTGTATGCCGGCAAGGCCCTGGGAATGGTGTTTTTGCAAAATATTTAGCAGGGCAGGAGCTTCCAGCGATTCCTCAAAACGGTCGAGTAATACCCCGCGTTCGTCAAAAACAAGGATGGAGGGCAGCGCAGTAATGGAATATTGCGCTTTGTAACGGCGGCCTTCTTCGTTGTCAATGTCAATTTTGACGGGAAAGTAATTGGCGTTGGCGTAGCGGGATAAGGCCGGATCGGCGTAGGTGTTTTTTTCCATCCATTGGCAGGGCATGCACCAGCTTGCGGTGAAATGGACGAAATAGGGTTTCCCTTCGCGCGACGCCATCTGTCTCACTTCCGAAAGGGAGGCATTTAAAAAGTTGACGTTTGCGAAGGCGGATTGAGCCGGCAATAACAAAATTGCCAACCATGCGGTCGTGATACGCTGCTTTGTAATCATGGGACTATGAAATGTGTGGTCGTTACTTAAATCGTCTGTTCAGCGTATAAAAGTAGGCCGAAGGGACATACCGATCAAGGGCAGCCGCGACAGAAGTGTGACCCGATTACGTTTCGGCGTATAATGCAAGGTAACCGGCGCAAAAGAGCGATGGAACGGTTTATTTTCCTTTGATAAATTCGAGCAGAGACTGGTGCTGGCGTAGCAGGGTTTGTGCAGCGTCGTAAAGTTGTTCAAAATGCTGGAGCAGAAACTTCATGTCCTGGGGCAAAGTTTCTATGTTTTTGATTTTGAACTCGTGGCATTTGTGAATGCCTTCAAAGACGCCCTGGATTTCATCGGAGCGCTTCATGAATGCCACGATGGTTTCCAGCTCATTGTTAAAGGTATTGGAGTGGGTCTTCTGAATGGCTTTTTCGAGCGCCGTTTCTTCGCTCAGATCAAGCTCAGTGATGTCCAGAATCGAAACGCCAAAAACCTTGCACAGGCGCAACAGGTTACAGATTTTCGGCTCAGCGCTGGCATTTTCATAGGAAGCGATGTTGCCGCGGTTGAGGCCAACTTTTTCAGCCAACTGCTCCTGGCTCATTTCCAGCCGTTTGCGCAGGTGGCGTAAATTCTGCTGCAGAAAGCTCGTAGAAACATGCGAGCTATCGTGTATTACAGGATGGTGTTCTTTTCCGTTTAACATAAAGCGTGTGCTGTAAAAGGAATAATCATAACTGTTCAATTCCATTGAGTGGAAAGGATTCCGGACAATGGAGTTCACCCTGCTGGATCAACAGTGGTGTATACTATACGCTCAAAGGAGCAATTTGGTTTAAGATTGTTAAATATTTTAACGTTTCTACCCGGAAATGCCACAAAACTGTCAAGATCGCTACACTTGGCACTCAAAACTAGTCTAAATAGAAATTTTCATTTGCAAAAGACAATAAAATCCCATAGTTTTGTAAAAAATAATTACAATTTTCAACCATAAAATCACCGCGATGATCACATACGCAATAGCAGCAGAGCCAATGCAGGCGCAACTCGACAGAATCAGTCAGTCGCTCCGGGCATTTTCCCTGAAACTAACGGGAAACAATGATGATGCGGAGGATCTATTTCAGGATACGGCGCTTCGGATCATCACCAATGCAGACAAGTATAATCAGGGCACCAACTTTAAGGCTTGGGCGGTGACCATTATGCGTAACATCTTTATCAACAACTACCGCAAAAAAGTGCGCAGGGGGTTGATTATTGATCAGACGCCTAATAATTATTACATCAACTCAGGAGCGGATACCCTGACCGGTAACGAAGGCGAAACTTCAGTTACGTTCCGGGAATTGGCGCGGTTAGTGGATACCTTGCCCGATGAATTTCGCAAGCCGTTCATGATGGCTTTCGAGGGCTACAAATACGATGAAATCGCTGAAGAGCTGGGTTCTCCGCTCGGCACCATCAAAAGCCGCATCTTCTTTGCAAGGAAAAAGTTGCAAAAGCTGTACGAAGATACTTACCGCGAGCGGGCCTGAAGCTATAAAATTGCCATGAAAACATAAAACAAAAGGCAGACCGGAACTTCCGGTCTGCCTTTTTTCGTGATTAGGATTAGCCGGGGCGAACCCCGCTTTTTTTTATTTCAGTTTGAACGTTGACTTGCCGGCTAAATAGCCTTTGTTGTACAGTTCAATCTGGTAGTTGCCACGCGCGAGTTCCTGACCGGAAGACCAGGTAGTGCAAAGCGTATTGGCATCTTGGTTGTAGTCGAACTCTTTGGTCGTTGTGAATTTGATTTCATCTCCATTAGCGCTGCTAACAAAGACGCCAGATCCCAATGACTCAACTGCCAGCGTAATGCCTTGCGGATCAATGACACGGATGTGGTAGAGGTCGGAACCCGGATCAGCGACTTCATTCACCGTCGTGTTGAAACAGATTTTGAGCTGATCTACGTTTTTAGCGTAGCTCTTTTTTACCGCTTTACCGCTGTCTTTCATTTTCAGGCCGCTGACTTCAATTTCGCTCACTTTCACAACCGAAGCTGCCGTCACTTTTTTGCTAAGCTTGGCTTTTTCAGTTTCGATGGCTTCTTTTTCGCTAACCAGCATGGCTTTTTCGTTGGAAAGGGACGCTGCATTGGTGCGCTCTGTTTCCAGATCAGTAGAAAGCTTCACCTTCTCGTCGTTCAGCGTTATGTTTTGAGTCGTCAACTCCTGGTTCTGCTCACGCAGTTGATTGACTTCAGCTAAGTATTGCTGAATTTGCGACTTCATGCTGCCGATTTCCTTTCTTGCTTTGTCCAAGCTGCCTTTTGTTGCCAGCAAACCATCAATTTTTTCTTTTTGAGTGGTCAAATCTGCTTTTTGCTGTTCGATCAGGGCATTCAATTCTTCATTGCTTCCGCGCATCTGCTCTAATTCAGCCAATGCGGTCTGGTATTGCTGTTCGGCTTCTGCTTTCAGTTGCTCAGAAGTTTCCAAATTCTCCGTCAATTCTGTTTTTTTGTTGTTGCTGGAGATCCACATGACAACAATTACGCCCAGTAAAGCAACGACGATGGCCGCTGCGATAATGGTTAGTTGCTGCTTGGAGCCGTCAGGTTTTGGATTGGTACCGTAGGTTGGAGGATTCGTGCTTGAACCGTAGGTGCTCATGTTTGTGTCAATTTTGATTTGATAATAAAATTTCTTCTCACCGTCCGCAAAACGAGGTGGGGTTTGAAAAAATTGCCTTTCTATATACAAAATTAGCCATTTCTTCTCATATTGTCCTTAATTTACACACCATGATAGAACAAGTAGAACCAGGGAATGTACTTTTTTTAGACATCGAAACCGTATCAGACAAACCGGCTTACGATGCCTTGAGTGAAACGTTTCAGGAACTTTGGCGCATCAAAAGCAAATCGGTTCGCAAAAGTGCAGAAGAAGCGGATGAAGCTGAAATTGCAGCGTCTTACAAAGATCGAGCGGCTATTTTTGCCGAATTTGGCCGCATCATCTGCATTTCGGTGGGGAGTTTGCGGCGTGAAAAAGAAAGCGGCAAATTGACGTTGCGGCTCACTTCTTTTTACGGACACGACGAAAAAGTGCTGCTCGAAGATTTTTCCAAGCTCATACAGCAGCACTACGGTGATCCCAACAAACACAGTCTGTGTGGGCATAATATCCGCGAATTCGATATTCCATACATCTGTCGCAGGATGGTCGTAAACCAGTTGCCTTTCCCAGCCATGTTAAACCTATCGGGGAAAAAGCCCTGGGAAATGCGGCATTTGCTGGATACGATGGAACTTTGGAAGTTTGGCGACGGCAAAAACTACACTTCCCTGAAACTATTAGCGGCTTTACTGGGGTTCCCATCTCCAAAGGACGATATAGACGGCAGCGACGTGGGGCGGGTATACTGGGAGGAAAACGACATTGAACGGATCGCCACGTATTGCGAAAAAGACGTGCTGGCAACGGTGCAACTTTTTCTGCGCTTCCGCCGGGTGCCGATTCTGGAGGAGGGGCAGGTGTCGTTCGTTCGGCAGTCGTAAACACAAGTACAATATGAATATCATCCTGGAAACGGAACGCCTCCTATTGCGTGAATTCGAGGTGGCCGATGCGCCACACTATTATGAATTGAACCAAGACCCGGAAGTTTTGCGCTACACCGGAGATGCGCCATTTCCAACGCTGGAATCGGCTGTTGATTTTCTGCGCAATTACGACCATTATCAACAACACGGCTTTGGCCGCTGGACTGTAATACTCCGGGAAACCGGTGAATTAATCGGGTGGTGCGGCTTGAAATATCTGCAAGATGTGGATGAGGTGGATCTTGGTTACCGCTTTTTTCAAAAACATTGGCGCAAAGGATATGCGACCGAGTCCGGGAAAGCCTGTGTTCGATACGGATTTGAAGACCTGAAGTTGCCATTTATTGTCGGGCGAGCCATGAAAGGCAATATCGGTTCCATCCGCGTGCTGGAAAACTGTGGCTTGATCTGGTGGAAAGATTGTCTCTTAGAGGATCAGCCAAGCGTTTATTACCGCATTCCGGCAGCGCCATCAACCAAAGAGTGTATATAAAAATGGGCGAACAATGACTGCGCCTGGTTGTTATTCTTTTACCTTTGTAACAAATTTACCCTAACTCATAATACGTACCACAATGACTTTGGAAGGACAATTCCAGGCGAAAATAGACGCCGAGGTCAAAATAGAGCCAAAAGACTGGATGCCGGATGCTTATCGCAAAACGCTGATCCGGCAGATTGCGCAACACGCCCACTCCGAAATCGTAGGCATGCTTCCCGAAGGCAACTGGATTACGCGCGCACCGTCGCTGCGTCGTAAAATGGTGCTGCTCGCCAAGGTTCAGGACGAAGCCGGACACGGTCTTTACCTGTACAGCGCTGCCGAAACGCTGGGGGTTGAGCGGGAAGACCTGATCGAGGAACTGCACGAAGGAAAGGCCAAATACAGCAGTATTTTTAATTACCCCAGTCTCACCTGGGCAGATATGGGGGCGATTGGCTGGCTCGTAGATGGTGCTGCCATCATGAATCAGGTGCCTTTGTGCCGCTGTTCTTATGGCCCCTATGCCCGGGCAATGGTGCGCATTTGCAAAGAAGAAAGTTTTCACCAGCGCCAGGGTTATGAAATCATGCTAACGTTGTCTCAAGGTTCTGAAGCACAAAAACGCATGGCTCAGGATGCGCTCAATCGCTGGTGGTGGCCTTCGCTGATGATGTTTGGGCCGAACGACAAAGACTCACCGCACACGGAGCAATCTATGAAATGGCATATCAAACGCCTGACCAACGACGAACTACGCCAGCGCTTTGTAGACGCCACAGCGCCACAAGCAGCTTTTATTGGCCTCACCATTCCCGATCCCGACCTAAAATGGAATGAAGAAAAAGGGCAGTATGATTTTGGCCCCATCAACTGGGATGAATTCTGGGATGTAGTGAAAGGCAATGGCCCTTGTAACCGGCAACGCCTGCAAGCCCGGGTGAAAGCCCACGAAGCGGGTGCCTGGGTGCGTGAAGCAGCGATGGTGTATGCGGAAAAGCGGAGTGCGCGGGAAGTGCGGGACAAGCAAGAGGTAAAAGTGGCTTGATTCTTGAACTGAATTGGCCAAAAAACTGATTATGGTTAGTCGCGATACCCTTTGGAAAGGCATCATCGAAGACTTAATTGATCACATGTTGCGTTTCTTTTTTCCAAAAGACGTACATCTGATTGATTTTGAAAGAGGCTTCGAGTTTTTGGACAAAGAATTGGAACAACTGCTTCCAGCTTCACATGCTCAATTGCGACATGCTGATAAATTGATAAAAGCCTGGCATAGAAGTGGAGAAGAGCATTGGTTCCTTTTTCATGTAGAAGTGCAAGGCTATGCAGACCCGGCTTTTTCGAAACGTATGTTTCAAAGTGCTTATCGCATTCAGGATCGGTATGAACGACCAGTTACGGCTTTGGCGATTTACACAGACAGCCAATCGAAATTTCATGTAAATGAGTATCGTTACGAATTCTGGGGGACAGAAATCGTTTATCGGTTTAACACATTTTCATTACTTGACCATTCATCGGCAGAATTGGCGCTGAGTGATAATGTTTTTGCTATTGTATTGGAAGCGGCTATAATGGGGCTTCGTCGTTCTGTGAAGGACGATGTACTTATGAATAGGAAGCTGTCTATTGTCCGGCGTTTGGTCGAAAGGGGCTATGATGCCAATACAATAAGGAAATTATCGAACTTTATCCGGTACTACGTTCATTTTGCCAAGCCGGAAAATTCCGTTAAATTTGAAAAGGAATTGGATTTGATTTATAAAAACAGGAAGTCTATGGGCATCGAAGAAGCAATTTTGGCTGAAGTCAAACAGGAAGGCCGTCAGGAAGGCCGTCAGGAAGGCCGTCAGGAAGGCCGCCAGGAAGGCCGTCAGGAAGGTCTTGAAGGAGGCATTCAATTAGCCAAACGGAACATTATCGCCAATGGCCTGAAAAACGGCATATCAGAAAACCTGCTTGCAACACTCACTGATCTTTCATTGGAAGAAGTTCGGGGCATCGTACAATCCCTCAAAGGGGACAATTGACAATTAAACAAGGGAAATAAAAATGCACAAAAAAAACTGGCCGCTGTGGGAAGTTTTCCTTCGCAGCAAAAGCGGCCTGAGTCATAAACACGTCGGCAGCCTCCATGCAGCAGATGCGCAAATGGCCATCGAAAATGCCCGCGACGTCTATACGCGCCGTAATGAAGGAATCAGCATCTGGGTTGTGGAATCCGTCCACATTACCGCTTCCAACCCCGACGAAAGCGAGTCGCTGTTTGACCCGGCCAACGATAAAGTGTATCGCCACCCGACGTTTTACGATTTGCCGGATGAGTTGAAACACATCTAAGAGGACCACCACTTCCTATTTTGCTTTAAAATTAGCGCTATGCGACACCTGTTTTTTGTACTTTGTTTTCTGACCATTGTAGCCTGCGAAAATTCGCATTCCCAAACCAATCCCAAACCCGATTCGCCCGCTGTCAAACCCAAGCTTTCTGGTGATTTACACCGGCAGCTTTACGATAAATACAATCTATACCAGGAACCTGCCATAAAAGATCGTCGGTTCAAACACGCAGATATTGTGCCGTTGGTTCAAAAATTGAAGGCACCCTTCCGAACACAAAAAGCCGGAAAATCCATGGAAGGCCGGGATATTTATCAGGTTCAAATCGGAACCGGCCCGGTGCAGGTGCTGCTGTGGTCGCAAATGCACGGCGACGAAGCCTCCGCCACAATGGCCATCGTGGATATTTTTAATTTTATGACCCGCGACGATCAGTTTAACCCTTTGCGGGAACGGCTGATGAAGGAGTTGACCCTGACGTTTATCCCCCTCCTGAATCCCGATGGTGCAGAGCGTTTCAAGCGCCGCAACGCCATAGACATTGACCTCAACCGCGACGCCGCCCGTCTGCAAACGCCCGAAGCACAATTGCTCAAGCGCGTGCGGGATGAGCTGAAGGCCGACTGGGGTTTCAACCTGCACGATCAGAACCGCTATTACAGCGCCGGTAAAGGCAAAACGGCGACTTTTTCCTTCCTGGCACCGGCCTACAACTACGACAAAGACATCAACGCCGTGCGCGGCAACGCCATGCACCTCATCGGCGTAATGAATAACATTCTGCAGGAGTACATTCCCGGACAAGTCGGACGCTACAGCGATTCCTTCGAACCCCGGGCCTTTGGGGATAACATTCAAAAGTGGGGCACCAGCACCATCCTGATTGAGTGTGGTGGCTTGGCGGAAGATCCTGACAAACAGGAAATTCGCCGCCTTCACTTCGCTATGCTGCTGGCTGCGCTTGATGCTATTGCTACCCAAACCTACAAATCGGTGGGCATGGATGTGTATGAATCCATTCCTTTCAATGGCAGCAATGAATTCTTCGACCTCTTAGTTCGCGAAGTGGAAATTGATTTCAAAGGTGAATATTATACCGTGGATATTGGCTTCCGCAATGACGAAATCAGTTATAATGGCAACCGCGACTACTACTATCGGGCACAGATTGCCGATATTGGCGACCTTTCTATTTTTCATGCCTATGAATCGGTAGACGCGCGCGGCATGCAGGCTTTTCCAGGAAAAACCTATGCAACGACCCTGAGTTCGGCATCGCAATTAGCCAGCCTTGATCCACTCAAGTTGCTGCGGGAAGGCTATACAGACATTTTTGTTACCGGACTTTCTTCCAAAGCTCGTTTCGCCACCTTGCCTTTTCGGCTTATCGAAGCGGGCAAAGGCAAGGAAAATAACAACGTGCGCATGAGCGGCAACCCCAGCCTTTACATCCAAAAGGATGGCATAACCCGTTACGTAGTCGTAAATGGTGCCGCTTACGACCTGGAACGCGACCGGGATAAAATTTTGAAGCTGGTGAATAAACTCTAAGCGTTTATTGTAGAAAGCTATATCCAGGCTTACAATGCCTTTGATGTGGAAGGTATGTTGCGGCATTTGCACGGGGAGGTCATCTTCAGGAATGTTTCAAATGGCGAACATTTTCGTTTTGCGCTTGACCAGATTATTCAAATAGATGATGTGAGTTGATTCTTATAACCATCGGCCTATTGCTATCGCTATCCTTGTTGCTCAACCACCCGCCAAGTACGGTGCAGGAATTGCACTCCCCGCTCTTAGTGGAAAAGGGAATCCGTTTGCTGGTCAAACGCGACGACCTGCTTGCCTTGTCTGAAACCGGCGGCTTCTGCGGCAACAAGTGGCGGAAAATGCAATATAACCTGATTGAAGCTCAGGCGCAGGGCAAAAAACGCCTGCTCACATTCGGGGGCGCTTTTTCCAACCACATCGCCGCAGTGGCCGAAGCAGGGCAATTTTTTGGGTTTGAAACGATTGGTGTCATTCGCGGAGAAGAACCGGCAACACCAAGTCATACACTCCAATTGGCTGCATCCCGCGGAATGCAACTGCATTATACCAGCCGAAGTGATTTTCGACGGAATAACGACCCGGAATGGATTGCCTCCCTGCTCGAAAAATACGGCGATTGTTATGTATTGCCGGAAGGCGGTACCAATCGGTTTGCCCTTGATGGTTGCCGAAGCTTGGTGGAAGAAATACAGGAACAATGCACCGAAGCCCTGCCCCGTTATTATGGTGTGGCCTGTGGCACCGGGGGGACTTTGGCGGGAATCGTTGCTGCATTGAACGGAGGGGCTAAGGCGATTGGTTTTTCAGCGCTCAAAGGCGGATTTATGCGCGATGCAGTGGCGCAATTGCTGTTGGAATACGGAGCAGGCGCCTGCAACCAGTGGGAAATTCAGGACAAGTACCACTTCGGAGGCTACGCCAAAACCACGCCCGGATTGTTTTCGTTTGTGGATGCTTTTTACAACGAATACGGTATTCCACTCGACCGGGTCTATACCGCCAAGTTATTTTTTGGCCTGTTCGACCTGATTGAGAAAGGATATTTTGAGTCGGGCAGTGTCGTTGTTGCAATCCATACTGGCGGGCTCCAGGGGAATTTATAAAACCATTTAAAACAACCACCCATGCCAAAATCCATGCTGCTTATTCTTGCCCTGCCGTTTTTTTTCAGCGGCTGTAATAAAAATCCAATGCCATCTAAGCCAATAACCGCCGCTGAAACGCCAAAGGAAAAGTGCCGGATGAACCCACCCTGGTTGACTATACCAATGCCTGAAAGCGGCTTTGCATCCATTGACCCCGTTAGCGATGGTGAATGCATGGACAGAGATTCGCTTGCGGGCAAGTGGAAACGGTACGCCGGAAAAAGCTATGATTTGATGCTGGTTTTGGAAGGGCCAGCTGGAAGCGGTCGCTATTGGCACAACGCAGTTGGGGTTGTGGATAAAAAAGACTCAGCACCTGCCCGTGGAATTTGCTTTGGAGCAAGTACGATTGGATGGCGGAGCCTCCAGGGCTTTGAAAACAGATCCCTGCCCTGGGCGGAAGACCTGAACGGCGACGGCGACCTGGAACTGATAATTTGGGATAGCTTTTCCCTAAACGATGATGAAGATGCTCCGGATGGATCTTACGTGGGGCTTATGGCCTGGGTTTATCGAACTGGTAACGGAGAAAAATTCGAGATGGATTGGGAAATGAGCCGAAAATTTGCAGCCAGGATTGCTGTGGAATACCACAAATCCCTCCTGGATACGTCTATGAAAATGATTCGGGAAAAAGCGGCGTTTGCATTGGAAACGTTCGCTAAGGGAGGTTGTGTTAGTAAGGTAAAATTCTGACAGTAGTGTGTGATAATAGCTCACGTTTCAGAACAAGTCTTGAGCGGATATCGTCAATTTACCTTACGTTTGAGGACAATTTCCAGTACATGAATCGCTATTTCTTCTATACCATCCTCATGCTTGCAGCCAGCTTGATATTTCCAGGCTGTGAAAAAGACGCCTCGCAACGCATTATTTTTCTGGGGCATCCTTATAACTGGCGCGTTGGCGAACGGGTGGATCCGCGCGTTGAAGCCCTCGATTTTTCGAAATACGACCAAATCTGGCTGGGCGGCGATGTTTGTGGGCAAACCACAAAATTACCGGCTACGTTGGATTACTTAGATCGCCTTTTTTACTTGCGTTCCAACCAGACACACTGGGCCTGGGGCAACCACGATGTGCTGTACGGGAATACGGACAGCATCCGGGCACATACAGGTAAAGCAGATTATTATGTCAGCTGGCAGGATGGCTATTGTTTACTGGTATTGAATACCAATTTGTTCTGGTACTATGCCTCTCCGCCCCAGCAGCAGGATTGCGAGGCTAAAGCTGCCCAGATTGCACTGATAAAAACGGTAACGGATAGCATTCAAAAGGCTTCTCACTTAGTGGTATTGCACCACCACGCTTTGCTGAATGAATACAAAACGGACTCCCCCGGCAATCCCGCTGACGCATTCAATGGCACAACGATTCCCATCCGGCCTACCTGCGATTCCACTTCTGACTTTACCCAAACGGTTTACCCCTGGCTGGCCAAAGTGCAACAGCAAGGGATTCAGGTTGTGTTGATCGGCGGCGACTTGGGCATGCGCACCAAAACCTTCGCCCAGCAAACTCCGGAGGGCATCTGGATGCTGGGGTCAGGGATCAACAATAGCCTGGATCCACGCTATGTGCCTGAATACGTGACGACTTTTGCGCCGGATCAGGTGTTGATCCTGAACTATGATCAGACCAAAAAGACTTTGGATTGGAGGTTCGAACCACTGAACGACCTGTTGCCACACCGCTGAGCGCTATTCTTCGTCCTCGGCGCCATTGTTGCTCACCGATAAATAGATGATTACAAAACCCGCCAGAATCATGACGATTTTGACGACGAATCCGAACAGGCTTCCAGGCGCGTCTATCCACGTCAGGAAAGAAAATTTCAACCCGATCA
>JBBQGV010000139.1:0-12685 GCA_038323375.1 Chitinophagales bacterium
TCTGTCCATTTAGTCCCGTGTCTGTTCTTTAGCGTTCGAGAACAAGGCGTGTTTTGCCCCAAAAATGGGAGTTTACTCGCGTAAATGACCAGTTTTGGGGCAAAATACAACGCAGTTATCGGACTATAAAGACAGACACTAAATAGGATGAAATTACTTTGACGATCATAACTACATTGTCAGATGCTTCCCAAGTAAAAGATTGACTATCTAATGGGATTTTTCTGGCATTTTTATCAAAAACATAAGGCTCCCCCCGCTTCTTCAAAAACGGCATAAGTTTTCTCGGGTTCAACGGATTCCTCTTTGGAAGAGGCAATCCGGACGGTCTCGACAAAATTGATGCTTTTTGAAGGCAGCCTTGCATAATTTGCTTTCGATTCTTCCATACCCAATTCGACTTAAAAATAAGAAAGAATAATGTTACAAATATATGGCAAAAAGGAATGCTATGATATTAAGAACCCGGCAAATTTTCGTATCGCGAACGTTTATGGCGTGGACACATTTTGTCAACTGTTGATTTTCAATGATTTGCGAATTGCAATATAAAATCGCAATTCGTTGAAAATCAGATTTTCACAAAGTGTGGTGCCGACTTGTGTTCACACTGTAGACTTTCAAAGTTTAGTAAACTTTGGGCCAACTTCCGCCAATCCCAAATTTCAAAATTTTGACCGCCTTCGGCGGAAAAGCGCTAAGAGCTTGTTCGGGAATTCGTCAATTGGCTACGGGCGGTAAATTTTATTTTATACTGCGTTGATTTTTTTCAACATAGCTGCTGGCTATGTCTGCAAAAATCGTCTTATCTAAAACAAAATTTCCTCGCCCTCGCTCAAATCGAAGATTCGACGTAGTCAATCACGAAAACCCGAACAAGCTCTAAAGAAAAAAATAGAGGGTAAAAGGGTAAAAGTGATAATTGGAGGAGGGGTTTGTCCTCCCGGGCATAAGCAATGAAGATTTTTGGCAGTTGGTCCATCGAGTATTTTTAAAAGGCATTGTCTATTAATACGTCCCCGTCATATCCTCGTCCACACAAATGATAAAATCCGCAATGCCTTTGTTTTCGGGCAACAACGAACGGACATCTGCCTGAGAAACCGTGGAAATGGTGGCGTAGCGCAGGGTCGGTTGCTGGCGGCGCAAGTACCAGAGGATCCCATCGTAGTTATCAGAATGGAAAGCGCCGTTGTAGTGGATGAACAAGCTACCGGGGCGGTATGCCTTCAGGAGGAAATGCGCCATCGTAGCGTCTTTCATGGCCTGGGCTCTGACGATATTGGGGCTGCCGTGGTCGCCCATCAGCTCCACCATTTTTTTGTAGCCGGGCAGTTCCGGGTCGAAGGCAATGGGCAGGGGTGCGATCCAGGATTTGGCTTCGGCTGAAAGCGTATCCAAAGCTTCAAATCCGCCTTTGGCCACCGAAGAAGCGTATCGCCTCGGAATATTGGTGCCGATGAACGGCAGGTTATTGTTTTTTGCAAAATTGACCAACGGGGCATAATCGGTGTCGTAGTTGCTCCAAAGGCGCGCCTGCTCGGCCAATTGTTTGGCGTCAATTTCCCCTTTCAGGTAGCGCTCCAGGGCTTCCTGGTTGTCGCGTTCAAACATTTCGGCGCCCAGAATCAGGTCGCGAGTTTGTTTGCAGTCGCGGGTAACCTCCAATTGTAGCCAGTGCGAAATCGGGTTGTTGTGGTATTCACCAAACAGCGCCACGTCTTTGCCGATCAGCGTTTTGATCATTTTTTTGTAGCTGACCTTTTTGCCTTTGGCGTCGTAGAGGACGTAGGCGGGTTTGTCTTGTGCAAAAGTGTTGATTGTGATTGAAAAAGAGAAGAGCAATAAATAGAAGAATTTCATAAGTTTTGATTTAACGACAATGCATTTTTTTAATTCCGGGATAAGTAGTGAAGTCATTTAAATTGGCCAATGAAATGAGCCAAAAACAACTGCCTCGCCAACAACCGTTTATAAGTTGTTGAACCCCGCACGTCGGAAATGGGGCTGATTTCGGATTGCAGGATTTCGCAGGCTTCCGCCAAAACCGGGTCATTCAAATCCGGTGCCTTGGGGATCAGTTTTCCAACTAAAAAAGCAGATGTTTTTTTCAGGTAAAGCGGAACGGGGGCTACGCCGCCTGTGGCGATATGCGCTTCGGTGATGCGGCCGTCCTGGGTTCTCAGCAGCGCCGCTGAGTTCACGGAAGCGATGTCTAAGTGCGTGCGTTTGCTCACTTTTTCAAAATTGAACCGACAGGTGCTCTCCGGTTTGCGGAAGCGGATAGTTTCCAAAACCTCGTCCGCTGTTTTGTCTAAGGACTTGTAACCGAGGTAAAAATCGCGCAGGGGCAATTCGCGTTTACTGCCGTTGGCCAGCACGATCAGGGCATCTAAGGCCAGCAACCAGATGGTCAGGTCGCCAATGGGCGAGGCGTTGACCAAGTTGCCAGCTACGGTAGCCATGTTACGGATTGGGGTGGAAGATACGAGTTTCAGGTGCTTGCGCAAATCGGGAAAAATAGCCTGCAAGTGCGGCGATTCCAATAAATCAGTCACGGTAGCGGCACCGCTTATTTCGATGAAATCGCTGGCTTGATCAATGCCGCGCAGTTTTGTCTGGTTGAAAAGATGGCTGGCGGGCGCATGCACCATGTCTTCGTGCCGTTGCACGTAAAGGTCGGTTCCGCCGCCGACAAAAAAGGGGGGATTGGCCTCAATGGGTGCTCCGATACTAGCATTCAGCGCCTTCAACCGGGCGGGAATTTCCGCAAAATAGCCGGGAACGATGCCTTTTTCGATGGCAAAATCGAGGGGGGACTTTTCCTGGCGCGTACGCAGGAGTTCGGTCAGCCGGATCGTCGCCCGTTCGATGGATTTGTAACCGGTGCAGCGGCAAATATTGCCGTCAATAGCGGCGACGGCTTGTTCCGGCTCTTTAGCTGTTTGCCCGACGCAAAAACCGGTCAGCGACACCACGAAGCCTACGGTGCAGAAGCCGCATTGGGTTCCGCTTTCGTCCACCATCGCCTGCTGCACGGGGGTGAGCGCGCCTTCGCCGGGCGGGTTGATGCCTTCCACGGTAACCACGTGTTTGCCCTGCACATTGGCCAATGGCGTCAAACACGAGGTCATAGATCGGTAGGCCACGTCGCCCTTGCCGTCCAATTCGCCGATGAGCACGGTGCAGGCCCCGCAGTCACCTTCGCGGCAACCGCATTTGGTTCCGGTCAGCAATTTTTGGTACCGAACCAGGTCGAGTACGGTCATTCCGCCCGGAAGATCGGTGTAGATGGGTTCGTTGTTGAGCAGGAAATGAGTCATGGTCGTTGTGCTTTATCCTTCATTCGATACCTTAATCACCCAAACATGTTCCGTTAGCGCTTTCAGGGACACGGGTACCATTATTTCGACGCCATTTTTCCGTTGTTTCCACGAAAGTTTGCCTTTTGCGCCAAGCAACTGCAAGGTAGTATTTTTTGAATTGCCGGAAAACGGACACCCCGGATCCGTGACCTTGTAATCGGTGTATTTCAGATGGCCCTATTCAAAAATATTTTCAGCTCCAAGCAACCATTTGCCTTTCCAGAGCGTGTAAAGAGCAATGAACGAAGCAAACGTTGATACCTGGTTAGAGGGATGCCGCAAGCAGGACTCAGAATGCCAACGCTTATTGTATCGGCATTTTTACAACTATGCCCTAAGCATAGGCCTGCGGTATGCTGCTTCAAAAGAAGAAGCCTATGAAATCATCAACGACGCGTTCGTCAAAGTTTTCACCCGGATAGACCACTACAAACGACAAGGGCCTTTCAAAACCTGGCTTGGCCGCATCTTAGTCCACACGGCCATTGACCGATACCGCGCGCTGTGCAGGGCGCGGACGCATGAAAGGATCGAAGAGGATTTGACCGCTGTGGAATGCGCGCCATCCGCTTTAGATTACCTGTACCATGAGGATTTGGTCAACTTAATCCAACAATTGCCCGCCGCTTACCGGTTGGTGTTTAACCTGCACGTGGTGGAAGGGCATACGCATGAAAAAATAGCAGAAATGCTTGGCATTCAGTCAGGAACATCCAAAAGCAATTTGGCGAAAGCCAAAGAAAAGCTCAAGCGCCTGATTCTGATTACCTCGCTAAAGGAATGAAAAGATGGAAGACAATCAATTTTGGGACGAATTAGCAAACCGGCTCAGGCAGGAGCAGGCGCAAACTTTCCGGGAAGGAGACTGGGCGGCTGTACACCAGCGCATCCGGGTAAAAGGCAAACGCCGGGCGGCGTGGTTTTGGCCGCTGATCGTCGGGCTGGTTCTGATCGGTAACAACCTGATCTGGTACTTGCTGCTGCAACAGGCTGCAACGCCAACCACACAGGCCCCCATCGCCATGCAGTGCGATACGGTCATGTTGATCCGGGAACGGGTAATCCGCGATACGGTTTGGCAAAAAATGCCGACGCCGCTTTTTATGCCGGCGGAGCAGCAACCGCTCCGGGTTCAACAAGCAATCCCCGTCCTGTCCCAGCCCATCATGAATCCGACAACGCTTCCGGAAGCATTGCCTGCTTTTGCCGTAAACAGCGGCGTTCATCGTCCTGAAATGGCGATATCGCCCCGGATACCGGATGCGGCCTTACGCCCACTGCAATCTGAACGTTTCGGGCTTTTGGCGCCATTTTCTGCTTCAATTGTCCCTGCCAGATCAGCCTATCCGCTCGTTGCCGAGCGGGCAACAAGTCTGCTGATCGCCGCAGATGTGGGTGCCGCCGCATTTTTTTCGGAAAACGTATCCCGGATGCACCTGTGGCAGGCTGGAGCAAAAGTTTATCTGATGCCCGGAAAATGGGGTGCCACAGCCGGTTTGTACCACCTGCAAGCCTCGGAAAATCCTGCACAAACCGGCCCTGAATTGGGCTGGCAAGCCGCCTGTGCAACTTGTCCGGCAAGCCCCGATTTCCCGGATCGGGTAAGGCTTCAATGGACCGAGTTTCAAATGGGATTGGCGTATCGCTTTGCTTTGCCAAACCGAAAAAAAACCGAAATATTACTTAGCGCAGCGGGACAATTGCGCAGTTCCGTAAAACAATACCGGCACTTCAGATTTGAAAACTACGGCGGCCCTCTCGTCGAAGTGGACAACTGGTCTCGGGAGGAATCCGGGTTGTACTGGAATGGCTGGAGCAGCAGCGTGTCCGTTATTCACCGCATCACCGGCAATTTCGGAGTTTCCGGCAGCATGCAATGGAGGTGGGTTGACGGGGTAAATCCGGGCTTAATGCCAGCTTCCTCCATAGGGCTGAATGCTGGTTTGGTCTGGTCTGCATTTTAGTGCCTGTTTTTATAGTCCGATAGCTGTGTTGTGCTTGACCCCAAAAGCGGTCACACGCGAGTAAACTCCCGTTTTTGAGCCTTCGCATGCCTTGCTCCCGAACTCTAAAGAACAGATACCGGGCTAAATGGACGAACATTATTTAGTAACAGATTTTTGATTTTTCACTAAAAAAGCACCAATATGTTCAAGCAAGTATTGGGTGCTGCGCTGTTGTGCAGCATCATGGCCGCGCCGTCTCTGGCGCAAAAAACAGCCTTTTCAATAGGCATTTCCATCGCGAATCCCCATGTCGCGCATCCTTTTGAAAACCCGCCCCAGCCAGGATCCGGCAGCGGAATCAGCGGAGGCTATGGGGGCATTCTGGAAAAAGACTACGCCGCCAGTAAGTACGCGCTGGAAGGCTTGCTTCAGGTTTCCCTGTCCAAAAGGCTCCACCTCCGCCTGCGCGGCGGGTATTCGCTCCGGCAAACAGATTTCTACTCGGTTTATGGTACACCCGATGGCATTCCGATGAATGGTACCCAAACCCGTGAAACAGCCCGAAGCTGGCATCTGGCACCGGGATTTACAGGAAGTCATCAACTGGGCAAATTTTCCCTGAACGCCGGTTTGGAGTTTCCGGTCTATTGGCTAAATCGTCTGGAATCTTCAAATTCCTGGATTGACCTGATGACGCCGGAAGCGCCTGCTTATGAAAACGAGCGCTCTTTTCCAGGAGGAATGTCCTTTGGTATCGGCCCTGTTGGGGGAATTTCGTTCCATCCCATTCCGCAGGCAAGCATCGGCTTTGAACTCCGCGGGGCCTGGATGTACACGCGTTTGGAAGGCAATTACGAAGAACGCAACAATTGGAGCGGAACACCCGTCACGTTGGTGGGCACCGCCGAAACCTACGAACACAGCGGTATGAGCGATTTGCAGTTGGCTTTGTTGCTGCGGCTGACGCTGTGATGCAAAAAGATAAAATAGAAAAATTGATAAACTTACACGCCGCTAAAAAATTACCGTTACCGTAACTATTTAGCATAAATTCGTGAGAATAAGTTTGATGATACAGGAGGCGGGCTGAAGCCCGCGAAACGAAGCAGCGCATACCCTACGCCTCGTCAGCACTTCGTTTCGCGGGCTTTAGTCCGCCAACACACTTATTTTCGCTGGCAAGTGGTAAATAACTACCCATTACCTATAATATTTATACCTGATTAAGCGTCTCTATGCGTATTCCAATCACAAAATTTTAAACCAAATGGACAACCTGCAATTTCCGCTTGACTTCTCGTTCAAGATTTCTACGCTTTCCAACGACTTCATTGCCAAAGATGCCCGCGGCACCACGATAGCCTTTGTGCGGCAAAAAATGCTGAAATTGGTTGACGAGGTACAGGTCTTCAACAACGAATCCAAGTCTACGCTGAAGTACACCATCAAGGCCAATAAGTGGATTGATTTTTCGGCGACCTACACCTTTACCAACCAACTTGGAAAAGAAACCGGGCGCATTGCCCGCAAAGGCTGGACTTCCCTCTGGAAAACACACTATGAAATTTTTGATAAAAACCAACAAGCCGACCTCGTAGTACGCGAAGAAAACGCCTGGATCAAATTGGGCGACGCTGTGCTGGGCGAAATCCCCCTGCTGGGTCTGCTTTCGGGCTACCTCTTCAACCCATCCTACCTTGTGAGCCGCCCAGACGGAACGCAGGTGGTGCGCCTAAAAAAAGAGGCTTCGCTCTTAGGCCGGCAGTTCTCTGTCACGAAACTGAATGAATTTGAACCCGGTGAAGAAGAACGCATCGTGCTGGGGCTGATGATGATGATTTTGCTGGAGCGGAGGAGGGGGTAGCGATGTCGGGTTCATGTGTCGGGCACTTCCAAAAGTGTCCGACACGTGAACCCGACTAAAAATTGGGTCTGACGTCGGTTCGAAAGTATTTAGAGCTCCCGTTGGGTATGCCTGAATCCGTCAAAAACGGCTGGTTCAATGCGTACGACGACCGCGATGTCGTAGCCCTGAATCCTTTGGACAAGGTACATTTCAACATCAATGCGGCTGTATACAACAAAAATGACGTAAAGAACCACACCAAAAACCGGCACGGGATTGAAGGATATCTGGAAGACGCGGAAGTCGCTAAGGGTCGCTGGCGGGGAAGTTGGTAGAATACCCAAAAAAGAAAAAGGCCAGCGTGTAAAACGCTGACCTTTTTTTGTAGACCCGCAAGGATTCGAACCTAGACAAGCAGAACCAAAATCTGATGTGCTACCATTACACTACGGGTCTTTATAGCAACTAATTTGCTACAGCCGTTTAAAGCGCTGCGAAATTACAACAAAAGACAAAACCTAAAAGGTTCCGGCGAAAAAAAATTATCGGAAGGCCAGTTTTTTTCTGTGGCAAAAGCAAAGAACGGAACAAACTTTCGTCAAAAACGCCGGGGTGAGGGCATCACTCCGGCGTTTTTGCTTGATTTTGAGCCAATAATGCACGCTCTAATAGTCATCCGACATTTTATCTTCATCGCTGAAGGTATCGAAGTCAATGTCGTCGCTTTCGGCGATATCTTCTTCTTCTTCTTTTTCGTAGTCAAAATCAATATCATTGAATTCGCGATCGAATTCAATGTCTTCGTCTTCTTTGACCGCAGGTTTGGAAGCCGCTGCATTCGTAGATGATTTTTTGATCACCTTGGTAATGATTTTCGGCGTCGCCGGCGCGGGCGCTTCGGATTCTACTTTTTGGATATAGGGTGTTTTGTTGATTTTGGTCACCGTCTTCTCCTCCGTTTGCTTTTGCTCCTCGTTTTTCGCGAGCACGCTTTTGGTGGTGGTAGGGACAGCCAGTAAGCGGCGTTTGTCAATCAGTTCGCCGGTAACGATGCAAATCCCGTAGGTCTTGTTTTTGATCCTGACGAGTGCGTTCTCCAGATCCTGGCTATACTTTCGCTGGCGGATGGCCATCGTATTGAGCATTTCAACTTCATTGTTGATGCTGCTGTCATCCATCCAGTCGCCTCCGTGTTCATCGCCTGTGTTTTCAGTGATTTCCCAGATTTGCTCCTGGAGCTTTTGGAGTTGCTCGCGCGAATTGTCCAGCTTCGTTGTGACAAGGGTCTTGAATTCCGCCAGTTCTTCGTCGAGGTATCTAGCCGTTCCGGATATTTCAGACATGGCAAGTCTTGTTTTGTTGTAAAATAATGTAATGAAAAATGGCGACCCGTTCCCAAACGAATTGATTTCGTTAGGCAACAGGCGCCAAATTTTAGCGCGAAATTAGTTATTTTTTATTCTCCGCTACCAAGATTTTTTTTAATGAAAGATCAGGCATGACGGATCGTGACCCGCACGCCGGGAATTAGTCCGACGTACGTACCACTTAACAAGCAAGCGCTTAGAATTGAAATAGACTTCCCAGACGTTGCAACAGCGGTTTGCGGCGGCTCGGCTTTTCAGCGTTGTCCTTCTGTTCGTTGTCGGCAGAAGGCTTGGCTTGAGGCAGGTCTTTCAATTGCCCTTCGGCATTGAGGGCAACGTACGGTTGCATTTCTTCCCCGCAAAACTCTTCGAAACCTTCGGAGAAGTTCTGCTCTTTCGTTCTTTTTAAGGCAGGCATTAGGAATTATGTATTTGGATGTTCAAGAAATATAGTGTTCAACTGTTGCAATGTAATGAAAATTTCAATAATTTTTGAATAAAAAGACAGCTTTTAACGGCATCTTAACAAGATGAATGCATTTTATGCAAACGCCTCATTCAAACAACGCAAAAACCGGAAAAAGGCTGCTTTAAATGCCGAAAATCTTCGATAATTTTTTTCACAAAAGTCTGATTGCCAAAAACTCAATGTCGGCAAGTACAATTCTGCTGTCTCAAGTCGGCTGCCTTTTTTATAGACGCTGCTAAACAACGCATGGATACAGATTTCTGTTTTTTATTTACACCTTTTTTTTTCATCTTTTTACAATACGCGATTGATTCATTTTCTGAATGTTATGAACGCGGGGATGCCATAAAAGCCTTTGTTGCCTGTAAATCGAACGTTAAATCTTGGACTCAGGCGCATTCTGTGGGCGCTGCCGGAATAACTTTGGGTTAAAATTTAAAACAACCTGCATGAGCAATGCCATCCCCCTGCCGAAAACAGTAGCCAAAATGGTGCGTCCCGGAGAGTTTGAGGCGCTGAACCATTGGTACCCGAGGGCGCTCAACGCTACTATTCACCCAATGGTGAACTTTTTCCTTTTTCTGGGGCAGGAACGCATCATCACCCGTTATTGCCACCTGCATCCGACCGTTGATGGCGACGCTTTGCGCGAAATCCTCAATTACCGCTGCAAATATTTCCACTGGGCTGGTGCCGATTTGCTGAATGTGACCTCCGCCGGGGGCAAACGCCAGATGGTGGTCATTGAAAACAATTCTTGTCCTTCCGGCCAAAAATCCATGCCCTGGGTGGAAGACAGCCAGGAACAGGGCAGCTACCGCTGGCTGGTGGAACGTTCTTTCAAGCCTTTTGCTGGAAAAAGCAAGCGCTCCGCCATACCCGGGGCGCTCGCGGTGATTTACGATAAAAACCCGATGGAAGCCTCCGGGTATGCCGCTGTCATTGCGGATGTGATGAAAGAACCGGTCTATTATGTTGATTTTTATGAAACCGACAAAGATCCCGCGGTTCGGTTTGAAGACGGGATTATGTACATCCGCGACGAAAAGGAACAATGGCAGCCGGTTCGCGCAGCTTTTCGCTACCTGACCCAGCGCCCCTGGAATCGCCTGCCGCTGCACAGTAAAACCCGGATTTTTAACCCCATCATTGCCTGTTTGGCTGGTGGCCGCAACAAAATGGTTGCCGCCAAGGCGTACGATATTTTTAATACAGAACTGGCAGAAAGCGGCCTGAAGATCAACGTGCCGGAAACCATCTGGGACGTGAGTAAAAACGAAGTGCCGCTGTGGGTGAAAAAGATGGGCGGACACGCGGTGGTGAAAGTGCCGTACAGCAACGCCGGGCAGGGCGTTTACACCATTGTGAGCAAAGAGGAGTTGGATGCTTTTATGAGCTTGGATTTTCCGTATGACCGCTTCATTGTTCAAAGCCTGATCGGCAACTACCACTGGAGTTCTGCCGGCCCGAAAGGGAAATTGTACCACGTGGGCACCATTCCTAACTCGAAAGGAAAAACTTACGTCGCCGACTTGCGCATGATGGTCAGTTCCACCGACCAGGGCATTCGCCCGCTCTGCGTCTACGCCCGCCGTGCGAATAAACCGCTGGAAGACCGGATTGAAGACGGTGTGCAGTCGTGGGACATGCTGGGCACCAACCTGTCGTTCAAAAATCCGGATGGCTCCTGGGGCAGCGATACCGACCGCTTGGTGCTGATGGACCGGCGCGATTTCAACAAACTCGGCATCGGCCTTGACGACCTCATCGAAGCGTATATCCAGACCGTGCTTTCCACAGTAGCTATTGACGAAATGGCGCAAACGCTGATGAACAAACAGGGTAAATTCCGCATGCGCCTGTTCCAATCCCTGAACAATGACGATGCGTTGATTTCGGAGATTATGCGGTGATGTTTTGAGTGATTATTTGTGACTGGTCAGGATTCGTTGTTCGTTGTCGGTTGTTCGTTGAGCGGAGTCGAAACGTCGTTCTGTTCTCGCTCCTCAAATCTTCAAATTTGACATCACTGCTTGACCACTTTTTTCATTGCGATACATGCTCCTTCACGGAAAAAATGCAGAAAATAGATACCTGCAGGGAGGTTTGAAACATCCACTTGCCGGGATTGCCTGAAAACATCTCTTTTCAAAATTTGCCCGATGGGGTTGTGAAGTTCATACGTCATTTCTGCATCATGATTGCTGGTTATGGTGAATCTGTCCGAAACCGGATTTGGAAACAAATGAATGGGCGCGGGCCGTGATGGCACATTTGTAGCAACTAAGAACTCGCAGGAGTCACTGGCAACGAAAATGTCTGGTTCATAAAAGCCCAAGTCGGTGTTTTCATAGGCTTGAAGGCCAAAAGGTAAATTGCCTTCACAGATTATTGGAATCAGGTCTGCATATAAATTGAGGAATAAATAGCGGTCGAAGCCAAGCTTTTCTATAATAAATCCCTCAAAATAAGCATCTGGTTCAGCCCCCAATACCGGAAATCCATGCACATGTTGCCTTTTTAACCATTGGCCATTGATTTGAACCTGGGTAACAGCGTCTACAACCACCACCAGTGTATCCGTTACCGGCTCGGTGCACCAGGGCGGTTCGCAATGCACTTGCCAGGGAATTTTCCATGAATCGCCAGCCTGCAATTTGAAATCGTAAAGTAAATGGAACGCCTGGAAATTAAAATCGAAAAAATAAACGGCGCTGTCTGCTTCGTACACGAATTCGACTAAATTCTGTGCCCAGGCACAAGCGATGGTTTGGTTTTTTACCAATTTCCGGCAGGGCTGTCCCTGCACAACGGTATCTTTTTCAACGGCTATTTTCAAACAACTTGGCGGACTGAACGCCGCACCTACCGAATAATACCAGGTAGCACCGACCGGAGCGAACCCGGTTTGGCTTTGAACGGCGGTGCAGACAATGAGGCAAAGGAGGGTGAAAAAAAGTTTCATGGTATTGCTTTTGATGTTTTGGAATAAGGCGGCTCGTTTAACGGGGAATATTCACGATTTTTTTTGTTGCTACCCAGACACCTTCCCGGAAGAAAGCCAGAATAAATACGCCTTGCTGGTTCAAGGGTAAAGCGGTTTCATTACTAACCATTTGCCTCTGCATCAGTTTTCCTGCGAGGTCGTATACCGCCACTTCCAGTTCCGGGATTCCTTCCGGCAGGGCAATATGCAGGGTTCCGGAAGCCGGATTTGGGTATAGACCAATTTCCTGCTGCGGGAGTATCGGAAGGTTAGCAGCGGACACAATGATGTTGTTCTCCTGGCACTCGTTGGATAAAAAACAACCATTTTCATCTAATTTCATGACCCATGCATTGCCATCGTACACGCCGCTGACCGGTTCCTCTACGATTAACCCGGATACGATCATCCCCGCATCGGAACATGCCTCAATGTCGTAAAGCCAGAAAATAGAAAAAGGATTGGTTGGCTCCACTGAATAGGTTTTTTCCCAAAGTAACTCACCTTCGCCGCTCACTCGTGCTATCCATGCTTTATCATAGAGGGTATCTTCATCCCTCCTGAGGCCGGCCACCAGGATGTCGCCGTTGGCAGCTACTTCGATGTCGCCATGCGACCGAATAACGTCCGAATCAAAAGCAAACTCCCAGAGGATATTGCCCGCTGTGTCAATTTTGGTCACAAACATCACGTAAGGATTGAACCA
>JBBQGV010000140.1:0-12061 GCA_038323375.1 Chitinophagales bacterium
TAGACAATATGTCAGATTGGCATAACGGGTATCATGAACATTGTTGTTTTCCAATCTTCAGGCAGTGACCAACGAAATGGTAGGCGAGTGTGTAACCGTTTATTGTTTACTTTCTCTAAGAAAATTTATTTCAAGTATAAACAAAAAATTAAAAATTAAAATAATGTAAAATGAATACATTAGCACCCGAACGAATTGACAGTAAAATAACTTCAGGACAAAATAAATCATTCTGGACAGCATCATCACAGCCAATCGTTTTTGAAAAACTAAAACAAAATATTGAAACCGATATTTTAATCGTCGGTGGCGGCATTGCAGGATTAACAACTGCATATTGTTTATTAAAAGCCGGGCGAAAAATAATTTTAGTAGAAGATGGATACATCGGCAGCGGAGAAACAGGTCGAACAACAGCGCACCTTACATGTGCTTTAGAGGCTCGTTATTTTGAGCTTGAAAAAATATTCGGAAAAGAAAAAGCAATGCTTGCCGCAAACAGTCACATGGAGGCAATTCAGTTTATTGCTAATACAGTTAAATATGAAAACATTGATTGCCATTTTAAAAGAGTTCCCGGGTATTTATTTTTAAGCGGAAGCGATACAAAAGAAACTTTAGAAAAAGAATATGAAGCAACAAAAAACGCAGGGTTGCTCACTGAAATGTTAGAACAAGTTCCAGCATTAGAATCTGAAGAAGGAAAATGGTGCATTAAATTTCCCGAACAAGGTCAGTTTCACATCATGGAATATCTGAAAGGCTTAACAGATGCAATTATTGGCATGGGAGGAAAAATTTATACCGAAACAAAAGCAGAAGAAATTTCAACAGAAGGAGCAAAAGCAAACGGTTTTGAAATCAAAGCCAAACATATCGTAGTTGCTACTAACACGCCAGTGAATGATTGGGTTGCTATGCACACCAAGCAGTGGGCTTATCGCACTTATGTAATTGCAGCAAAAATTCTGAAAGGAAAATTGCCATATGCTTTATGGTGGGATACAGGAAATAAAAATTCAAGATGGATTGCCTCGCCTTATCATTATGTGCGTTTGCAAGAACTTGATAACACGTACGACCTTTTAATTTCAGGAGGCGAAGACCATAAAGTAGGGCAAGCCGATGATGAAAATATTCCTGAAGAAGAAAGATACAGCAAGCTCATTGATTGGACTGAAAAAAGATTTCCTGCAATGGAAAATATAGAATACAAATGGTCAGGACAAGTTATGGCGCCTATTGATTCCATGGCATTCATCGGAAAAAATCCTGGTGACGAAAACATCTACATCATCACAGGTGATTCAGGAAACGGCATTACACACGGAACTCTTGGCGGAATTATTTTAACCGACATAATCACCGGAAAAGAAAATCCGTGGATAGATTTATACAGCCCTTCACGAATTACTTTTAACACCGCAGGTGATTATTTACACGAAATCGGAAACATGGTATTGCAATATGCAGATTGGGTTACCAAGAGCGATGTAAAAGATGCGGATGAACTAAAACCTGGGCAGGGAGGCATAATTTCTTCAGGTATAAAAAAAATTGCCGCCTACCGCGATGAACAAAATAACCTGCATACCTGCTCCGCTGTATGCCCACATCTTGGCGCTATCTTGCAATGGAATGGAGAAGAAAAATCTTTTGATTGCCCCGCACATGGTTCACGCTTTACAACAGAAGGTAAAGTAATCAATGGCCCGGCAACTGCCGATTTAAAAAAATTAGAAGTCAAAGAAGAAAATAAAATGTAACAAGTATCCTTTGATACGCTCGCCCAATCATGAAATCTCCAACAAGTTCTTAGTTTTTCAAATCAAGTTTTGTGGTAAAAGTTCCGCCCTTCAGGTAGCTGCAAAACGCTACCTACAAGGCCATTCCGACCGTGCGAACTTGAAACTTTTGTGCAAGAAATAACCGTTGGATCGTCATTCATCATTTGACGGTCATTTTTCGACATCGGACAGCCACAATCGGTGGCGCGGCAGCCTGCTGCGAGACTGACGATCAGGAAAAGCAAAGCAAAGAAGTTGATTTTTTTCATGGAGGGGGACTACTAAGGTTTGACTGAAAGCATATTGAGTAATTCCTCTACGGGTTCTTCAATACCAATTCCGCTGACCATTTTTCGAAATGTCTCATACGGGATCGGTTTATAATTTTGTTCTACCAATAGTTCCTGAAATGAAACTGTTTTTCTTATGGGCTTTACCGCATCTCGAAAAGATGGCTTATTAACCGTTTTCGGATTAACCTGAGTAATTTGAGATTCAACAGCATTCAAGATTTGTTCATCTTCAATCCTCATTAACATTTCAATAAGCCTATATTTTTTCTCCTGTAACGTGATCATAAGCCAGATTTAAGATCATAAAGAACTTTACAAATCTAACACCTTAACCCCAATTTTGCAACAATGCACAGTAGCTGTCTTTTTTAGTGCGCTTACCCAACCATTCAATAAAATCCCCTATTTTTATCCCATCAAAAAAACAAACCATGAACGACGCTTTTCGCGCCCAATTTCCGGCTCTGAGCCGCCTGCACAACAACCGTCCGCTCGTTTTTCTCGACGGCCCGGCAGGCGTACAAGTCCCGGAGTCTGTCATCGAAGCCATTTCGGGGTATTACCGCACCTCCAACGCCAATACCCACGGCGCTTTCCTGACTACCCGCGAAACGGACGAAATGATGGAAGCCACCCGCGAAAAAATGGCGACTTTTTTGGGCGCTGAAAACGGCCACACCATCTCGTTGGGGCAAAACATGACCACGCTCAATTTTGCGCTCAGCCAAGCCATTGGTTGCGCGTTGCAACCCGGTGACGAAATCCTCATCACCCAACTCGACCACGAATCGAATCGGGCACCCTGGCTCGCTTTGCGCGAAAAAGGAGTCATCGTGCGCGAAATCCAACTCAAACCCGACGCCACGCTCGACTACGACGACCTGGGTGACAAAATCAACGAACGCACACGCCTCGTGGCGATGGGCTATGCCTCCAACCTGAGCGGCGCAGTGAACGATGTAGCCCTGACCCGACAACTGACCTACCGCGTGGGTGCCTGGCTGCTGGTGGACGCCGTGCATTATGCGCCGCATTTCCCGATTGACGTCGCTGCGTTGGGTTGCGATTTTTTGCTGTGCTCGGCCTATAAATTCTACGGTCCCCACGTGGGCATCCTGTACGCCCGCCCCGGTTTGCTCGACCGCCTGCAACCGTACCGCCTGCGCACAGCCTCTCAACACGCCCCCTACTCCATCGAAACCGGTACCCTGAACCACGCCGCCATAGCCGGTGTGGGCGCTGCCGTGGACTTCATCGCATCCCTCGGAGAAGGTCCAACGCTGCGCGCTTGCTTGTTGGATGCGATGCAAACCATCGGGCTCCACGAACGGGAGATGGTCTTGAAACTGTTCAAGGGCTTGTCGCAAATGCCGGGCGTAACCATCGTGGGGCCGGGCATGGATGCGTCCCTGCGCGCACCTACCTTGTCAATGACGGTGGCCGGAAAACGCGCGGAAGCGGTCTGCCAACGATTAGCTGAACGCAATATTTTTGCCTGGGACGGCCACTTCTACGCCATCCGGGCCACCGAAGTGCTGGGCCTGCTGGAAAAAGGCGGCGTGACGCGCATGGGCATTTCGGCGTATACCAATGTAGAGGATGTAGATGCGGCCTTGTCGGCAATGCAGGAGATTTTTGGGTGAGGTTTTGGTAAAAAACGCCGATATTTGCCCTAATCACCAACCAGAGCAACAGCATCATGGATAAAAAAACGCTCTCCGCGCACATCCGCCGCAATGAATTAGCTGCATTTTTCAAAGCGGCCGCGCAGTTGAACACCGCAGTTGAAGCCTGGCAAAACGAGCTGGTTTTACTGGAGCGCCGCTTCGTAGAACTGGAAGACCAGGAATCTGATGGCGTTTTGTCGCCCGAAGAAGCTTCTCGACTGCGCAACGGCATCAGCCGGGATGGCATGAAACTGCTGGACGAACTCGACGCTTTCCAACCCCTTCATCCAGCCTTTCCAAACGTTCGCAAATCAAAAAAATCGACTTTGTGGCTATCGCTGGGCGCTGGCGTGCTGGCGGCTTTGTTGGTTTGGCAATTTGCACCACTCCGGGACAACAGGCCACTGGCACAAGATACCTCCCTCGTAAAGCCTTCTGAAGAGCCGGAAAAGTTAAAGCCCGAAGAGGTGCCGGCTAATGCCAACACAACGCCGACTTCTGAACAAAAAACGACGCCCAATATCCAAAAGGATTCGCAGACAAATCGGGAACAGACAAAAAAGCAGGGGGTGGCGCTGAAAATAACTGGCAACAACGACCGGGCTGAAAGCGAAATCGCCACTTTTCTAACCAAAGTTTTGCTCGAAAAAGGGATTCCCACTCACCTCGCTGCCAAAGGCGGATCTTATGCTTCCGCAATAGATTGCAGGTTTTCGATTGACAAAACCCGTACCAAAACAACAGATCGAGAAGACGCTTTTAAATTGGTGATCACCCTGACGCTGACCGCCCGCAATTCAGACAATGTGGTCTGTTACACCAAACGCTATATGGCTGAAGCGCAAATCCTGCGCCCGGAAGACGAAGAAAACGAGGCGGTAAAAAAGGGATTAAAAAGCTTGCGGGAAGCGATTACGTCTTCGGATATGAGGGCTTGTTTGGATTGATTTTTTCACAAAGTGTGGCATTCGAAACCGGCAGACGACGAACGAGTAGTTGCACCGCCTGCCTGCATTGTTTCATTTATTTTTTACTTTTCAACGCATTGTCCAAAGCATCTGCAACCAAGGCAAAAAGTTCATTTCCGCTGAGCGTGATTTCTTCGCTGAATCCATACAAGGAGGTCGCCTTTTTGACTTCATCCATCCGGGTTCTTTTTTTATAGCGGTCAATTTCCTCACCATTTTTGCCAAACACGGTGATTTCCACGATTATGTCTACTTTCTGTTTCCGCTTGGAAAAAAGACCGGAGGAAGTCGTACTGGAGCCACCGGAAAGCGACATCACCTCTACTTGCACCAGCTTGTCGT
Organism: Chitinophagales bacterium; assembly: GCA_038323375.1. Taxonomy (GTDB): domain Bacteria; phylum Bacteroidota; class Bacteroidia; order Chitinophagales; family Saprospiraceae; genus JABWAJ01. The sequence continues at coordinate 5,058 of JBBQGV010000140.1, forward strand.
ATTTACCTGCGGCAACAGCGTCTTTTATTTTTTCGTTGGGAAAACCGGTGATCTTCCCCATCGCGGTCATTTTTATTTTGTCGGCTACACTTTTCTTCTCCAGATCAAGGTTCAATGCTTGCGCGATTTCCTGCTGAGCATAACTGAACAAGGTATCCACCGTTCAGATGGAGACCAGTTCTTTGGCAGCGTTTTCGTATTGGAACACATCGGTGCCATCGCCCCAAAATTCAAAATCGAGGCTAACCGGAAAATTCAGGCTAAAATTGACAATGGCGGCTTTTTGAGCAAAAGCGCAGAAGGAGAGCCATGCAAATCCTGTAACAGCAATGAATTTTTTCATATTGATTTTTTAGGTTAATCCAAAAAAAGGTTGATTCGTTACATCAACGCGCAAGAAAGGGGATAATATTGCGCCGGTACAGCAAATACAAAAAACCTGCACCCAGCAACAACCCTGCTGCAATTTTCCACCACAGAGCCGACGGCCCGAACAGCGGGTCGCACTGGCCGATCACGACAAGGTTGGCCCAATAGGCAGGTATGGCGCTTGCGGCGGTCGTTTCTTTCAGATATTGCCGGGTAGCCTGGTTGAGCGCTTCATCCACAGGAACACCGGTTTTTAGGACTTTGTAAAAATGGGCCATCAGCATCGCCGAAGCCTGATCGTTGGCGCTCCAGAGGTTGCTGACTAATGTTGGGCATCCGGCGTATGCGAATGCCCGGGCGATGCTCATGTTGCCTTCTCCCCCGGCAATTTTTCCGGATCCGGTATTACAGGCGCTTAGTACGACCAATGCTGCGTGCAGTTCCAGGGTGTACAACTCCGAAGCGAAAAGCCGGTTTTCGGCGGCTGCATTCGTTTTGTCAAACGCTAAGTACGACCGCATCGGATTGTCGTCATCGAGGATGCCGTGGGTAGCAATGTGGAGGATGCCACAATCGAGTGCATGCGCCAAAAAGTTGTCTTTTGTGGCCGCCGCGTTGAGCCAGTATTGGCCCCCCAGCAGCTCTCCGGCAGTTTTTACCTCCTCGGGGGCAAAACGCAGCGGCCCCAGTGCGCGGCGCATGGCAATTGGGGCAGTGAGGGTATCTTCTTGCTCGTACCGGGTTCCGAAACCGCCAAAATTATTGCGCATTTCGGCACCAGCCTCCCTGTGTGGGCGGATTGCCCCTGCCGACCAGGCGTAGCTGATCGAAAATTCGTGGAGCAAATAGGGTAGGTTTAGATCCGTCCAACTGCCTATGTGGGGCTTTGTAAGCAACGCATTGAAGGAGAGTAAACCCAGCGCCCCGTCCGGCACGATGATCAGGCGTGTTGCCTTGAATTCCGACAAGGGTTTGGCGAGCAGCCACTCGTAAAGCTTCGGGGCGGAAGCCAAAAAATCCTGCTCTGCCGCTGCGCCGTCGCTGAGGAGGTAATCCCAATCGCTGATTGAGCGGCGGAATTGACCCAGGGTGGTATCGAATACGGCCGTAGCCGGCGTGGCATAAGCTTTCAGCTCCGTTTTTGAGAGGGCGAATGTGTACAAAGTCGAGTCCCCTTTGAAGTACTCGACCAGCAAGTCGCCGTCGCCGAGGTTTTTCTGAATCTGGCGGATATCTGCGGTTTTTTCAAAAGCGTATTTGAGAGCGTAGTAGCGGGGGTTAGTTTTTCCCATCTGATCTTTTACCCGGGTCAGCTCCATGTAGGCATCTGTGAGCGCATCCCGGTGCGATGGGTTTTCCGGTTCTTCATAGGCCAGCATTTCCAGCGTCACGACCGAATCTTCCCAAAGGCGTTCCATTTCCAGCACGCTATCCTCGATGCCCGCGAGGTGTTTGATGGATTTGTCGTACAGCGCTTCCGCCATCACCGCTGCTTTGACGCGTTCGGCAAAAGCAAATGCTTTTTCGTGCCAGATGGGGTTTCCAGTTGCGGCAGCCATCGCCATGGCAGCCTCAATACCGCCAGACACGGCTGGGTTCAGGTATTCGTACAGGTCGGTTTTTGACGATTCGTGGCCGTAGGAGAGGCGCATATTTTCGCCGTAGGTGAGGGCGGAGTCAAAGGCGGCAAGGGCGTATTCGAGGTTTCTGGAGTCTTTGGTTTGTAGATATTTTTGATAAAAAGCTTCGCCTTTGCCGTCCAAACTGCTCAATACCCAGAAACTTCCGGGCGAAAGTTGGCCTAACTCCGGGTTTTTTGTAATGTCCAAATCCTCCGGAACGCCGTTGCTTTGGCGGAGGAGGTTTTGGTGGAACCAGGTTAGGGCGTCGTCGGGGTTCTTGGAGGCGAGGTAGATTTTGCCGGCGAGGGCGTTTATTCTGGCGAATTGAATGTCCGATTCCCCGTAGCCTTCCTGTCCATGATACAGGGCTTTTTCAATATATCTGTTTGCTTTTTCCAAATCGGGAACGTCTTTGTAAATTCTTGCGAATTGGTAAAAAGCATCGGCTTTTTCTTCATGGTCTTGCAATAAAGGAAGCACCTGGTTTAGTACGATTAAGGCGCTGTCTGGTTTACCAAATTCTTCATAAGCTTTGGAAAACTGGATCCATGCCTGAGGGTCAAGCCGGTTAAGGGCGATGGACTGGCGGAAGTAATCAAACGCAATGGGGTTGTCCATTGTGCGGTAGGAATCGCCGATGTAGTAAAGCAGCGTAGGAATATGTTCCACCCTACCCATTTGTTGAAAAAAGGCGAGCGCTTTCAACTGCAATACAAGCCCATCGTCGTGATTGCCGGTTTCCCAGTATAAGCGCCCCAAATTGTAATAATAGGTCGTTAACAAGCCAGTATCTCTTGCCGCTTCGGCGAAGGGGAGTCCCTGTGTGTAGATACCAATCGCCTTATTGTCTTTTCTAAGGTCGTTGTACGTATAACCGATGATGAAAAAGAACCGCGCTTTTAGTTGTGGCTCATTGTGGAAACTGGCAGCCGACTTTAATGCATTGGTAAAAAACGCAATACTCTCTTCGTACAACCCACTGGAATAAAAACAATCATCCAATTTGCGGCAAGCTGCTAAGTATCGCTCCCCGTCTTTCACTTTTTCAAAAACGGAGATGGCTTCTTTTAATACAGGTATTGCTGCTTCGTATTTCTCCTTTTCCATTAAAGCTGTGGCGTCTTTTATTTGAGATTCTGCCACAGCAAGCTCATTGACGGGCGGCGTCAAATGCTGAAAGCCGCTGACGCCAATGAACAGGGCGAGCAGCTTAAAGCGAAATGATCTTATGAAACGATGCGATTTAATCAAATTCAAGGTGGTTAGAATTTAGGTAACTATTTAGCACATAGCCGTGGGATAAGTAGGGATTTTCAGGAAGCGGACTAAAGCCCGCGAAACAAAGCAGCGCGCACCCTACGCTTGGTCTCAGCACTTCGTTTCGCGGGCTTTAGTTCGCCTCAGCTCACTGCGAAAATAACCGGAATCTGCGAATAAGTGAACATTCAAACCCATCGTTATTTGCTTTACTGAAGTTATGGGTAAATAGTTACGAATTTAATTTTTATTTTTTCGTCTGAACCAATTGAATAGCCAGCAAGGTTTCTTTTTGGGGCAATTGGGGCATCGTGCATGGGGCTTACAAGGCTCACAATCCGAACGTTCCACAATCAGCGTTTCATCCAGATTGGTATAGATGGTATCTACGGCGCCGTAAAAGACAATTTTTGCTTTCGGCTGGATTTTAGTGCCAGCGGAAAGGCAGTCGTCTTTTCTTACTTTGATGTAGAAATAATCCTGACAAGCTTCAGCCGGAACTTTTGGATACGGCATTGAATTTTGCTTGAGCCCTGGCAGGCCATTGAGATACTTAATCATGAATTCATTTTTCTGCGGCAAAAAATTCAGGTTATAATTAATCGGTGCCTGCCAGCCGTCTGTATCGTTGTTGTGCTGGATGGTAGCGGTCTGTAAATGATTAAGATCCATTAAAATGATCAAAGCCGTGTCCACCGGCGATTCTCCATCGTTTTGATAATCAATTCGATAAGTCAGGTATTCGTCAAATCCGCATTCACAAAGTTCTTTTTTGTCAACCTTTAGGCTATTGGGATCATGAGGCTTGGGCTTTGTCTGAAAAACAAAGGTTGTGTCAATTTGCTGGATCTCATTAAGTGAGTCAACTGAATATGATACGCCAAAAGTTGCATCCAGCGGGTAGGCGTCAGGAACGTGAGCGAGGTTTTTCTTAAAAATAAGGTGAATGATAACTTGTTGGGAAACCGTCATTACATTGTTTTTGAGGCTAACGGATTGCGGGAAGCCTGGAATAACCGGATCAACAGATACCTCAATTTTAGTCCTTTTTAAGTTCCCATCGTGCATGTAATTCCCTGCAATGGCACCCCCAAACGATAAGAAATCCGGAAATGTTATCTTTATGGGGTTACCTATAACCCAATCCTTTTTTACCAAAGTCATAAATACCCAGGGTTCAGCCACTCCGGGTAAAAATTCAGAGGTACCTGATGGTTCTGTAAAATGCTCAGGTTTAGACGAATCAGGCGGGAATTGGTGAGCATAAATATTCCAGCTATTGAAAAGTTTTAAATGGGAACCACCGAAATTTATTTCTGGGAATTTATAACTACTACCACTAATGATGAAAGTGCCTGTAGTTCCGGATAATTTTATACTCCTGATCGGCTTGCTTTTCCTGCTTTGATAAGCAATGATGGTGTATGTTCCATCTGGTAATTTAAGTGTTTCGGTAATCTCCTCATTATTAACATTGTCGTTGATGATGCTTGACCAAAAATAAGATTTGCCAGTAGTCGTGTTTTCTAAGCGATAAAAAAAGCCGACCGAGGTTTCGTAATCCGGAGCAATGGTGGGGTCTATCGGATCATTTGGATGGAGCTTTGTTTCAATGTCAACTTCACCACTCGCGTTTCTGGTTATGGTTACTACTTGTGCAAAAGCTGTAACAGTATTTGTCAGCATTACCCCAAATAAAAAAAGCATCAAAAATATCGAAAAACGGTTTTTTATTATATTTTTCATGGCGTATAGGTTTTTTATTGAAGTTAAATGGCTGTCAGTGTAAAACCTACAGCTTTCAGCAAGCAAAGCAACATTAATTCCTTTTGTCTTTAATTCCACCTGGTACCAGGATGCTGCAATTCTTGCAATTCTTACTTACAATCGGCGCACAGGGCATTGGCGCTCCATCGGTGGATTGACCAGCGGAGTATAGAATATGAGTTTCTCCAATATTGGTTTCTATATAACCTGGAACGCCTACAAAGATGACCCGCGCTTTGGGTCGAATAAACGTATTGTCTTTCAGGCAGGCGTTGGTTTTTACGCCAAACTCAATATAATCCCAAGTGCTGTCGGCGCTTACGGAAGGGTAGGGATTATTCGCCTGATTGGTTCCCGGCAGATTGATGTTATTGATTTTAAATTGATAAACCGGAGGGCGCATCATGCCTGGGGAATAACTTACCGCAACGCCTTTTTTATAAGTTTTGCTGTTTTTAAGCGTTAGCGTTCTCATGTCCAATCCCTTTGTATCCGTTAATATTATTGAAACATCCTTTACCGGTGCCGCTCCAATGTTTTGAAATTCAACGCGATAATTTAATTCAATCGCCGGAGCGCAGGGACAAATCGTTTTTTTATCTACCACTAACTTATTCGGATCGTGGGGTTTGGGTTTCACCGGGAGGGATAATACGACCGGGGTACCGTTCTCTAACATGGCGGTGAACTTGACGTATTCTGAAGAAAACTGGGCACCCGGTTTCAATTGAAAAATTAAATGAACATGCGTTTGGCCGGAAGCATTATCCGGCCCCGTGCCCGGCTTGATTAAAAGCTGCTCGGGAGTGGCCGTAGTCGTGATACTGGAAACCGGGAGTGAAGCTGAAAAATCATCTTTTTTATTTCCAAAAATTGCGCCATCATAAGTGAAAATTTTATCCTCATAAGTTAGTATGATGTCGCGCTGCCAGTTTTGTAAAGAAAGCGTTATGATCAACCACGGTTTGTTTGCGGGCTGGTTCGGCGAACTATTAAAGGTCTTGTGGTCAACCGGATTACTAACGCTTGCCGGATCAGTAAATACATTCCAGCTATTTTCAAGTTTGATATTTGAAACCACACCGCCCATGTTCATATCTACTGATTCAAAAGTAGTAGACGTCGCACCACCTACTGGCATCGGCACTTCAAATATGATGGGATCAACAAGCTTATCCTGAATGATGGACCGAATAGGTTTTGACTTTCTGGATTGGTAAGCCACCAGCGAATATTTACCGGGAGGCAGATCAATGGTTTTTGTGATGGAATTTTTTCCGGCCGGCAGGTCGTCTTTCCAATAATAAGAACCTTCATTTCCTGTAACAATATCAGCCTTATTTGTCGGGTCGCTGTCTATCCGGTAAAAAAAACCAAAAGCGTTTTCGCCGTTTTGGGGTTCCATTGGAAAAGGATCATTGTTTGCCGGGATTGGGTCATTAATGGTTAGAAATGTTTCGATTGTAGTCTTGGCACCGCTTTGATACACTTTTACCCTTTGAGCAAAAAGCACATTGGCAAAAAACAAAAAAACGAAGAATACTAAAAGTGGGGTGCGGCATGACAGATTAGAAGGATTGCTGAACTCATTTCTCATGGCAAGGATTATTTAACTGAAGTTTGAAGGTTAAACGAATGTAAAGAAAAATTTGAATTTATAAAACAAAGAGGCTGAAAACATGGGGAATATCGTTCGAACGGCGTGTTCCCCGGAGGTGACACCTTTCCAAAAGGTGTTACCTCTGACGAAACGAAACCTAATTCGGGAATGTGGGCGTTTCAACAGGGTTTTGGGTCTTCGAGAAAGGTAACCCCTTTTTGGAAAGGTGTCACCTTCGGGTTTTGGGTCTTCGAGAAAGGTGACACCTTTCCAAAAGGTGTTACCTCTGACGAAACGAAACCTAATTCGGGAATGTGGGCGTTTCAACAGGGTTTTGGGTCTTCGAGAAAGGTAACACCTTTTTGGAAAGGTGTCACCTTCGGGTTTTG
>JBBQGV010000141.1:0-12039 GCA_038323375.1 Chitinophagales bacterium
AAGGCAAAAGGCAATAATTCCGCGAAATTGGCTGACTTCGAAAAGTCGTTCTGTTTGTTTTCAAAAATAACAGGTTTTATGAAATAAAATTGCCTTCCCGCTTAGCGGGACAAGTCTTGCGCTTTGCCTTTTGCCTCTTTATACAACCCTACACAGCAGCACAGCCGCCTTTTTTGTTTAAAATGATACGTGTTCGATATTAATCACCTAAATACAACACGGAAGCTGCTCGTGAGGGTCTGCGACCTGCAACGCGCCGCCGGGAAAAAATAGTTCAAAAATCGAACAGATCCCCAAGGATTGATTTCTTTTTGCCCCTTGAGGCATAATGCTCGTTGAGTCTTCTGGAATCAGATATTCTCGGATTAGGGTTGTCATCGGGGTTGGTGTAGTCGTAATCACTTTTCTGGCGAGGCATTGATTCATTGGCTCGCTCGATGAGTTTATCGAGTTCACCTCGGTCGAGCCATACGCCGCGGCAATCTGGGCAGAAGTCAATCTCAATCCCTTGACGTTCATAAATAGATAATACAGCGTTGCATTTTGGACATTTCATAGCGAAGAATAGTTGAATGATAAGTGTTTGGTGGAAAATATTATTTTTTACGGCTACAATCTAGATTCACCAGCGTATTGACAATGAAGCCAGAGTTGTGTTGAAAGACATTGCGCCCATTGGGGCTGTCGGGCAGGGTGATTTCCCGGGGAAGTTGGAGTATTTGGTTAAAAAAGCCGCCTTCGATTCGGATTGTTTTATTGAAACGATAGCCCAACAAGAACCCGATACGGTTTTGGTCGAACACGTTTTCGTTGACGTTTTTCCCAAACCCGATGAAAATTTCGTCGTAGGCGACGGCGTATAATTCCTTGTCGTCTAACGTTTCACCCATGATCGGGCATTGAATCCGAAACATATAGCGCAGGCGGTTGACGAAGAAGTATTCATCTTCGCGGATCACTTCTGGTTTGGTGTATCGGCCTATCCAGCGTTGTTCGAGCATGAACCGATGCGACACCTCCAGGCGACCAGGTTTATCGGTCAGGGTCGCCATTTGAAATGCCCGATGTTCCGTGAAGTCCCTTCCAAGTGCATTAATCGGGTAATCCCCGTAGTTAAAGGTCTCGATCCAGGCATATCCAGCACGAAGTTGGACTCTGGGCGTGAGTTGGTAATTCAGGCCGACCCGTGAAAGCCCCTGCTGCAAGTCGGTCACGAAATTTTCCCGCCGCCATTGGTACTCGGTGTGGATTCCCCACTTATTATCAAGTTTGAGGGTAGCAAATCCTGCCCACCAGCCCACTTTATTGTAATCGTTTATGCGGGTGTTCTGAGCCAACGAACTAACGGCCAGTGAAATTAGTAATGAAAAAACCAAACCGGAGCGTAAAAGCATAGTGGAAGAAATTTTTTCTTGTAATAAGTCGGTAAAATGGAATAATGATTTGTACAGCGTTTATGTAATGAGGAAATTGCCAGTTAAAACGGACAATTGATCATCCCAGATGGCGCTGTTAAAAGCGATCCTAATTATTGTATGAAAAGCCGGGTGCGGCTTTCCAGGGTGCAGGTGCTGGCTGTACCGGTTCTTTTTTGCAATTTGGAAAGGAGCAAAGTGCCAGGCAACAAAACCCCCAAAATGAAAAGTGTATAAGCATAGTCGTTCACTAATTATGTGAATAATGAGTTTAAAATAACAGCCGAACGAAAGTGTTGTGTCCGGCTGCTAAATCCAAACCCGTGTATGAAAAAACTCCAATTTAAATATTTACAAAAACTCTACCTGGCCTGTTTCCAGGTGATAATAAGCAGGAATAATCTTAATTTTCCCTTCTTTCACATATTGGGAAAGGATTGGGTCAAGTTTTTTGAGTGCCTCAACCTCGGCCAACACGTTTGCTCTGCCTGCCTCTTCCAGTTTCTCTGGTTTGCCGATGAATTCTTTGATGCCTGGCCGGATGATATTGACCAGGTCTTCTATATGCCCTGGCAATTTGGTTGTGCCAATAGCTCCGGCAACTGCACCACATTTTTCGTGCCCCATCACCACAATCACTTTTACCCCCAACACGGCCACAGAAAACTCAAGCGAACCAAAAGAAGCGATCGCGGGTGCCTGGCCTGCGGTTCTGACAATGAAAAGATCACCCAAGCCCTCGTCAAAGACGATTTCAGCGGGTACCCGGCTATCGCTACAACCCATTATACTGGCGAAAGGTGTTTGCTTTTTGGCTTGAATGATTTTGCGGTTGTCGTCGCGGTTGGGGTGTATCGTTTGATCGTTGATGAATCGGGCATTCCCTTCTTTGAGCCGGGCAATGGCTTCGTCGGGGGATTGTGGATATGGGAGTTCTGTTTCGGCAATTTTTGCTGTGTCATCGGCTGCAAGTGTTGACAAGCTTTTGGTTTTTGCGTTGTCGCTATCATTTTGACAGGCAGAGACTAATAAAATGATGCCGAGCGTGTAGGCAATTGCTATTATTTGCTTTTTCATGGTGGAATGCTATTTTAAAAACCATGGCAGGCGACCCGCCCAATAAATCATGAAAAAATAGAGCCGGTTGCGAGCTGCTCACCCGATCAGTTTCCCTCGTTGCCCAACATATTCACCATCGGGCTCTTGCCGTCAGTGATGATTGTTTTGGTGTTGGGCGATGCTGAAAGTTTCTGAAATGCCTCAATCTGTTTGAATTTGAGCACGTTCGGTGTCAGGCTCAGGCTAATGAGGTCGTTGGCCTTTTTGATGCCCTCTGCTTCAATCTCATTGGCACGTGCTCTGGCTTCGGCATCAATGATGGTAGCATTTTTCTTGCCTTCTGCTTGAATTCTGGCGATTTCTTTGACGCCTTCGGCATCAATGATCTGGCGCTGCGCTTCTTGTCTTTGGCGATCCAACACAAACTGCATCCGCAAGGCATCCTGTTCTGCTTCTAGTTTGGTTTCTATAGATTTTGACAATCCGCCTGGCAAGGTGATACTCTTCAAGAGCACCGATTCGATAACAAACCCTTTGGGTGCACAGACTTCAACCATCCGTTTTTTTATCTCTCCTTCAATTTCAGCTCGTTTAGCGCTGTGCATATCCTTTGCGTCATATTTCGAGCACACATCGGAAGCAGCAGAGCGGAAAACGGGCAGAATCAACATTTCCTCAAACTCCATTCCGGTCTCTTTCAGGATTTGGGGCACTGCATTCGGCTGGATGCGGTAAAGGATAGAGCTTTCCGAACGGATGGTCAGTCCTTCCTTCGAGGGCAGGTTTTCGACGATGGCCAAGTTCATCGTCCTGACGGGCACTTTTACCACTCGGGTAGTGAAAGGATTGAAACCCACAATACCAGGTTGTTTCACGGTATCTCCGATACGACCAAAAGTGCGTCGAACACCCACTTCGTCGGGCATAACTGTTGCACAACTCGTCATCAATAACGCTGTAAAGGCGATAACAAAATAATTGATCTTCAAGATTTTCATGCTATTTAACTGTTTAGTGATAGCACAAAGGTATCGGGCAAGGTATTAGAGCGGCATAAGAATTGATTAAGAATGGGATTAGATTTTCCCAACCTCGTTCATGTTTCGTGGGAAGCACAACATTACCGTAGTGCCCTGCTTAGGTTCAGATTCGATTTGGATGCTCCCGCCGTATTTATCGGCAATGGTTTTTACCAAGGAAAGCCCTATGCCACTGCCTGGAAGATGACTGTTGTGTTTGCTGCGGTAGAACGGCTTGAACAAATGCTCCATATCATCGGGGGCAATGCCCACACCATGATCGGCTACCTCCAAACACACCAATTGATCGAGCAGGGAAAGTCGAACGCGCACTAAATGGCCGTTGCCATATTTAACAGCATTGTCAAGTAAATTGAAAAAAGCGATTTCTAAAATATCCGGGTCGCAGCGTACCAATAGTTGATAGGCATCGGGCAGCTCAATGTGCAGTTGGATAGATTGGCTGGCCGTTGGATACTTGACCTGCAAAGCCCTGAACGCAATCATCAAGGCTTCGTCGGGAGCGCAGGTTCGATCGGAAAAACGGATGTTGCCCTCCACCTTTGCCAGGAGGAGTAGTTTTGAAACCAATTCGTTGAGTTTTTCTGCCTGTGTACTTACATTTTCGAGTGCATACCGATAATTCTCCGGTGTGCGACTTTGTTGTAAGGCTAAATCCGCCTCGGCTATGATGGCGGTGAGGGGGGTGCGAATTTCATGCGAAGCGTTCCGGATAAATTGCTGCTGCGTACGGAAGCCCTGTTCAATGCGTTCCAACATCTCATTGAAGGTAAGTGCCAGCAACCCCAGTTCGTCATGGTTGTTTTTCACATCCAAGCGCAAATTGAGGCTTTTGGCACCAATGGTACGGGCCTTAGCAATTTTGTTGGCAATCGGTTGCAACATTTTTCTTACCCAGAACCAACTGGTAAAGGTCAACAGCACCACCCCAAACAAAACGCCAGTGATAATGCCATTTCGCAGGTTTCTAATCTTGGTATGACCATAGCGGTCTACTGCGGATACGACCAAGGTATGGTGTGTGATGGCATTGTGCCGGATTCCATAGTCACGCTGTCCAACGTGGGCAAAACAGTAAGGCAGTAAGTCAAATTTTGTGGTGTCTATAACCTGAGATAACGGCACTGTTCCATTCGGCAGAATAATAAGGCGAGGGTCGGCGGCATAAAAAATTTTCTCGTCAGGAAGTTCCCCTGCCGGCAAATTATTGATTACAGTGAAAGGGTGGGATTGGTCAAGGGCAATCAAAGAGTCGGCTTCGGTCAGCCTTTCCAGGATACGCGCCTTGAATTCTTGTTCATAAAACCGCTCCGAAAAAACATAGATAAAAAAGCCCACGAGCAAAAGGATCAGGAGCGCTGAAATAGAAATCAATAGCGGCAGGCGCTGGCGTATGGTGAGCCGTGGAAGTCGCATAGCTTTTCGGTTATTCTTTCAAAACAAATCCCAGCCCGAATTGCGTATGAAGCAATTTTTTCTCAAAGGGCTTGTCAATCTTATTGCGCAAGTAATTGATATAAACATCTACCACATTGGTGCCAGGGTCAAAAGCTATCCCCCATACTTCTTCCAGGATATCCATGCGGGTTTTTACGCGACCTTTATGGCACATCAGGTATTCCAAGAGGCGAAACTCCGTAGGCGTTAGTTTGATTGGTTCGTTGTTGCGGCACACCGTCTTCGTATCAAAGTCGATGGTTAGGTCGGCCAATGTGCTGATCTGAAGGGGTTCTGCTACTTCAACCCGGCGCAACAGCGCCCGCACTCTCGCAAGCAATTCGGGAACCCTGAATGGTTTGGCCATGTAATCATCGGCACCTGAATCCAAACCCAGAACAACATCATCTGTTGAACTTAGTGCGGTGAGCATGATGATCGGGACATAATATTTCCCATTTCGAATCTGCTGGCATAATTCGTGGCCACCAACGTGTGGCATGACTAAGTCGGTGATGACCAACTGAGGTCGGAGATTATGAAACAGCTCCATGCCCATTTTTCCATCGAACGCCACGAAAGTCTCGTAGCCTGCCTCTTGCAATGCTCGGTTGATGAGTGCGGCGATGTGTGGATCGTCTTCAACAATAAGTATTTTTTGCATCACCGAATGATAACGAAAGTTGAGCCTTCATGGTTCACTGTTTTATCCAACTTCCCACATTTAAGGAGCGTGTTGTAAAAAAATCAAGGGATCAAGGTTGGTCGAAAAATACCTCGGGCACTCAACTGTTTGAGGAAAAACCGCTGGCGCAACGTGTTCGATATTAATTACCTAAATACAACACGGAAGCTGCTCGTGAGGGTCTGCGACCTGCAACGCCGCCGGAAAAAAATTAGTTTAAAAATCGAAAAAATCTCCAAGGATCGATTTCTTTTACCCCTTGGGGCATAATGCTCGTTGAGTCTTCTGGAATCAGATATTCTCAAATTAGGGTTGTCATCGGGGTTGGTGTGGTCGTAATCACTTTTCTGGCGAGGCGTAGATTCATTGGCTCGCTCGATGAGTTTATCGAGTTCACCTCGGTTGAGCCATACGCCGTTGTATTGAAAGACATTGCGCCCATTGGGGCTGTCGGGAAAGGTGATTTCCCAGGGGAGTTGGAGTATTTGATTAGACTTGTTGCGACGGGGCAGTGTGTAGCAGCTCGTTTTTCCCACCAAGCTGCCCCATCGTAACAAGTCTATTGGGAAAATTGGGTCAAGTTTTTTGAGTGCCTCAACCTCGGCCAACAGGTTTGCTCTGCCTGCCTCTTCCAGTTTCTCTGGTTTGCCGATGAATTCTTTTGAATTGTGGTAGCCCTCAGTGTAGAGCCATTATGGCCAAATGTTTTATACGTGGATGGACTTCGACCAAGTACAGATCTCAATACTGGACGAACTGTGTGAAAGTCCAGTAGAATGATAAATTGCTCACTTAATGTGTGAAACATGTAACATTTCATCAAGGTTATGTAAGGAAAGTGTCGTTTAGTACGCACAACTTTGTGGCACAGTCCTAATCTTATTAATTATCAATGAATTTAAATAAAATCGTTCCCGTAATGAATAACCAGCGTGATGGACACATGCGACAAACAATCAACAGCGATAAAACAAGTTATCAGCCCAACAAAATCAGCAATGGTTGCCCATTTCAGGCAAAAGCAGTTGACGGCGGTTTCACAAGTTTTCAGGAACGCGTTGATGCAAAAAAAATCCGTGAACGCAGCCGGAGTTTCTTTGACCATTTCAGTCAGGCAACTCTATTTTTTAACAGCCAAGCAGAACACGAAAAGAATCACATCATCAATGCACTCACATTTGAGTTAGGAAAATTAGTAAGCAACACCATTCGTGAAAGAATGTTAGGCATACTTACCCAGGTTGATACTACTTTAGCAGCAAAAGTAGCTGATGGTTTAGGAATGCCTGTACCCACACAACCTGTTTACCCAATCAATCACAGTGTTCCTGCCGATGGCATCCAAAAAAACTATGAGCCGATAAAAATGAAACAAAGCATTGAAAAATCAGCCGCTTTGAGTATGGCAAACACTATAAAAAATTCTATCAAGACAAGGTGTATAGCCATACTTGCAGCAAACGGAGTGGATGAAAACGCTCTATCTGTAATGAAAAATACGCTTGAAGCCGAAGGTGCAACAACAAAAATCATAGCTCCTCAATTGGGAACTATAAAAGGAGCAACCGGGAAAGAAATAAAAGTTGACCAGAGTTTTTTCAATACATCGTCAGTATTATTTGATGCGGTGTATATTCCTTCCGGTGCAAAAAGTGCAACTGCATTGATTGCTGAACCCGATGCTATACATTTTGTAAACGAAGCATACAAACATTGTAAAGCCATTGCCGCTGATGGCGATGGGGTTAATTTATTAAATAAATCTTATGCAGGGGATAAACCCAAAGATGGAGGATTCTTGATTGACAAACCTGCAAAAGATTTTATCAAAGCAATTGCACAACACCGTTTTTGGGATAGGGAAAAACAAAGGAAAGTACCTGCATAAAAGCTAGTGCGCCATGTATAGTAAATTTGGATTGAAAAAAAACTACGGAAACGCTACCGCAATAAAACAATAAACGACTATCAAATGGCAAAAACTACCGAGGGAAAAATTACAACCAAGCGCAATGAGTTACTCAAATGCCCTACTGGCATCAAAGGTTTTGATGAAATTACCGAAGGCGGACTTCCAAAAAATGGATCCACGTTAGTTTCCGGCAATGCAGGCTCCGGGAAAACGCTTTTTGGGGTTGATTTTCTAATCAAAGGTGCAACCGATTATAACGAGCCGGGAGTTCTCATGTCATTTGAAGAGACAGAAGATGAACTCTTTAAAAACGTGGCTTCTCTGAATATGGATTTGTCGGCGCTTGTATCGCAGAAAAAGATTGTGCTCGAACATGTTATTTTAGACCGTAAAGACATTCAGGAAGTCGACTTTAACCTCGAGGGAATATTCGTTCGTTTGGAAGAAGCCGTCGATTCTATCGGTGCCAAACGTGTTGTTTTAGATTCTCTTGAATCTCTTTTTGCAGGCATTACAGATCTTGGCATTCTTCGCTTAGAGATAAAAAGACTTTTCCGATGGCTTAAAGAAAAAAAAGTCACGGCAATCTTTACAGGTGAGGCCGGACAAAGCGGTTCATATACCCGTCATGGTCTGGAGGAGTACATCTCCGATTGCATTATTCTGCTGGATAACAGAGTCAAAGACCAAATTGCCACCCGTAGAATTCGTGTCATTAAATATCGGGGGTCACGTCATGGAACAAGCGAATATCCATTTGTTATAGATGATGAAGGACTTTCAGTAATTCCCATGACGTCAGCAGGACTTGAACAACCGGGCACAGACAAGCGGGTTTCGACAGGGATTCAATCGTTAGATAAATTGTTCACGGGTAAAGGTTACACCAGAGGCAGTACTATACTGGCTTCCGGCACTGCAGGCAGCCGAAAAACAAGTTTTGGAGCGGCATTTGCACTGGAAAGTTGTAAAAGTGGGGAACGCTGTCTTTTGTTCTCCTATGAAGAATCAGCAGGGCAACTTACTCAAAATATGAAATCTATCGGCATTGATTTTGCGCCATGGATAAAAAAAGGACTCTTAAAGATTGTGTCTATCAGACCATCCTTTCTTGGTTTGGAGATGCATTTATTGAATGTTTATAAGCTCGTTGATGGTTTCAAACCAAAAGCTGTGGTGGTAGACCCACTCACAAGTCTTGTTGGAGAAGGCGACGAGCGTGAAGTTTCATCAATGATTACCCGCATGATTGACCTCTTTAAATCCAGGGGCATCACTACGTTTTTTACAAGTCTTGTTTCTGCAAACTTTCAAAGCAACACGAGTGGCGAAATCGGTGTTTCATCCCTGATTGATACCTGGATAGTTGTAAGAATGGTAGAAGATGATGAAGGCAGAAAACGCACCCGTGAAGTATTCATTGTTAAGTCTCGTGGCACCAACCATGATAGCGATGTCCACAAATTTATTTTGAGTGATGATGGGATTTTTTTGATACCTTATGCTGAATCTACGTTTGGTAGTGGGCAAAAATAAGTGTTCATTTTTCCTGAGCCAAAGAATTAGCTAAGACACTTGAAATGAACCGTTTACCAGCGCTAATTCTTTGGCAAAATGAACACCTATTTTTTTATCGCCCCTTAGCGGCAATCAGAAAAAGAATTTTGATAAAAATGTTCCAGAGAATGAAAAAAATAAATAACAATCAATGAAAACAGTTCAGCCTATATTCATTGTAGGTATTGGCGGTTCAGCCGGAGCGCTTAACGCATACAAGGCTCTGCTGGATGCAATGCCACCTGATACAGGTATGGCCTTTGTTATTATTTCTCACATGAACCCCACCGCCCATAGTCAGTTAGCTAAAATACTACAGAGGCACACGAAAATGTCATTAACCGTGGCTTCTGAGGCAATGCCGATCCTTTCGAATCATGTTTATGTTATTCCTCCAGACTCCGATCTTACTATGGAAAACTATCGCTTCAAAGTAATCTCACCTCGCGTTGGCAGGAACAAACAGGTAGATTTATTTTTTATTTCACTGGCAGAGGCAATGGGCACACGTGCGGTCGGCATTATCCTTTCCGGATATGATGGCGATGGCACTGAGGGATGTAAGCATATCAAAGCTAATGGAGGAAAAACCTTCGCTCAGGACATGTCTGCCGAAGTTGATTTCATGCCGCTCAGCGCTCAGGCAGCAGGCTGTGCTGATTTCGTTTTACCACTTAATAAAATTCCGGATAAGCTAAAAAGATTGGCAACTGCGCTTAAAATTTAGAAACGATTTACAAAATCCGAAAATATTTCCTGCCGCGCACGGTGTTCCCCCGCCGCGCTCGGGTCTTTCACAGCCTTTTCGGCAAAGCCGGTTGGCTATCCCTTCATATTTTGCTTCGCCCCACCGCACTTACTGCTTCGTATCAAAATTCTCACATATCCCAAACATCGCAATCATGTAATTTATTTCCTTAATTGTATAACGATTTACGCAATTAAACTACTCATCTTTGCGACACCAGCGCACGCTCAAAAGCAAACAACACCGCAGACACTTACACCCGCGCCATACTCCGCCAGGTTTTAAAACAAAATAATTTCACTCAACTAATTCGTATTTATATGGAAAACATGCTTGAAAAGAAATCAACCGATTTAGCCAACAAATCTGAACAGGGAAAAAACGGTGCTGATAAAAAACAAAAAAAAGCTTCTATAAAAACAGTAAATCCCGCCACAAATGAGCTTGTAAAATCATTTGAAGAAATGACCGAACAAGCAATTGAATCTGCAATATCCGGGGCAGACAAAGCGTATCAGGATTGGAAAAAAACTTCTTATGAGGAACGAGCAAATCTTTTACATAAGGTTGCTTCGTTGATGCGCAAGGAGAAAGACACGCTGGCTAAACTGATTACTTTGGAGATGGGTAAACTGCTCAAAGAAAGCGAAGGTGAAATTGACCTCAGCGCTGACATCGTAGATTATTATGCTGATAATGGCGCTAAGTTTCTTGCAGACCAAACTTTGAAAACTGAATTTGGTGAAGCTATCGTGCGCCATAGCCCTATTGGCGTATTGCTCGGTGTACAACCCTGGAATTTTCCTTTTTATCAGGTTGTCCGTTTTGCAGCGCCTAATATCATGATAGGAAATGTGGTTTTAATAAAACATGCTTCCAATGTACCGCAATGTGGAATTGCCATTGAGAAACTTTTCAAAGAAGCCGGAGCGCCTGACGGGGTATATACCAATTTACTAATTCCAGGTAATAAGGTAAATGTATTGTTAAGTGATGAGCGCATTAAAGGTGCTTCTCTTACGGGAAGCGAAACAGCCGGAGCAAGCCTTGCCGAAGCTGCAGGAAAAAATCTTAAAAAATCTGTTCTGGAATTGGGTGGCAGTGATGCGTTTATTGTTTTAGAAGATGCCGATATGGATAAAACCGTCGAATGGGCAGTGGTTGGCAGGATGAACAATACAGGTCAATGTTGTGTGGCTTCCAAACGTTTTATTGTCGTGGAAGCGGTGGCTGATGAATTTTTGAAAAAATTTAAAGAAAAACTAAGCGCATTAAAAGTTGGCGACCCGATGGACAAAGATACGCAGCTTGGACCTTTATCAAGCGAGGAAGCGGCAGTGCATTTAGATGACCAGGTGAAACGTTCTGTTGCAGCAGGAGCAAAAATTTTATTGGGGGGAAAACGAATTAATCGAAAAGGCGCTTATATGGAGGCTACAATTCTTACAGACATAACGCCAAATGTGGCGGCTTACTATGAGGAATTGTTTGGACCTGTTGCTTCTTTCTATCGGGTAAAAGATGAAGCAGCAGCCATTAAACTTGCAAACGATTCACCATACGGATTAGGTGGCTCCGTATTTACCAATGACATTGAACGTGGAAAGAAAGTTGCCGATCAGATAGATACTGGAATGGTATTTATCAATCATCCTACCTGGACAAAAGAAGACCTTCCATTTGGCGGAACCAAGCGCTCCGGCTACGGACGTGAACTTGCTGAGTTAGGCATACAGGAATTTGTAAATAAAAAACTCATCCGTGTAAGTGGATTATCCGATCCATTTTAAAAGTGTGATATGCAGGTTCAAAGTATTAATTGATGTTGTTACCACTTCAGCAAGAAAACATTTACATCATGGAGTGTACAGAATGCAGGGAGTATTCTATCGCACATGGGCAATGTATTATTTGGGCTATTCACAGGAGCGGATGTTGAATGTTCATAAAATATTAATTAGAAAACACAAATTATAAATTTTACAAATAAAGCTGCTATGCTCAAAGTAAAAAATAGTAATAGATCTGACGTTATTGTCATAGGTGCCGGATCAGGAGGTTTGAGCGTTGGATTGTTCCTTGCAAAAGTTGGTATTAAAGTAACAATGATTGTAAAGAGCGATAAAGATGTTGGCGGCGAATGTTTAAATGATGGTTGTGTGCCAAGTAAAGCCTTAATACACGTT
>JBBQGV010000142.1:0-11691 GCA_038323375.1 Chitinophagales bacterium
GAAGGGAGCGTAGCCAAAGCTACGTGACCGACAAAGCAACGAAGTCCGGTGGGAAAAGCCACCGCCCAAATCGGGAAGTTATTATTTCGGCGTTCCTAAGGTCGGGAACCCCCGCCTCGGTTAGAATCAAAATGCCTTGCCAGGAGAAAGCGACACTTATCAATTCAGCGCCCCTAAAGAAGGCGAAAGGCGGAAAATAAATTGTGGCAAATAAAAAAACTAATCATGCCAAGGATTGTAAAATCAGGATTGATCCAGATGAGCCTGCCACTGACGGAGGGTCAGGGCAGCATCGAAGAGATCAAAGAAGCGATGGTGCAAAAACACCTGCCATTCATTGACGCTGCCGGCAAACAAGGCGTTCAGATTCTTTGTTTGCAGGAAATCTTTAACACACCATATTTCTGCCCGGGGCAGGACAATAAGTGGTACGCTTCTGCGGAATCGGTGCCGGGACCCACGACGGAACGCATGGCTGAATACGCCAAAAAGTACAACATGGTACTCATCGTGCCGGTTTACGAAAAGGAGCAGGCCGGGTTTTTATACAACACGGCCGCTGTGATTGACGCGGATGGAACTTACCTCGGAAAATACCGCAAAAATCACATTCCCCACACCTCAGGGTTTTGGGAAAAATACTTTTTTAAACCCGGAAACCTCGGCTACCCGGTTTTTCAAACGAAATATGCAAAAATTGGCGTCTACATTTGCTACGATCGCCATTTTCCGGACGGTGCACGGATTCTGGGTCTGAACGGTGCCGAAATTGTATACAACCCGTCGGCAACAGTGGCCGGCTTGTCTCAATACCTCTGGAAATTGGAACAACCAGCGCATGCAGCGGCCAATGGCTATTTCATGGGCTGCATCAACCGCGTTGGCACGGAAGCGCCCTGGAATGTTGGAAAGTTTTACGGTTCTTCCTACTTTGTGGATCCCCGGGGACAGATTTTTGCACAGGCCTCCGAAGACAAGGATGAATTGTTAGTCGCGGAATTCGACTTAGATATGATCGAAGAAGTCCGTAATGTCTGGCAGTTTTTCAGAGACCGGAGGCCCGAGACGTACGGGAAGCTGACGGAGTTGTAACGTACCGCCGAACTCCGATTCGGCGGGCATTCGTGCAATTAGTGTTTATATTTGCGCCGAATCGGAGTTCGGCGGTACAGCAGATTATTTGCGCCGAATCGGAGTTCGGCGGTACAGCAGATTATTTGCGTCGAATCGGAGTTCGGCGGTACAGCAGATTATTTGCGCCGAATCGGAGTTCGGCGGTACAGCAGATTATTTCCGCCGAATCGGAGTTCGGCGGTACAGCAGATTATTTGCGTCGAATCGGAGTTCGGCGGTACAGCATAAAAAAAAATAGCATGGCAGAATTTCAACGCCCAACCAACGAACAAGAACTCACGCAGCATTTCGAGCAGATCAAGCCGTACATGAATCCTACGATGGCTTATTACGAAAGCTCCCGCTGCCTTTTTTGCTACGATGCTCCCTGCGTGCAGGCTTGCCCCACTGGCATTGACATTCCTTTGTTCATCCGGCAAATCAATACCCAAAACATAGAAGGCGCAGCCAGTACCATTTACAGCTCAAATTATTTCGGCAATATTTGCGGGAAAGTATGCCCCACAGAGGTGCTTTGCGAAGGTGCTTGCGTGTACAATCACCAGAATGTGAAGCCGATAGAAATCGGGCGACTGCAAAGTTTTGCGACATCATCGGTCATCAACAGCCAAAAACAACTCCTCCACCCTGCGCCGTCCAATGGCAAAAAGGTCGCCGTGATTGGCGCTGGTCCTTCGGGCATCGCCTGCGCCTGCGAGCTTCGGGCGCACGGTTATGAGGTGGCTATTTTTGAAGCCAAAGACCATCCTTCCGGCCTCGCGCTGTATGGTTGCGCGCCGTACAAAGTAACCAACCAGGATGTGCTGGACGAAGTGGCCTGGTTGCAACAACAGCTTGGTTTTCAGATTCATTACAATCAAGCCATCCAAACGCCGGAGCAATGGCACAAGCTGGAAAGTACTTACGACGCTATTTTTCTGGGCGTCGGGCTGGGCAAAACCCGCGCGCTGAATATTCCCGGTGAAAACCTCGAAAATTGCATCGGTGCCACAGCATTCATTGAGCAGGTCAAACTCAATCCGTTAAAAGCAAAAGTCGGAAAAAAGGTCGTCGTCATCGGCGGCGGCAACACCGCCATGGATGCTGCTTCCGAATCGGCTCGGCTGGGCGCGGAAGAAGTGATTTTAGCTTACCGGCGGTCAAAGGCTGGTATGGGTGCGTATGAATTTGAATACGAATTAGCCAAAGCCGTTGGTGTGAAAGGTGTTTTTAATGCTTTGCCTGTCGCCATCCTGGGCAATCAACGGGTAGAAGGCATTCGGTTGGTGAAAACGCAGGAAGAACAGGGTCGGGATGCGGTCGTTCCGGGCAGCGAATTTGAAATCGCCTGCGATGTCGTCATTTTAGCCACCGGACAATCCAAAATGACGGAATTATTTTCCCAAATACAAGGACTTCACGTGGATGGCCAGGGGCGGATCGTGGTCAACCCTGCTACCCGGCAAACCGCCCATCCGAAGTATTTTGCGGGTGGCGATGCGGTGAATGGCGGCGCGGAAGTAGTGAACGCAGCAGCAGAAGGCAAAGCAGCGGCGAAGGGGATTCATGAATTTTTACAATTTAATTAAGAACTTGTTCGGGATTTCATCAACGGGCTGCGAACAGCAAATTTTATTTTCTAGTGCGTTGGATTTTTTTGCCGTAGCTGCCAGCTACGTCTGCAAAATCCGCCTTCTCTAAAACAAAATTTCCTCGTTCTCGCTCCGCCATGAAAACCTGAACAAGTTCTAAAAATAAAAAACTGACCTAAACATGCTGATCAATCTTCAAACAATTCCTTCATTTTATAAAAAATACGTCAAGCTGGTGGAAGAACCCGACCTGCTTCAGGCTCTGCGCGTATCGAATTACCGGATGCTGGATGTTTTGGCGTCCATCGGAGAAGACAAACAGGATTTTCGCTATGCAGAAGGCAAATGGAGCATTCGGGAACTGCTGTGCCACATGATTGACGCGGAACGAATTTTCGCTTACCGCGCTCTTCGTTTTGCCCGGAACGATAAAACGGCTTTGCACGGCTGGGACGAAAACGATTATGCGCCGGAAGCCAATGCCAGCGCACGCAGCCTGCGCCAGATTGCGGACGAAATGAGTTGTTTACGCGCCTCTACGCTCCATTTGTTTGAAGGATTTACCATAGAAATGCTTGGTCGCAAAGGCATTGCCAACGACAATGAAATGTCGGTGCTCGCGTTGGGCTTTATTATTGCCGGCCACGAAACGCATCATCGGAAGATTTTGGTGGAGCAGTACCTGTCCATTGTCAGTTGTCAGTAATCAGTAATCAATCATTTATCATCAATAAACCAGGACTATGCCAAGCCTTTCCGCCAACCTCGCAGGCATCAAATCGCCCAACCCATTCTGGCTGGCTTCTGCGCCGCCAACGAATTCCGGCTATCAGATCATGAAAGCTTTTGACGCCGGGTGGGGCG
Organism: Chitinophagales bacterium; assembly: GCA_038323375.1. Classification (GTDB taxonomy): domain Bacteria; phylum Bacteroidota; class Bacteroidia; order Chitinophagales; family Saprospiraceae; genus JABWAJ01. The sequence goes on from JBBQGV010000142.1 coordinate 3,570, forward strand.
GTGCCGTTTGGAAAACACTGGGGGTGCCGGTCATCAACGTGTCCAGTCGCTATGGAGCGATCAATTACCGCAGCAACCGCATGGTGGGTTTCAACAATATCGAGTTGATCACAGACCGGCCTTTGGCAGACAACCTGCGCGAAATTGAGGAAGTGAAAAAGTACTTCCCTCACCACGCGGTGATTGCCTCTCTCATGGTGGAAACCAGAGAAGAGTGGCAACAGATCGTAAAAGACGTAGAAAACGCCGGGGCTGATGGCATCGAACTGAACTTCGGCTGCCCTCATGGGATGTGCGAACGCGGCATGGGGTCGGCAGTAGGGCAGGAGCCTTCTATTTTGCAAATGATCACCTCGTGGGTGAAAGAAGTGGCTAAAATTCCGGTCATCGTCAAGCTTACGCCCAATATTACCGACATTACCGAACCCGCCGAAGCGGCAGCCCTCGGCGGTGCCGACGCCATTTCGCTCATCAACACCATTCAAAGCATAGTGGGCGTGGATTTAGACCATTTTGTGCCTTATCCGATTGTGGACGGGAAAAGCACGAATGGCGGGTATTGCGGCCCGGCGGTGAAACCCATTGCCCTGAATATGGTGAAAAACTGCGCGCAGCACAGCGGGATCAATATTCCCATTTCGGGCATCGGTGGCATCGAAAACTGGCGCGATGCAACGGAATACCTGCTGCTTGGCGCCAGCAACGTGCAGGTGTGTACGGCGGTGATGCACTATGGCTTCGGCATCATCCGCGAGATGACCGCCGGACTCGAATCGTACATGCGGGAAAAAGGATTTGAACAACTCGATGACTTCATCGGCAAAGCATTGCCCAACATCAAAACCTGGGAAAACCTGAACCTGCACTACGACGTGAAAGCGCACATTGACCCGGCCAAGTGCATCCAGTGCCAGTTGTGCTACACGGCTTGTGAAGACGGGGCGCATCAGGCTATCGGTCTGCCGGTGGATGGCCGCATCCCCTACATCATCGAAGAAAACTGCGTGGGCTGCAACTTGTGTTCCCTCGTTTGTCCGGTGGAAAATTGCATCACGATGGTACGCAAAGACGATGGCAGCCAAAGCGAAAATTGGAAAGATTTTGTTGCAGCGGGCAAAGCGCCGGACTCCTTTAACGACCAGCGTGCAGGCGGCCTTGGGCATTGGGTGCCCGAACCGGCCTCTGCTTTGGTAAGAAAAAAATAGACCTATCGCTCATGGATATTTTTCTGCAAGCGGCCATTGATGAAGCCCGAAAAGGGCTGGAAGAAGGCGGCATCCCTATTGGCAGCGTTCTGGTACATCGCGGCCAGGTCATTGGCCGCGGCCACAACCGGCGCGTTCAGCAAGGCAGCGCCATCCTGCATGGCGAAATGGACGCTTTGGAAAATGCAGGCCGGCAAGCTGCCGAAGTATACCGGGAGTGTACCATTTACACCACTTTATCGCCTTGCTCCATGTGCAGCGGCGCTATTTTGCTGTACGGCATTCCCAGAGTCGTCATTGGTGAAAACCAGACCTTTATGGGGGAAGAAGCCCTGCTGGAATCCCGGGGAGTGGTCACCGAAGTATTGAACGATGCGCAGTGCATTGAAATGATGGAAACCTTCATCTGCGAGCGGCCGCAGTTGTGGAACGAAGATATTGGGGAAGTATAAGTGATCAAATCAACCATGAACGACAACCGCGCACTCCTGCTTTTTGTCCGAAATCCGGAAAAAGGCAAGGTCAAAACCCGCTTAGCACAGGATTTGGGCGACGATAAAGCCTTAGCAATTTATCTCGAATTGTTAGGCATTACGCGTACTGTGGCTGTGGCCATTCCTGCGGGAAGGTTCCTGTTTTACAGCAATTTTATTCCACAAAGTGACGACTGGCCCGATGCTTTATTCCAAAAACACCTGCAATCCAGCGGCGACCTCGGTGCGCGCATGGAAGCCGCATTTCAATTAGCTTTAGAAACCCATCAAAAGGCGGTAATTATTGGCAGCGACTGCCCGGAACTCAGCCCGGCCATCATCGAACAGGCATTTACTCAATTAGATCATTGCGATGCCGTGCTTGGCCCTGCCAACGATGGAGGCTACTATTCGCTGGGACTAAAAAACGTGATCCCGACCGTTTTTCGGGAAATGGTCTGGAGTACAGCATTCGTGTTGGCCGAAACCCTTGCACGATTGGATGCAGCCGGAAAAAGCTATGCGTTGCTGCCGGAGTTGTCGGATGTAGATCATGTTGAAGACTGGGAAAGGTATTTGTTGGTTCGTTGAGTGTTTGGGCGACCGCGAGGGTCGCACCCTACTGGCGCTGCCCCGCGCTCAAAATCCTCAAATCCTCAAATTTCCCTATATTTATCCTCAAATTCCAATACCATGCCATTAACCCAACGCCTTGCTGAGCTTCAGAAAAATATCCGGGAAATCCTGATCGAGGATTTGCCCGCCGCCATCAGGGCGTTAGGCGGACTATTGCCTGATGGTTCTGAAAAACACAGCATAGCCCTTTCTATGCTTGCGCAAATCAACGAGGCAAACAAAGCGCATTTCCGAAACACCCTCAGTCCGGAAGAATACGCCCGCAGGATAGATACCGTACGCGCCAATTTTCTCGACCTCCTGAATGCGTTGGAGGAAGCGGATTTTGAAGAACCTTTAGTCGTGGGGAAAAGCAATACCTCCGCCCGCACCGGCAGCGTCCTCTACCGCGTGCCGCACCGGATGCCCCTGCGCAAACCCGTCATCTGCACCATCCGCGTCGCCATTGATGAAGACGCCCTGCTCGAAGACATCGTTTTAGACGCCGATGTGCGCGTGAAGCAACGCGTGGAAGTTTCGGATATGATGAAAGCCGAACTACTCGACCCCGAAGGCAATGTTTTCCAGGTACGCAACCTGAGCGAACCCACCCAGTTGGTGCGCGAAACCGGCAAAACCCAGTGGCTGTTCAGTGTGACGCCGCTGGCGGAAGGGCAACACCAGTTGCTGGTGAAAGTGTCTATGATGGAATTTGTGCCTATTCTGGGTAAGTATGTTTCAAGAGAGGTGTCCATATTGGAAACAGTGACGATTGTGACGGAAACGCCACGTACCGATGAGGAAGAAGCGCCGATGAAAAGCGCGGGGCAATCATTCGCGATGAGTCAGCCCCTCCCCGACCCTCCCCGAGGGGGAGGGAGTGAGCGTGGGGATGTGATGGAGATTGAATCTTCAAAGGGAGCTTCGGAGCCGCTAAGTCCGCCGCCGCCTGCGCCGATAGCGCCGCCTGCTGTGGGGCCGGTGATTATGCCGGGTAGAAGCATCAGTCTTGAACCGACAACCACAGCCAATGCAGAATCCTATATTCCGGCGCCGCAGCCCATGATCCAGTCGCGCCAATCCCGACCCATTTTCGGCAGGGTGCGCGCGGTCTCTTTTTTTCTGTTGTTCCTCATTGTTGGCTCCACGGGTGCCTACGCGCTGACGCCGCCGCCTGTGCGCGACTTCTGGTTTGCTGAACTCAGCGGCAGCGCCGAAGCCTTTGCGGCTTACATCGAGGAATACAAAAACAACCCGAAAGCGCAGCCCCGTGTGGAAAAAGCGTTCTACCGCAAAGCCCTGAAAACAGAGGCTTTGGGCGACCTGCGCGCCTACCAGCAGGCCTACCCAAGCGGCCAATACCGCGCACAAATTGCTGAAAAAGTAAAAAACCTCGAAGTGCGCGAAGTGGAAAGCATCCGCCGCCAACCCACCGGCGTCCGCATCCGCAATTTCCTGAAAAACTACCCCGAAAGCACCCAACTGACCGCCGTCGCCGAAGCCGCCGCTTCCGACGAACAAGTGCTCCAGGACGTGCAACCCGCACTTGATGCCACGCTGGAACAAAAAGCAGAAACGGCCACTACCACCGGAGAAGTCCGGGCTTTGATGCCCGCCCTCAGAACTGCTGCCAGCGCAGCAAGCGTAGCGCGCGTGGAAAAAATTATAGCCAGGAAAACAGAGATTCGACAGGAAGTGCAGCCGCAGTTGCAGGAAATAAAAACGGCGGTGCAGGAACGGGAAAAGAAGACTAAAGACGCGGTTGTTGGGAAAATTGAAGCCCCCGTAGGCCGGCTTTCTGGGAGAGCCGGGGAGGGGCTTGACACGATCGCCGACGGCATGGTCTTTGTTAAGGGCGGCACCTTCACGATGGGCTGTTTGGATGGACGAGATAAAGACTGCTACGTTGATGAAAAACCATCGCACTCCGTTACGCTGGATGGCTTTTACATCAGCCGTACCGAAGTCACCCAAGCCCAGTGGAAGGCGGTGATGAGGAGTAATCCTTCTGAATTCAAAAATTGCCCTTCCTGCCCCGTAGAAAGTGTAAGTTGGGAGGACGTACAGGATTTTTTTAAAAAACTGAACGCCCTAAGCTCCGGGGCTAAGTACCGCCTGCCCACCGAAGCCGAGTGGGAATATGCGGCACGCGGCGGAATAAAGAGCAAAGGCTATTTGTATGCTGGCAACAACGATCTTGGGGAAGTGGCCTGGTACGGCGAGAACGCAGGCGACAAAACCCACCCGACTGGCAAAAAAAAGACCAACGAACTGGGCTTGTTCGATATGAGTGGGAATGTGTATGAGTGGTGCAGCGATTGGTCCGGCGATTATGCTTCGGCGGCTCAGAAAAACCCGACAGGCGCGAAGAGTGGCTCCCTCCGCGTCCGGCGCGGCGGGTCGTGGGCTTACGACCCGCAGGATTGCCGTGTAGCGCATCGCAGCCTCGGCACACCCGGCTACCGCTACGACGACGTTGGCTTCCGCCTGGCCAGGACCAAATAACCCTTTAGTTCTTTTACCCTTTTACCCTCTTCTGAAAAAAGGGGCGAGTTACAACATGGCTCGCCCCTTTTTTGTGTGTGAAAGCCGCACGGATATATACGTCTATATATAGCGCAGCATATATAGCGTATATATAAACGCGCAGCGCTTATGTGTTGCCGCTTTTTGTATATATCGGAAAAAGCGGCGCTATATATCCGCTCGCGCGATGGCTCCGCCTCGCGTGTTCTATTCTTCGGACGCCTGCCCGACGCTCACCAAATAAAAAAAATAGAAAAAACAACGATCCCTGAAAAAGCCCGCTCACAGAATGTATCTTTGCGGCGCTTTTCACGAACAGCGCGCAAAGCCAATGAACGAACTACAATCTATGCCTGCCATATTATTATTGGAAGATGGAACGGCCTTCCACGGCAAAGCCGCCGGCAAAATCGGCACCGCCATTGGCGAAGTCTGCTTCAATACCGGCATGACCGGCTATCAGGAGATTTTTACCGACCCTTCCTATTTCGGTCAATTGCTCGTGGCCACCAACGCCCACATCGGCAATTACGGCACAAAAAACACCGAAGCGGAATCCGGCGCCATCAAAATCGCCGGGCTGATCTGTAAAAATTTCACCAACGAATATTCCCGCGCCAAAGCGGATTTGTCCATCCAGCAATACTTTGAAAACGAAGGATTGGTTGGTATTTCGGACGTGGATACCCGCGCCATTGTGCGCCATATCCGCAGCAAAGGTGCCATGAATGCCATCATTTCTTCGGAAACCACCGACCTGGACGAACTGCGTCGCCGGCTCGCTACCGCGCCGCAGATGGAGGGCCTCGAACTCGCTTCCAAAGTAAGCACGCTGGAGCCGTACCTTATCGGCAACCCCGATGCGGCGCTCAAAGTGGCGGTCCTCGACTTCGGCGTCAAGCGCAACATTCTGCAAAACTTAGCCGATCGCGGCTGCTATCTGAAAGTATTTCCGGCCAAAACCAAGATTGCCGACTTGCGCGACTGGAATCCCGACGGCTACTTCCTGTCGAATGGCCCCGGCGATCCGGCAGCGATGGGCTACGCGGTGGAAACAGCGCAAGCCATTCTGGAAGAAGACAAACCGCTGTTTGGCATCTGTCTGGGGCATCAATTGCTGGCCCTGTCGGTGGGCATCAGCACCTTCAAAATGCACCACGGCCACCGCGGCATCAACCACCCGGTGAAAAACCTGCGCACAGGCCGTAGTGAAATTACCAGCCAAAACCACGGCTTCGGCATCAACCCCGATTCGGTGGCTGCACACGCTGAAACCGTAGAAATTACACACGTTAACCTCAACGACCATTCGATAGAAGGCATTCGCCTCCGGCACAAAAAAGCGTTTTCGGTGCAATACCACCCGGAAGCGTCGCCGGGGCCACACGATGCGCGGTATTTGTTTGATGATTTTTTAGAATTGATGCAGTAGGGGGGTGACCCTCGCAGTCGCCCGAAAAAAAGGCAAAGCCTCCTAAATAGTAGACACGAGGCCGGAGCCTCGCGCCAGCAAAAAAAAATGAACGACATAAAATACCTGAAATGAGTACGATAATTGACATTCGCTCCCGCGAAATTCTGGACTCCCGCGGCAATCCGACGGTAGAAGTAGAAGTAATGACCGAAGACGGTTCCGTAGGCCGGGCGGCGGTGCCATCTGGTGCATCCACCGGCAAACACGAAGCCGTGGAGTTGCGCGACGGCGACAAAAGCCGTTTCCTCGGCAGGGGCGTATTGGGCGCTTGCCGCAATGTGGACGAAATCCTGCACGAAGAACTCATCGGGGTGGATGTGTTCGACCAGATTTATATTGACCGGCTGATGATCGAATTGGATGGCACACCCAACAAGTCGAAACTCGGTGCCAATGCCATCCTCGGCGTTTCCATGGCGGTGGCCAAAGCTGCGGCAATCAGTCTGGAACAACCGCTCTACCGCTACATCGGCGGGGTGAACGCGCATGTACTGCCCGTGCCGATGATGAACATCCTCAACGGAGGCTCACACGCTGACAATAGCATTGATTTTCAGGAATTTATGATCATGCCTATCGGTGCCGACCTGTTTTCGGAAGCGCTGCGCATGGGCGTGGAAGTTTTTCACCACCTCAAGACTGTGTTGAAAAGCAAAGGCTACTCCACCAACGTAGGCGATGAAGGTGGCTTTGCCCCCAACATCAAATCGAACGAAGAGGCCATCGAAATCGTGCTGAAAGCCATCGAAGCGGCAGGGTACCGGCCCGGCGAAGACATCGTGATTGCCATGGACGCTGCCGTATCGGAGTTCTACGACGACGAAACCAAAATGTACCATTTCCACAAATCCACCGGCGATAAACTGACTTCTTCTCAAATGGTGGATTATTGGGTGAACTGGTGCAACAAATACCCGATCCTGTCCCTCGAAGATGCGCTGGCAGAAGACGACTGGGCCGGCTGGCAGGCGCTGACGACGAAATTGGGCGATAAAGTCCAGTTGGTGGGCGACGACTTGTTTGTCACCAATACCACCCGCCTGCAAAAAGGCATCGAAATGGGTGTGGCCAACTCAATTCTCATCAAAGTGAACCAAATCGGTACGCTGACGGAGACCATCGAAGCGGTTCGCTTAGCCACGCGCAACAGCTATACCAGCGTGATGAGCCACCGTTCGGGTGAAACAGAAGACACCACCATTGCCGACCTCGCTGTGGCGCTGAATACGGGCCAGATCAAAACCGGTTCGGCTTCGCGTTCGGACAGGATTGCAAAATACAACCAGTTGCTGCGCATCGAGGAAGAACTGGCGGATTCGGCAATCTACCCCGGCAAAGCGATTTTTGGCTTGTAAATTTTGAATACTGCCGGAATGTTTGAATTTTTGGGTTTTATTTGATTTTTTTGTAACTATTTAGCATAGAGCTGTTGGAATAAGTTTGATGATACAGGAAGCGGACTGAAGCCCGCGAAACGAAGCAGCGCACACCCTCGCCTCGTCAGCACTTCGTCTCGCGGGCTTTGTCCTGCCTAATCCATAGCCATACTTATTTCCGCTGAAAAGTGGTAAATAGCATGCTGCTGGACATTTTCAAGAATCAGAGGGAACCGAAGTAACGTTTACTAAACTTTCATAGTTTAGTAAACGTCAATCAATCAACCGAAGTAACGTTTACTAAACTTTCAAAGTTTAGTAAACGTCAATCAACCGAAGTAACGTTTACTAAACTTTCAAAGTTTAGTAAACGTCAATCAACCGAAGTAACGTTTACTAAACTTTCAAAGTTTAGTAAACGTCAATCAACCGAAGTAACGTTTACTAAACTTT
>JBBQGV010000143.1:0-11054 GCA_038323375.1 Chitinophagales bacterium
GTACGCATGACATGTTCGAGGCCCTGAATTATATCCTGCCCGCGCTTTCGGAGGGTTTTGATGACACTCATAAAAGCAGCACGGGCATTAGCACCCCGTTCATTTTTTGAGCAATGCGACACTTTTCTGGCGATGACCGCCCCCCTTAATGCACGTTCGGCCCGGTTATTCGTCGGTTCAATGGAGGGGTCTCCCAGAAAACGGAGCAGATTTCCCCGGTCATGGTGTGTGCCCAATCCGTTGAGCATTCTCTGGTTGTCCTTATCTTTCAGTGCCCGGTTCCGTAAATGATGGATGATTTGTCCAGCCAGTATTTTTCCGTGCTTCAGGTAATGTTGCAAACTTATTTGTTCGGTGCGCTGCTCCTTCCATAATTCGATGCCTGCATGCAACAGAGCCTTTAATTCCGAACTAAACCATTTGCTCTTGCCCGTTTTTATCTCTTCCACGTCCTTCAAATTCCGTTGAATATGGCTCAGACATTTTTGCTGTTTTACATCCAGAAATTCTTTGGCATCATAACTTTTCCCCCGATCCGTACACATTACCCCCTCATAATCCGACGGAATTACCTCCCGCACTTCTTCATTGCGATTAGGTGAACACGAAATCCTTTTATCACGGCTCTTGGGCACACCGGCATTTCCGGCACACTTACAAACTCAAACCCTTGATCTTCCAATTGCCCACAACACGTGCATTCCTCAGCATCTTAGACTAGTTCTCTTCCATTGAACTCAAATCTTCTTCTGACGGAGGTTTGCGCCCCTCAAACTTCCCTTGACCAATCTTCCGCCCAGGCTTCTGAGGGTCAAACTTGCGGCCGTTCTTCGAAAACGGCGCCGCCGTTCGCGCCGCCGTTCGCTCTAATTCCTCGACACGCTTGAGCATGGAATAATACCGATCTCCCACCGACATGACCAACTCGATCAATTCCGCTTTACTCAGATTTTCTAATTCCGATCGCGTATGTTTCATCAAATAAGATTGCTGCTTTTTTTATAACCAAATACATTCTGACAGAAAAATATCCAAAATGGACGTATTTTAGCGCTAATCAATTACGCAAAGTGCAATAAGTGCCTAAATACGGTCTCTCATCAGCTAGCTCATGTACAAAGCCTGGCGACTCGCAGTGTAATATTTTCATTGGTTAAAATTTTAGAATCCCCTACTTCTTTTCCAGCGATTTCGGGATGCCCGCTGCCTCCTGTCTATCAACACCTCCTGGCGCCTTAAAGTGTGTCGTGTGCAATTGACCCTACAAAGCTCGTCCCATTTCCCTGAAAATCAATGAGTAACTTTGGGTAAAGTTGGGTAATCAGACGCCAAGACCTCCTGCTTTTCCCTTTCGGGCAATCCAAAAGTTTCATAAATCAGTTGCTGTTCTCTGGGTGTTACCAATCCATTACCTAATTTGATACCTGCTCTTTTGAGCCAATTGTAGAAAGTCTTGCGACTTACGCCGTAAGATTCGGCAATCTGTTGTCTGGTTTTTACTTCCTGAGCGCTTTTCATTGGAGTTTTTATATTAGACTTGTTGCGACGGGAATCATCGCGGGGTGGAAATGGCTCTTTTTCTCCCACCAAGCTGCCCCATCGCAACAAGTCTATTTGTTATTGGCATACAGAGACTTCACGCTTCCCCGCCTATCGCAGGAAGCGCAAAAAACAATACTTCGCACCGGGTTCTACAACTCAATGCCCCCTTTATATGTTTGTTCGGAAGTGTTTGCTAAGGCAGTATAGAAACGAGCAGTTCGCTGTTCCTTCTATAAACATAATACACTTTTGCTTTTTTCAGGATAACTTTGCCCACTTTAACACTTTTTGCCTTTCTTGGGCTGCCAAAGTCTAACATCTAACATCTGCCAATGAGCTTTTTTAACAAATTTTTCAACCGGGAGAAAAAGGAAGAACTCGACAAGGGTTTGGAAAAAACCAAAACCACTTTCTTCGATAAATTAGCCAAAGCCGTGGCCGGCAAATCCACCGTGGACGAGGAAGTATTAGATGAAGTGGAATCCATCCTCATTTCCTCCGACGTGGGCCGGGAGACGACGGTCAAAATCATAGACCGCATCACCGAACGGGTGGCGCGCGACAAATACCTCAACACCGCAGAACTGAACGAACTGCTGCGCAGCGAAATCGTGAATATTCTGGCGGAAAACAATACCGGGGACATCGAAGACTTTTCGCTGCCCGCCGCTCAAAAACCTTATGTGCTCATGGTGGTTGGCGTCAACGGCGTCGGCAAAACCACGACCATTGGCAAATTAGCGTGGCAATACAAACAGCAGGGCAAAAAAGTCGTCATGGGCGCTGGCGATACCTTCCGCGCCGCTGCCGTAGACCAGCTCAAAATCTGGTCGGAACGCGTCGGGTGCGACTTTTTCAGCAAAGGCATGGAAGCCGATCCCGCCGCAGTCGCTTACGAAACGGTGCAATACGCCATCAACAACAACTGCGACGTCGCCATCATTGACACCGCCGGACGCCTCCACACCAAAATCAACCTGATGAACGAGCTGACCCAAATCAAGCGCTCCATCAGCAAAAAAATGGAAAGCGCCCCACACGAAGTGTTATTGGTGCTGGATGCCACCACCGGCCAGAACGCCATCGAGCAGGCCCGCCGCTTCACCGAAGCGACCGAACTAACCGCACTGGTGCTCACCAAACTCGACGGCACTGCAAAAGGCGGCGTCGCCATCGGCATCTCCGACCAATTCAAAATTCCGATCAAATACATCGGTGTAGGCGAAGGCATTGAGCAACTCCAGGTCTTCAACAAACGCGCCTTTGTGGATTCCCTGTTTGAGAAGTCGTGAATAGGAGCGATTACCGCAGGCTCCGAGTCGTAGAAAAGCATCCCGAAACGACTGATGTTTATACATTCGTGCTGGAACCAGCCGACGGCCTCCCCTACCCTTACGAGTCCGGGCAGTTTGCAACCCTGATTTTTGAAGTCAATGGCAAAGAGCGGCGCCGCGCTTATTCTTTCAGTTCGGCACCCGGCCACGACGGCCTGCCCGCCATCACCGTAAAACGGGTGGCCAACGGAGAATTTTCCAACTACCTGATCCGCAACGTTCATCCCGGCGACGAATTGGAGACGTTGGACGCCTTAGGGCAATTTACATTGAAACAGGTGCGGCTCGCCGACCGGCAATTGTTTTTTGTGGCTGGCGGCAGCGGCATCACGCCGGTTTTTAGTTTGTTGAAAACGCTGTTGCACCAGGAACAAGCGCCGTTCATCACCCTCTTCTACACCAACCAAAGCGCTGCCCATACCATTTTCAAAACAAGCATAGATGCCTGGATTGCGCGCTTTCCCGACCGCTTTCAGTGCATTTACCTGTTCAGCAGCGAACGACATCCCGATCGCCCGCACCTGCACGCCCACCTCAACAACGGCCTGCTGGAAGCGCTCGTCGCGCAGTATGCATTGTTTCCGCCCGAAGCCCTGAACTTTTTCCTCTGCGCCCCCGAGGCATTGATGCGCATGGCAGAAATCACGCTGCGCTACCTGGGGCTGGACGAAACGCAAATCCACAAAGAGGTCTTTACCGTCAAACCCACCGACGCCCATTTTTTACCCGAAATCAACCCCGCCATCCACCACCGCATTACGGTTAGTGGAAAAAAGTACAACGCTGAATTTGAGGTATTTGAAGGCGAAACCATCCTTGATGGTGCCCTACGGCAAGGGATTATCCTACCCTACAACTGCAAAGCCGGCGTTTGCACAGCCTGCACCGCGCAATGCACCGCCGGGACTGTAAAAATGCGGTACAATGGCTCCCAACGCATCGGAAAAGCGGGGGAGTTTGTGTATACGTGTATTGGGTATGCGGAAAGTGAGCGGGTTGATTTGAAGTTTTGAAAATTGGGGTCGTTGTTGGCAGGTAAGTTTGTAAAAGGCAAACTCGCAAGTAGGCTCACTTGCAAATTTGCCTTTTGCCAACTTGCAAATTTGCCTACTCGCAAATTCGCCCCTTAAAAACTACCCGTTCAAACCTTGCAAGGCTTTCCGGATGTCTTTCAGCGAGCAGCTTTTGTACTCCAATTTGTATTCCGACTCCTCTCCGGCGCGTGTTTCCCGAACAGCCATCATCGGACGCCCTGCTTCCAGTTTGATGGCCAGAATTTTAAGCGGTGTTGTTTTGGGTATTCCTGCGGATACATAAACATTGGAATCCGTCCGGCTTTTTCCGGCGCTCAAAATACTGCTTCGATCTTTCAGGATGATGTAGATCCGCTCATCGGAATCGTCTTCATCTCTGATGGCCAATTGCATGCGCTCTCCGGGGTCATTGGAAAAAATGTCGCAATTCACCCACCCGAGCCGGTTAACCTGATAGAAATAGGCATCCATTGACGCCATATTCGAACGGATTTTGCCTCCCTTGGCTTCAAAAGCTTCAATTTTTTCTTTATTTTCTCCATTCCAGGCTTCCAATTTTTTTTGCCAGATGTTTTCCTGAACTTCCCACTCCGCTTCGTATTTCTCTACAATGGCAAGGTACTCGCCGCTTTCGTAAAAATTGGCCTTTTTTTGCGCCAGCTCTTCTATCCATGCTTTGCTGCGGGCGGGAAAACTTGCCTTGTCTGCTTCGTATTTCGCTACGACAGCTAAGTAGGCAGGATATTGTTTTTCTTCGTAGTGTTTCACATGTTTTTCATGCGCAGCCACTTGCTTTTGGTACATCGCTTCTTCTTTCTCACGCACTTTTTCCTTGCCCATAACCATGCGATCCATGAATCCAGGTTTGTAAATGACCGTTTCCCGCCTTGGCGCAACCGGTTTATATGGCGCGCGTGGTTGCTCCGGCAGCTTGGGTTGTGTGGAATAGTCGGGGACAAAAACCGGAAAGCGGTGCCTTTTTGGAGTGGGCATCCGTGGCATCGGGGACAAATTCAGGGTGGCATCCAAACTGGTCTGAAAACCCTGCCCCGTCGCCTGCCAGTTGGTCAGTTTGCCTTCGGCGTTTTGTTCGCCCAAAAACAATTGCATGCCTTTGCGCAGCGATTCGGCAGGCATAGACACTACGATTTGGGCATCGGATTTGAGTTGCAGGGATTTTCCATTGCTGGTGGCGTCTACGTAGAACATGCCCGCTGTTTCCAGCAATTGGTCGCCGCTGGAGGTAGTCAGGTCGGCCAGCAACATGTCGGCCATGGTGTAAGTTTCCCGCAGGGCAATTTCAACCGACGCATCCGGTGCGCCGCTGCCATCGGTAAATTCAAAAGATCTTGCTTCGATCCAGAGGTTGGTGCCCTGTTTGCCCGTCAGTTGCACGGACTTTTCAGGACTGATGGTAAAATACTGCATGCGGTTGTCGCTGAGGCGATCCGTCAGTTCGCTGAGGGATTGCAAGGTGGCAATGTTCACCACCAAATCCACGCGGCGGTTGAGTTTGCGGCCCGACTCGTCGTTGTTCGCGTGGGCAGGGTCGCTTTCGCCCAGACTCGCCGTGCTTGTTTTTTCGGTTTTTAAACCCCTTGCAGCAAGGTATTCATTGACCGATTTTGAGCGCCTTTCGGCCAATTTGAGGTTGTAATCCTCCGAACCGCGGCTGTCGGTGTGCGCGAAAATGTCCACCGAATAATCTTCAGGGTATTGCAATTCTTTCAACACCTGATCGAGCGTTTGCCGGGCTTCTTCGCCCAACTCATGGTGGCCGGTTTCAAAATAAACAGCGTAACGGGTATTTTGCTGTGCAGGGAGTGTGGCACCCCACATCAGCAGTGAGACAAACAGGAATAGGATTCGTTTCATAATTATTGGGTTTTTGAGGATAATGCAGAAAAAAGGAAAAGTGACGTGTCGGGTTAAAAAAATAACATTTTGTGAAAATGGTGGACGGTAGACGAACCCGTCTACCGTCCACCGTCAACCATTAAAAAATATACCGCAAACCAACCTGCAACTGCCAGCGCGACAAGAGGCTAAAATCGTCCGTAAAGGTCGTTTCCAGGTCGGTGTCAAAACTATAAGTTGGCACACTGTTGGCAACGGAAACGCCCACCGGCTGCGTATTAGTCGGGAACTGGCGCACGCCCCATTTGTTGCTGATGAGGTTGCCAACGTTTAGCACATCGAGGCTGAACTGGATGGTATTGTTCCCTACTTTATAGTCCTGCAGGATGCGGACATCCCAATTGGAATACCACGGGCTGAGGATGGCGTATTTTTCAGCGTATTCCCCGCGGCGACCGCTCAGGTATTCGTCCTGCTGGATAAATGCATCGAACGCATTGCGTTGAGCGGTTTGCTCTTCTGCGCTACCCGAAAATTGCGTCTGACCCAGTTCTGAAGTCGTCGGGATGTAAATCAGGTCGTTCAGGAAAGATCCATCGCCATTCAGGTCGCCGGAATAGGTGTAGGTGAACCGCCCGCCTTGTGCATACTGCATAAACAAAGAAATCGTGGTTGCCCAAACGCCGCCGTATTCAAACTTCTTGTGCGCCGCGCCCACAATGCGGTGGCGGTTGCCGTATAGGGAAGACGTCAACACTGCTTCGTTCACATGGCCGAGTGCCGGGTTGCGGTCGAAAGCGTCGCTGGAAATTTCCGCTTCGATGGAACTGGCGTCTTTCGCGTCAAGAAAGTTGTAAGACAGGGTTGTGTAGAGTCCGTTTTGCCAGTAGCGCTGCAATTGCAGCGTTGCATTGAAGGTTTCACCCAAATCTGTATTCGTAAACACGTAAGCATTGTTGGCAAACGGAACCGTTCGGTCAGAAGCCTGGTAAATTGCGCGGCCGTCCGGACCGACCAATTTGCCGGAAGGCGGCTTGATGCCATAGTTGCGCACCATCATCGCATTGACGTCTTTGGTGTAGATCAAATCTGCCGACAACACCCAGTCGCCGCCAAACTTGCGATCGAAACCTAAGTTCGTGCGCCAAACCTGCGGATATTTGAAGTCAGGGCGCGTCACATTGTAGAAAAAGAAATTCGGGTTAGCGACCTGGTTGCCAATCCATACAAAAGGAAAGCGACCAGTGAACAAGCCCGATCCGCCGCGCAGTTGCATGGTGGAATTGCCCAAAATATCCCAATTGAACCCAACACGCGGTGAAAAGAGTGGCGTTTGATCCGGCAATTGGGTATGATCGAATACAATTGGATTGCCGTCTTCGTCAAAATACGTGAGATCCGGAACAAAGCAGCAGTTGCGATCAATGACCTCCTGAATTTTATCCGGCGTATCGAAATACAGCGGCATGTCCATGCGCAAACCATAAGTCAGCGTAAAGTCGCGGCCAATATTCCATTCATCCTGTGCGTAAAAAGCCAACTGACCCAGGTTGGTTTCAGCCAGCGCCCAGTCCGATTCGCCAATAGGTCTTCTGGCGAAAGCCACATCGTCGTCAAAAGAACCGGTTTGCACACTGTCCAAGAACGCAGCAACGGTCTCAAATCCTGGGCTGAAGGTTCCACCGTAAGCATCCAGGTTAAAGGAGTTGTTGAACTCAAAGCGCTCGAAACTACCGCCAATGGTAATGGTATGGTCGCCAGCGTAAATGTTGAAGTTGTCGGTTGCATGGAAAACGTCCTGATCGAGGACGTTGTTGATGGAAAACGGCTCGTGGCCGGCTACGATATAGCGGATCCCGTCTTTATTGATGTTGATGACCGGGAACGGCGAAGAGAACGGATCGCGCGAGTCGCGGAAAGACGTGTACCCGACTTTCAATTTATTGGCCGCTTTGTTGCCAAAAATGGACTTCAATTCCATAATCCCCGACTGAATTTTGTTGTTGATGCGGTAGCCGGAGTTTTCAAACTGGAGGGTGAAAAAATCCGGTCCGCGCCGACCGATGGCCGAGGGGTGCGCCGGTTTATCCTTGAACGCATTCAAGAAGTTGTAGGTTGCGGTGAGCGTGTTGCTGCTGTTGATGTTCCAGTCCAATTTCAAAATCGCCTTTTCATTGCTGGTCTGGTGTTCGTAATTTTCGTAAGCGCCGGTTGCATAACTGAAACGCTGTTGAAGCGCATTCGACACCGCTTCCAGGTCTTGTACTTCCACGCGGGCTACGTTTTCGCCGGAGCGGTTAGTGCCCGCTGCGATGAAGTTGGAGCCGAGGTCTTCGCGGCGTTCTAATTCCGCATTCACAAAAAAGAAGAGTTTGTTCTTAATGATGGGGCCGCCAAGGCTGAAACCGGTTTGCAATTGCGTCAATGAAGGCACAAAAATGCTCTTGCCGTTCACTTTCGAGCCGGTCAGATCCTGGTTGCGGTAAAACCCGAACACGGTACCATGTATCGCATTCGTCCCACTTTTGGTCACTGCATCAATGGAAGCTCCGGTGAAGCCGGATTGCGTCACATCGTAGGGTGCCAGCGAGATCTGGATCTGCTCGATGGCGTCGAGAGAAATGGGTTGCGCATCCGTTTGCCCGCCGGGTGTTGCCGCATCGAGGCCGAAGGGGTTGTTGAAAATGGAGCCATCGAGGGAAAAGTTGTTGTACTGGTCGTTACGACCCCCGAAAGAATTTCCGTCGGAAGCCGGAGTCAGGCGGTAATAATCCGAAGCGGAACGCGAAATAGTGGGCAGGCGTTGCAGCAAATCCGAGTTGATGCTTGTTGCTGCGCCGGTGCGTTCGTTGTTGAGCACCAGATCCGACTGGCCGGTGACGACCACTTCAGACAAGTCCTGAGATTGCGACTCTAACACAAAATTCAGCGTCAATTTTTGCGCCAGAACCATCGAAACGTCCGTGTAAGCTTCGGATTTGTAGCCGACATAAGATGCCTCAACTTTGTAAGGACCACCCACCCGCATGTTCGGGATGGTGTAGCGGCCATCTTCGCGGGTAGTCACGCCATACAACGTTCCGCTGGGTTCGTGCGTCGCCACAACGGTGGCAGCGATCAATGCTTCCCCTTTCTCATCGGTGACGATGCCATTCAGGGTGGAGGTAGTTGCCTGCGCGTGCAGGTGGCCAGTGCCTGCCAGTAAGCAGCAGACTGCCATGAACAGTGCGAGTTTAATGCTCATAATTGAATAAGTTGGTTAATGACAAATCTCTTCGGAGCGCCTGTTACAAGTTACAGAGAAAGTCATGAAACTTTCCAGCCTTGTTGATTAAACTTTACTGTTCATGGAATTGCTGTCTTAGAGCTTGTTTGGAAATCCCTCAATTGGCTACGGTCGGCAAATCCCGAACAAGCTCTTGGCGCAAAAGTAGGAAATGCTTATTTAATCCAAAGTTAACTTTCTGTTTACAAAAAGCCGCTACTTGCAAAAATCTTGTGATAACAGGTTAATTGCTGTAAAAATCAATTAAATACGTCATAATTTTCCTCTTGCAAATTGCAAAAAAATTAACATTTGGTTTACAAATGCCTACATTTTCACTACCTGAAATACGCCTTTTTGCCCGGCAAGTTGAAGGATGAGCCAATAGTTGCCCGCTGGCAAATCGCCGGTCTCTATCTGAAAATGTTGCCGCAGCGAAGTTTTTACTTCGGTCTGTCGGAACAGCTCCCTGCCGTAAGCATCGGATAACAGAATTTTCAGGTCGCCATATTGTTCATTGGTTACGACGATATCCAGGTGGCCGGAAGTCGGGTTGGGGGCAAGCTGTACTGCTTGAAGAACGGATTGTTCCTCCTCCGCTGTCGCCTCACAATTTGCATCAATATGGTCGGCTACCCCCTGCCGGATAGTTGGCAACATGGGGTAGAAGGCATCGCCCGGACAGGCCGTATTGCAACCGTCGCGGTGGCCGGAGAGGTAGGAGAGGTTCAGACCCGAAGGCGGGTGAAAGCCAGCGCCCAGCGGATCAGCGCCCACATCGCAGGCTTTCCAGGCCAGCAGCGATTGCAGGCTGGATATGGCAGCGGCAGTTGGGGTAATGGCAGTAAAATCCCCCAGCATACAAACGCCCGTTGTGGCCGTGTTCTGGGCACAAAAATGCGCGCCCAGGATGCCGTCGCCGCGGCCTGTATAAATGACGCCGTTAGGGTCTATCAGCCAGTTGTAACCGATGTCGGCCCAACCGTTGCCATTCACATGAAAGTTCCAGATGGCGCGCACTACGGCAGCCCAGTCATTAGATGCGTTCGTGCCTGCCGAATGGTGGACGATGAGGTGGGTGGTGGTCGTCAGCGTAGGATCGGGGCTTGGCGGGCAATTGCCTGCGGGGCACCACTGCACGCGCGTCAGGTTGGCGGGAAGCGGACAGGGGCAGGAGCGGCTTTCCAGCACATCGTTTTGCAAAACCGGCGCTACCGCCTGCGAATCGCCGGGATTGTAAAAATGGCATTCCACTTGGCCGGGCGAATCTGTTGCAGTAACCTGAAAAAAGCGGTATACCTTGTCGGTCATCCCCAATTGGCTGATGGTTCTCCCCATTCGTTGTTCCACGTGGTCGTCAGGGACTACTATTTGCCATTCACCCCAGTGGTGGCCATCCGCTGAAAACCGGATTTGAAATCCTGGTGCATCGCCCGACCAGATCAGGAAATAGGACAAGAAAGGCGTAGCTTCAAGGGGTATGGCGATGGTTTCTGATTGCCAGGTGGAGCCGTTTTTTGCCTCGGGAACAAAGCCGACAATGGCGCGTTGGGATTGAGCTGCAAGTAAAACGGGAAAGCAGCAAACTAAGCAAAGGAGTGTTATTCTCATGAGACACCAGATTAAGCTAAGGATAAATTAAGCTAAGGATAATTGGTGTAAAGATAGTGTATTCAGCAGGATTTTATGGTGCGCTCTGCCCTGCCTTCTTTTCCAGCCAAATCTTGATTTCGTCGTACCCGAGCAATGCTGCGTGTTTGCCCGATTGCAGCACGGGAATATGACAAATAGAATCTCCGTTGCTTTCTCCCTTGCCTGAGTAAAAAATTGTAACTATCCAGCCGCTTTGAAATGCTTTTTGCCATACGACCTCGGAGAAGCCAGAGGTTTGTAGAAATGTAGCATTTCAATGTTTTCCCGACCTCGGAGAGGTCGAAGGTTTGCCGAAAATAGCGTTGAAACCAACCTTTGACCTCTCCGAGGTCGGGAATTAAGGTCAACCCGATGCATTTCTACAAACCT
>JBBQGV010000144.1:0-10948 GCA_038323375.1 Chitinophagales bacterium
GTGCACATCGGCAACGACCTGGATGTAGACAACAACGCCAATGTGGACAATGATCTGCACGTGGGCCAGGATGCAGACATTGACCGCGATCTGAACGTGGACCGAAATACGCACATCGGCCAGAATCTGGATGTTGACGGCAACGCCAATGTGGACGGCAACTCCAATGTAAATGGCGCCTTAAACGTAAATGGCCTCGCTACTTTCACCAATACAACCCAGTCTACGACCAAAGACAATGGCGCAGTCGTCATTGAAGGCGGCGTGGGCATTGAGAGAAACATCAATGTTGGCGGCAACAGCGGCGTCACGGGCAACAGCTCGGTGGGCGGCAACAGCACAGTTGGCGGTACTTTGGGTGTGAATGGCATCGCGAATTTCAACAATACGACTCAATCTTTTACCAAAGACGACGGCGCAGTGGTCATCGAAGGCGGTGTGGGCATTGAAAAAAACGTAAACCTGGGGGGCAACCTCGGCGTCACCGGTAGCAGCGCAGTAGGTGGCAACAGCACCGTTGCGGGAACCCTGGGCGTAAACGGCGTAACTACCGTCAACAATACGACAGAATCCACTACCAAAGACAATGGCGCACTCGTGGTAGAAGGCGGCGCCGGTATCGAAAAGAACCTGAACGTGGGCGGCAATGCACAAATTGGCGGCACTATGACGATTACAGGCATGACTACTTTTGCCAGCACGACAGAATCTACGAACAAAGACAACGGCGCGGTCGTGATTGAAGGCGGTCTCGGCGTGGAAAAGAACGTAAACCTGGGAGGCAACCTCGGCGTCATCGGCAGCAGCGCTGTTGGAGGCAACAGCTCCGTGGGTGGTAACAGCAACGTCACAGGTAACGGTACAGTCGGCGGCACATTGGGTGTAGCGGGCAATACAACGCTGGGTGGTACGCTGGGGGTAACGGGCAACAGTACACTGGGCGGTACGCTGGGTGTAACGGGCATCGCTACGTTCAACAACGCGACTCAATCCACCAGCAAAGACAACGGCGCGGTCGTCGTACAAGGTGGCGTAGGCATTGAAAAGAACCTAAACGTCGGCGGAAGCGCAGTGATTACGGGCAATACCACGACCAATAACCTGAATGTCAATGTAAATGCCAGCGTTAATGGCAATACCTCAACGGCTACACTCGATGTGTCAACCAGCGCCCACATCAGCACCAAACTGGTCGTTGATGGCCTCAATACACTGGGTGGTGGCGACGGCAGTTCTGTCCCTTACCCGCTTGTTGTTCAGGGCAGCAACCAGGGCATCTGGGTGAGCATCAACGAATCCCGCACTACTGGCAATAACTTTGTTACGTTTGTTGATCCCAATGGCGTTCAGGGACGGATCGAAGGCCAAACCCTTGCTGAACTGACAGCCAGCGAAGAATACACGAGTTCAACCACCGTATTCGCTATAGAAATTGCAGGTCTGGCTACGGATGTAGTCGCCCTTGGAGCAGAAGCTGCCACGGTTATCGCGCAGGTCCTTAGGGCTGCGGAAGCCGTTTCCATTGGAGCGCAGGCTGCCGGAGCAGCTTTGCAACTTGCTGGTCTGAGCGTAGAATATGCCAACTACATAAACCGTGTCCAGGGTAATGTAGGCGTTGCTTACGAATCCGGTTCCGGTGACTACGCCGAATGGCTGGAGCGCGCTGAATTAGACCAGGACATGCATTACGGTCAGATTGTAGGCGTGAAAGGTGGCAAAATTTCATTAGACACCAAAAACGCCGACCACTACATGGTGGTCTCCAAAAGCCCGATTGTGCTGGGCAATATGCCACGTCCAAACGAAGAATCGAATTACGAAAAAGTTGCTTTTATGGGCCAGGTTCCCGTGCATGTGGTGGGTAAAGTGAACATCGGCGACTACCTCCTGCCTTCCGGAAACAACGACGGCATGGGCATTGCAGTAAGCAAAGAAAATATGAAAATTGGAGACTACGCCCGCATCGTAGGTGTGGCCTGGCAGGCTACCGGTGGCGCTGCCGTCAATTATGTGAATGTAGCGGTTGGCATCAATTCCAATGACCTGACCAGTAAAGTGGAAGCACTGAACAAAAAGGTAGACAACATTATGGCGTTTCTGGAAGGCAAAGCTGCTTTGCTGGACAACCCGGTAGCTGAAGCAGTCGTGGAAGAAACGAATCTGGGCATGTTGTTTTCTGAGGAAGAATTCGATCGTTTCTTAGACAACAATGCTGCTCGTCTGAACTTGTTCTACTCGGAGTTGAGAACAAATCTGAAAGCCCAAGGGGTAGCAGTGGAATCGAATCCTGAACTCGTTGCTTATTTCGACCGTCCGATTGAAATGCTCAAACAACTGCGTCGCGATCCGGCTTTGAAAACAATGTGGGGCAGTTTCGATCAGAAACTGAAGAACAAGGTCAAAGAGTAGTGGTCGCCAACTTCAGTTGGCAGACCAAATGTGCGAACAGCGAGTAGCGGCAAATTTATTCGCCAGTCGCAAAGACTGGCGAATAAATTCGTCGCTAATGCCCAATTTAAAACTGCGGGCAAAGCACCAAATCATCATCATATTCCCCAAGGTAAGCCACGGAAATTTCTAATGCGCCCTGGCCTTGTTTTAGCAAATTTAAGTCGGTCAGGTTGGCGTCGTAGCTCACGCCGATCAAAAATCGGTTGAATTCCAGCCCGAACATGCCCACAATGGCGTCCATGAAGATTTTATCCTGCTCGTTTTTCACCGGACGCACCCAGGCACCGAGGTGCAGGGCGGTGCCGCTGATGTCGTTGACCAAAAAGCGGAAGTTAGCGCCGGCATTAGCTGCGAAGTGCGGCCCCTGGGCATACAGCAACGCTCTTGGCGAAAACTGAATGGAACTCCCCAACGGGATAATGCCGCTCACGTAAGCGGTATATTTTCGGTGCAATTTGTTGTTGCCGCCAAGCTCCGGCTCTTCTTTATTGTAGAAAAAACTGAGTTGTGGTTCTGAAATGTGGTAAATGGCAGCCCCTACAAAAATACCAGCCTGGCGCTCCGGTGCATAGGCGTAGCTGAGGCCGACATTGTAATCGGCAAACGAAAAATTATTTTCCGGCAACACTTCGTTGGTCGGGTCGGTATAACTGCCCGTGCCGTCAAACTGGTCGTTGAAATTGAGCGAGCCATAATTGACGTTCCGTTGCAAAATACCAAACTGCGCCCCAATGCTCAAAAAGTGGTCGTCGTTTTTGTTCAGGGCTTTATGGTAAGCGCCCGACAAGTAAATCTGGTTGGTGGAAAAATCCACGCCCGGCACCCGGTCGCTGTAAAACAATACGCCTGCCCCGACGGCATCGCGCGAAACCGTGCGGTAACTTTTGATGCGGAACCGAAAATCGGTGGCTGCGGAGAACGTGGCGTAAGGGTTGTCCAATACGTTGCGCCATTGATCGCGGTAAATGAACGAAAGGCGGTATTTGCCTGTATAAGCGCCCGTGAGCGCCGGATTCAGCGTGGTGGGCGAGGCGTAAAATTGGGTAAAGTGCTGATCCTGACTGAAAAGAACAATGCCCGTGCAGGCGAAAATCAGACAGAGGGCGTACTTTTTTAAGTGCATATTTGATTGGTATTTGTGCTTCGCACCGCGAAGTGCTTAGGTTCAGTAACCTGAAACGACAAAAAAACGGTTATCGGTGCAAAAGTAGGTTTTATTAAGACTTTTAAGATTGCAAGCCTCGGGAAAACGGACATTCCAAAAGAAATATTATTTTTGGAATTGAATTGCAAAACAGCAGCTTTCCATGTCCCATTACGGCATCTGTCCAATCAGCATCGCGCCCCTGCGCAGCACCCCTTCCAACCGAAGCGAGATGCTCTCCCAATTGTTGTTTGGCGAAGTGGTGGAAATTCTGGAACTGAAAGGCCGTCAATGGGTTAAAGTGCGCTGTTGCAACGACAACTTCGTGGCCTGGATGGCCGTCAACCAGCTAAAAGCGCTGACGCCTGCCGAATCCGAGCGCTACCAAACGCATTTCGCTTACAGCCTCGAATTGTTCCAACCCGCTATGGCTGGCGATCATTTCCTGCCTGTTACGCTTGGGGCGCACCTGCCGAATTTCGACGGCATGCGCTTTGAATTGTGTGAAACCACCTACACCTTCAGCGGTCAGGCTGTTTTTCCCGATAACATCGAAGCAACGCCGGAATTTGTCGTGAAATTGGCGCGCCGCTACCTGCATGCGCCGTACCTTTGGGGCGGACGTTCGCCCATGGGCATTGACGCGCCCGGTCTCACCCAAATGGTGTTCCGCATGGCCGGCTTCGACATTCCCCGCGAAGCGCACCGACAATTGGCCTTAGGCGAAGCGGTTGACTTTGTGGAACAAGCACTGCCGGGCGACCTCGCTTTTTTTGAAAACAAATTCAACCGCATCAACCATACTGGCATCGTATTGCCCGACGGCCAAATCATCCACGCCTCGGGCCGCGTGCGCATAGACAACTTCGACCATTTTGGTGTTTTTAATGAAGAGCTGGGGCGCTATACGCACCACCTGCGGGTCATCAAGCGATTGCCGATGCGGCGTGCGGCGATGCCTGTGCGGGCTGTTGAGGCGGCGGAGCCGGCAGTGAAGCAGGTGGAGTTGTTTTGATTACATCCCCCCCTCCAAATCCCCAACAATATCCTCCACATTTTCAATTCCCACCGACAACCGTACCAGCCCATCCGTAATCCCGTTTTGCAGCCGCACTTCTTTCGGAATATTGAGGTGCGACATCGAAGCCGGGTGTAGCGCCAACGTATCCACGTCGCCGAGCGTAGGTGCCAACGTGCAAAACCGCAGGCTGTTCATCAGGTGGATGCCCGCTTCGAGGCCGCCTTTCAGTTCAAAACTGAGCATGCCACCAAACGCGCGCATTTGCTTTTTCGCCAAAGCGTGGTCGGGGTGGGAGGGGAGCCCGTTGTAGTTCACGCGCTCCACTTTTGGGTGGTTTTCTAAGAATTGTGCGACTGCTAAGGCATTGGCGCTGTGGCGATCCATGCGCAACGTCAGGGTCTTCATGCCGTTGTGGGTGAGCCAGGCGTCCCAGGGGTTGGCGTTGGTACCAGTCAGTTTCATGGTTTGCCAGACGCGGCCTTTCATCAGTTCCAAATCGCGGCCCACGAGCGCGCCGGCGATGGAATTTCCGTGGCCGTTCAGGTATTTGGTGGTGGAATGCACAATGAAATCCACGCCGTATTGGAAAGGTTGTTGCAGGTAAGGCGTACAAAAGGTATTGTCCACAGCGCTGTAACGTCCATGCCGCCGGGCGATGTCCGACAGTGCGGCGATGTCCACGCAGGCAAGCGTTGGATTGGCCGGCGTTTCAAAATACAGCATCCGGATGCGCGCATCCGAGCGCACCAGGTCTTCTACCCGGTTCAGGTCTTTCAGATCGGTGAGGATGGTTTCGATACCGAGTGGTTCGAAAATTTTGAAAAACAACTCGGTGGTGCCACCGTATAAATTCCCCTGCGTCAGGATTTTATCGCCACTTTTCAGCACCGCCATCATCAGCGTGGCAATGGCCGACATGCCCGAACTGAACAGGATGCCGTGCGCCTCGATTTCCAATCCGTGCGTTTCCAGGGTAGCAATTTTTTCTGCTACCGCTTCGATGGTCGGATTCCCGTAGCGCCCGTAGACATGGCCGACGGTTTTGCCTGTAAAAATGTCAATGCCCTGGTCTACTGACTCAAGTGCAAAAGACGAAGTGGCATAAATTGGCAGCACGTGGGGCGTGGTTGTGCGCGGGTCTTTCGACTCTTTCGCGCAAAGCGAATCAAAACCAATGTTATTCTTCATGCGTTTTTAGCTATTAGGTTTGGCAAAGAACTGAAAAACTCTTTTTGGCAACGACCAAACTTGCTTTAATTTTGTGAAATTGCAAATGCAGTACGAAAAAGTGCAACTTTACAGGCTCATTTGGACAAACCCCTTAAACGAACAGCGTTTTTACAAATAATTGGGATGGACGATAAGAACCGAAGAAGATACGACGACGACTATTTTTTTCAACAAGTGATTGATGTAGATCCAAAACAGTCTTCTATCAGGATTGACAAGTTTTTGATGGATCGGCTGGAAAATACTTCGCGCAACCGCATTCAGAACGCGATTCGCGCGGCTTCTGTTATGGTGGATGGCAAACCGGTGAAGCCCAATTTTAAAATCAAACCGCTTCAGAAAATTACCATCATCTTGCCACGTCCGCGTGGCGAAGGCATCCGTGTTTTCCCCCAAAATATTCCCCTCAACATCGTTTACGAAGACGACGACCTGATGGTCATCAATAAACCTTCCGGCATGCCGGTGCATCCGGGGGTGGGGAATTACAAAGGAACGTTGGTTAATGCGCTGGCTTACCATTTTCGGAGCCTGCCCGTGTTAGATGGCAACGACGAAGACCGGCTCGGCTTGGTACACCGCATTGACAAAAATACGACCGGACTGATGGTGGTGGCCAAAACGGAATACGCCATGGCGCATTTGTCCAAGCAGTTTTATTACCACACCACTGAACGCACCTACTGGGCGCTGGTGTGGGGCGAACCCAAAGAAAAAACGGGCACCATTGAAGCGCACGTGGGGCGGCACCCCCGGTTCCGGAAATTGTTCACCGCTTTTCCGGAAGGCGACATGGGCAAATGGGCCGTTACGCATTATAAAGTACTGGAAAGCCTGTATTACGTGAGCTTGGTGCAGTGCAACCTCGAAACCGGGCGCACCCACCAGATTCGGGTACACATGCAAATGATCGGCCATCCACTTTTCAGCGATGATAAATATGGCGGCGACAGCATCAGGCGGGGCGCTATTTTCAGCCGGTACAAATTGTTTGTGGAGAAATGCTTCTCGATGATGCCGCGGCAGGCGCTGCACGCCAAATCGCTCGGCTTCGAACACCCCACAACCAAGGAACGTATGTATTTTGAAAGCGAGTTGCCGGAAGATTTTCAGTCGGCACTTGATGCCTGGCGGGGTTATGTGACGGTGCGAAAGGATGGAGATAGCCCCCCGACGTAGGCGCGACCCTCGCGGTCGCCCACGTATGGCGCGACCCTCGCGGTCGCTCAAAATATTTAGGGCAGAAGGTTTTCTGTCCCGACGAACAATACCTGAAATGCATCTACACGAACGAATCAACGCCCTCACTGCCCTCGGCGAACACCTGCTCGGCGAAGATGACTACCTGCGGGCCGTGATGCACCGTACGTACCACAACAACCTGTGGTTTACACCGGCCAACCAGGAACAGGCGGTGAAAGCCATAGCACAGCAGTTTTTGGATTCAGAGAAGTTGCAAAACTGGCTTTCGCAATACGAAATACCGGAGCCGGACGCACCCAAAACTGTAGGCTTAGTGATGGCGGGCAACCTGCCCTTAGTGGGGTTTCATGATGTAATGTGCGTTTTTGCAGCGGGCCACAAAGCCAAAATCAAGCTGTCGGAAAAAGATGCTTATCTGTTGCCGTACCTGCTGAAAGTATTGGAAAAAATTGACTTGCACACGGTTGCTTATTTTGAAATTGCCGACCGCCTCCACGACCTTGACGCCACCATTGCCACCGGCAGCAACAATACGGCCCGCTACTTCGAAGCTTATTTTGGCAATAAACCACACATCATCCGCAAAAACCGCAATGCCGGTGCCGTACTGAGCGGAGCTGAAACAGACGCCGAATTGCTGGCGTTGGGAAGCGATATTTTTTCCTATTTCGGCATGGGCTGCCGCAATGTATCGAAACTCTACGCGCCGCGCGGGTACGACTTTATCCCCCTGCTCGAACTCCTGACGGAGTACCGCGAAGTGGTGTTGCACGACAAATACAAAAACAACTTTGACTACAACTTAGCCCTGTGCATGCTCAGCCGCGAACCTTACCTCATGGGCAATGGCATCGTATTGATAGAAAATGCAGCCATCGCGTCGCCAGTCTCCTGCCTGTATTATGAATTTTACGATTCAATCACCGATTTAGAAGCGGAACTTAACAATCGAAGTGCTGAGATTCAGTGCATCGTGGCGAACGCAGCGACGATCGCCCTGTCCGTTGTGCCTTTCGGCAAAGCGCAGCAACCCGGTCTGGAGGATTATGCAGATGGGGTGGATACGATGGCGTTTTTGACCAAATTATAACGCTCGCGCGATGGCTCCGCCTCGCGTGTCCTATTCGCCGGGCTCTGCCCGGCATTAACCAAAAAAAATTCCACCAATTTTCCCATAACAAAAATCAGGCGAGCCAGTATACACCGACTCGCCTGTTCAAATTTATAAAGGGTAAGATAGCTTACCGCGTCACCACAAAACGCTTCGTGATCACGCCTTTTTCTGTCACAATCGTGCAGAAATGAACACCCTGTGCCAGGTTGCTGGCATCTAAGGCAATGGTTTGCGTTCCGGCAAACTGGTTGCCCAGCGTGCGCGTTTGCAAAGTTTTTCCAGTTGCATCAGAAATGATCAGGCTTACATTATCCGCTGCATCTGCGAAAGTCAATTCAATTTGCGCGAGATCCGTGACCGGGTTCGGCATGATCCGGAAACCAGGCAACAGCGCTTTTACTTCTTCGGAAGCCACAATTTCCGAAAGCGGGAACGTGGTTCCGTCCGGCAAGGCCACCCATACGCCAAACGTAGGTTCATCGGCCAGGAAACCTGTTGCAAAAGCAACGCCGGCGCCTCCGGCCAAACCTTGCAACGGTGCAGTATAGGATTTTACAATAACCGTATTGTCTGTGGAAGGCGTCACGTTCAGCGTGTACGTGGCTGCTGGCACGCTCAGGTAATCGGCACTGAATTCGCCGTAAGCGATGTTGTCGAAAATGACACCGACTCCCGCTGCCACTACATCTACTTCAGGAGCATCTGGTGCGCCATGGTACAGCAACAGGTCAACATTGGCGGCATTTTCAGAGCGCTCACGAGCTGCGTCAAAGATGCGGAGGCCAAACGGCGTGGTGGCATTGCCTACAACACCCGTCGCAAATACTACGTATGCTTTGCCATCTTCAAATGTTACGTTGTCGAACACAGCAATTGCATCGGCGGCAGACTGGCTGTTGGCCGGAGCTACGGCAATTTCGTATGGGATGCGCGTCTCAATGTCAATGAATGGCGTTGCATTGCGGAAAGCGAGATCGTTAACCGCCAGATCGCCGTCAATGTAAATATCCACAGTCGGTTCCGGTGAATTGTGGATGATTTGCAGGCGCGATAGCGGTGTCAGTTCTACAACAGCGCCATTGGGCAGTGCGGCAAACAAGCCAAAAGCCGGATCAGCACCCAGTCGCCCGGACGCAAAAACAACAGCAGTAAGACCTCCCAGACCGTTGAGGTTAGCCGCAAACGTGCCTACTAAATCCGGGCTACCCGCTGCGCGAATCTCCAGAAAGTACTGATCTGGTACTACACTCAGGTAGTCTGCGTATTCGCCGTAAGGCAAATTGCCAATCAACTGACCAACACCGCGTGCATCAACATCTACATTGGGCGCACCGGGTGAACCGTGGAAAGTAAGAATATCGATTTCTTCATCGTCTAATGAGAAGATGCGGGCTTCATCATTAACAGCCAACTCAAATGGCGCTGTACCACTGCCTGGGATGCCATTGGCAATCACCGTGTACGTTTTGCCGTCTTCCAGTGTTAGTGTACCTGCGTTGATCAGGATGTCTGCCGGTGTTTGGCTATTGGCCGCAGCCACTCCAAACGTCAGCGGGAAACGTGTAGGATAGAAGGTATAGGGTTCTGCGTTGCGGAAAGACAGATCCTCAATGATTTTGACCGCGTTGTTTACCCACACATCAATGGTGCTAGCAATTGGTGCCGGCGAGTTGTGGATGATCTGTACGGGTGTTACAGGCAACAGGGTTGCTACTGTACCATCCGGGAATACGACCAGCAAGTCAAATCCGGGGTTGCCACCCAACTGACCCGATGCGAATACCACCGCAGCGGCACCGCCAAAGTCGCTGAGATCCGCTACAAAGTAACCAACGGAGGTAGCCGTGCCTTCCGGGCGTACATCCAGAATGTATTGGCCTAAAGGCAAAGAAGCATAAGGCGTAAAATTTCCGTAAGTCAGGCTATCCACCAATTGCGTATCTGGAAAATCAAACACATCTACCGCAGGTGCGCCAGGCGAACCATGGAATACGGAAATATCCACCGCATCTACGTCTACACCTTCTTCGCGCCCGGCATCGGTTACGGCCAGCGTGAACGGGAAATCCGGATCACCGGCGATGCCATTGGCAAAAATGACATAGTTTTTATTGGCTTCGAAGACCAAATTATCGAAGTTGAACAAAGCATCGTCAACCGAAGTACTGTTGCCGAGGGCAACTGCGAGGTCAATTTCAACACCCGGAGGCAGGTCAAAGAATGGCGTAGCGGTGCGGAATTCGAAGTCGTCAATGAACAAATTACCGTTAGCATAAATATCTACCGTCGGTGAAGGCGAGTTGTGTACAATCTGAGCGCGGGCAAAAAATACCTGCGGCAGTTCCACCACAGTGCCATCTGCCAAAGCGGCAAATAGGCCAAAGGCCGGATCGCCGCCCAAAATACCGGAAGCAAAAACGGTGATTGCCTGGCCTTCCAATGCACTGAGGTCAGCCGTAAAGGTCGCCACCACGGTAGAAGAACCCGCAGCTTTCACGTCTAAGTCGTACACCCCTGCCGGCACACCGAGGTAGCCGGAAAAATCGCCATAAGCGAGGTTAGTGACCAAGTCGCCGCCACCGCGAACGGCCACGTCAACGTTGGGCGCGCCAGGCGAACCGTGGAGCACATTCACCTGAACAAAATCGTTGCCGGAAGCTTCCAATCCTTCATCCGTAACTTGCAAGGTGAAGGGGGTGTCGGTGTCGCCAACAATGCCGCTTGCTGCGATGACGTACGTTTTCGTAGCGTCGAGCACAATGTTGTCAAACGTAGCAATGGCATC
>JBBQGV010000145.1:0-9947 GCA_038323375.1 Chitinophagales bacterium
ACCGGACTTCCCGCAATTGCTTTCAGTCGGCGCAATTGCCTTCGTCGGTCACGTAGCTTTGGCTACGCTCCCTTCTTGCGCCTTGTCCGCTGAAAAAATCCCCACGCCGAAAACGCGAACTTATTATTGCGATGTTCCTTAGAGTAGCAATAGGCTTATTCTGCTGCTTTTATATTAATAATTTTTAAAGCCGGTTCAATGGTTTTTTCCCAGGCTTTTCGGAGGTCTTCGTTCCACTTTTCGTCATGTTCGGCAGCGGTTTTGATCAATTGTGCAATGAAAATTTCGTAATGCTGCGTCTGCAGCCCGCTGTGTTTGGGCGATTGCAGGATGCGTTCCAGGAAATTGCGGTTTCCATCCGATTCCAAAAGCAGCAACACTGCGTTTTGCAACATCCGGTGCTGATCCTTGTGCCCGCTGAACATGGATTGCACTTCCGGAAGGACGTTGAACAGGTTTTCATAAAAATGGACGATAAAACTTCCATTGCTCAGCAAACAACGCTGGTAGCTGTCTTTCGCTTTCAGCAGCCAGGGTTTTTCATTCACCTGAATGGCGTCAATGGCACGCAGGGCGCTTTTTAAATCTTCGTACCGCCGTTCCGGCAATTCCTGCAACATCTTAGACAGGATTCGTTTCATCGCCGGATAGTCGTCGAGCAAACTTAATTGCGCCTGCCGATGCCGGGCATTGCCGAAAAATGAATTTCGGGCATTGATAATTTTTGGAATGTTTTCACCATCAAACAGGCGTTTTCCGGTGAGCATTTCGTAGGCAAGCACCGCCATGGAAAACTGGTCGGAACGCTCTTCTGCCTGGGCATTGTAGGTTTCAATACCCTCGCTCGCCGCTAATTTTTCAGGACTGAGGTAGGCGCAATCCTGAAGTACTTTTTCTAAGTTTCGGTCGGCTTTTCCGGATTTGATCACCTCAAATGGTGACAATACCGGGTATCCTTCCTCGTCAATCTGAATTTTGGATGGGCGGATGGTGGTGTGCCGCACTTTTCGGTGGCGAATATAATCCAGGGTATCCCCCAACTGGCAGATCAATTCCCTAGTGCGTGCCAGCGGAATGGCTCCCGAACTCTGGATGAGCTTGTCGAGGTTGACCCCGTCTATGAATTCCGTGATGATGCAAAGCGGGTAGCTGTCAAAATATACATCGAAAATCTTGATGATGCCCCGGTGTTTGAAACGCGCCACCTTTTCTACCTCGGCTTCCGCGCGCTGGAGTTCGGAAGTTTGGACTTTCAGGACCTTGATGGCGACAATGCGGCCCGAAAATTCGTCTTTCCCCTTGAAAATCAGCCCCGTTGCTCCTTCTCCGACTTTTTCCAGCACTTTGTATTTGCCCAATAATTTGTTTTCCAGCAATTGTTCGCTGTTCTGTTCGAGGCCCCCCGACAGATACGTGGGCGATACATAATTGCGTGCGATCTCCCGGCAATCCTTGAACAAAGTCAGTAAATCAAAATTGATCTTGTTCTCCACATGTCTTTCGCCTTCCGGCAAAAGCCCCCGTAGCTTTTCATTTTCCAATTGATGAAAACGCGCCGATATGGCAAACCAATCTTCCTGGTATTTGACAGAAAGATCATTCAGTAAACCGCCTAATTTGTCCAGCGCCTGCTTGGTTTCTCCATCTGCAAGGAGCCGGTCTATGGTTTTATCCATGGACGTTGGTGCTTTTGTAATGATCGTGGAAATTTCAGATCCCGCCTTGCAAATCGCGATCGGAAAGATCGGGAAAAGTCATGGATCAGGAACATAAAAGTAGGGAATTCGCCGGATGTATGACGATAATTTTGGTGAGACGGTAGGGTGCGACCCTCGCGGTCGCCCGGTAGACGGAGCAGAACCCCATAACGCATACTATTGAGCCATTTAACTGTCGGCTATTAGCAGCGAGTCTGTAGCGGCGGATCGTATCCGAACTGAAATAGTTAAAGAAGTTGCGGCGTGCCACTGTTCATGATCATGAAACCATTTTCTGAATCGGACTCCACCAATAACCAATACCAATCCCCACTCCCCACTCATGGCACCTGCACCGCATTCAGTACCTTATTTATGATGTCTTCCTGGGTCACATTTTCAGCTTCCGCTTCATACGTCAGTCCGATGCGGTGGCGCATGACGTCGTGGCAAATCTGGCGCACATCTTCCGGCAAGACAAAGCCGCGGCGTTTGAGGAACGCATGCGCTTTTGCCGCCAAGGCTAAATTGATGCTGGCGCGGGGTGAACTGCCGTAATTAATCAGCGGCGCCAACGGGCTTAGGCCGTAATCACCGGGATTGCGGGTCGCGAAAACGATGTCAATGATGTATTTTTCCACTTTTTCATCCATGTATACCTTGCGCACCGATTCGCGGGCTTTCAGGATTTCGGGGATGGTGACCACCGGACGCACTTGCTGGAGGTCGTCGCCGGCAATATTCCGGCGGATGATGTCAAGTTCTTCTTCCTTCGAAGGGTAACCGACTTTTACTTTGAACATAAAGCGGTCCACTTGTGCTTCGGGCAGGGGATAGGTGCCCTCTTGTTCAATGGGGTTTTGTGTGGCCAATACCAAAAAAGGCTCTTCCAGCAGGAAAGTTTCGTTGCCGATGGTGACCTGGCGTTCCTGCATAGCTTCCAGCAAGGCGCTTTGCACTTTGGCCGGAGCGCGGTTAATTTCGTCGGCAAGGATAAAATTGGCAAACACCGGGCCTTTGCGCACCGTAAATTCATTGCGCGCCGGATTGTAGATCATGGTGCCGATTACGTCAGCGGGCAGCAGGTCGGGCGTAAACTGAATGCGGCTGAATTGAGCGTGGATGGCTTTAGCCAACGTTTTGATGGCCAATGTTTTGGCCAATCCTGGCAGCCCTTCCAACAACAAATGCCCTTTAGTGAGCAGACCCAGCATGAGGCGCTCGATCATGTCGTGCTGACCAACAATCACTTTGGCGGTTTCGCTGTTCAGGCGGTCAACAAAGGCACTGTCTTCGTGAATCTGCTGGTTCAGCAATTCGATATTTATGGTTTGCGTCATTTTTTGAGTCTGTCTGTTTTACCCGCTCTTGAAACGGAATTTGCCTTTTTTTATGATGCGCCGTGTCGGAATCTTGACTTAGAGCTTGTTCGGATTTCCGTCAATCGGCTACGGACGGCAACCCGAACAAGCTCTTAGCGTGTTTAAAGTGCGGAACGACATTAAAAAAGCCCACAAATTTGGACTTTTTTCGTTAAAAAATGGAAAATATCCAATCAGGAACTTGCCTTGCAATAAAATAAACACTTTCCTTGCGGGTTTGCCCCAAGAGGCCGGTAATTTGCAGCATCGTGATCTCATAATCCATCCCGCTACCGGGGTGATTTTCTTAATATCAAAAAAAAAATGCAAAAACTATCCATTCTCGCACTTTTGCTGTCTCTGCCCTGTTTCCTGAATGCGCAACCGGAAGACGCTGGTTGGTCCCGGCGCAAAGCTTTTGAATCCGCCAAAGCTTTGAAAGAAGGGGTGCTTGTGGTCTGCCTGCCTTCCAACAACAATAAAATCAAGGCTTTGTCAGCTTTACTTGACAATCCGCAAGTGAATGAAAATGAAAAAAAACGCATCCGAAAGCAGTTGACCACAACGGAGTCAGAAAGTCGCTCCGACAACCTAACGACCATCGTCGCCTTCCGGCAGGAATATCGCTTTTCGGAAGTGTATTTCACCTACGACACGGCCATCACCCAGTTGCGCAAAGGCATACCCGACGGCTATTTCCTGAATGACGCGCTCGAAACAGACCCCGGCGTCAGCCTGACCGGAAAAACCTGGTTTGTCCTGCGGATGGGCTACACCGACGCCACCCAAAATTCAGGCGCCGAAGCATTTATCCTGTCCGACAGCAGCCTGAACGAGTTGCAACCGCCTTTTCCCGCCGCAGTTCGCTTAGACAACCTCAGCTACCTCATCAACCGGGCATTAGCGCCGGAAATTGCTGCGCGAAAACGCATGACCAAAGCGGCAAGGAAACTTCAGGAGAAGCTGAGTGATTTTTATGGAAACGAGTAGTTGAGGATTCGAAGAGTTGGTAACTACACAGCCGCCGGCGGCGATTTCTGTCCTCCAACAAATTTTGGGATGATTCATGCGAATCAGGGCTATATTGATGTTTTTGAACACCATCAATATCAAGGAGCCTCTGAGGACTCCAATATGGCGCGGAGTCTCACGGAGTAAAGGGAGTCTCACGGAGTTAAGCTCCTCCGCGAGACTCCCTTTACTCCGTGGAACGCTGGGTCACCTGATTAGGTGGCGATTTTGGACGTAAAATGCCCTTGCCGGTATAGTTGCATTTATCCTGAATAAGATTAACACAGTATTAATATTTTGCAAAATAATTTAATTCAAAAAAATATCCTGAGTTTTTATAATTAATCCATTTTTAATTATATTGCATCCTCTTTTAACCATCAAAACAATTGCCATGATGAAACCTCCGACAATGTGCTTCCTAATGGGGGGGCAAAATCCCTGCTTACTCCATTCTCTTTAAATCCCTGATTATGAGCTGGCTTTCTGTTTGTGCGGGCATCACGAATGCCGGCGCCCAGATTTCATGCGGCGATCTGGAACTCGTCGCAGGCGACCCGGTTCAACTCGATTGTTATCAGGTGCGCGTGCCGGTTTATTTTCACTATACCGGTACTGTTCCCATACCTTCAACTTTCTCTGCCTGCGGAATCGAATTAAAAGGCGCTGTCACGGATGCTAAGCTCGTTGACATGGTATTAGAGAGCGGGTTTGATTATTCTGCCATTACCGGAAACGGCGCTTCATTTACCATAACTTCTCCAGACGAAGCCGAAGATCCAACGGTGTTCCATTTAGATGACGCCGGCCCCACTGATCCGCACTTCTACCTGATATTCGAGGTCGCACCCAACAGCTACTTTGAATTCGAAATAGAATACGACGCAAACTTCGCCATCGGCACTGCCTTGAATGAATGTACGACTTATTCCTGTATGACCGCCATAGATATACCTGCTCCGATCGAAGGCGTAGAAGTTTTTAGTTACGGCGACCTGGGGAGTCCGAAATTCGTAATTTATATTGATGAAGGCGATACCGACTACGACGCAGAAAACAATGTGATGACTGTGCCAGTGAAAATACGCAACGATGGACCAGGGGCGGTAACTTCTATTACATTAGACAGGCTTGATTTTGCAATAGATGTGGCTGATGTTTTTGGGAACTTAGAGTTTGATATCCCAAATGGCTTTTACCCCTTCAACTTTTGATGAAACTCTGAATTATCTACAGGGAGAGAATGAAATAAGAGGAACGGCAATAGACCTATCTATTACTTCTTTAGCTTCACCTGTAATCTTATTCAACATTCGCACCACCGCCCCCGTCTCCCCCTACGCCGGAGGTGAAGCGGCCTTCACTTTCGACTACGCCCGTGCTCAATATACTCACAGCAGCACACCTTACTGTTGTTCTGTAGCTACGGAAGGCGGGGAAGTGGAGATAGAGAACTATCCGTCCCCCTGTGTTGATGAGGCTTTTCCTACCCTGACTGTTAACGGTTGGATATGTGGGTACTATCTGCCAATAACTTTGGATATAGGATTCCTTCTAAAAACAGAAGATGGAGGGGAGAACTGGAGCCTGAATGTGGAAGACACCAATGGAACTGGCGTCTTTCGCACCATTCAATTTATTGACGAAAATACTGGTTGGGCCTCAGGTAGTGATAACCAAATATTCAAAACAACAAGCGGTGGAGATAATTGGACGTCTATAGTCGTCGACCCTAAGTTTGGCGATGAAGATGTTCCATTACTTATATTTTCTCATTTTTTTGTCAACGATACGCTTGGATGGTTATCCTGCCTGCCTTTAAACGAAACATACAGTAACCTCATCTATATTACGCTGGATGGTGGCGCCACCTGGCGCCAGCAAAGCATCGAACGAGATAGCACTGTAGAAAAGATTTATATGACCAGCCCTACAACAGGATATGCAGTCACCAGATTAGGCCGCGTCCTCCGTTACGAAGCCCACCCCGCCGAATGCGGCACCCTGCCCATCTACCCCACAGCCAGTTCAGAAAACATCCCCCCTTCAACCCCTGCTGCGCTGGCATCCTGCGCCCGGC
Source organism: Chitinophagales bacterium (assembly GCA_038323375.1). Taxonomy (GTDB): domain Bacteria; phylum Bacteroidota; class Bacteroidia; order Chitinophagales; family Saprospiraceae; genus JABWAJ01. The sequence goes on from JBBQGV010000145.1 coordinate 6,150, forward strand.
GGCACTGACGGCTACCGCATCGCCCTCGGCACATCGCCGGGAGCAGACGACCTGCTGCCTTTGACCGATGTAGGGCTGGATACCTTTTTTCTGCTGCCGGCGCCGTTGCCGTCTAATACAACGGTGCATGTCTCCATTTATCCCTACAGTCAGTACTTTGGCGAAGCCGGCTGCAGCGATGCTTTTAGCTTCACCACCGTAGCCTGCCCGGCGTCCACCATAATCAAGGCGGGCATCTGCAAAAACGACAGCCTGCTTTTTGCCGACAGCCTCATCTTGGCCGCAGGGTTGTACGAATGGAATTATGCCCTGCCTTCGGGCTGCGACAGCCTCGTACAGCTCTCCGTCAGCCTTTTTCCTGACGAAGCGACCGAAACGGATACCCTACTCGTTGTGGGGCAACCCTACAATGGCATAGTGTATGAACGGGATACGACATTAGAATTTGTTTTGCAAACGATCAACGGCTGCGACAGCTTAGTGCGGGTGCATTTGCAGTTGGTCACAAGTATCGGGAATCCCTCCCGGCGACCGATGGCGAGGAAGGTATTTCCTAATCCTGCCAGCGGGGAAGTCACGCTTCAATTCGGACAGGCACCACCAACAGCCATGCGGGTGTGGCTGTTCAACGAATTGGGACAAACCGTGTTGGCACGCAAGCTTCTGGCGCACCGGCAGGATCACCGCATTGGGATAGATCGGCTGCCGCCGGGGACTTACCGGGTGGTAGCCATGGCCGAAGGGGAAGTGGTGGTTATTGGAAAATTGGTGGTGTTGTGAGGTGATCGGGCAAAGCCCGAAAAATAATAGACGAATAGTTGAGTATTCGAAGATTTGAGGAATCACGCAAGCTCAATACTCGAATCCTCATCTCCTCGAATCCTCATCTTCTACAAATACTTCATCAGCCAACTCACCAGCTTCCGCTTCCGCGAATTAAACGGCGGATACATCATCTCGGCACCGGAAAAAGGTGCCCACTGCCGGAGCACGGCTTTGGCATTTGAAAATTCGTGAAAAGCGAACTCGCCGTGCCCTTTCCCGATGCCTGAATTGTTGACGCCGCCGAATGGCAGGTTGTAGTTGTAAAAATGCATGGCGACGTCGTTGATGGTGACGCCTCCGGCAGAGGTTTCGTTCAGTATCCGCTCCACATTCCGGCGCGATCCGCTGAAAATGTAAAGCGCCAGCGGCTTTTCTTTTTTGTTGATGTATTGAATGGCCTCGTCAAGTTTGGAGAAAGTATGAACCGGCAAAATCGGGCCGAATATCTCTTCGTTGGCAACGCGCATAGCTGGCGTCACGTTGGTCAGCAAAACCGGAGGGAAATAGTTTTCCGCTTCCTGGATCTGGCCGCCGGGGTATTCCGAAACAGCGCCTTTTTCCAGCGCATCTTCCAGCAAACCTTTAAGCCGTGCAGTGTGCCGGCTGTTTATAATGCGGGTGTAATCGCCGGTGATCCGGGCTTCATCCGTGGCACCGTACATGGCGTTGATGTATTTGGCGCAAGCCGTCAGGAAATCGGCCTGCTTTGATTCATGTACGAGGGCATAATCGGGCGCTACGCAAATCTGGCCACAATTCGACAACTTTCCCGCCACCACCCGCCGGGCTGCGGTCTCAATATCTGCGCTTTCGTCAATGATGACCGGCGATTTTCCACCCAATTCCAGCGTTACGGAAGTCAGGTGTTCGGCTGCTGCTTTCATCACCAATTTGCCCACCTCGGGCGAACCCGTGAAAAAAATGTGGTCAAATTTCATCGTGAGCAATTGTTGCGCTACACCGGCATCGCCTTCTACCACCGCGACTTCATTTTCCGGGAACACTTCCAGCAGCATTTTTTTCATGATGGCGGACGTATGCGGCGTAAATTCCGATGGTTTAACGATGACCGCATTGCCGGCAGCAACGGCAGAGATCAGCGGCTCCAAGGCTAATTGAAGGGGGAAATTCCAGGGCGCGATGATCAACACGGCACCTTTGGGTTCGTACCGGATCTGGCTGGAAGTGCCCAACAACGGAAAGGGCGTATCCACCGCTTTGGGGCGCATCCACTGGTGCAGGCGGCGCGAGGTATGTTTGATTTCCACCAGCAAAGGAAAAATTTCGATGACATCTGTTTCCATGGCCGGTTTGTGAAAATCGGCGAACAGCGCCTCCTGAATGGCTGTCCGGTGCGCCATCAGTACCCCTGCAAGGCGTTTGAGCTTGCGGATGCGTTCATTGGCCGTGCTTGCAGCCAGCGCGGGAACCCGGGCCTGCTGCGCTTTGAAAACATTTTCAAGTTCTGAAAAGGGGGTATTGGCAGATTGCAGGAAAGTCGTCATAATGCTTTGAGGCTGGCATTTTGTTGAAACCAGCTATAAAAGCAAATATACTTATCTGTTTGGTTTTGGTTTTCAAAACTTATTTTTGCCAGCCATGCTGCACCGGAGGATGCTCAATAAAATAAAGATAACATGATCAGATTGTGCCTTGCAGGCGCTGCCCTTGCGATTTTAATGCTGCCGGTTTTTGTCCAGGCACAGAAAGAATTTGTTTCCCTTCGGCAACGCGCGCGCTACCGCCTGTTTTTGATGATTCCCTTAGCGCAGCGCGACCTGACCGATCGTTCTTTTTTTATAGCGACTTCTGCCGAAGTGTTTTTGGGTTTCGGTAAAGGCATTGCCCGGAATGTGCTGGATCAGATCCGGTTGCACATCGGCTTAGGCTATCGCTTCAATGCAAGGGCGAACCTGAAACTGGGCTATCTGAACCAATACATCATCAAATCAACCGGGTTGCAACACGAACGCAACCATACCCTGCAATGCGGGTTATTTTATAATATAGATTTCAGGTCAACAACCTCCTGACAAACACGAAATACCCATGTGCGGTCGGTTATCTTTTGTCACCACGAAGGAAAAAATCCGGGAACAATTCGGCGAGCGGCTGGAATTGAGCGTCGGCTCTTTGTTACTGAGTTACAACATTGCGCCTACCCAGCAGGCTTATGTCATGCTCAATGAAAACCCGGAGATGTTGGATCGCCTGTCGTGGGGATTGATCCCCCATTGGGCGAAAGACGCAAAAGACGCCGCCAAACGCATCAATGCCCGCAGTGAAGGCATTGCCGAAAAACCGTCTTTCCGACTGCCGATCCGAAACCGCCGGTGCGTTGTGCTGGCCGACAGCTTTTACGAATGGCAGCGCGTAGGCAAGCAAAAACTGCCGTACCGGATTTTGCCCGCCAATGGGCGCCTGCTGGCTATGGCGGGCGTTTGGGATACCTGGCGAAGACCCGATGGCAGCGTGCTCCGCTCTTTTTCGGTAATTACCACCACGCCAAACCACGAAATGGCTGCCGTGCATGACCGAATGCCCGCATTGCTGAATACCCCGCAGGAAATCGGGCGATGGCTGGGCGAAATCCCGCTCGAGGACGCCCTGGAAATGCTCCGACCCGCAACTGACGGCCTGCTCGATTTGTACCGCGTTTCAGAAAAAGTCAATGCAGCTTACAACGACGGCCCCGAATTGCACGACCCGGGGCCTCCTCCTCCGCCAAGTCTGTTTGGTTGAAAATTGCCGGCTCTGCGAAAAAACTGGAATCGGTGGTAGCAAATTTCCCAGATAGGGTTACTTTTGGGGGTTCTTTGTTGTATTTTTTACACTTAGGAACGCCGAAATAATAACTTCCCGATTTGGGCGGTGGCTTTTCCCACCGGACTTCGTTGCTTCGTCGGTCACGTAGCTTTGGCTACGCTCCCTTCTTGCGCCTTGTCCGCTGGAAAAATCCCCACGCCGAAAACG
>JBBQGV010000146.1:0-9795 GCA_038323375.1 Chitinophagales bacterium
TGCGTTTTCGCCCAACGGCGACGGCATCAACGACGTGTTTTTTGCCAATACCGACGCCTCCGTGCGCCGGATCATCAGCCTGCGTGTTTTTGACCGCTGGGGTGCCTTGGTCTTCGAGCGCAAAGACAGCACTCCGAACGACCCGGCAGCGGGTTGGAATGGCGACATTGGCGGCAAGCCGGCAGGGCAGGGCGTTTACATTTACGTCATAGAAGTGATGCGCGCCGACGGGGTAGCAGAGCGGTATTCGGGGGAGGTGGTGTTGGTGCGGTGAGGCTTACTCCCTACTCCACATGCCCACTCGCAAGCGCAGTCTTCCTTAATCGCTGCAAAAACGGCGACGCAAAAATGAAATCCTGTAAAATTTCATTATCGCTGGTCAGTACGTCGCTTTTGCTGCCATTCCAGATGATGGAACCTTCGTGCAGCAGGATGATGTTTTCGCCGATTTCCATCACCGAATTCATGTCGTGGGTATTGATGACGGTGGTGATGTTGTTCTCTATCGTAATGCTGCGGATCAACTCGTCAATCACAATAGCCGTTTTGGGGTCAAGGCCGGAGTTAGGCTCGTCGCAAAACAGGTATTCCGGTTTGAGCACAATGGCGCGGGCGATCCCTACCCGTTTTTGCATCCCGCCGCTGGTTTCCGAAGGGTATTTGGCGTTGGTGCCCGTCAGGCTCACGCGTTCTAAGCAGTAGTTGACGCGGTCTAATTTTTCCTTGGCGGTCATTTGGGTAAACATATCCAACGGGAAGCGCACATTGGCTTCCACGGTCATGGAATCGAAAAGCGCGGAACCTTGAAACAGCATCCCGACCTTCATGCGCAGTTCGCGCAGTTCTTTTTTATTGATGGAGAAAAAATCCGTATCGTCGTACCACACCTTGCCCGACGTAGGTTGCAGCAGGCCGACGAGCAACTTCATCAATACCGTTTTGCCCGAACCACTTCGACCAATGATGAGGTTGGTTTTGCCTTTCTGAAACTCGACCGTAACGCCTTTCAGCACCTGATTTTCACCAAAGGATTTGAACAGATTTTCAGTATGGATCATCTAAAAGAGTATTTTGAATGAGACCCCGTCTTGGGTCTGAAATCTAATGTCTAACGTTTGACGTCTTAAAGACTACGTAAAGACTACCGCGATCAGGTAGTCGAACAACAAAATCAGCACGTTGCTGAACACCACCGCGTTCGTACTTGCGCGCCCCAGTTCGATGCTGCCGCCTTTGACGTAGTAACCCTGATAGGCAGATACGCTGGTGAGCAGAAACGCAAAGACGAACGCTTTGACAAACATCAGCGTCAGGTTGCGGTCGTTGAAAAAGGAACGCACGCCCAGCACATATTCGGAGCTTGACAGCAATCCGGTCGGCACGGAGGCCAAAAAACCGCCGACGATGCTCAGGAAAGCCGCAATGGCTACCAGCATCGGAATGACAATAAGCGCCGCAAGGATTTTGGGCGTAATGAGGTAGGCCGAGGTATTGACCCCCATGATTTCCATGGCGTCAATGTGCTCCTTCTGGCGCATCCCGCCGATTTCCGCCGCGATGTTCGACCCCACTTTTCCGGCTAACACCAGACAAGTGATGGTCGGTGCCAGCTCGATGATTGTGCTGTCGCGGATGATGTAGCCGATGTAATAGCGCGGAACCAGCGTGCCGTCCAACTGAAAAGAGAACTGCACGGCCGTAACCGCCCCGATGAAGATGGCGATGAGGGCAACAATGACCAAAGACCCGATGCCGATGTCGTTCATCTGTCGCAGCGTCTCCTTATAGTACATGTTGAAACGCTCCGGACGGGAAAAGGCCGCCCGCAGAAGCATGACGTACCGGCCAAAGTGATAAAGGAATTTTGTAAAAAGCATATATTTTCTGCTATCGGTAGCGGCCAAAGTTAGGTCAATTTTGTTAAACGCAAGGGTTTTTCTTAACAGTGGACGATCCTGAACGGTTGGTGATCGTTAAACTGCGTATCTATGTCTGAAATATTTCTTAAAAGGTAATTTGACGGCAATAATGCCCTTCGTTTCCTGTTTATATCCTGTACTTTTCGCAGGTATATTCCTCCACATGCAAAACCGGTTTATGCAATTCTCAACCGCTACACGTTTTTAGATTTTTGACGTTAGATTTTAGACTTTAGATGTAAGACATTAAATATTGATGTCTAATGTCTTATATCTAACATCTTACATCTAATGTCTTTTTCAACACCCTTTTGTCCTTAAAAAAAATCCAACATCATGAGACTACTCGTGAGTGTGTTAGCGGCTTTTTCTACCCTTACGCTGCTCCATGCCCAGGCAACTTGTTTGCAGGGCGATTGCCAAAACGGTTACGGCGTTTGCCTTTACCCCAATGTGGGTAAATACGCAGGCGATTTTCGGAACGGTAAAATGCACGGGAAAGGCATCCTTTACTATACCGACGGCGCGAAATACATTGGCCATTGGTCAGAACACTACCGGGAGGGCGAGGGCCGCATGATTTTTATCAGCGGCGACGAGTACTTGGGGCAGTTTGTGCGCAACAAAATGCACGGTTACGGCGTGATGACGTTCATCAGCGGCAACCATTACGAAGGCGATTGGTCAGAAGGCAAACCACACGGGCGGGGCATCTTTCAGTATGTCAACGGCGATCGCTACGAAGGAGCTTTTTTCGACGGGCAGCGGCACGGCGCTGGTGCCATGGATTACGCAGACGGCTCCCGTTATGAGGGCGGATGGGCAGCCGGTAATCGGCATGGCGAGGGTCTGCTGGCTTTTACAAGCGGCGAAATCATCCGCGGTGCCTGGGTAGACGACGTTTACCAGATGGATTTTGCCCGGTATGCATTCGCAGGCGACACGGCCACCCTGCGCAACTGCAACGTGGTGAATTGCGCCAATGGCAAAGGCAAATATTTCTACCGCGACGGTGCCCGCTACATCGGCGACTTTTTCAACGGTGCCCCACAGGGCATCGGAACAGTTTATTACAAAAGCGGCGACCGCTACGAAGGTGGCTGGAAACAAAACAAACCGCACGGCGAGGGGGTCATGTACTACACGAACGGCAAAGTGACGGGTGCAGTATGGGATTTTGGTAAACCGGTGAAAAAGCTTTTTTTTGAAGAAGAGGAGAAAGGCAACATTGTCATCGCAGCGGAACAGAGCAAAGAAGTGAAAATCTGGGCGGTTATTATTGGTGCGGCGCGCTACACCACCATGCCGGCCCTGCGGTATACCGACGACGACGCCTACCAGTTGTATGCTTTTATGAAAAGTCCGGAAGGCGGTGCCATTCCCGATCACCAGATTGCGTTGCTCATAGACGAAGACGCCACGCGAGCCAATATCCTGCAATCCATGCGCAGCGTGTTCTTCAGAGCCGACGAAAACGACGTGGTGCTGTTCTACTTCTCCGGCCACGGCCTCCAGGGCGCTTTCCTGCCCATTGACTACGACGGCATCAACAACTCCCTGTCGCACGAAGAAGTACGCGAAATTTTAAAAATCAGCAAAGCAAAGCACAAGCTCGTTTTGGCGGACGCCTGCCACTCCGGCAGCCTCATGGTGGTGAAAACTCCGCTCAACATCACACTTGAAAAGTTTTATAAAGCGTTTGAAGAAACAGAGGGCGGTATGGCGCTGTTACTTTCTTCAAAAGGAGAGGAGTTTTCATTGGAAGACGGCGGCTTGCGCTCGGGTATTTTTAGCCATTTTTTGATCCGCGGCCTCAAAGGAGAAGCGGATGCAGACGATGATAAAATCGTGACCATCAAAGAATTGTATGATTTTGTCTACCAAAAAGTGCGCCGCTATACCGCCAATGTACAAACGCCAACCCTTTCCGGGAAGTTCGATGCAAAAATGCCGGTGGCGATGATAAGGCAGTAGGGGCGACCCTCGCGGTCGCCCAATAAATGTTCGCGGTCGCCCAAAACATCAGGGCGACCGCGGGGGTCGCCCCTACGCAAAAAAAATTAACTTCGTGACTCAGTAAGCACCACTCACTATGAAACAGATTCTGCTCGTTACCTTGTTTGTACCCTTGATGATGAATTTGGCGGAAGCCCAATGCCTTTCCGGCAATTGTCAGAATGGCAATGGCGTCTTCCTGCAAGCCAACGGAGACCGCTACATCGGCCAGTTCAAAGACGGCAAAATTCAAGGCACGGGCAGTTGTTTCTACACCGATGGCAGCCGCTACCAGGGCGAATGGGAGTCCGGACTACCGCACGGCAAAGGCACCCGGGTGGCGCGCGACGGTTCCCGTCAGGAAGGTGAATGGCGCAAAGGGAAATTTGTCCGCACCTTAGAAATGGAACTCATCCAAAAAGGCATCACTGATAAATCGCAAACCGGGTGTATCTCCGGCGACTGCATCAATGGCAAAGGCATCCACATCTATGTCAGCGGTGCCGTCTACATCGGCGAATTTCTGAATGGCGAAATACACGGCATTGGGGTCTGTTATTACCCGGATGGCAGCAAATACCAGGGGGAATGGGTACACCGCTACCCGGAAGGCAGGGGAACCAAAACTTACGCGGACAAAACCGCGAGAACCGGTGCCTGGAAAAAAGGCCAACCCGTGGATGAAAAAGGCCGGATCGTGGACATCGTTGCGCAGCGCAAAGACAACGGCGACGACGGCGTCGTGCAATCCGGGTGCATTTCCGGCAACTGCCAGAACGGCGAAGGCGTATTGGCCTACCCCGATGGCAGCCGTTATGAAGGGTTTTTTAACAAGGGTAAACCTTCCGGCGCAGGATCCTTTCAGTATCCCAACGGCGATCAATACACCGGCGGCTTCCAAAACGGGATGCGCAATGGCAGTGGAAAGCTGATCAAAGAAGACGGCGCTGTCCAATCAGGCATCTGGAAAGACGGCGAATACGCGGGTGAAACAGCCGCCGCCGCCCCATCAAAAGTCGGTTGCCAGAAAGGCGATTGCCTGAATGGCCGTGGCGTGTACGTTTTCCGCGACGGCGCTCGCTACGAAGGCGATTTTAAGGACAAAGTTCCGCAAGGGTTCGGCATGGTCACCTACTCGAACGGAGAAAAATACGACGGCGAAATGTTCGAAGGGGAATTCAATGGCCGCGGTACGTTTACCATGGCGGATGGTACCCGGGTCATCGGCTTCTGGAAAGGGGGAACGTACATGGGCGATAAAAACCCGTTTGAAACCCAAACAATTCAAACGCCGACCCGTCGGCCTGCGCCTGCTGCCTCCACCCTCAAAATCTGGGCGGTCATCGTCGGCGTTTCTTCCTACAACCACATGCCGGTTTTGCGCTATCCCGACAACGACGCCTACCAGATCTACGCGTTTCTGAAAAGCCCGGAAGGCGGTGCCATTCCTGACGAGCAGGTGCGCGTGCTGGTGGATGAAGACGCCACGAAAGGTAACATCAAAAACGCGATGCAGGAGCTTTTTGGCAAAGCCGGGCCCAACGACCTGGTCTTTATGTATTTTTCGGGCCACGGCCTAAAAGGCGCTTTTCTGCCCATTGACTTCGATGGGTTCAACAACAAGTTATTCCACGACGAAATCAACGATATTCTCGGGCGCTGCCCGGCTAAATTCAAACTTTGCATTGCCGACGCCTGCCACTCCGGCAGCCTCTTAGCCATGCGCAGCGGGCAGTTGCCCAATGTGCTGAGCACTTATTACGAAACGCTTTCCCAATCCAAAGGCGGCACGGCGCTCATTATGTCTTCCAAATCGGAAGAGACCTCGCTGGAAAGCAGCGGTTTGCGCCAGGGCGTGTTCAGCCATTTTCTCATCCGTGGCCTGAAAGGCGAAGCGGATGCCGACCGCAACCGTGTGGTCACCCTCCAGGAGTTGTTCAAGTTCATTGATGAAAATGTGCGCACCTACACCGGTAACCGGCAGTCGCCGGTCATTCAGGGCAATTACGATCCGAATATGACGGTGGCGGTGCAGCGATAAACGCAATGCCATGTACCCTTCCCTCAGTTATTGGGAGCGCGAGACCTTTTTTCGCAACATAGACGTGGCCGTGATCGGCAGTGGAATTGTAGGACTCACCGCAGCCATTCACCTGCGCGAGCGCGCCCCCGGGCTGCGCGTCGTGGTCATCGAGCGCGGCACCCTGCCCCTCGGCGCCAGCACCCGCAACGCTGGATTCGCCTGTTTTGGCAGCATTTCGGAATTGCTCGACGACAGGTCGCAACGCCCCGAAGCGGAAGTCTGGGCGTTGGTGGCCCGCCGCTGGCAGGGACTAAAACGTTTGCGCGAACGCCTCGGCGATGCGGCCATCGGCTACGAAGAAAATGGTGGGTATGAATTGTTTCGGGCAACAGAGCAGGCTACTTTCCAGCGCTGTGCGGACCATATTGAGCCGTTTAACCGGGAACTGGCGCATGTGATTGGCCGAAAGGATGTTTACAAATTAGCCAATGCTCAAATTCCCGCCATCGGTCTTCAGGGCATCACCGGACTCCTGCTCAATTCTGCGGAAGGGCAAATCCACACGGGGCGTATGATGCATGCGCTTTGGCAATTAGCCCGCGACAAAGGCGTGGAAATATACAACGGCATTGAAATTACACAAGTAGAAACCCAATCGGACGAAATCCTGCTCCACACCGACCAGGGCTGGATGCTGCATTGCCAACAAGTGCTGGCAGCCACCAATGGCTTTGCCCGCCGTCTGCTGCCCGAACTCGACGTGCAACCCGCCCGCAACCAGGTACTCATCACCGAACCCATTCCGGGCCTGCAACTCAAAGGCTGTTTTCACTACGACCGTGGCTATTACTATTTCCGCGACGTGGAAGGCCGTATCCTGCTGGGTGGTGGCCGCAACCTCGCTCCGCAGGAAGAAGCGACGGATCAGTTTGGCACCACCCCACTCATCCGCGAGGCTTTGCTCCAGCTCCTGCATGAAGTCATCCTGCCCGGCCAAAAAGTGGAAGTAGATACCTGGTGGAGCGGCATTCTCGGCATCGGGCTTGAAAAAGCGCCGATCATTAAGCGCCTGAACAACCGCCTGAGTGTGTCGGTGCGCATGGGCGGCATGGGCGTGGCGATTGGAAGTTTGGTGGGGGAGGAGGGGGCGGAAGTGGTGTTGACAGGTTCCTGAAAAAGGATTTACTTTGTAAAAAAGTTTCGATCATGTCAGATACCGAATTATATCAATCGGTATGATCAAAACTGGGGCAACTTCCGCCCAAGGAGTTGGCTGTTCTGGATGCTTATCTCGGATTGCTGATGCAACGTGCTTCGAAGGGAAAGGCGACTGACATTGCATACTTGGCTGGTGCCTGGAGTGATTGGGAGGATGAGGAGTTTGAGGATTTTCTCCGGATCACCAAGCTAAGGTTGTAAAAGTTATTGATGAATTGAATAACGTCAGGTTCAATAAAAATATCGCTACACGCCACAAATCCTGTGTGGTATTGCTTATAAAATCAAAGATAACCTGAGCCTTGGCCTTGAATTTACCAACCAGTTGCGTGCCAACTACATCCATGACACCGCTATTAATATAGATGTGGTTATCTTCGAAAAGTATGAATTTAAACACAATGCGCTGTTCCTTAGTCTGATCTGGTGGATGGAGAATAGTATAACAATAGACTGGAACAGGCTGCAGTAGCATGAGACCTGTAAATTAGAGACGATTTTGACGTTTTTGAACACCGGGAATATCACACAGGACACAGAAGCGCCTTAGGACAGCCTCTGAGGACGCCAATATGGCGCGGAGTCTTGCGAAGTAAAGGGAGTCTCACGGAGTTAAGCCCCCTCCACAAGACTCTCTTTACTCCGTGGAACTCTGTGCCACCTAGTTATGTGGCGACTTTGGGCGTAAAATGCCTTTTATCTATTAAAAAAGCATGGGGCATACGAACCATTTCGCCCCGATGGTTCCTGAGCTTGTGGAAGGATGGGGCGTTGTTTCGGGATGCCTCCTGTTTATTCTGACGAGAAGGGAAGCTTCATGCTATTAAGGTAAATGCGTACTTTTGAAGGAAATTTATCGAAGGTAATGCACATAACCAAGCTCTCCATCATAATCCCGGTCTACAACGAAGGGAAAACGATTCGGCTCATCTTAGATAAAGTAAAGGCGGTCGTACTCATTCACAACCTCTCAAAAGAAGTCATTCTTGTAAACGATTGCTCTACCGACGACACCGAAGCCGCCATCGAACAATATAGGGCAGAAAATCTTGGCTTCAACATCCAATACTACAAACACGAAGTCAACAAAGGCAAAGGGGCAGCCCTGCACACCGGCATCCGCAAAGCGACCGGGGAGTTTTTGATTGTTCAGGACGCCGATCTGGAGTACGACCCACAGGAATACAATGACTTATTGAAACCGGTAGTGGCAGGGGTGGCGGACGTCGTGTACGGCTCGCGGTTTACGGGCAGCAACCCGCACCGGGTGTTGTTCTTTTGGCACGCCGTTGGCAACAAGTTTTTGACAGGATTGTCGAACCTGTTCACGAACCTCACCCTCACGGACATGGAAACGTGCTACAAGTTGTTCAATACCAAAATGATCCAGTCGCTGGCCTTAAAAGAAAAACGATTCGGGTTTGAACCGGAAGTTACGGCAAAAATCGCGCGCATCCCCAATGTCCGGATTTATGAAGTAGGCATTTCCTACTACGGACGTACTTTTGAGGAAGGTAAAAAAATAGGTTGGAAAGACGGTTTCCGCGCCATTTACTGCATTTTTAAGTACAATCTGTTCAGATGAAGCCGGAGTTTGAATACAAAGAGCTTGACCAGAAAGGGCTGGAAGTACTGGATGTGATTGCTGCGGCAGATCGGTTTAATCAATGGATGTACCGAACCATTGCTCCTTTTTGTACCGGCGAGATTCTGGAAATCGGTAGCGGGGTGGGCAATATCGCTCAGTTTTTCATCCGGAACAACCAATCCATTGTGCTTTCCGACATCCGGCTCAATTATCGGACGATCCTCAAAGAAAAATATGGGTTGGATGACCAAAAAGTATTGGAGATTGACATCGCACATCCCGATTTCGGGCAAACTTATCCTGGATTGACAGGCAAATTTGACAGCATTTTTTGCTTGAACGTGGTCGAACACATCAAAGACGATGATCTCGCGATTGAAAACATGTTGAGGCTATTGAAACCCGCAGGCATCCTGACCGTATTGGTTCCCGCTCACCAGGCTTTGTATAATGGCTTTGACGTTACCCTGGAACATTTCAGGCGGTACAATAAAAAAAGCCTGACTGCGCTGGTGTCAAAGAACGGCCGGCTGGTGGATGTTTTTTATTTCAATGCAATGGGCATAATGGCCTGGTTTATCAGCGGGCGTTTGTTCAAAAACAAATCCATCCCGGAAGGTGAAATGAAGTTGTTTAACCATTTGGTGCCTGTTTTTGCCCTTGTAGACAAAATTACCTTTCGGAAAATTGGCCTTTCGGTCATCTGTGTGGTAAAGAAAATGGGTTAGGGCTTGTTTCCGCCGAATCGGAGTTCGGCGGTACGGTTCGTGGTCATCTGTGGGCTTGTTTTCGCCGAATCGGAGTTCGGCGGTACGGTTCGTGGTCATCTGTGGGCTTGTTTCCACCGAATCGGAGTTGGGCGGTACGGTTCGTGGTCATCTGTGGGCTTGTTTCCACCGAATCGGAGTTGGGCGGTACGGTTCGTGGTCATCTGTGGGCTTGTTTTCGCCGAATCGGCGTTCGGCGGTACGGTTCGTGGTCATCTGTGGGCTTGTTTTCGCCGAATCGGAGTTCGGCGGTACGGTTCGTGGTCATCTGTGGGCTTGTTTCCA
>JBBQGV010000147.1:0-9665 GCA_038323375.1 Chitinophagales bacterium
ATGGTTCAATTATTTAGCATGCAAAACCATCCGGCTAAGAGCTTGTTCGGATTTCCGCCAATCGGCTACGGACGGCAAATTTTATTTTATACTGCGTTGATTTTTTTCGCTGTAGCTGCCGGCTACCCCGACCGCAGTCGGGGCAAAAATCGCCTTGTCTAAAATAAAATTTCCTCGCCCTCACTCAAATCGAAGATTCGACGTAGTCAATCACGAAAACCCAAACAAGCTCTAAATGACCAGGTTGGTTTGCAAAATTAAACAACAAAGCTTCGCTTTTATAAAAAGCGAAGCTTTGTTTGTTTTTTTATAACGGAAAAGCCGGACGGTTTACTTGCTGAAGCGGATGCGCACAGTTTCGCCGATCCAGCAGCCTACGGTAGCCGTTTGTCCTTCCTTGATGCCGCGCATGTGGCCATCTTCGAAGCTGGGCAGGGCACCTGAGGCGTTGGCAATGCGTTTGTTCGCATCGTTGGCAACGTCACCGTCTATAGAGCGAGCCTGCGCGTACTTGTCAATGGCAGCAATAACAGCCAATCGTTGGTTCCAGTCGTCGCCACAGTTGCGGCTTGCCGACAGGTACATATCGCCAATAAGCATGTAAGGCGCGCCCCATCCCGATTTCAGGCTGGCGGCTTTGCGTGCATTATCGCGGGCGCTGTCAAAGTTGCGCAATTCGCGGAACTGGATGGTTGCGATGCGGTAGTAGTAATCGCCTTTTTTGGAGGCGTCGGTTTCTTTGTCAATAGCTTCGCGGTAGCGGGCCAGAGCCTGCGAATACTTGCCTTCCTCAAAGAGTTTGTTGGCATCGTAAGCAGGATTATCCTTGCGCAGTTGAGCTTCAACTTCCGCGTTGTAGGCAGAAGCCAGCGTTTCGTATTTCAGGCGCAGTTCCACCAGTTCCACATCAGTAGAATCACAACCCTGCTGGCGGAGCTTAACATAGACGTATTTCACAATATCAATACTGTCAGGATTTGCCTTGAAGGTGGGTAGCAATTTGCCTTTGAAAAACGCGCAATCAAAAATTTCGTCTTCAATCTTGCGGAAAGGTGCCTCCATACGCGTCAGGGCGTCTTTGTAATACTGCCCGTAGCGCTCGTTGTTTGCGATGTTGTGCTCACCAACTTCCGTGAGTTTTTCATGGATGGCTCGAACTTCCTCTTTGGTAAGTTTTTTTTGCTGATACAGGTAAACGACCACTTCGGCCATTGGCTCAAGGATCACGTATTCAGAGTCTTTACCACCTTTGTCCAACGATTTTTTGAAAACCTCGTACGTTTCCGTGGAATAGCTATTCCCCAGGTAGTAAAACATGTCGTAGCCTTTGCGTCCCAGCAGATAAGCTTCGTTTTTGTAGCACTGAATTTCCTCGTCATACAGACGAAGAACTGTAGCGGCGTATTCCTTTTTTTTGGCAGCATCCGTCGTACGCTCCATCAGCGCCCTGTTGAAGAGGCGACCGTCGGCATAGTGCGAAGGGCGTTGACCATCGGCGGCAGGCGCAATTTCATAAGCTTTTTTCCAGTTATCAAAAGCAATATTGAAATTGGCATCATCCATTTTTACGATGTCCGGAACATCCTTACCTTTCAAAAAGGGACGATAAATAACGTGAGCATCCTCTGCCTCCGACTTGCGTGGAGAGTCGTTCCACGTTTGGCACTGGCCAGCAGCATTGCTGGTCATGACAAAAAGCAGCGCGGCTGCTGCAAAAAAACTGCGAACCATTTTCATGATCAATTGAATTTGCGTTTGAAAAACCAGGTATTATCATTCAAGGTGAAACCAATCGTTGCTTTTGCATAAGTTTCCCGGAGTCCGGTATCGCCAGGCAGCCCGAATTGGCCTCCTTCAATCGCAATGTTAACGAAAGAAGTTTGCTGCCTCGGCAAAATGATCGGAAAACCGAATCCAAGTGTCACGCCATAGCGCTTCAATTGCTCCCCGCTGATGCTGCGTGGATCCAGGCTGTAAAAAGCGCCAGCCCGGTAGCGGATTCTGCGCGAGTATTTGTTGTAGGAAATGATGTCCGGAATGTATTCCACGCCTACAGCGGCCCGCCAGGTATCGAGCAGGTTTTCAGGCTTGGCTTCATTGCGGTAACCGCTCCATGCGGCTGCACTGTATTCAGCGCCAATGCGCAATTTATTAACTTTTTCGTACATGATGCCGACGCTGAACTCGGATGGCATTGCTCCTTCCTGTCTGCGGCCAGATTCCCGCAGGATAGTGTCCAACAAAACATAATCTACAATATTGACGCGCTGATAGAGTTTGCTGCTGTTGGTTTTAAAGCTCCCGCCGTTGCCCGCGTATGCACCGAAGATCAACCGCTCCCCTTTGGGTTCGGTTGTACCTTTTGGCCCGGCTTTTTTGAATTCGTGGGTATATTGAACCCCAACATTAAATACAAAGCCGTTCAGGCTGATTTCATCTAAGAAATCGGTGCTGAAAGAATTATCTAAGCTGTCGAAAATGACTAAGCGGCTATTGATCAGTTTTCCAAACTGATAGCCGGCGTTAACTCCTACTGAAAATTTCTTATAGCGCACGCCGGTGCCCCATTGAATCCGGTAGGTGCCGCCACTGCCTTTGAGGGTATTGGACGTTGTTCCGTATTCGGGGTTAGTCGTGATGCTCTCAATATCGTAGCCAACGTTGCTGTACGGCACAAGGGCAAATCCCATGCCCACCCCCCAGGGCGATTTACTGCGGTCAAGCGCTTCGTTGATGCTGTTTTTGAGGGGGAAAGCCAGCGCTAAATAATTCAGGTTGCCACTCCAGACCTCATCGGTGTTGTCGCCTTCTTTTAATTTGGAGTATTTGCCAAACATGCCTACCTCGAAAGCAGTCGCCTGCAATTGGGCCAGCGACGCCGGATTGAGCAGGTTAATGTGCGAGGCATCGTAAAAAGCAGCGCTAAGCCCTGCCATGCCCCCCGAAGCTGCAAAGTACTGGTCGTTGAGATCACCCAGTCCAAAACGGGAATAAGGGGAATTGCTTTTCGGCTGAATGGCATTGGTTTGAGCCTGCGAAGCAAGCGCAACAACCACCAGTGCAATGGTTAGTATACTATTTCTGAAGATGAACATTATAGCTTAAAATTTGATCCAGACCGCGAAGTACCAGATTTTGATCCACAAATATCTCGCTTTTCAATTTTTTTGACAAAAAATCAGCATCGCCACCTGTTAACAATACTTGCACAGCCCCAAATTGTTCCCTGCAATAATTTGCATAGCCTTCTATCTCGAATAAAATCCCTTCCTGCGCACCGTTCATCAAAGCGCTTCGGGTGTCGTAGCCGATGCGGATTTCGGTTTCGCCAGGCTCCGTTAACGGCAATTTTGCCGTGAAAGTATGCATGGCCTGCAAGCGCATGCGCAGCCCCGGTGCAATATTTCCGCCCGTGTAGGCACCTTCGGCAGTGAGTATTTCGTACGTAATACAGGTGCCCGCATCTACGACGAGGCACGTTTGACCGGGAAAAAGCGCCTGCGAGCCAGCCACTACAGCCAAACGGTCTTTACCGAGGGTTTGCGGCGTGCGATACAGGTTTTGAAAAGGCAAGGGCGTTGTTTCGGACAACAACAGGCAGAAAAAATCATCCTTCATGGATGCCCACCCGCTGTCTTCCGGCAATTGGCGTACCGTAGATAAGATGATGTTTTGCACACGATGGTTGGTTGCAATACTTTTCAAATGTTCAAAAGAAAAATTTTCATGCGCCCATGACCATTGCTCCACGAGCTCGCCTCCCCGGAAAAGCCCCGCTTTGGAGCGTGTATTGCCAATGTCTGTAACGATATTCAGCAAGTTGCCTGTTTTTGTAGCCTTATGACTATGAATTGCATCGTATAGTAACTCAAGGAAATGTTAAATAGTGTCTGTCTTTATAGTCCGATAACTGCGTTGTGTTTCGAACTCTAAAGAGCAGACACTGGCGAAATGTCCGATAACTGCGTTGTGTGTTCAAATCTAAAAACTGCCAGGGAATTACATCCCTTCATCGTACCAAAACCACATCCCCCGACATCAACACCTTTCCGCCATCGCTAAACGCCACTTCCAACAACCAGGTATACACCCCTTGCCCAAGGATCTTCCCGCCTTTTCGTCCATCCCAGCCATTTGCAGGATCGGCAAACGCCCGGTTTTCGCTTTTAAAAACAAACCCGCCCCAGCGGTCAAATATGTAAAAACGCAACACCTGCGCCTCCAGGTCGCCGATGGCCTGCGGGCGGAAGCGGTCGTTGATGCCGTCGTCGTTGGGGGAAAACGCATTGGGCAGGTAGATCGGGCAATTGATGCGCGGAATAACGAACGTCAGGGTATCCACACAACCAATCGAATCCCGAAGTAGCAGCAGATAATCAGCTGCTAAAAGCCCCGTTATCGAAAATTCAAGCGCCTGCTCGCGTCCATTCAACGTCAATGTCAATGCTCCCGATCCGCCGTCAAAAGCAGCGGTCAGCGCACCGTTAGCCTCCTGACATTCGGCGGGTTTTATGGTGAATTCACCAAAACGCGGCGGCGTAGTCCCGGTGATGCCGCGTTGCAAAGCGGCCATACAACCGGCTGCGTCCATCACCGTGGGTTCGTAATTTCCGGCAAGGAGGCCGAAGAAAGTATTTTCTAATCCAAAAACAGCCCCATCCACCGAAAATTCAAGGGGTGCCTGTCCGCCCGATGCGATCAGGGTCATTGTCCCGTTGGCTTCGCCGCAGGTCGCGTTTTCGACAACTACCTCATTGAGCAACAGGGTCTGACTGGCCGCGATGACTGCCGTTTGCGACAGTGTGCAACCATTGGCGTCCGTGATGGTCAACGTGTAATTCCCCGGCAGCAGGTTCATGAAATCGCCCGTCGTTTGTGCGCTACCGCCATTTAATACATAACTGATTGGCGCCAAGCCCCCCTGAACGCTGGCCACAATGCGGCCATTGTCGGCACCGCAGGATGTTGGCGTCACTGCAAATCCGGAAACTACCGGTGCCGAGCCAGCAGGAACCACCGCTGTGGTGGCAATGCTACACCCCTCGGTGTCTGAAAGCACCAATTGATAAGTACCGGGCGCTAAATTTTGCAAATTGAGGTTGGGGACTGCCGGGGTGCCATTCACAGAGACCGAAAAAGGTGGTGCCCCGCCTGAAACCACGAGGCTGATGCTGCCGTTGTTTTCGCCGCAAGTCGCTGGTGCAATCGTCAGGTTTGCTATATTGGGAAAATCCACGCCGAGAGCCACTGCGAGGGTCACGAGGCAACCAACTTCGTCTTGTACGTAAATGTTGTAATCGTTGACCGGCAGCCCGGAAAAACTGGCGGTTAACTGGTAATTTTGACCATCCAAAGAATAGCTCAACAGGCCGATTCCACCCGAGGCATCCACGCTGATCGCGCCGTTGCTGCTTGCGCAATCGAATCCCGAAGCGAATACCTCCGCATCAATCGGGTTCGAGCCGAGGTATTCAAACATGCTGGCACCGCCGCTCACCGACAATGGAATATTGCAATAGGGCACGAGCGCCGCATTGGCATAATCCACGCGGTAAATATTGGCGGCATTGTCTGTAAAGGCATAGGAAGAAACGCTGTCGCAGGTGGCAGCGTAAGAAACGATGCCAAAAATGCGCCCCGGCACGTTGCCATTTACGGCGATGCTGCTGTTGGCGGGATTGTTGAGGTCCACCCGCACAATATCGTCTCCGGAAGCGGCCATGTAGAGCTGGCCGTTGTAGAAGGTGAGGTCGCCTTCTGCGGCGTAACCCACATTGCCGAGGTAGGCACCGGTATTGGTGGCTAAGTTATACGAGTAGAGCCTACCGTTTAATCCGCAGGTATAAAACACCCCGTTGGCGTCGGCGGCTAAGGAGGTATACAACTGGCTGGCGGAGTTTTCGAAGGTGTGTACGAGCGTGCCGGCGCCGGTAGCGATGTTCACCTGAAACAAGCGTCCGTTGCCGCTGACGGAATACAGGTAGCTGTTGGGGTGAAAACAAATATCGGTGGATCCCTGCGGCACATTGCCGACCTGCTGGTAGCTGCAATCGTCCAAATCAAGCTGGAAAAGCCGATGGTCGAGGGTGCTGAGGAAAATTTCCTGGCTGAGGAGGAAAGTCGGAGCGCAGCACAACGCGAGGAGCAGGAAACGCTTTGCGGAATGGATCGTAGAAATATACAAACTGTAGTAGTTTAAAGTCATTAAATCACAGGTTGATTACGTTTTGATTACGTTTTGATTACGTTTACTAAACTTCCAAAGTTTAGTAAACGTGAAAACCCCAAACAAGTGCTCACCGCTTTTTCAATTCAAACAAATCAGTCCTTCGGTCTTTTAAGTTTCTGACACTCCCAAATTGATTCAATTCTCGCAGCAAATCAATATCCACATCTGCGATTAGGATCATTTCGGTGTTGGGCGTCGCTTCCGCTTTGATGCCGTTGGTAGGGAAGGCAAAGTCGCAGGGGGTAAAAACCATAGATTGTGCAAACTGAATGTCCATATTGTGCACTTTGGGCAGGTTGCCCACGCTTCCGGCGATGGCCACATAGCATTCATTTTCAATCGCTCTTGCCTGCGCGCAATGCCGAACCCTGGAATAGCCATTTTGGGTATCCGTCAAAAACGGGACAAACAGAATATCCATGCCTTCGTCGGCAAGCAGCCGGCTCAATTCCGGGAATTCGGTATCGTAACAAATGAGGATGCCAATTTTCCCGCAATCCGTGTCAAATGCCCGGAGTTCGTGGCCGCCCTGCATCCCCCATATTTTTGCTTCATCGGGTGTTACATGGAGTTTTTCGTATCGCTCAATCGTGCCGTCTCTTTTGCATAAATAGCCCACATTATAGAGCAGTTCGTCCTTTATTTCAGGCATGCTGCCGGTGATGATGTTGATGTTGTAGGAAATGGCAAGCTCCGAGAATTTTTGGACGATGGCCGACGTGTGTTTGGACAATTCCCGGATTGCTTCGGGTTCCGACAAGTGGTTGTTTTCCGCCATTAACGGCGCATTAAAAAACTCAGGAAACAAGGCAAAATCGGAACGATACCCGGAGACCGCATCCACAAAATACTCTGCCTGTTGCATCAAATCGTCAAAGTTTTTATACGGGCGCATTTGCCATTGAATCAACCCCAGCCGAACAACCGTTTTTTTAGCAGCGGTTTTATTACTTGGTTTTTCGTAATAAATATTGTCCCATTCCAGCAAAACTGCATATTCATTCGAGGCTTCATCGCCTTCCAGATAGCCTTTTAGGATCTTGGACGGGTGAAAATCATTGGAGATTTGAAAATTCAAAACGGGGTCGTGAATTTCTTTCCGCCTGACTTTTTCGATGTATTCTTTTGGAGAAACTTCATCGGAATATTTGTGGTAATTCGGAATTCGTCCTCCGAAAGCAATACCTTTTAGGTTCAGGCGCTCACACAATTCTTTTCTGTAATCATACAACCTTCTGCCCAGCCTTAATCCGCGAAATTCAGCCTTGATGAATACGTCAATCCCGTACAGCACATCGCCGTCCGGAGAATGCGTGCGGAAAGAATAATTTCCGGTGATTTCCTTGTAGGTATGGTGTTCATCAAATTTATGGTAATCCACGATGATAGACAACGCGCACCCTGCGATCTGGTTGTTGACCTTAATCACCACCTGCCCCTCCGGAAACCGGCTGATCAAAGACTTGATGTGGTGCTCCTTCCAATAAGTGTTGGGCATATTGGTGTAGGCGTCTATCATCATTTGTTTTAACTCCTGGTAATCGCTCAGGGTCAAAAACTCCAGTTCAATATTTTCAATTTTTTGTACCATACTTGTTTTACGATGTTGAGATCAGGCCAGGTTCAAATCCCGGCTTGCTTAAACGCTTTGGATGGGCGAAGGTTGTATCCTACCGCGCATCTTTTGGCAAACCGAAGTTAGGAATTTTTCCGGAATGCAGTGAGTTTGGTTATCCTTACCCTGCAAGCAGGTTGACGTATCAGACGCCCATACAACCAAAGGCAAGCGCGTATGTTATTCGCGAAAAAGCTAATAAGATGAATGCAGCGGAACCATTAATCTTGGCGGCAAGTGGTGAAAACAGCCGGGTTCAATTCAAGGAAAATGTAACCAACGCGGTCAGCATCGCGCAGAAAATGGTCGCTTTCTCCAATAGTAAAGGCGGGGTTTTACTTATAGGTATCAATGATAAAACCGGTGCGGTGACGGGGTTGTCTTTTGCAGATGTGCAGCGCATCAACAACTTACTCACCACAGCTGCTAACGAACACATCAAAAGTGCTACAGGCTTGGCTCAATATCGAATTCCAGCATTTTCCGGAAGCGGAGCAGTTTAATGTGGTGATTTGGCGGGCGGTGGAGGAAGGGTGAGTTTGGTGTTTCGGGGTGGAGACCACTCACGAGCGGGGACAAGATAAAAAGTCCATTGGATGATTTGAAGGTTTAAAATTTCAGGATATATTTACCTAACTAAACAACCATCACATCAACCTTATGCCTTTTCTTCCCGCTCAGTTATCGGTTCAGCAGTTGCGTCAACATTACTTCAACGTTTTTGCTTCAAGTCAGGGTTTTTTAAAATATTATTTCGAAGAAGACCGGATAAGTGCCTCTGCCCCGTTTGTCCATTACCAAAATGTCGTGGATGACCTGTACGGAGAATTAAGGCAGGACATTGGAACCCCGACCATTTATCTGACCCCCGAATGGGAAGGGGAGGAAAGTTCTATTGTTTACCTGTTTGAAGTGAGCCAACCCAACCCCCAATCGTTTTTAGAACTTGAAGCACTTGTGTCTGTAAAATCCACGCAAGGTCAGTTCTATCTCCATAGGTCGGCGGTCATTGCTGAATATGACCCTGCTGTATTGGGCAACAACATCGTCCAGAACGGAATGCTCCAAATCGAAAATACAGGGATATCAACTTCAAGCAATTATTCTGTCCAGTCTGTTGATTTGGCATCCAATCAAGTAAAAATCGAAGTGGCTTCGACCACGACCGATGTTTCTTCCATGTTTTTGCTCGGAAACAGTTTCTCGCCCCTCCTTAAGTTAAAGCTGACGCTGCAAGAACTCGCCGACCCGGGCATCCTGATTGACGAGACCCAAATGGGACAATTTAGCGTGTATTACAACCCGGAAACCGAAAGACCTAAAACTTTTTGGTGCATCGAAGTCCAAGGGGATTTTAATATTAAGCTTGCCTGCTCTCCCCCTGTGATTACAAGTTTTTCACCCAATACCGTAAGGGCAGGGACTTGCGATACCCTTGTGATAAGGGGGATGTGTTTTGATTTAGGCTGTGTAATCTGATACCATTATCCCCCGGCACTTTTGAGTTCTTTTTCCATCCTGCGTCGAACCCCGTAGCGGTTGTGGCAGACGTTGTCACAGCGCCATTCATCAAGCATCGGACCGGCAACTGATTTCATTGCCGTTTGGACGAAGCTATTACTCAGGGTTTGATTGTACAGGGCGATGGACAGCACGTCGGCGCTAATGGCCCTCATTCCGCCCTTGTTTTTGTAGCGGCCGAAGATAGACTCGATAATGTCCGAGCAGCAGAGGAGTTGATGGCCGTTGATGTAGCGATCAGTGTAAGTGGTGAAGTAGGTTTCCATCCCGTTGATGAACCCACGAGCTTGCTTAGTCAAC
>JBBQGV010000148.1:0-9141 GCA_038323375.1 Chitinophagales bacterium
ATAGACTTGTTGCGATGGGGCAGCGTGGTGGGAAAAATGAGCTACTACACACTGCTGGCGCATTCCTTCACTTGAATGCCCACTGGGCATTCCCCCTTCGGGATCGCTCAGTCACCCAATCAAAGGCTTTTTGAGGGAACACAGCCCAGCTACGAGAGCGAAAAAAGGCGAAGAGTGGGTGAAAAAGAGCCATTTTACGCCGGCGATGATCCCGTCGCCCAATTCACGTAACTTATTTACGACGCGCTCCTTAATTTATTGGAATATCCCGCCTTTGTTTTATTTTGGCGATTGGTTTTCAAAAAAAGCATTAACCCGCAATGAATCTTGCACTCGTCCCTTTCAAAAAAACGCTGAATAAGGCGTACCAAAAGGTAAAGCCCAATCGTGCTGAAATTGAGCAATTCAAGGCCAATCTGGTACGCCTGCTCAAGCAGCCCTTTGCCAACGACAGCAACTCGCTTGACAAGGTATTTTACAGCGAATTACTCTACCTCATTGGGCTGGAAGAAGTAAAAGAAGGCGGCAAAAAAATTATCCAGCGCTGTGCCCCGGAGCGTCGCCAACCCGGCTCTTTACTCGAAAACACCATTGCCACGCTGGAAAATACCGAGCGCTGGCGGCGCGTACGCAAACCAAGCGATTACGGCAGTGACCAGGAAGAACAACTCTTCGGCATCGCCCTCGAACTTTGTATTACCTGGATGAACCGCATCCTGTTCCTCAAGCTGCTGGAAGCGCAGTTGGTCAAATACCACGGCGAGGCAGGTGTAAAAAGCCACCCGGCCACGGATCACCGCTTTTTGAACACCGTTTTGCTCAAAGACTTCGATGACCTCAACGAACTCTTCTTCGAAGTATTGGCAAAACTGCCTGAAGAACGCGCCGGTTACGTTCAGGAAAAATTCCGCAGTATTCCCTACCTGAACAGCAGCCTCTTTGAACTCAGCGAGGTAGAGGCCGAGACCCTGTTCATCAGTAACCTCAAAGACCGCTTCCGGATTCGCCCTATCGCCACTACGGTGCTGAAAAATGCACAGGGCAAACGCCAGACGGATGATCGCACCATACTCGAATATCTCTTTGATTTTCTCGATGCCTACGATTTTGCCAGTGAAGGCAGTGAGGACATCCAGGAGGAAAACAAGGCCCTCATCACTGCCAGCGTACTCGGGTTGATTTTTGAAAAATTAAATGGTTACAAAGACGGTTCTTTCTTTACGCCCGGGTTCATCACGATGTACATGGCACGGGAGACCGTGCGCCGGGCTGTCGTTCAGAAATTCAACACCCACTACGAGATTGGTTGCGACAGCTTTGCCGACTTGAAAAACTTCACCGCCGGTCGCTTCAAAACCGCCGATGTGCTGAACATGAACGCCCTTGTCAACAGCCTGCGCATCTGCGATCCGGCGGTAGGTAGCGGCCATTTCTTAGTGTCGGCGCTCAACGAACTCATCGCTGTAAAATCAGAGTTGGGTATTCTGGCCGACCACAAGGGCGAGCGTCTGCGTGGCTACGACGCGCGCGTGGAAAACGATGAGCTTATCGTGACCTGCAACGACGGGCAGGACTTGTTTGAGTACTGGGTGACGTTGGTTCACCCGGGCACTGATATCGCCACTTACACCGCCGGGCAAGACGTCCAACGAGTGCAGGAAACCCTCTTCCACGAAAAGCAGGTAATCATTGAGAATTGCCTTTTTGGGGTTGACATCAACCCCAATTCATTGAAAATCTGCCGGTTGCGCCTTTGGATTGAGCTTTTGAAAAACACGTATTACCAACCCATTGAACGGGTGACTTCGAGCCACCCCGTCACTTCGCTCACCTCCAACCTCGAAACCCTGCCCAATATTGACATCAACATCAAAACGGGCAACTCACTCATCAGCCGCTTTGCCCTCGATTCCGACCTGAGCAAGGCGCTGAAAAGCCTGAAATACGACATCAATACCTATCGGGGCTATGTGCAGGAATACCACCGCGCCACCGACAAGGAAGTGAAGCGTGGCCTGATGTTGCTGATGGATCAGATCAAAAGCGATTTCAAAACGGAAATTGGCCGGAACGACCCAAAACGAAAACGCTTAGACAAATTAGCCAGCGAATTGTACCACCGATTCACCGGCAACTTTCTGTTCGAACCGGAAGTACCTTATGGCGAAAGCCAGGATGATCTGGAGAAAAAACGGTCGCAGGAAAAAGAAAAATTAGAAAAGGAAATCGAAAAGCTCAAAACGGAAATCGAGGAAGTCAAAGGCAACAAGATTTTTGAAAATGCTTTTGAGTGGCGCTTTGAATTCCCGGAGGTGCTGGATGCGGAAGGGCAGTTTGTGGGGTTTGATGTGGTGGTGGGGAATCCGCCGTATATTTCCTTATCAAAAATCAAGGAACAGGCATCAATCTATGAAGTAAGTTACCAGACTTATTCAAAAGGCTCAGATATTTATTGTCTGTTTTATGAGCGTGGAAATCAAATACTAAAAACGGGTGGCTTATTAACTTACATAACTTCAAATTCTTGGCTGCGTGCTATTTATGGTGACTTGTTGAAGAAATATTTTCAAGAGAATGTTCAGCCTATCTATCTTTTGAATATTGAAGACGCGCAAGTTTTTGAAGAAGCAACTGTTGAGTCAAATATCCTGATGTTTCAAAAAGGGGGAAGTTCAAATGCCTTTCTTGTATGCAATTTGGGAAGTGATTATGAATTAGGTAGCTCACTCTCTAAATATTTTCAAGTAAATGCTTTTGAATTCTTCATGCCAGAAAGCGGTGATTGGTTGATTAGCACTGAGGAGATATCCAATTTGAAGATAAAGATTGAAAAAGGAGCTACTTTGCTCAAAGATTTTGATGTAGCCATTAACTTTGGAATAAAGACTGCATTTAACGAAGCATTTATTATTGATGAACAACTAAAGGACAATTTGATAGAACAAGATTCAATAAATTCAGAATTAATCAAACCGATTTTAAGAGGAAGAGATTTAAAAAAGTACAGTCATGAGTTTGCTGGCTACTATTTGATAAATGCTCATAATGGAATAAAGAAAATAAACCTTCTGAGGATAGATATCCAAAAAGATTATCCAACCATTTTTGCATATCTTGAAACCTTTCAACCCAAAGTAGCTCAGCGGCAAGACATGGGAGATCATTGGTCAAACTTGCGTAACTGTGCTTACCTTGGAGATTTTGAAAAGCCTAAAATCGTCTGGGGGGAAATTTCTGACAAACCCAAGTTTTCTTATGATGAAGAAGGCTATTATGCAGAAGCCACTACATTTTTACTGACAGGTGAAAAGCTCAAATATCTTTAGCTATTCTTAATTCCAGGGTGTCTGAATGGTATTTTAACCAAATATCTACAACTACTGGAATGGGGACAAACCGCTGGAAGAAATATAAAATTGAATTGCTTCCGATTAAAATCCCAACAGTAGACCAAGAATCAAAAATCACGATTCTTGTTGATCAAATCCTCGCCCAAAAGCGCGATAACCCAAAAGCAGACACAAGCGAACTGGAGCGCGAAATAGACGAACTGGTTTATGGCTTGTATGGGCTGACGGAGGAGGAGATAAAAATAATAGAAGAACCATAAAAACACAACATCATCATGGCACACACCATCTTCCAATTCACCAACACCTTCAGCCTCTTCGCCTGGCTGTTCCTCCTGATTTTGCCCAATTGGAAATACACCCTCAAAATCCTCGCTTCGGGTTGGGTGGTGTTGCTGGCGCTGCTTTACGCATTTTTGTTGTCGCAGGGCATCGGCGATTTTTCATTCGAAAGCTTCGGCAGCATTGCAAGCATCCGGGCGTTGTTTCAGGATGATATGGCCTTAACGGCAGGCTGGATCCATTATTTAGCTTTTGATATGCTTGTCGGTTGCCTGATCGTGCATCAAAGCAAAGAACAGGGCATTCCGCGCTGGTTGTACAGCATCTGTTTGCCGTTTACGTTTATGTTTGGGCCGGTTGGGTATTTGATGTATAAGTTATTGTCTTTGAGGTATAAAGGGGCAGCATGGTTTACTCCTCGTTTTTAGGATTGATCCTGACCGTTTGCCGGGTCGCTTTTTTCTCAGAAACCCGCTTTTTGTTTTCCAGCCGCGCTTCTTTTACGCCCGCAGGAATGGGCACTTTGCGGCGTTTTTTGGGCTTCACCAACCCTTTTTCTACTAATTTCAGGAGCTTTTCGGTGGCTTTTTCCTTGTTGGTCAGCTGTGAACGATCCGTTTGGTTTGTTGCAGAAAGCATGCCTTCGGCGGAGATTTTATCAGCCAATTTTTCTAAAAGGTAGGCTTTTTCTTCATCCGTCAGCGCAGCAGAGGCGGCTACATCAAAACGCGCTTCCACTTTTGTTTCCACCTTATTGACGTTTTGCCCCCCTTTGCCGCCGGAGCGGGAAGTGCGGTAAGTGAACTCCTGGATCAATAATTCGGCATTCATTTGGTGCTATTGTTTGCGTTGTACGCCTTGATATAAATCATCATTTTTTCCGTCGCTGTCGAAGTCGAGCGTAGAAGAAAACCTGGCTCGTTTGCCGCTGATTGAGTAATCGTTCACGTATTCCCGCGAGTCGGGTTCGGTTTCGCGCAGGATAAGCCGCTTGCCATTGGCGGTCCAGGTACCCTTGCGGCGCAAGGAAATGCTGTCAGTCAGGGTGCGGTATTCCGAAACGTAGCTGCCGTCTGCCTTGTAGGTCGTCCGGATGGGTTGCATCTTCATTTTGGCTTCCCATTTTCCGGCGGGAACCTCCATGACAAACGTGGAGTCACTGCCCCGGTAAGTGGCGTATTCCACGCGCATGGATTCGTTGCGCCATTCGCCAATGAAGCGTTTGTCCAACGGTTTACTACTGCCGGGCGCGATGGTGAGGTTGCCTGAGCAGCCCGCCACCAGGGCGATTGCAGACAAGGCAAGGAGGATGAATCGGAGCGGTTTGGATGATATTTTCATCAGTTATTTTTTTTGTTTTGGATATGGGTAAAAGGGGTCATCTCTCTCGCGAAATGAACGCTAAAAGGTAACACCTTCTAAAAAGATATCACCTTGAACTTCGTACTTAAAACGAAATTTCACTTAAACGAACGCTGTGTTCGATGCGCTGGTTGTTGCGCACATCATAAATTTCCATTTTAATGACCGGATTGGGTTTCGACCAATCAATGATAACAGGCAAAATGGTTCCCCATCACCGAGCCTTCGATGCGGTTTTCATTAGGCGTTGGAAAATGCCAGGTAGAGGTAATGCCGCTTTTAAACGGGTAATGGCGACCTGCATCATTTCAGCCAAAATCGTGGTCGTCCCAGGTAGCCAGTATTTTGTGCCTTTTTTCAGGCGTTGAAATTCGGGTTTGGCGGCGAGTTGGGCGTATCTGCTGCGCAGGATTTTCATATCCTTCGTGTCACCGTAGATGTTGTCGCCGGGGTAGAGAAAAATGTCCGGATTGTGTCGAAGCACGGTGTCGAGGACGGGTTGGATCTTGTCTTAGTGCGCGCAGGATCCAAAAGCGATGCGGGAAATTAAAGGCAAAGTCGTTTGAGCCGCGAGACCAAGTGGGAGCGCCGTGAGTAGTAAAATGCAGATTCTCATGAATGGTGATATTTTTGGTTGTAAAAGTAGTTTGTAAAAGACAAAAGGGCAAGTTGGCAAAAGGCAAATTGGCAAGGGGCTCTTTGGGAAAAGGAACGCAGAGTCTGGTTTTTCTGTTTTCTTTGCCTACTTGAAACATGAGTCATGCGAATCAGGGGCTATATTGATGTTTTTTGAACACCAGCAATATCACAAAAGACGGAGAAGCGTCTTAGGACTCCAATCTGGCGCGGAGTCTCGCGCAGTAAAGGGAGTCTCACAGAGTGGCTTAACTTCGCGAGACTCCCTTTACTCCGTGGAACTCTGTGCCACCCGGTTTTGTGGCGACTTTGGGAGTAAAACTCCCTTTATCCATTAAAAAAGCACGGGGCATACAAACCATTTAACCCCTGATTCGCATGATTCATGTTTGTCTTTAAACACGAACCTCCGGTTCAATTAACACAACCACCATGCAAGTCACCATTCTCGGCAATGGTTCCGGCGGCCCGTTTCAGGGGCGCAATTTTACATCCCAGCTCGTCAGTATAGAGAACGAAGCGTATCTGGTGGATTGCGGCGAAGGCACGCAACACCAGCTTTTCCGGTTTAAAATTCGCCACGACCATGTCCGGCAAATTTTCATCAGCCACTTGCACGGCGACCACGTTTTTGGGCTCATGGGATTGCTTACCTCTTTTTGCCTGAAAAAGCGGACAGCGCCGCTGACGCTCTATGGGATGCCCGGTTTGCGCACGCTGGTGGAGACTACTTCGGCGGTTTGCGGCATTCACTATCCCTATCAATTGGACATTCACGAGGTGGACGCGGAACAACATGCCTTAGTTTTTGAAAGCCCAAAGCTGGAAGTCTGGAGCATCCCCCTCGTCCATCGGGGGCCGTGCAGCGGGTGGTTGTTTCGCGAAAAGCAGCGCCCGCGCAACATCCGGCCTGAAAAAATTACCGAATACACCATTCCCTTTCCGCTGATTCCCGGTATCAAAGCAGGGGAAGACCTGATTTTGCCCGATGGCCGATGTATCTCGAACGCGGAGTTGACCCTCGATCCGCCGCAGCCGCGCACCTACGCTTTTTGCAGCGATACCAAACCCTCGGAGCGGGTTGTGGAAATTGTAAAAGGTGTGGATTTGCTGTACCACGAAGCGACGTTCACCAATGAACAAGCTGTGGAAGCGGAGCTTTCTGCGCATTCCACGGCTGCGCAAGCCGCAACAATTGCCAGGAAGGCCGGGGTAAAGCGATTGTTGTTGGGGCATTTTTCGGGGAGGTACAAAGACGAGGCGCAACATTTGGCGGAGGCACAGGCGGTGTTCCCAAATGCCAGTATTGCGGAGGAAGGAGAAGTGTACCGGTCGTAGGGGCGACCCTTGCGGTCGCCCAAAACCTTCCCGGAGCAGGAACGATTGATGATAGATGATTGATTAATGACAATTGATGATGTGGAATGCTTACTCATTTCATATTTGATCATTATTAATCAATCAAGTGGCGTGCATTAAATAAAGCGTATCTTTGAACAAGACCTGCAAAGGTTGATCTTTCCTTTCTGTAAAATTAAAAACCAACGATTATGGCAAAAAGAGCTTTTTTACCCAGTGCTCCAAGTATGATCCTTTGGGCTATTGCCCTCATCATCGGCATTTTAGGCATTCTGGTTCATTACGTTCGCGTGGATGGATTGTCGAGGTACAACTATGAAATGTTGTTGATTGGGTTTGTGTTATTGGTTGTCGGGACGGCTTTCCGGAAAGTATAGGCCCTCTTTTCCTTAAGGCTTCCTACTGAGGGGAGCACCTGAATTTTATTGCAATCTCACATTTTGTCGGATACCGTTTAGCCACGGGTACGCCAAATTTTATACCTTTATCCCTGATTATCAACCAACAAAAACAATACCTATGATGTCGAATTTCAAATCTGTCCTGCTCTGCCTGTTGGCCTTGCTGCTGGCCATTCCTGCCGTTGCGCAGAAGGACAAATCCAAAAAACAAAAGAAAGAAGAACAGAAACAGGAAGCAATCTACAACCTGATCGCACAGGAAACCTGCGATTGCATGGCGGATAAGGACGTGTCGAACATGAAATCCGAAGACATCGAAATGAACTTGGGATTATGTATGCTCGGTAGCTTTTCCAAACATTCTGGCGAACTGGGAGGAGAGGCTGACCTCAGCAACGAGACGGCCATGGAGGCTTTGGGCGAAAAAATCGGAATACTGATGTTTGGAAAATGCCCACAAACCCTGATGGCGGTTGCGACAAGTATGCAGGCGGAGAGCGACCCGATGCTGGATGACCTGCCCCCGATGCTCGAAGAATCTGCAGAATGGGATGGCGGAGGAGAACTCACCGGCGCAATTGTGCGCATGTCGAATACGGGCGACGTCAGCTACCTCGTGCTGAAAGACGAAGCCGGCGTGGAACACGAATTGATGTGGCTGCGCTATTTTGACGGCTCCGAACCACTGCTCGAAAATCCGGAAGCCGGCATTGGCCGAAAGGCTATGATTTATTGGGTTCCGATGGAAATTTATTCTCCCAAAACCAAGGACTATGCGGTTCGCAAAGAGATTAGGGCGTTGACTTTTGTGGAATAGATCTATTGCTCAAAAATCACCCCGGTTTCATCGCAACTGATAGATGCCTTATCGGCCGGAAATTTATTCGGATCAACGTCTTTAATCCGAACATCCCAGGCGTAGGCGTATTTAGCATCGCGGCTGCAACCGGAAATTTCCTTGAGTATCTGGAACGTGGTGGGATCGGCACCATTAACTTCGTTCACGCGGTAAAATTCGTAACCCGAAGCAGACTGTTTGTACCAGACTTTGCTTTTGGAGACGTGTAGCCCCATTGAGCTAAACAGACCCGGCTTGCCATCGCCGCCGCAGCCAAACAAGGCAGAAAAGAGTCCGAGAATGATCATGTTTCGGAGTTTGAACGGATATATGTGCATCAGAATGGAGTTCAGGGCATAAAAATACGAACTGTGGGGGTATCGGTTGTTTTTTTCTATTTACAACACGCTCCTTAAAGGACAGGACGGTGGGCAATATAGCCCGAGGAGCTTGCAAATTGCTTACCCGAGCCAAGCTCACGGCCAATATAAATCCCTACGCTACTTTACATGCGCTGCGCCATTCGTTCAGCGCCCCTAATACCCACGTCACTAAAAAAGTTGGGACAAGATAAAAAGTCCGTTGGATGATTTAGATATTTGAAATTTCAACGTACATTTAGAACTTGTTCAGGATTTCCTGATTGACTACGTCGAATCTTCGATTTGAGCAAGGGTGAGGAAATTTTGTTTTAGACGAGGCGGATTTTACAGACATAGCCAGCAGCTATGGCGAAAAAATCCAACGAAGTATAAAATAAAATTTGCCACCCACAGCCAATTGAGGAATTCCCGAACAAGCTCTTACATAGCTAAACAACCACCCATTATGAACCTTATGCCTCTTTTCCCTTCCCATTTATTGATACAGCAGTTGCGTAAAGCCAACCAAATCCGCTGGATTGACGCAACTG
>JBBQGV010000149.1:0-8937 GCA_038323375.1 Chitinophagales bacterium
GGCGGCGGATTCGGCGGCGGCGGCGGTGGTTACCGTGGCGGCGGCGGCGGATACGGCGGCGGCGGCGGCGGATACGGCGGTGGCGGCGGCGGCGGTAACCGCGGCGGCGGCGGCGGCGGAAGAGACCGGTACTAAGAGGAATGATATCCGCTTTTTTGCGGATGAAATTGAAATAAAATCATTGCCTTTAAATAAAAAGGGCGGCCTTTGAAAAAAGGTCGCCCTTTTTTGGTGCCAGGTTATATCGGTTTCCTATGAAACCACTTTACCTTCTGCTGCCTGAGCGGCTCCAAGCTCAATTTTTTTCTTCTCTTCTTCTGAAATAATATCCCACCAATCCTCCTCTTCGTCACTTGTTTTTAAAGTATAAAGATGAATCCACCTACTAAAATCTACAACAAAACATCACTTTTAGCAAGATAGCATCTAAATTTAGCCCGTTAAATAAAAATACAACTTAGATGCTGTTCGAACTCAGAGGAAAACTCAATCAACGGTGGGACATTCTGCTCGGCTTAGCTGGCTTAGTCCTGTTTATCCTGATGTGGTGGGCGTTGGCAGAGGCCTTGTCCATCAAGCGGCCGGTTGTACAGGGGTTTGATCCGCGGCTGCCTTCTTCG
The DNA here is from genome assembly GCA_038323375.1 of Chitinophagales bacterium. GTDB lineage: Bacteria > Bacteroidota > Bacteroidia > Chitinophagales > Saprospiraceae > JABWAJ01. The sequence continues at coordinate 621 of JBBQGV010000149.1, forward strand.
GTAGTGGAGCAGGATTCCAGTGCAGCAAAAATTGACCTGGATTCCATCGCGCGGGCTGATTCCCTGCTATTTGCCAATGCCACCGAATTCGTGAAGGTCTATCCTTTGTTGCCGCCGCCCGACCGCGTCGTGAAATCTTACGGGCCTTTGCTGAAAGAAGACGGGTTGGCAAGAAATACCGGGCGATCGGTCTGGCTCAACCTTCAGGGCTACTTTTGGGCGATGGTCATTGCCCTGCCGCTGGGGTTTCTCATTGGTTTGTTTCCCCTGTTTCGGGGGCTGTTCAGCAAGCAGGTGAATGCTATGCGCTATTTGCCTTTGACCGCACTCACCGGCCTGTTCATCATCTGGTTCGGCATCGAAGACCAGATGAAAATTGCCTTCCTGGCTTTTGGCATCATTGTTTATTTGCTGCCGGTGGTGGTGCAGCGCATAGACGAAGTGGAAGATGTCTATCTGAAAACGGTATTTACCCTCGGTGCCACCAACTGGCAAACCATTCGCTCCGTTTACCTGCCGGCGGTCATGTCGAAACTGATGGACGATATCCGCGTCCTTACCGCCATATCATGGACTTACATCATCATCGCGGAACTGCTCAACCGGCAGGGCGGTATCGGCTCGCTGATTTACATCAAAGCCCGGCAGGGGCAGGTAGACCGCGTATTTGCCGTGTTATTGGTTATTATCCTCATCGGGTTCATACAGGATCGGCTGTTTGTTTACATGGATCGGCGCATGTTTCCGCATAAATATTATAAAACGATGCTGCGGGGCATTCGCCAGGTAGAGTTGGCCATCGGTGCCCTGTTGCTTTATCTGGCCATACTGTTTTTGTTGCCTGCTTTTGGGGTTAATTTGGCAGACTTGGGTAATTCGGTTGTTTACGCCAGTGTGCTGATTGGGGTGGCTTGTGTTGCCATCATGCTCATCGGTGAGCTGGAAATCTGGCAGTCGCTGAAGAAGAGCAGGTGATTTTTTAAGAGGCAAAGCCCTTGCCGCACAGTGGGAGGTCGAAAGGCAAGAATAATTAAAAATCAAAAAAAATGCCAGCATATAATAATACGGATCTCGCAGACATCATAGACATTAAAGGCGTGAGCCAGAGCTACGACGGTGGCGCTTCATTCGTGATCCAGGATTTCAACCTGCTCGTCGAAGATAAACCTTCGCAGGGGCAGTTTGTTGTCATACTGGGTATGTCGGGTTGCGGTAAATCTACTATTTTGCGGTATATTGCAGGATTGCAGGAGCCCACGGCTGGGCAGGTGCTCATTCACGACAAACCGCTTTCAAAGGAAAAGCGGGCAGGGATGGTTTTTCAGCAGTATTCCTCAATGCCATGGCTTACGGTGTTAGACAATGTAGGCCTCGCCTTAAAGTTCAAGGGGGTCAAAAAAGCGGAGCAGGATGAAAAAGCGATGGAGATCATTCGATTAGTGGGGTTGGAAGGCCACGAGCATAAATATGCTGTGTATCCAACCTTGTCAGGAGGGCAATTGCAACGGGTTGCCATCGCGCGCAGCATGTTGGCTAACCCCGATATCCTGCTCATGGACGAACCATTTGGCGCCTTGGACATCAATACCCGCTTTCAGATGCAAATTTTGCTGGCGGATTTGTGGCTAAAGTTCCACCCGACCGTCATATTCATTACACACGATATTTCAGAAGCGGTTTTCTTGGGTGACGAAATTTACATCATGAAATCACCGCCTTCAAAAATCGTGGAGCACATTCATGTAGACTTGCCGTTCCACCGGACTTATGAAACCAAACGCGATCCGAGGTTCATTGAGTTGGTGCAGGAGGTGGAAGACCGCATGATGAAAGTGTCGCAAATGGATAAGTGAAAATAGTCTTGAACCCACTTAAACCTTTTGTTGTTCTAATTGCAATTTTGCGCAATTTGACTGCGCTTATTGCGCGGTTAAACTTAATGTACTAATATTGCTTTATTCAATCACAGGCAGAGAACAACTTAGCAGATGAACAATAGAAAGTTTTCACCAAAAGTTAAGCAAATCATCACCAAAAGCAGGGAGGAAGCCCGACGGCTGGAGCATGACTTCATCGGGACGGAACACTTGCTGCTGGGGATTGTGTCTGAAAAAGACAGCTTAGCGATGAAAGTGCTGGAATCGCTTGATGTAGATTCCGCAGAATTGCAGCGATTACTGGAGGATTCCATCCAGAAAAGCCCTGCCAGCACTTTTACCGGCTTGAACATTGACGGCTTGCCGCTGAACAAACAAGCTGAAAAAGTATTGAAGGTTACCTTCCTGGAAGCCAAAATGCTGAAAAACGAGGAGATCAACCCGGAGCATTTGTTGCTTTCCATTCTAAAACACAAAGAAATGCCTGCTTCGAAAATCCTTCAGCAATTTGATGTGGATTACGATATTTTTAAGGCAGAGCTGGAATACGTACGCCAGGAACAGGATTTTACCGGTTATATCGAACCTTACGCACAAGCGCCGTCGGAGCAGGACGATCCTTACGACGACGATGAAGGCCAATCCCGCTACCAGCAACAGCGCAAGGGCAATGCCAAATCACGAACGCCTGTTTTGGACAACTTTGGTCGCGATATCACGAAATTAGCGGAAGAGGACAAACTCGATCCGATCATCGGCAGAGACACCGAAATCGAACGCGTTTCACAAATTCTCAGCCGGCGCAAAAAGAACAACCCAATCCTGATTGGCGAACCCGGCGTTGGCAAAACGGCCATCGTAGAAGGTTTAGCCCTTCGGATTATCCAGAAAAAAGTATCCCGCACGCTGTTCAACAAACGCATTGTGATGCTCGATCTGGCTGCGCTCGTTGCCGGAACGAAATATCGGGGCCAGTTTGAAGAGCGCATGAAAGCGATCATGAACGAGTTGGAGAAATCGCGCGACGTGATCCTTTTCATTGACGAAATCCACACCATCGTGGGTGCAGGCGGGGCAACTGGTTCGCTTGACGCCTCCAATATTTTCAAACCGGCGTTGGCGCGCGGCGAATTGCAGTGCATCGGCGCTTCCACGCTCGACGAGTACCGACAGTATATTGAAAAGGATGGTGCGCTTGATCGCCGCTTCCAGAAAGTGCTGGTGGAACCGCCTTCGGTGGAAGATACCATTCACATCCTCAATAACATACGTGCCCGTTACGAAGAATTCCACAATGTAACCTATTCCGAAGATGCAATCAACGCCTGCGTTCGCCTCAGCGATCGCTACGTTACCGATCGTTTCCTGCCGGATAAAGCCATTGATGTGCTGGATGAAGTGGGTGCCCGCGTTCACCTGAAAAATATCCATGTGCCGGAACATGTGGAAGAGCTGGAGAAACGCATTGAAGAGTTGAAAGACTCTAAAAATCAGGCGGTGAAAGACCAACAATACGAACGTGCGGCAGATTTGCGCGATAAAGAATCCAAATTGGTGCGACAGCTTGAATTTGCCAAGCAGCAATGGGAAGAAGAGGTGAAAGTGAAGCGCTATCCGGTGGACGAAGACGATATCGCAGAAGTTGTTTCCATGATGACCGGTATCCCCGTTAAGCGTGTGGCGCAAAGCGAGGGCAAAAAATTGGTCAATATGGTGAGCGACCTGAAGAACATCATCATCGGCCAGGAAGAAGCCATTTCGAAAGTGACCAAAGCCATTCAGCGCAACCGCCTTGGTTTGAAATCACCCACCAAGCCGATCGGTTCTTTTATTTTCCTTGGCCCAACCGGCGTCGGAAAAACAGAAACAGCCAAAGCGCTGGCCCGCTACATGTTCGACAGCGAGGACGCACTCATCCGCATTGATATGAGCGAATACATGGAGAAATTCTCTGTGAGTCGCCTGATTGGTGCGCCTCCGGGATACGTCGGCTACGAAGAAGGCGGCCAGTTGACGGAAAAAGTGCGCCGCAAACCCTATTCTGTAGTGTTGCTGGACGAGATCGAAAAAGCCCACCCGGATGTGTTTAATATCCTGCTTCAAGTGCTGGACGACGGACAATTGACGGATAGTTTAGGCCGCAAGGTAGATTTCAAAAATACGCTCATCATTATGACCTCCAATATTGGCGTACGCCAGTTGAAGGATTTTGGTCAGGGTGTGGGATTTGCCACCAAAGCGCGCCAGGATGCTTCGGAAGATCATTCCAAAACGATCATCCAGAACGCCCTGAAACGCACTTTTTCGCCGGAATTCCTCAACCGGATTGACGATGTGGTGATTTTCAACGCACTGGGTCAGGAAGAAATTTTCAGCATTATTGACCTTGCTTTGCAGGAATTGTACAAGCGACTGATTGGACTGAATTTTACTTTGGAGCTGACCGAAAGTGCGAAAAAATTTGTTGCTGAAAAAGGTTTCGATCCGCAATTCGGTGCCCGTCCATTGCATCGGGCGATTCAAAAATACATCGAAGATCCGCTCGCGGAGTTCATCCTCAACGAAAATCCACAGGAAGGCTCCATGCTTGAAGCTTCTCTGAAAGAAAACGGAGAAGGCCTGGAAATCAAGTTGGCACAAACCACTGTGATTTCGGATGTTGAAGAATAAACTGGATTGTTTTTCATTAAAAAGTACACCCGCAAATATTGCAGGTGTACTTTTTTGTATATTTCCGTTATATTTGGCCTTGCAACCACAAGACCACATTGCTTTAACTAAACAATAAACGATTGGCAAAGAGAGAATTCTCCAGGCATGACACCTTCAAACAGCCTGAATTTAGGGTTAATGACCAAATTCGAATCCCGGAAGTCCGCTTAGTCGGCGATAGTCTGGAGGAATTGAGCATCACTGTTGGAACCACGATAGAAGCTGGTGTTTATCCTACCCGAAAAGTAAGAGAGTGGGCCACACAGGCCGAACTCGACGTGGTAGAAATTTCTCCGAATGCGGAACCTCCTGTTGTACGCATCACCGATTACAACAAATTCCTTTACGAAAAGAAGAAGAAAGAAAAAGAAATCAAGGCGAAAACGGCTAAAACCGTTATCAAAGAAATCCGATTTGGACCAAATACGGACGACCACGACTTTGAGTTCAAAGTGCGCCATGCTAAAACTTTCCTCGACGAAGGCGCTAAAGTAAAGGCTTATGTCAATTTCCGCGGACGTACGATCGTCTTCAAAGACCGGGGGGAGTTGCTCCTGCTGCGCTTTTTGAAGGAGCTTGAAGAATACGGCCAGGCAGAATCTTTACCTAAATTGGAAGGCCGGCGCATGATCGTAATCGTGACGCCGAAAAAAAAGAAGTAGGAAGGGCTTTGAAGTTAGGAGGATTTGTCTATTTTTGCACCTCGTTTTAACAAAAATTCATTGACTGATGCCTAAGATGAAGACGCACTCAAGTGCGAAAAAGCGCTTCAAGATTACCGGCTCCGGCAAGGTAAAGCGCTTTCATGCCAACACATCGCACCGGTTGGGCAGCAAAAGCAGAAAATCCAAGCTGCGTAACCGCGATGCAGGGTTAGTGAGCGAAGCCGATGAGGCGCGCGTAAAGCGCATGTTGCTCGCTTAATTTTTTTGATGTTATGAAACTAGATCAGCCGATACTTTTCAACGGAAACGTCCCTCGTCTAATGTCTAACGTCTCTTTTTTAACGAGAACACAGGCTAAAGTGTCCGAAAAGACTTCAGGCCCCTGTGTTGCACTAAAAAATGTATTATGCCACGTTCTGTAAATTCGGTCGCTTCCAAGCATCGCCGGAAAAAAATCTTCAAGGCCGCCAAAGGTTATTTTGGCCGTCGGAAGAATGTCCTTACGGTCGCTAAAAACGCCGTAGATAAAGCAATGGGTTACGCGTTTGTAGGCCGCAAACTGAAAAAACGCGCTTATCGCCGCCTCTGGATCGCAAGGATCAATGCAGGTGCCCGCCAATTGGGCATCACCTATTCCAAGTTCATTTTCAAGTTGGCTGAAAACAAGGTCGAACTCAACAGAAAGGTTCTCGCAGACCTCGCGTTGAACCACCCGGAAGCGTTCAAAGCTTTGGTGGAGCGGCTGAAGTAAGCTGAAAATAACACGCGCAACGTCGTTCGTTGAGCGGAGTCGAAACGAGCGACGCCGAAACAAAAAAGGGAGATGCCAAAACATTTCCCTTTTTTCGTTATACGATTCTAAATTTAACCACTTTGTGGTTGTAAGGAATGCATAATATGCCCCATTTTCCGGCGATGCAATCGCCGGCTATTCAAATTTTCCCCCTTCGGGGAAGCGTGTTACCTAATAAAAACCCTGACAAGGGTTTAAACAAGATTAGCCATGCTCCGCTTCTTACTGATCACTTCTATTGCGCTAATTGCCTTGGCAACGGCCTGCGCACCCGCTTCAAAAGATGCTGCCGGGACTACTGCCGATGCTGTTGACTCCACCGCTCAGGCCCTTATTGATACCTCTTTGGAAGCCAAAGTCAAGGCGCTGAATGCTGTTCCAGCGGTTTACGACCCGGCAAATTACACCTTCATTGGCGACGCGGTGAACCTGAACTGGCAAATGTTAGCCAAAATAGAATTCGAGGAAATGTTCAATGATGAAGCCGACGCGTTCGTGCCTTATCCCGTTTTTCATCCTTTAATCAAAGCCCTCGAAGGAAAAATCGTGCAAATTAAAGGCTATGTGATCCCGACTGAAGAAATTGGCGAGTCAGATATCCTCGTGCTATCGGCCAATCCTTTCAGTCAGTGCTTCTTTTGCGGCAACGCCGGGCCTGAGTCGGTGATGGACATCAAATTGACTGGTAAGGCACCCGAATTTGACCTGGACCAAGTCACGACTTTCAAAGGCAAACTCAAGTTGAATGACGTGGATTTGTATTATTTGAATTATATTTTGGAAGAGGCGGAGGTGGTGAAGTGAGGAACGTGCAAAATGTATATTTCATATAAGTGATGTTCTGCATCGTTTTCATGAGAGTTTGCGTGAGGTTTCATGCGCTGAAGCAACCCCGCGTGGCTTTTACTAACCGATCCGCCCTTCGACGCGCTATCGTGCGGCCAGATTTATTTTCTGTTCGACTACGAGACGCAACTGCCGGTGCAGCGCATCCGGAGCAGTGCGCTGAAACAAACGGCTCTGCCCAAATTCGGGCGGCGCTACGGCTTGGTTGACTTAAAAGAATACAATGTCCTGATTTTGCCCGGCGGCGGTGATGGCTTAGACTTTATTTTTAGAAATCTTGCGAAGTCTAAAAAGAAGAGAGATAGTATGCTTCAAAGCATTTCAGTTCCTCACGCTCGCGAAACGAGATAGGTATAACCATTCTTAGGTTTTCCTTGTTCCCTATCTTCCCAAAGCCGGCATCAATGAGTCGTAGCCCGGTTGCTGTTTGTACGATGTTTTTGAACATCCATGCTTGGTCGTTCCTGTTGTAATAGTGAGTCGGGCGCATCAAATCGCCATGTACGAAAAGATGTTCATGAAGTTCATTCAACTGATCTTCAAATTGTTTCATCATTTTTTTTCGCGTGGATAGGTCAAAATGATGAGTGGGTAGCGGGTACAGGCGCTCCATGACGAGCATGTCGTGTGTATTGCCATGGTCGTCCTGCCAGAGTTGTAAACGAAAAAATTTCGGCATTAATCCATTTATAGCATTGGCATATTGCAGTGCGGCGGCTTCGTGTTGTACAGTGGGATTTGCGTCATCCGACAATTCAACTTCCTTGCCTGTGCTTACCTCAACAAACCGCAGTTGGCTGGGCAGGATAACTTTGCCAAGCTCCGTTTCCGAAAGCGCCACAATGATGGCGTTGGATGATGCTTCAAGGATGGTTGGATGCTGTGCCATGGTAATTAGGTTGTTTATAAAAACGCTATCTCTTCCACCATTGCTGTATCTGGTATGCGTCCTTCACTTATGAGCTACGGGACGAAGCCCCGATCACTTTAAGCCCCCACTTGTACCAAAATCCCCAGCCCCCCGGCCTCAGAGAGACCCAACGTTTGTAGTTAGCAAATCAATGCCCCCCAGCCCCCGGCCTCGGAGAGGCCCAACGTTTGTAGTAGCAGCAGTAGTTAGCAAATCAATGCCCCCCAGCCCCCCGGCCTCGGAGAGGCCCAACGTTTGTAGCAAAATGATTGTGCCCCACAATATGCCCGGCCTCGGAGAGGCCCAACGTTTGTAGCAACGATCACCCCCCACAATATTCCCGGCCTCGGAGAGGCCCAACGTTTGTAGCACCCAACGTTTGTAGCACCCAACGTTTGTAGCAACCAACGTTTGTATCCCAACGTTTATCGGATTGCACCAAAATCAATCGGGCAAAAAGAAATCAAACATTTTTTTCTGCCCGATTTCTACCTCGAAATCCTGCAATATCTTG
>JBBQGV010000150.1:0-8884 GCA_038323375.1 Chitinophagales bacterium
GGCGTCCCGGAGTTCCGGCTCGTTTTCATACGCCATTTGAACGCTGACTTGGGTGAGCCGGCCTTTTTTATCGGTGAAGGGTTCGTAGCCCGATTCATACAAGCGGGCAATCAGCCGCTTGACATTGTCTTCGTTGGAAAAAGCGCCGATGACGATGACGCCGTATTTTTGTTCAGGCGCCATGGTAATACTTTCCGTGTCATTTTCGGTATTCGTTCCCGTTTCATCCGGATCGCTGTCTTCTTCCTGGCCAAGGGCTTCGGGAAGCTCGGCGGGCGCATCAGCCGTTTCAGTTTCGGAAGGGCTGACGTTTACGCGGGAAGGCGGCAAAACTTCTGCAATCGGGGATTCAGGTACTTCTACGCCGGGGCGCAACATCAGGTATAAAGTCGTAAGCAAAGTAATGCTTGCGATAGCAGCCGCGATTTTTGCATACTGTCGGAACCAGTTTTGGGCTAATCTTTTTAAATTTTGCGAAGGTTGCAATTCCGGCACTAAGGGTTCCTGCGTTTTTTGCGAACGCAGCACCGGATAGAACTGCACCGTTGGCAAGCCAAAAGTATCAGGATTAAAATTGGTGTTGTCGGGCAGAAACCGAAGTTGTTGTTCGAAGTCCCGGTAGAGCCTTCCGACTTCCGGAATGATGACGATTTCCCGGCGATCGAGCGCGCTTTTTACCTGCGTCACATAATCGTCCACCAATTTTTCGGCTTCAGCATAGGAAAACCCGCGCTTTTGCATCAGGCTGTTAATCAATAACCCGTCATTGACCGCGAGGTTGGCATTAAATGCCCATTCTTTGGACGGCGGGCTAATCTTGCCCTGAACGTGCTCAATGGCAGCAGATTTGTATTGGCCGACCAGCGAACCCAACCCGGGAATGCTGACCGTATCCTGTTCGTAAAGCAATGCCGCAATGCATGCACCGACGTCTATATCCATAGCCAAACAAAACTTTATTGGGCTAAGGTACGGTTTTTTTTAGAACCTGTTCATTTTCATGTAATGATGCTTGCCGGGCATACTTTTACGAAGTCCTGACAAGAATCCTCTAACTGTTCGTTAGCTTTGTTGTTGTTTTTGCAAAAATAAAACTCATGAATCCAGCATACTCCCGCGTCCGTTCAGGCGTATTGTACGAAGAAGCCAAGCAGTATTTCCCCGGCGGGGTCAACTCGCCGGTACGGGCTTTCCGCTCGGTGACCGGCCCGCCGGTTTTCATCAAAAAAGGCAACGGCAGCCGCCTGTGGGATGAAGACGACAACGAATACATAGATTTTTGCGCGTCTTGGGGGCCATTGATCCTGGGACACAATAATGCCGCCATTCTGGAGCGGGTGATGGAAGCGGCGGCCAATGGCCTTTCGTTCGGCGCGCCGACGCAATGGGGCAACCACCTCGGCAAATTGCTTTTGGACAACAACCGCTACATCGAAAAAATGCGCTTCGTCAGTTCGGGTACGGAGGCGGTCATGTCGGCCATCCGCTTAGCTCGGGGTGCTACCGGCAGGAGCAAAGTCATTAAATTTGAAGGCTGCTACCACGGCCACCTCGATTCGCTGCTGGTGAAGGCCGGCTCGGGTTTGGTCACTTTTGGGGTCAGTACCTCGGCGGGCATTCCGGAGGCTTTTGCCAAAGAAACCCTCGTATTGCCATTGAACGACCGCGGACTATTGGAAAAAACACTGGCCGAACAAGGCCACGACGTGGCTTGCATCATCATCGAACCTGTGCCCGCCAACAACGGACTGTTGCTGCAGGATCGCGCTTTTTTAGAATTCCTGCGGTTGAAATGCACAGAATATGGCGCGCTGCTGATCTTTGACGAAGTAATTTCGGGCTTCCGGGTTGGCTTTGAAGGCGCGGCAGGGCATTACGGCATCCAGCCGGATATTTTGACCTATGGCAAAATCATCGGCGGGGGCATGCCGGTGGGTGCGTATGGCGCCAGCCACGAATTGATGCGCAACATTGCGCCCGACGGACCGGTTTATCAGGCAGGCACGCTTTCGGCCAACCCCGTTGCAATGGCGGCAGGTCTGGCGGCGCTGGAACAATTGCTGGTGCCCGGATTTTACGAAGCGCTGGAGCGCAAAACGCAGTATTTTGTGCAAGCCGTGCAAAATCACTGTAATGCCAAAGGCTACGAAGTCAGCATTCCGCAAATCGCTTCCATTTTCTGGATCGCTTTCAGCCGGGAACGCATCATCACCGCAGATCAGATTGACCCAAAAAGTATGGAGAAATTTAAGGTGCTGCATTTGGAACTATTAAAAAGGGGCATTTATTTCGGCCCATCCGGCTATGAAGTCGGCTTTGTTTCGGCGGCGCATTCTGAAGCGGATCTGGAAGTCGCTGCCGAAAAAGTGAATGAGGCGATGGATGTGGTGTTTGATTAAGTTGTAAGTTGTTCGTTGTAAGTTGTTCGTTAGCTTTTGGAATGTTAGGAGCGACGAAACCACAATCTTATTTCGGCCATTTCAACGAAAGGAATTTCCAACTTTTTTAGAACCGAAACCTAACGCTCAACGAACAACCGACAACGAACAACGATTTGAAGATTTGAGAACAGAACGAACAACGAATAACCGATAACGAACAACGAATCCTGACCAATACACCAATAACCACTCCGTGAAGCAGAACATCCAACTCCGGCTCCTTTCCTACGGCGTCATCGCATACATGATGATGGCGTTCGCGTGGTGGTCGGTGTTGTTGTTTGTAAAAAACAACGACGCTTTTGAGGCCAAGCGCGACCTGTTGCGCATTGGGATGGTTGCAGAAGGCTTAGTGGCCAACGACGCGGAATTTTACCAAACCCCGCGCTATATCGAACTGGCACGCCAATACTACCGACAGGAGTGGATGATCGTTGGCGAAGCGTCGATGTTCATTGTCAGTTTGGTCATCGGCATTTGGCTGATCAACCGCGGATACCATCGGGAGGTGATGGCGGCACAGCAACGGCGCAATTTTTTGCTCTCCATCACCCACGAACTAAAGTCGCCAATCGCCTCCATCAAGTTAGTGCTGGAAACCCTGCTCAAACGGCAATTGACTAAGGAGCAATCTGACAAAATATCCCAAAGCGCCCTGCGCGAATCGGATCGTTTGAACGATTTGGTCAACGATCTGTTGTTGTCTGCACGTTTGGAAACGGCTTACCAGCCATACACAGAAGAATTAGATTTGTCGGCGCTGTTGCGTGATTTGATCCAAAAGCTACAGGAAAAATACCCGAAAGTTGCTTTTTTACTTAAAGAAGATGCCCCGGTCGGCCTTGTTCGCGCCGATAAGTCGGGGATCACCTCAGTAGCCCTCAACCTGCTGGAAAATGCGGTCAAATATTCGCCGGAATCGCCAAAAATTGAAATGCGGCTGATGCGACATAACGGCACAATAACGTGGGAGGTGACCGACAATGGCATCGGCATCGAAGACAAGGAAAAGGTTCGGGTGTTTGAAAAATTTTATCGCATTGGCAATGAAGATACGCGTCAAACGAAAGGGACAGGGTTAGGGCTTTTTATTGTCAAAGAGGTTGTTCGGGCGCACGGCGGTAATATTGTCATTGTAAATAATCAACCGAAAGGTAGTGTTTTTAGGGTAATCTTGCCTGTGTGAATGGTTGGCGCCAGCGCCAGCGGGCGAGCAGGCATTGCTTGTTTAATAGATAGCGCTAAAACTTTGCCAGCACATATACAGAGAAGCGAATAAAACATTAAATTTGAACTTAACTTTTGACGAATTGGAGACCACAACAAAGAATAATAGAAAAACAGCGCCGCCAATACAGCGACTAAATAAACCAAAGAAGCTAATCGCCTTTGGTTGGTATGGTGGAAAATTTTCTCACCTTGATTGGCTTTTGCCACAACTACCTGACTGTTTACACTATTGTAAACCCTTTGCCGGCTCGGGGCCGGTTTTGTTAACTAGAGAACCTTCGCCAGTAGAAACCTATAACGACATTGACGGGGAAGTGGTAATTTTTTTCAAAGTTCTGAGAGAAGAAAAGGATGCTTTAATTGAGCAAATTGCACTGACCCCGTTTTCAAGAGAAGAATTTGGAATTGCTTGCGAATTAGACCCCGACTTGTCAAATCTTGAACGAGCAAGACGATTTTATATTCGAGCAAGACAAGTTAGAACAGGATTGGCACAAACAGCTTCAATTGGACGTTGGGCTAACTGCAAAAACACAAGCCGAGCAGGAATGAGTGGTGTTGTAAGTCGTTGGCTTGGTGGCGTTGAACAACTTGACTTTATTGCTGAACGCCTTCTAAGAGTTCAAATTGAAAACCGTCCTGCAATTGACATTATCAAACTTTACGACGGTAAAGAAACATTATTTTATTGCGACCCTCCTTATATACACGAAACTCGTGGTGACACAAAATCTTACGGATTTGAAATGACAGATTTTGACCATAAAGAGTTAGCAGAAACACTAAAATCTATTGAAGGACTTGCAGCCGTTTCAAACTACGAATGTGAGCTAATGGAAGAACTTTATCCTTCAAATAAGTGGACAAAAATTTATAGCCCCGAAAAAACAATTCATTCAACAAAAGACGTTCGACAAGAAGTGCTTTGGGTAAACTACAACATTAACGAACTAAAATCAAAACACACCTTTTTACTTTTTGCCAATGATTAACGTTATACCAATAAAAATATTAGAAAATCTATATCCAAAAGCACTTGGCAATCAGTCAAAAATTGCTGTAAAATCTGCGAGCACAAGAGAAAAGATAGAATCTGTTTGTAGATGCAATGCAAACAAAGCACCCATCAGATTTTTAATGTCCTGTTTACTTGCTAAAATCCATAATCCCAAAGTTGATATTCCTAAGCCGTATACTGAAATCTCAGGAGACGACACTTATTCAGGCAGGGTTTACGATGAAAGATTTGTTGAGTTATTAGTTCACAAATACAAACTACCTTGTAATCCAACAACGGCTTACTTAACGCCAGCTTTTAGAAATCTCGACCGCCTTTTAACGACTGACCTTACATTGGTAGGCAGACCAAGAGAAGTTTACGTACATGCTCTTGAGATTTTGGATGTTGTTCATGCCAATAAAGAAAAACCTAAAAATATTCTGCAAGAGATAATCCGCTTTTTGCTCGTTATCAAAGCAGAAGATGAACAAAGAATGCAACAATTAATCGCTGACCTAAAACAAGCAGCCGATATTTTACCACTTGCAACTGAAGAAATTGTAAACCTTCTTTCACAACATTTAAATTGTAAAGGTTCAAGTAGACTTCCTGTTTTAATTGTTGCTTCTGCTTATCAGACTGTTAAAGACCAAATTGGAGAAGTAAATAAATTACTTGAAGTCCACAACGCAGCAGATAAACAGACAGGTTCAATGGGTGATGTAGAAATTGCTTTAACTAATGACGACCGAATTATTACTTGTTATGAGATGAAAGACAAGCGTGTAACAAAAACCGATATTGATATTGCACTTCAAAAGTTATCAAAAACTAAAAGTAAAATTGATAACTACATTTTTATAACGACAGACATTATCGAATTAGAAGTAACTGAGTATGCTAAAACCCTTTACGAAAAAACGGGGGTTGAATTTGCCGTATTAGACGGTATCGGTTTCATAAGACATTACTTACATTTCTTTCATAGGCAGCGAAATGATTTTTTAAACATATATCAATCAATGGTTTTAGCTGAACCGGCAAGTTCTGTTTCACAACCATTGAAGGAAGCATTTTTGGCTTTGAGGCGAGCAGCAGAAGCAGACAGCAGATAGCCAACGCAAAACAGTGCAAAATGAACGGACTACAACACGACAGAAAAAGAAGGGCAGCATAGAACAATTAAAATTTCAACCAATTTAACAAACCAACAATCTTTTCACAACCCTGGAGGGCCTAAAAATAAATCCATGCAGCGAATATTTCTGGCAGAAGACGAAGAGAACATCCGCGAGGTCGTCAAACTCAATTTAGAGTTGGAAAACTACGAAGTGGTGACCAGCGCCAATGGCCGGCAGGCGTTAAAAATATTGGGAGAACAGCATTTCGACCTGCTGATTCTGGATGTGATGTTGCCGGAAGTAGACGGTTTTCAGATTTGCGAACAAGTGCGCCTGACCAACCGCGAAGTGCCGATCATTTTCCTGACGGCCAAAGATACCGCTATGGATCGCATTACCGGGCTGAAGCGCGGGGCCGACGATTACCTGACCAAGCCATTCAATCTGGAAGAATTGCTGCTGCGCGTCAGTAATCTGATCCGCCGCACCAATCGCGTGGTTGAAAACACGTCTGATACTTACGAATTTGACGGACGCCGCATCAATTTTGCCACCTACGAGGCGGAAGTCAACGGCGAGGTCATCTCCCTCACCAAAAAGGAAACCATGCTGCTCAAGTTGCTCATTGACCGCAAAAACGAGGTGGTTTCGCGCCAGCAAATCCTGCAATCCGTCTGGGGCTACGACGTGTATCCTTCCACCCGCACAATAGACAATTTCATCCTTTCTTTCCGAAAATATTTTGAGTTGGATCCGCGGAATCCGCAGCGGTTTTTGTCTATTCGGGGGGTGGGGTATAAGTTTGTGGATCAGGTTTAATGTCTCGCTGTATTAATTGTGTATTAAGTCTTTGTGAGGCTATTGATTGGGGAGGAGATGTGGCGCGACAGTAATTTTAACGTGATTTGGGCACAGCGTTTGATCCCTACCTTGTGGACGCACGCCTACACGAATGAATTGCTGCCCACGCCGGATGGTCACTGGATTGTGAGCGAAAACACGGCATTAACCGGGCCGGATTTTACGTGGACAGACGCGGAAGGCAAGGTGGGTTGTCTAACAAAGGTAACCTCGGAGGGAGAAATCCTGTGGCAGGTCTGCGATTCCATTCATTGGGATGTCACCGGGGCGGTATCAGATGAATTTGTTGGCGGGCATGTGGTGTTGCCGTCAGGGAGTTCAATTCTGATAGGCCGGAGCAACCGCTGGCAGCCCTCGCCACCGCAGTCGTTCGGCTGGATGTTCAAAGTGGATGAAAATGGCTGTATGGTGCAGAGCGTCTGCACGACGGATGTGGAAGAGGTTGTGTATAAAGAAAGTAAATTGCAATTCTATCCCAACCCGGCAAGAGATGCGCTGACCCTTGTTTTGCCCCAACCGCTGACAACAGGCGGGCAGTTTCAAATTTTTAATTCAACAGGCCGGGTTGAGTATCAGGGGCAGTTGGCGTCCGGAGCAGGTGAAAAAACGCTGGATATTTCCCGATTAGCGCCCGGCTTTTACAGCATACGCCTGAATGTGGAAGACGGCGTTTCTTTTACCGGAAAATTAATTGTTCAAAGATAAAAGTGGTTACACCCGCCTATACAGAAACCCTGGCTTAATACCCAGTTCATACTGAAATTCCAAAATTTCACCCGCCTTTATTTTGCCGAGCGGATACAGCGTCATCGGATAGGTCAACCCGCTTTCGTATGCGTTCAAAACAAAATCATCAAATACTTTAATCGTCGTAAAAAGCATGCAATGGGGCAATTCCGCCATATTCTCCGGCGCTTGCACCACCGCAGCAGTTGTCAGTAATTCGCTGGTCGCTGTGTCCTTATTCAGGTTCATCAGCACGCCGAGCGGAATCCTGAAGGGATCGCCGCCCGTTTCCGGGAATTCCTTTGCGGCAATGCACAGCACCGCTTCCACCCGGATGTTTTCAGGGATCAGGATACCGCCTTCGCAAAGTTGGGGTGCCAGATTTTGGGTAATCGCCACCTGGGGTTCTTTGTCTAATGCGCGTTGCATCGTTTCGCTGACGACGAGGTGCAGGGGAGACGTTGCTGGCCATTGGTAAGTGGCGGCATCCGCAAGTATCAATGAGGCGACCCGGTCGGTTAATCCCAGGGTGTAAAATAAACGTTGTGCATTGTCTAAAGATTCTTGATGAACATCGAGCAGGGTGAACCGGATTTCCGCTGCGTTGAACCGGGTAGAAATGGCCAGCGCCAATGGAGCAAAAGGGCCACAACCGGCGTAAAGGATGTTCAGGGTTTGTTGCGGAAAGCGTTGCTGCGCCGTACGAATCGCTGCCTCAATACCCTGCAAAAATTTGGCGGTGCGCATAAAATCCTGGATGCAGCGGGCGGCGTCTTCGGGCGAAATGGCTTTGCCGGAAGGGAGTTGGATGTTTTTTTTTGCCCCGTTTTCCCACTTGGAAAGCGCCGAGCAAAGGTCATGAAAAGCTTGTGCAGCTGCGCTTAGAGTCGCGATGTCGGTCGCCGGATCTAGGAGCTGGGTGGCAATTGCGTGAAGTTGTGTTTGTTCGACAGCGACTGGTGCTTTCTGCATTTTCTGTTTCGCGATGATCTATTTTAACGTGAGTTCGGGCATTTTCAGAAATAACAAAACCCATGAAATTCTTGGTAACGATACAGCTCCTTGTTGCATGGGACAAGGTTTGTGAAAAATAGTTTCCCGCAAAGGTGCGCAAAGGTTACGCCAAGTCCGCAAAGCGGGACGCCATACTTAGCGGAAATTTCCCGCAAAGGGCGCAAAGGTTACGCCAAGTCCGCAAAGCGGGACGCCATACTTAGCGAAAATTTCCCGCAAAGGGCGCGAAGGTTACGCCAAGTCCGCAAAGCGGGACGCCCTCCTTAGCGAAAATTTCCCGCAAAGGGCGCAAAGGTCTCGCCAAGTCCGCAAAGCGGGACGCCCTCCTTAGCGGAAATTTCCCGCAAAGGGCGCGAAGGTTACGCCAAGTCCGCAAGCGGGACGCCCTCCTTAGCGAAAATTTCCCGCAAAGGGCGCGAAGGTTACGCCAAGTCCGCAAGCCGGACGCCCACCTTAGCGAAAATTTCCCGCCAGGGGCGCGAAGGTGACGC
>JBBQGV010000151.1:0-8882 GCA_038323375.1 Chitinophagales bacterium
CCTCTCAAACGACGCCCTGCGGAACACCATGCGTTGCCTCATGCTCCGTATGCTCTCACTCTCAGGGGGGCAGGCGGCGGGCATAAGGGTCATGCTAAACAATTTACATTTTTCCGATCCTGCAGAAAACGAGCGATTGAAAACCGTGCGAACCCAACTCGAAGATGAGCGGCTCATTGTGGCGGGTACCGACCATAGCGGACAAGGATATGTAGAGCCAGTACACGATGCCCTAGTGAATACCTGGGATAAGGTGCAGCGATGGGTGAAGGCGCTTGGCGATGCCAATCTATTGCTGCATAACGAGTTAGAGGGGGCTGTTGTGAAGTTCTGGAAGGCGGGCAAACACACCTCACACCTTTGGCACAACAGCCCGAGCCTTCTGCAAGCAAAAGCGGTGGAAGAACAGCTTCTACTAAATGTACAGGAAGAAGAGTTTTTGGTTAAAAGCAGGCGAAAACGGCGACGGAATACGGTGCGGACTTGGGCGATTGTGGCGGGGGTGATGGCGGGGTTGGGGGGATTGGGATTGATGGCGAATCAACAAAGGAAAACAGCAGAGAATAACCTCACCGAATTCCTGAAATCAGAACGTGACAGGAACGTTCAACTGCTCGACCCACTGATGCATGAGGTTGGTATTTTCAGGGAAGCAAATGAAGATTGTATGGAATTACTCCGATACAGGCAAATCGATTCCGTTTTGCATGAAATAGATACGCTTTCCATTCAAATCAAAGACCCAGATTTTTCACCCAAAATTAATTTGGATTCTCTACAGGAGCGCCGGAACCAACTTGACTCCAAACTTGAAAACGGTCGAAAATGCAGCATTCTCAAAAACTAATGAATTGCTTAAAATCTGAGCGTCATGAAAAATTGTCTAATATGCTTTATAGTGCTTTTCACCCAAGTTCTATATGCTCAATCGAAGTCTTCATCGAAACATGTAGATGAATGTAACCGAATGGTAGTTCAGGGAGATTCGATTGTAAAAGCCAAGGGAAAGAACAGCTATAAACATGCACTTGCCAAATACAATGCGGCAAAAGCCTGTGATGATGCCTTGGAGAGTGAAGTAAATGAAAAGATTCTGGCGCTTTTTATGGCAATAGAAAAAGAAAAAAATGAAGCTGTTGAACAACGAAAGCGGGCAGATAAGCAAACAAAAATCGCTCGAGAACAAACTAGGATTGCAGAAGAACGAAGACAAGAAGCCGAAGGGCAGGCAGAAGCCTCACGACTTACCGCTGAGGGAATAAACAACTATGACTATAGCATTTCATATCGTCTACTCGAAAAAGCTTGTGACATTAGCCGAAACAGCAATGAGCTCTCGGTCAAAACGCTACACGACCTTTATAACAATCCCACAGCTTTGCCCTATCAAATAAATTTTAAGGGACATGGCTCCGATGTTTATTCCGTATCGTTTTCACCCGATGGCAAGTCAGTTCTCACGGGGAGTTGGGACGGCACCGCTAAATTATGGAACTTAAAAGGGGTTGAAATTCAATCCTTCTCTGGACACAGGAAAGCCGTAAGCTCCGTAGCATTTTCGACGGATAATAAATGGATACTCACTGGCAGTTGGGATGGTAGCGCCAAATTGTGGGATTTAAAAGGAAATGAAATTCTAACTTTTACCGGGCATGAAGATGCCATTCAGTCTGTTGCTTTTTCACATGATAATGCTTGGATTCTCACAGGAAGCGATGATAAAACTGCCAAAATTTGGAACCTGCACGGCAAAGTAATTCAGGAATTTAAAGGGCATACTGAATCAATAAAATCCGTGACCTTCTCGCCTGATAATAAATGGGTGCTTACAGGTAGTGTCGACAAGACCGTCAAACTTTGGAGCTTAGATGGAATAGATGTACAGACTTTCAGAGGGCATGAGTCCGAAGTCAGTTCTGTAAATTTTTCTCCTGCGGGCAATTGTGTGCTCACCAGCAGTTTGGATAGAACCGCTAGGCTTTGGAGCTTAGATGGCAAAGAAATTCAGCGGCTGGAAAGGCAAGCTGCTTTCATTAGCTCTTCCGCTTTTTCGCCCGATGGAAAATGGATATTGACAGGAAATTGGGATGGCTCGGCAATATTATGGAACCTCGATGGTTCGCAAATTCAGTATTTTAAAGGGCATAGTAATGCCGTTTGGGCAACTGCATTTTCACCTGATAATAATTGGGTATTAACTGGCAGTGCAGATAAATCTGCTAAATTATGGAAGATTAATAGTAAAGAAATCCCGACTTTAAACGGGCATAGTTCCGATATCCGCTCAGTTTCCATCTCCTCTGACAATAAGTGGGTGCTTACCGGCAGCGTTGATAAAGCTGCCAAATTATGGAGCATAGATGGCAAAGAAATCCAATCATTCAACGGGCATGGCAAAGCTGTTTGGTCGGCAGTGTTTTCACCGGATAATAAAAACGTACTTACAGGTAGCCGAGATGGCTCCGCCAAATTATGGAACTTGGATGGCAAAGAAATTCAGTCTTTTAACGGCCATTCCAATGACGTATGGTCAGTAGCATTTTCACCCGATGGAGATAAAATTCTTACCGGCAGCGGTGATAAAATAGCCAGATTATGGAGTCTAGATGGCAAACAAACGCAGTCGTTTATCGGGCATGGCGACGTTATTTGGTCAGTTGCATTTTCGCCCGATGGAAAATTGATTCTTACCGGTAGCGGAGACAATACTGCCAAATTATGGAGCCTTGATGGCAAAGAAATTCAGTCTTTCGTAGGACATCAGGGAGGTGTAAGGTCGGTAGCTTTCTCGCCTGACGGCAAATGGGTGCTAACCGGCAGCGAGGACGGCACAGCCAGAATATGGAACCTGAATGGCATTGAACCCAACCCACCCATCCGACAGACGGAAGTCGTCAGTTCGGTAGCCTTTTCACCCGATAGTCGGAAAATCCTCATTGGAAGCATGGATGGAGTGGCAAGTATATGGAGTTTAGAAGGACATATTATTCGTTCATTTACAGGTCATAGCGCAGCTTTAAGTTCAGTTGCGTTTTCAAAAAATGGTAAGTGGATTCTCACAGCATGCGAGGATAAAGTTGCCATACTTTGGGGCATCGAAGGAGAGGAAATTCAATCTTTTTCAGGACATACCGCAGAAGTTAGCTGTTTGGCTTATTCCCCCGACGGTCAATACGTGTTAATGGGCAGTATTGACAAGACATTAAAATTATGGAGCTTAAATGGCAAGTTAATTTACGCTCTTAATGGTCACACTTCCACTATCCGGTCGGTAGCATTTTCCAACGACGGAAAATGGATGCTTTCAGGAAGCGACGATAATACTGCCAAACTATGGAGTTTTAACGAGGGCAAGTTGATACAAATTTTTGAAGGGCATAAAGGTGCTGTGAACAGCGTAGCCTTTTCACCGATATGCCAGGATTTAAACGATGGGCAAAGGTTAATTCTTACAGGAAGTACTGACCATTCGGCTGTGTTATGGAATTTCGACGGTGAAAAAATTCAATCTTTTATCAAACATACGGATGCTGTCCTCGGAGTGGCGTTTTCCCCGGATGGTAAATTGATTCTTACTGGCAGCGCTGACAACACCGCCAGACTTTGGAATCTTCAAGGAAAAGAAATTCAATATTTTAAAGGGCATGATGCAAATGTGAATGCTGTTGCATTTTCTCCGACGGACAAGCTAATATTAACGGGCAGTGGTTCTATATTTTCAAAAGATTTTAGCGCCAGGCTCTGGAATTTCAAGGGAGAAGTGCTAAAGTCTTTTATTTCACATAAGCACCCAATAACCAGCCTGGTTTTTTCTCCAGATGGCAAATATGCGCTTACAGCCAGCAGTATAGACAACACTTCAAAGCTGTGGGATGTAATGAATCCAAATGCTGGTTTTCCACTTCAAACAGTGGAAGGCGGCAGTGGATCTGCCTTTTCACCGACTGGCGACACGCTGCTCACAGGATTTCACAGGTTTTTCAGACTCTATCATAATGTCTCTGTTTTCATTAAGAAGAATAATGTGGCGTCAATATCTATCGAAGACAAACAACGGTATAAAATACCCTGGCAACCTGAGGAATACCTCCAAAGCAAGCATCAAGAAATGCTGCAAGAATATGCGCATTGGTTGGTGGAAGAAGCGGTTGCCATCGATAAATTTGGTCAGGATGCAGCCAAACTGATTGGGTATGAGATCTCAAAAAGCTCAAAAGGAAAACTTCTCCAAGCCTGCCAACTGTACCAACAAATCAATCAACCCTGGCGAGTTGCCGAGGTAAACAAGCTGCTCGAAGGCAAATAATCCACCTTGTCATTTTCATCATTTAAATATCCTAATTTTATGTCACTCTTAAAAGCTTCCATTCCCATCGAGGACTTCAACCCTAACAAGGACAAGATTGCCCTCATGCTGAAATCATTCACCATTCTGGCCAAGGACGCTGGCATTAGAAAAAAGAAAAGGCGATATTCGGAACCCTATTTTGTCGGTTTGTCCATTTCCGAATCAGGCTTCGGTACGCAGCAAATCAACTTTGTAACCGAGGCCTATCCAAACACCCGCAGGGCAGATCGTCGAGAGTTCCTTGGAAATGGTATGCGGGTTTATGGTCCTGAAAACCCGGGTATGTTTCTGGTTTTCGACATCCTGGTGATGGAATCAGACAGCGACGTTCGTGCCGTCGGTGAGAGCATTCGGAGCATTATGAATTCCAAAGAAGTAAAAAGTACGATCCTTCCAATGTTGGCAGTCAACCCCAGCATGGCGGTAGCCATAGAAGTATTGAGCGCCGCTGCTAATCTCCTCGGTAAAATCCTTGAAAAGAACAAAGATGATCAGTTGATGCGTGTGCATGGCACCCTGATGCGGGATGTCATGGGCTCCAATTTGCTGCCCTTTAATGTGGGACAAATCATTTCTGATAAAAATGATTTTGCCAGTGTAGAATTTGAGGTGTTGGGTATCAAAAATAGTTCCCGACACAGACCTAAAACGGAACAAATAGGTGCAGTTAAATAGGAATAGACCATCAATATGGTGGGGGTGATTTTTGAGTTACTCCCACCATAGTGATGGGAACACTTATCGTTAATCCCCATCTTTCAAGCATTCCCCAGCACGACATGCACAAGCTCTACTCCTTTCTCACCGCCATCAATACCTATCACCCCGACAGCAAGATACCGTCTCTGAACGGCTGCCATAACGACATCCATCGCTGGCTGCAATTCCTGGAAATGCATTTCCCAAAGGAGCGCCTGATTATCCGGACGCTGATTGATGGAGATGCCACCTACCAAAACGTGGTGAACCACTTCGGAGATCAGTTCCTAGGCAAAGCAGAAAAAGGCGATACCATGCTCTTTGTGTACAGCGGTCATGGCAGCCGGGAAGGGGCGGCGCAGGAGTTCGATCCGTACTATCCCGAAGGAATGCAGGAAACGCTGGTGCTCCACGATAGTCGCACCCCCGGGGGATTGGATTTGGCAGACAAGGAATTGGCAATCCTCATCGAGCGGATAGCTATGAAAGGCGTGAATGTAGTGGTAGTGCTGGACTGCTGCCATTCGGGTTCCGCCACTCGCGGGGCAGCAGATTTTATGCTAGGTGCTGCCCGTCAGCACACCAACAGGCATGACAGGCGTCCGCTGGGCACTTACCTGAACGGCGCATTCCTGACCCGGAATAACAACCAGGGCTTTTACCTGCCCAACAGCCGCCACATCCTGTTGGCTGCCTCCGACCGCAAAGAGAAAGCCTACGAACTCACCACCCGGCAGGGGCTTTTCAGCACCGTTCTGCTTCAAATTCTGGAGGAGACAGGCGGGCAATTGTCCTACGCTGACTTGTTCACCCGCTGTCGCATCGCTATGTCGAAGGTGACCGACAAGCAGCAACCACAGTTTGAGCCTTATGGATTTTTCAACAGTTACGATGGCTTCCTCGGCTTGGGTGTTGCTTCGCAGGGTGCTCCATTGCGGGTGTTTTTCGAAAAAAACACCTGGCAGGCAAGCATGGGGGCAGTGCATGGATTGGCCGTGGCATCGGGCAATCCGGCGCAATTCGAAGTGCTCAAAGACGGGCAGGTGCTTGGCCTGCTTGGCGCCAGAGTAGTCGGCATGGAATCAAGCAGCCTCGGGCAGCCGGACTTCCATTTGAAACCCACAGAAACCTACGAAGCCCGCCTGCGTAGCCTTCCAAGCCCCAAAGCCTTGTACGAAATACAGGGGCCGGAACCGTTGGTGACCGAAGTCCAACAGGCCCTGGAAGCATTCAAGTCCGTCTATTTCGAGCTGCAGAAAAATGCCCCACATGCCGCCTATTACCTAACAGCGGAAGGGGAAAAAATCCAGATATTCCGCCGTGCCGACGGCGCACTGCTGCGCACCCTTGAAGGCAATGACCGGGAGGCCATGTTTCAGGATGCCTTCGAAAAACTGGAGCTCATTGCCCGTTGGGAAACCATGCTGGCGCTTGATAACCGCAGCGCCAACATTAATCGCACCGACGTAGAAATGGTGTTGGTGGAAATGGACCAGCAGGGCAAAGTATTGCGCAGCACCAGTCAAAACGAGGTTGTAGTGGACATTCTGCGCACAGACAACGGAGAGGAAAAAGTGCCTTTTAAACTAGAGGTGCGCAACAAAAACGGGAGCAAAATGAGGTATTGCGCCTTGTTTTATGCCACGGAGACGTACGGATTCTTTCCCCTTGGTTTTAACGAACCGGTGCCGGGAGTAAGTACCGCCATTGCGATGGAACGCACCCCGAAGGGCGTGCCTGTATCATTTGAATTAAAGGGAAAAAGCGAAGAGACAGATATCTTCAAACTATTCGTCAGCAATAGAAAGCTTAGTGGAGTAGCCCTGGAACAAAAGGGTTTCAAGCTGGGGGAAACGGTTCGTTTTGGACAAACCAAGGGGGGCGCAAGAAGCAAAATTCAATTGTCCGGATCAAAAGGCTTTGGTATGGACGACGAGGATGGTATTGAAGACATCAATGACTGGTATACGCTCACCCTCCGGGTAAAATGCGTGGCGAGGGAAGCGATTGTTGGAGAGCGATCCATTTCACTGGCGGGTAATTTTATCCGCGTTTTAGAGCATCCTTTCCTTCGGGCAGGCGTTGCGCTAATCTCGGCGAGCATCGGCAGTCGAAGCATTGAACCATTGTCTGTCATAGCAGAACTGGCAAAAGGCGAAGGGGTGGAATTGCTGGCTTTCAACGGAACTGCCCGGGATGTCACACCACAGAACATACTTGAATTGAGCGATTTGCAAAACACAGAGGGCGTGAATGAAAGTAACCCGCTGCAAATTGAAATCGCCGCTAAGCTGCAATCTTCAGAAGAAGTGGAAGAGGTGCTGTTGCCCTTGACTTTTGATGGTGAACACTTGTTACCTGTTGGCGAGGCGAAACGACTTGATAACGGGGATGCCGTAATCCGTATTACCCATTTACCCAATACCACCGACCTACAGCGCCGCAGTCTCGGAAAGGCATTGAAACTCTGTTTCCTTAAATTAGTGCTGAAAAAGCAAAACGTGCAGTACCTGAACTGGGTGGATTACAGCGGCATCAGCCCGGAGCGGCGCTCCGAAGGTCTAAAAGAGAAGGTAGACAAAGCCCAAAACATCCTCCTGCTCATACACGGCATCATCGGCGACACAAAGGGCATGTGCGATTTTGCGAGGTCTGTAGTGAAAACCGAACGAGAGAAGGACAGACCCTTCGACCTGGTGCTCGCGTTCGACTACGAAAACCTCCACACACCCATTGAGGTCACGGCGGGCAGACTAGAGGAGCTGCTTCGTGAAGAAGCCGGCATTAACGCCACAAGCGGTAAAAAAATCACTATCCTTGCACACTCGATGGGAGGCTTAGTTTCCCGATATTTCATCCAAAATCTCGGTGGAGAAAAAGTGGTGGAACACCTCGTTATGGCAGGCACGCCGAATTCGGGTTCTGCAATTTCAAAAATCACAACTTCCCGGGATTATGCTATCCCATTGCTTACTGTGCTGGTAAATGTGCCTTGGGGTATCCCCGCTGCGGCTACGGTATTAGGCATTTTGCAAAACACAAAGAAACTGACCGTTACACTTGCTCAAATGGATTGGGACAATGATGATTGGTTGAAAAATCTGAACAAAGGGTCGTTGCACGGGGTACGATGCAGTATAGTTGCAGGGGACCTAGAGCGATATCTTCAACGCAACGATGACGAGCATAAGTTGATGGACAAAGTCTACAAATTGGGTGGAAAAATGTTTTATGGCGCAACTCCAAATGACCTTGCTGTAAGCATGAAAAGCATTAAAGCCGTGCCTGCTGCCCAAAGCGTGGTGGAGGTGGCTTGCCATCATTTGTGTTATTTTGAAGAAAGAGAGAGTGTAAGCGCCTTGATAGAAATATTGCAAAAAAATGTTTGACTCACTTTTAGCATTCTTCCGATTCCATATAGAACTCGCAATCCAATTTTCTACTACTGTTTAGCCAAAAAACCATATTTGCACATGATCATCTCCTTTTATGTAGGATGATTTTTAATAGGCAAGACAGAAACTTTCCTTTGAGTTCTTGAATAATTTTTTCCCTCATTTTTGCCCGCACTTCAAAAAAAGAAAACAAAATACCTTTCAAGTAATTGATTTACAATGGTTTGAGTTGTATTCTACAGCGCTTGAGGGAGAAAAGCTTTAGATACCGTTCCGATTATTGAAAGCGCTTTTTCACTTCCTGCATAATCGTTTTTTTCACTTCAACCCAATCTGCTTTCAGAAACATATCCAACTCTTCGTCTCCATCAGCGTCATCGAAATAGGTCAGACTTCTTGCCACTAAAAATTCAGCACCATCAGAGTACTGTTAAGGTTTT
>JBBQGV010000152.1:0-8880 GCA_038323375.1 Chitinophagales bacterium
TCGTGATCCTAGAGCTAAGCTGGGTAAGAAAATTTTGTTCCTTCTAAAGGATCCATTGGGCGGTATAAAAACGGTTCGGCAACGGCTGGCCAACCGGCAACAGATAGCTTCTTTGGAGCAAGAGTTTGAAAAGCATTTTGGAATTCCCGCGCAAGTAGTCAAACCAAAGATCAGAAATATAGAGCACCACCGCAGTCATTTGGCGTCTGCTTTTTTCGCCAGCCCTTTTGATGAAGCTGCGATCTTATCCATTGATGGATCAGGAGATTTTACAACAACCATGATTGCCATTGGAAAAGGAAATCAAATTGAAGTACTCGACTCCGTAAACTTTCCTGTTTCGGCAGGTTTATTTTATACCGCCTTTACGCAGTATCTAGGCTTCCCCCATTACGGTGATGAATACAAAGTCATGGGCTTGGCTCCTTACGGAAAACCAGTATTTGCTGAACAGGTTCGCAAAGTATTGCACTTTACGCCAGGTGGCTTGTTCAATTGGGATGCTGACTATTTTGTAAATATCACCGAGATAAAACTCGACTACTCCACACATATTCCGGAAGTATCAACGCTATATGGAAAAAAACTAGTTAAAGTCTTCGGCCCTGCTCGGAAAGTAGGAGAGGAGCTTACTCAGGCACACAAAGATTTGGCAGCCAGTGTTCAATTGGTTTGCGAGGAGCTGATAATTCATATTCTTTATCATCTTCAAAAAAGAACAGGGCTAAAAAATATTTGCATCGCAGGTGGGGTGGCACAAAACTCAGTTGCCAACGGAAAAATTATTGAAAAAACGGAGTTTGAAAATTTGTATATCCCCTCTGCCGGGCACGATGCCGGTATTAGTATGGGAAGCGCTCTCTACGCCCACCACCATATCTTAAAACAAAAGCGGACACCCGCTGTGTACAGTGCCTACACGGGTAGCCGGTTTTCAAACGATTTCATTGAGTCTTTCTTGAACCAACGAGGCATCAAATACAAAAGATTGGATGATGCCGAACTTTTTGAAAAAATTACAGACAAATTAATTGAGCCGGGTGTGGTGGGTTGGTTTAGTGGACGGGCAGAGTTTGGGCCCCGTGCATTGGGCGCGCGCTCCATCATTGCTGACCCGCGTAATTCAAAAGCAAAAGACTTGCTCAATTCCAAGATAAAAAGAAGGGAAAGTTTTCGTCCCTTCGCTCCATCCATCCTTAAAGAATATGTAGGCGACTATTTTGAAAAAGTGGAAGATGTTCCGTTTATGGAAAAAGTATTTCCGATAAAAAAGGAAAAGCGGGATGAGATTCCGGCTGTCACCCATGTGGATGGAACAGGTAGGCTGCAAACTGTTTCCAAAGATGTTTCGCCTCGTTACTATGGGTTGATCGATACCTTTAGAAAAAGAACGGGCGTACCTATTTTATTGAACACGTCTTTTAATGAAAATGAACCTATCGTAAATACGCCCGCTGAAGCGTTGGATTGTTTCTTGCGAACGCAAATGGATATGCTGGTGTTAGAAAATTGTCTAATTGAAAGATAGAAGTTGATGGAAAGATGAAAATCTCCCTCCTTACAGTTTCCCATAATTCTGCTGCCACCATCGCAGATACGATTGAATCTATTCGTAAGCAAGATTACCCGGCTATAGAATACATTATAGTAGACGGTGATTCAAAAGACGGAACCGTGGAGATAATAAAGCAGCATAGCACTTTCATTACACGCTGGCTTAGCGAACCCGACAAAGGGATTTATGATGCCATGAACAAAGCCATTGGCTTGGCCACAGGTGAAGTAGTTGGCATCCTTAATTCAGATGATTTTTATTTTGATTCTACAATAATCTCACAGGTAGCGGCTGCTTTTGAAAACCAAGATATAGATGCTGTTTTTGGTGACTTGATTTTTGTCGATCCAAACAATCTCAAAAAAACAGTTCGGACTTATTCTTCCGCCAAATGGAATCCCACCAAGTTTGCGAAAGGCTTTATGCCGGCTCACCCTACGTTTTTTGTGAGAAGAAAATATTACGGGCAATTCGGATTGTTCAAAACAGATTATAAGATCGCTGCCGACTATGAACTGTTGATTCGATTTCTGTACGTCAATAAATTGCGCTATAAATACCTTCCTCTAACGATGGTAAAAATGAGAAAGGGGGGGGCGAGCTCGCGTAATCTCATGAGCAATGTAGTGTTGAATAACGAAATTATTCGCGCTTGCAGAGAGAACGGGATACGCACAAATATTTTTAAAGTGTATCCCAAATATTTTACTAAGTTGTTCGAACTTTTCACTTCATAAATGCAACGGATATTCATTACTGGCGTAACCGGATTCATTGGACAAAACCTGGTCAAGTATTTTGGGAGTGATACGGCTATTGAGTTGGTAGGATATAGCCGTGATGGAGCCAGGGCAAAAGCCCACTTACCGACCAGGGTAAGTATTGCAGAAAGTTATTCCGCTCAGTTCTTTAATGATCAAAAAATTGATACCGTTATTCACCTGGCTGGTATTGCACATGATCTCAGCAATCAATATAAACCCACTGATTATTATCAGGTGAATTTTGAAAACACGAAATCGCTATTCAACGAGTTTCTAAAATCGGATGCCACCACCTTTGTTTTTTTAAGTTCCATTAAAGCAGTTATCGATATTTCGTCAACACCGGTAGAGGAGTCAGTGGTTCCCAACCCTGTTACGGATTACGGAAAATCAAAACAACAAGCAGAAGAGTATCTTTTGTCAGTCAAGTTCCCGGACAATAAACGGGTTTACATTTTACGGCCTTGTATGGTACATGGCGAGGGTAACAAGGGAAACTTGAATTTGCTCTACCGGTTTGCCAAGTCGGGCTTGCCTTATCCATTCGGGAGTTTTGAGAACCAGCGTTCTTTTTTAAGCATCGATAATTTTAATTTTAGCGTAGATGAGTTTGTCAAGGCTTCATTGCCGTCCGGTATTTATCATTTGGCCGATGATGGTTTCTTGTCCACCAAAGAACTGTTTGTCCTTATCTCAAGAGAGTTAGGGAAGAAACCACGGATTTGGAATCTTCCAGCGCCACTTATTTTATTTTTATTTTCAGCACTAGGAAAGCGGGGTATGTTGAATAAACTTACGGAAGATATGATGGTATCAAACGCGAAATTAGAAAAGTTGCTTGGGAGGCCATTCCCCGTAGAAATGAAAGAGGGGATTCGAAAAACAATCCGATCGTTCCATGAAAGTTAGTGAAATCATATATTGGTCACTCCTCTCATTGCTACTAGTTAGTGGCGAGTTAATTTATTTTAAGATTGCTGAACGGTTCTCCATAGTCGACAAACCCAATCAACGCAGTTCGCATTACGTCCCGGTGATCCGCGGTGGCGGCATTATTTTTTTAGTGGCGATCCTATGCTGGTACGTTACAAACACGTTCTCGGCTTCCTATTTTGTGATCGGAGCTTTATTGATTGCCATTGTTAGTTTTTTAGATGATATCATCTCACTAAATCCATTGGCTCGATTCTCTGTTCACCTTATTTCCGTCTTGTTGCTATTGGCTCAACTTTGGCCAATTAGTTGGCCAATCTATTTACTTGTGCTCTCGGTAGTCTTCATTATCGGTACGCTGAATGCATTTAATTTTATGGATGGCATCAACGGCATCACCGGAATTTATGCCCTTGTAACATTGGCTACTTTTGCCTGGATGCAAGTAGTTGTTTTGCCTTTTTCAAATCTGTCGTTGATTGTAACGATAAGTATTTCGGTGGTGATTTTTTTGTTCTTCAACTTTAGAAATCAGGCGCGCTGTTTTGCGGGCGATATAGGCAGTGTGAGCATCGCCTTTATTTTAATTTTTATGCTGCTTCAATTGATTCAAGCCACTAATAATTTTTTGTGGCCGTTGCTATTTTTGGTGTATGGGTTAGATTCTATCATCACCATCTTGTATCGCCTCAGTAGAAGGGAAAATATTTTTCAACCGCACCGCACCCACTTATTTCAGTATCTCACCAATGAATTCAAATGGCCACACCGCATGGTCTCCATTCTATACGGTGCCGTTCAGTTTGTATTCAATGTGTTGTTAGTTGCGTGCCTTTCGGTAGGTAATAATTGGCTACCTGTTGGGGCGGCTATTTTTATGGCGATTGGATATTTCTTTGTCAGGCGGTTGGTGGTGGCTAAAATCGGTCTTGCAAATGGATAACTCTTTTTATCAGTTTTATTTCAAAAGAGCTTGTGATGTAGTACTGGCCGTACTCATCCTGATTTTATTCAGCTGGCTATTTCTTATCATCCTGCTTTTTTATCTACGCTCGTTTCAATTTCCTTTTTTCTTTTGGCAACAGCGCATTGGCAAAGATGTAGAAGTCTTTGAAGTAGTGAAGTTCAGAACATTGACAGAAGCTGCCGGCACCCCTGAACAAAGGCGTTTCTTACTGGGTGATATACTCCGCTATTTGTCGCTAGACGAACTGCCCCAAATTTGGAATGTGCTAAAAGGCGAGATGTCTTTCATCGGGCCACGACCATTGCCCACGGAGTACCTTCGACTTTTTACAAGTCAGCAAGTGAAACGGCATTCCGTTCGTCCCGGCATCACCGGCTGGGCACAAGTCAACGGACGACACTCTATTTCGTGGGCGCAAAAATTTGAGTTGGATTTGTATTACATCAAGCACATTTCGTTATCACTTGATATTCGCATACTTTTTAAAACCATTATGCTACTTTTATCTTTTAGAAAAGACACCTCGTTGACGGAGGAAAAATTTAGAGGGTAAGTTAATTGCAACTGTAAACGGGTTAGAAAGAGCAACCATTTGGGAGTGAGGCAAATTAAATAGGTGCCGTCACCCCTCTCTTCTGGAGAGGGGTTGGGGGTGAGGTCATAGGAGAAAACTTTTAATTGTAACGGAATAGAATTTTGAAGCACGAAATAGCCATATACGGAGCGGGAGGTTTGGGTAGAGAGTTTGCGCTACTCATTTCACAAATAAATCAATTAAAAGAGGAATGGAACTTCATTGGTTTTTTTGACGATCATATTGCTGCTCAGGCCCACATAGATGGGGCCCCCGTGCTCGGCAATTTTCAGGCCGCGCAGGAATGGAAAAATCCGCTGGCGCTGGTATTGGCGATTGCCGATCCACAAATCCGATTTGTCCTGCGCGGGAGGTTCCTTAATCCCAAGCTCAGTTTCCCAACCCTCATTCATCCGCAAAGCAACGTAGGTGATATGACACGCAACCAATTTGGCAAAGGGGTAATCATCACCGCGGGCGTTATTCTCACTACTGGAATTACCCTGGGCGATTTTGTGATCGTCAATCTTGCTACTACCATTGGGCACGATGCCAACATTGGTTCGTTCTCATCGCTGATGCCGGGCTGCAGCATTTCTGGTAGTGTACAACTCGGGGAGCGGTCACAAGTAGGCACGGGTGCGCGCATCTTACAAAATATTTCCATTGGCCCGCAAAGTGTGATTGGAGCGGGTGCGGTGGTTACAAAAAGCTTTCCGGCCCATAGTAAATTGGTAGGCGTGCCAGCCACCCACCGCTCTGCATGAATTGGAGAGAAAATATTCCGGCACTAAAATTCCTCGGCATTTTTCTGGGGGTGTACCTGGTTGGCAATCTGCTCTACGGTTTTTATGTCGAGTGGCATTATCCCACAGTTGATCCGGTTACACATTGGGTGGCCAACCAAACGGCTACGTTACTTCGTTTTTTTACCGGCAGTGAAGTGTCTACCCTCAACACCACGGTAAAGCCAACGGTGCTGCTGATCGAGAACAACAAATCCATTCTTCGCGTGTATGAAGGCTGCAATGGCCTGAATGTGATGATTGTATTTGTAGCGTTCGTGATGGCTTTTGGTGGAGTAAATAAGCAAGGAGCGTTATTTTCAGTCATCGGCTTTGCCATCATACACCTGAGTAATTTGGGTAGAGTATCTCTCCTATTTGTGGTGGCAAAAAACTATCAGCCTTATTTCTATTTCGTGCACAAATATCTTTTTACAGCCATTTTGTACGTGATC
The DNA here is from genome assembly GCA_038323375.1 of Chitinophagales bacterium. Taxonomy (GTDB): domain Bacteria; phylum Bacteroidota; class Bacteroidia; order Chitinophagales; family Saprospiraceae; genus JABWAJ01. The sequence goes on from JBBQGV010000152.1 coordinate 6,034, forward strand.
GTATTTGCTTTGTGGTGGCTGTGGGTAGCCAAGAGAAAAAAAAGCAATCATGCATAAACCACCTGCACCGTCATCGCGAATTCGTCTCGATTCGTGGCAGTCCCCATTTTGCTTCTTGCGGCATGGCCATGCGAGGCGCAATGGCCACCGGGCTGTCCGTTCCAAGCCTGCTACGAGCTTCGAGTGGTCCTCGTGCCGCGAGGCGCGTCACTGTGGGCTTTCCACTTCCATCCCTTGCCCGAGTTGCGCAAGCACATCCAGTATCGCAAAACGGTCGAGCACTTTAAAGATTGATATGAGTTTTATCAAAGAAGCAAATCAACTTAAGCCAGTCACCCCCTCTCTTCGGGAGAGGGGGCTGGGGGGTGAGGTCAACTAGCAATCATGAACAAGATTTTTTCCTTCCGCGCCATCATTATTTTAACAATCGGCATTTGTGCCTTGGCAGCATTGTATATTTTTCAACGTATCAACTATGGCCTACTCATAAGTTCAGCCGTGGGGGTAGATTCACCCACTGAAAATGGTATTTTCATCTTGAACAAAACAATACGCTTATTGGCCAATGATGCTATCTGCACGGCCATGATCTTTTCGGTATTCAAAGAAAAAAGCTACCGCCAATTGACAGCAGCCGTTTTTTTGATAGAGGTGGCCGTGGTACTTCCCATTTATTTGCTTTTAAAGCTTACGCTGGAGGGCACAAGCGAAATCTCCACACCCTTGCTATCATTCATCCATCGCTTGGTAGTTAACCCCACGTTGATGATATTGACGGGCATGGCCTTGGGTTACCAAAATTTTTTCTACCGCCCGGGCGCGAGCAACAAACTATGACGCCCATCAAGATTCCGCTTTCCTATTCCGCTATAAATGCCGGTGAACTGATTCCCGTTCTTCAACAATTTGAAGGCCAGCCCCACGAAGCATTGGTAGAGGCGTTTGAAAAAAAACTATGTGAGCTCACGGGAAGCCCGTTTGCGGTTGCCCTTAACTCGGGAACCTCGGCCATCCATTTGGCCTTGAAGCTTTTGGGTGTAGCCGCTGGAGAGTTTGTTCCAGTTTCTACGTTCACTTATATCGGTTCGGTTAGTCCCATTTTATACCAAAATGCGGAGCCCATTTTTATTGATTGTGAAGCGGAGACCTGGAACATGGATCCCATTTTATTGGAGTCGTGTCTCCATGATTTATCTAAGTCAGGCAAGTTGCCCAAGGCAATTATTGTAGTTCATTCCTATGGAATGCCTGCGAAAATGAATGAGATAAATTTTATTTGTCAAAAATACGGAGTGGCGGTGATTGAAGATGCAGCCGAAGCGCTGGGAGCATCCTATTTTGGTAAGTCGGCAGGTACGTTGGGCGATGTAGGTGTACTGTCGTTCAATAATAATAAGACGATAACCACTTTTGGTGGTGGGGCTTTATTAGTAAAATCGAAAGAAAATTATGACCGGGTAAAATATTTGGCAACTCACGCCCGCGAACGCGAGCCATTTTACCACCATACCGAAGTTGGTTTTAACTACCGGATGAGCCCACTAAATGCGGCTTATGGCCTTTCTCAGCTGCCGCACATGCCTGAAAAGGTAGCTCAGCGTAGGTATGTCCATGAGCAGTATAAAGTTTACCTTGAGCCAAAAGGAGTTGTTTTTTTAACGGAGTTAGGAGGATTTTATTCCAACCGCTGGCTGACCACCATTTTAATAGATCCCACTAAAAATCAAGGGGTTACAAGAGAAGATATTCGGCTTGCGCTGGAAAAGGAAAATATTGAATCTCGGCCATTGTGGAAGCCCATGCATTTGCAGCCAGTGTTTGAGGAATGTCCCTGCTTTACCAATGGAAAATCAGAATCATTGTTTAAAAACGGCCTTTGTCTGCCATCGGGTTCTCAGTTAACCCAGCCAGTCATCGAAAAAGTGATCTCCTTGTTTCGGGGCGCTCCCCGTCTATGACGAGTTGATAACCGGTTACAACAAAGAGTTTTGTGGCATTTAAGGTATTTTTAATTAGCTTTGAAAGTTATACAAAAGACCAAAATGAGAAAGTTGATTACGCTTCTTTTGCTGACCCCTACTTTAGTTTGGTCGCAGGCAATTGTTTCTACAGCAGGGGGTGGTCCTTGGGATCAAACTTCAACCTGGGTAGGCGGTGTTGTGCCAATTTCTACCAATTCTTCCTCTATTTCAATTGTAGGTCCTGTAAATATTTCGTCAACTGTTTATAATTCGGCCACGCCCCTAGTAATCGATCAAACCACGATAAACACCGGAGGAGATCTCACCATCGATGCCACTGCCCAAGTAAATGTGGCAAGTGGACCAGGTACAGATTTACGCATCTTGGGCACCGGCTTACTACAAATCGATGGAACCTTAGCGCAATTGCCCGGCACCACTTTCGCAGGGACAACTATGTCAAACACGTCTTTTAATGCGGGTTCGACTTACGAGCACAGGAATATTTCTTATGGCGTCTTGTTAACCGCCACTTGGGATGCGTCTTCAACAGTTTTAGTGAACGGTTTAACCGGGAGTTCAACCGCGGGTCCCTCATGGCTTCAAAGTATAGGTAATTTTATATTTGATTGCCCCAATTTAGCACTAGGAGTAGCCAACCTAAACGGTAACCTACGCAATATTGCTGGGGATTTCAATGTGGTTAGGACTGGAACAACTGGGCGATTGATGTTTAGCAACGGGGCAGGCGTTGTCCCTGTTTCGATAGGCGGTAGTCTGTTTGTAGGTGACGGTACGCAGAATGCAGCGCTATGGATAACATCAACAGGGACGGTGACTGTAACCGTGGGAGTTGACGTTATTTTGGCAACCACATCTCCAACAC
>JBBQGV010000153.1:0-8584 GCA_038323375.1 Chitinophagales bacterium
CGTGAAGGTACAGGAATTGGTCAGTCCGTTTACGTCCGTCACCGTCAGGGTCACCGTCATGTTGCCTGCACCGGAAACGGTCGTGCCCGCTACCGGAGACTGGGTCACGCCCTGTACGCCGCAGTTGTCGCTCGTGGTGGCCAAGCTGGTGTAATTGGGCAGGGTAGCTGTACAATTGGCACCAAGCGTCAGTGTCTGTGTAGCCGGGCAGGTGATGCTCGGCGGGGTATTGTCCAGCGCCGTCACGGTAGTGGTACAGGTGCTGCTGTTGCCGTTCACATCGGTCACGGTCAGCGTTACCGTTTGAGGGGTGCCGACGTGGCTGCAATTGAAGGTATTCGGAGATACGGTCATGCTTTGCAGACCGCAGTCGGCGGTGCTGCCGTTGTCCACATCGGTAGCGGTGATGGTGGCGGAGTTGCCGACCAACACGGCGGTGGCTGTTTTGCAAATGGCCTCCGGTGCATCGCAGCAGTTCTGCGTCGTCAGTTGCCAGAGCACGATGCGGGTGCAGCCGCCATTGCCGTCTTGTATTTTGACAAAAAAGCTGTAAGTACCCTCGGCCAGTGTGGCCGTAGGCGTAAATGTATTGGTGGCCGTCACATACGTTCCTGCCGACATCGTAGCGGCTTGGTCGGTGAAGATGCCCACTATCGTAAAGTCCACCGGGCTGCCCAGACCAAAAGCCGGGCTGATGACATCACAGGTATTGGCCGTGGTGGGGGCGATGATGATTTCATTGTTGGTCACGTTCGGGATGGGGTTGCCTTGCGGGTAGGCGATGATACCGGTGTTGGTCAAGGCTGTATTGGTATGCGCTTGCGCCGTATTGACCGTAAACAGGCCTGCGTTGGTAAACGTACCGATGTTGTTGAGGTTGTCAAAGATGCTGAGCGTAGCGCAGGCGTTGTTGTTGAAAGTGGAATTTGCGCTATTTTGCACGCCATCCACTGCTGTTTGCTTAATGCTGATGTCACCTCCCGCATTGTTGTTAAAAACTCCTCCACCGAAAGTAAAAATGCCATTGCCGGTTGTCTGTTCAATTTGGATCGATCCGCCCGCATTGTTATTGAAAGTACCGCCATCAACTGACACACCATTTCCCGTAACCGTCGCATTGCTACCAATCTCGATAGTGGCTTCGTTGTTCACTACCCCCGAAGTATAAAATGCTTCGGCAGCAGACGTGCGGTCAATTTGGATCAAGCCGCCCGGTTTGTTGTTCAAGGTACCGCCGTTGCGATGCACAATGCCTTGGTTGGCAATGGAGGCGATGTTCCCTATTCGGATGGCACCGCTATTGTCTAAAGTGCCGAAATTCTCGAAGGCAAACCCCGTGGAGCCATTGATTGTCAAACTACCGGTATTATTGATGGTAAGTAGCGCACCAGCCTGTACAACTACCGACTTGGCCAATGCCGCCGTGCCGCCCATAATGACAGGATCATTGGCCACATTAGGTATCGTTACTTCATCAGTAGCGGTAGGTACGGAGCCATCCGCCCAGTTGCCGGGCGTAGCCCAATCGGTAGAGACGCAGCCCGTCCAGGTGTCGGTAGCGGTTGCGGTGAAGGGCGATGTGAGCGTCACCGGGTTGCCGGCGTAGGCCGCCTCGCAGGCCGGGCTGGCTTGCAGGCGCACTTTGATCTGGTAATTTCCTGCGGCAAGGCCACTAAACGCAGGATCGGTACTCCAGGTGCTGCCATTGTTGATGCTGTATTGCAAGGTACTGATGCCTGTAGCGTTTACGGTGATGGATCCGCCAGATGGTGCATTGCAATTTGGTTGCGCGACGGTGGGAGCCGTGATGACAGGCGGGGTACAAACAACAATATTGTTCAAAGAAAAATCATCAACACCGAGGCCGTCTTCCTGAGAAGTAATCGTTACAGGAGTGGCATTAAAATTCAACCACCTGAGGCAAAAGGTATTGCCTGGTGCAATGCTTAAACCGGAAATGGTTGCTGAAACCACCGCCGAATGCCGGATGGAACCGCCGCCTAAGGTCGGAGAGCCAGGATTGAAATAGTCTAATGCCGAAAACGATGTCCATGTACCGGTGCCATTGATGGCCGTAGTATTTTGGTTATACTGAAACCGAAGGCCGTCTTGTCTGTTGGTGGAGCCGATTCGCCAGGTTTCTCCGGTATAGGTTACGGTGAACCAAGTAATGGTGGCACCGGTATTGTTGGTGAAGCAGGCACCGATCGTTGAGGTTAGCGTATCATGATTTACGCTGGTTATACTTCCAAATGCCCGGTCTGAATCCCCGGTCGCTCCAAAACTGTAGGTGTCATAGGCTTGGAAGAAGGCTGACCCTGATGCGTCTCCGGCCCGATAAGTCGTATTGGCACTACCGAAAAATGATGTTTCGAAGAAAGCCCAGCCAGCAGGAACGGCAGTATGCCCGGTACCTGAAATGGCGAGGGTGTTGAAGTTTTCGGTATAGGTGAAACCGGTGTTGGGGATAGAAATTTGCGCCCAAGTGACACCGCTAAAGCAAAGTAATGCAATCAGGAGAAAAGTGTAACGCCTGTTATGTCCATAAGTGAAGTTCCAATCGGAGAACTGTAGTTTGAGGCTTCGTGTGTCCGATAAAGCAAGTGTTGATAACATAAATTTCCTAATTCTTTAGTTGATGTAATGATGTTGATTCGCAGCTTTTTAAAACTGCTGTTTGGTGTTTGAAGGTTTAACTTGTTAAATGAATGGCCGGTTTTTGGAGAATAGTCAGAGGTTATTCCGCGTCAATGACCAGGAGCATAGGTTTTTTGGTCACACCGGCCTGTTGCAGAGCCTTTTTTAAATCGGGGCTTGCGAAAAAAGCCTGCGCGGCGGCAACCGACGCCCATTCGCAGATGACATACGCGGTCTTGGGGTCGCTGTGCATCGTGCCGATTTCGTAGTTCATGATCTGGCTCCTGTTCAGCTCGCCGCTCAAAGCAGACTGCCATGCGGCAGCATCGCCCACCTTCTGCCAGGCGATGGTTTTTACGACCGAGCTCAGCACGGATTTGGCTATTTTCCACTCGCCGTTTTCCTTTATCATCGTGTTGACGTAAGCGCCGGAGCGGTTAATTTTTATATCATACACATGGGTTTTGCCGTATATCTCGTAGGTTCCCCTTGCCAGAAAGGCGTGTTGAGCGTCCGACCAGCCGATAATTGATTGGCGGAGCAGAAGCGTGGTATTGTTGTAAATAAATTGATCGGAAAAGAAGGCTGCGATCTGGTCTGCACCACTGGTTTCTTTGCCCTGCTCACCCACCCGAACGGCATCGGAGGTGTACATTTTTTGGAGGGCAGCATGGTCTTGCCGGTTGTAGGCGGCCATGAAATTTCGGGTGAAGTCCTGCATCTCGGCTTCATCCGATACCGATTGGGCTTGCAGGTTGCTGAGGGTTGCGACGCAGAGCAGGGCCGCGAGGAAAAGTATGTTTCTCATGTTTGTATAAATTATATAGTTAGAAAGTAAAAATCCGGTGCGTTTAGCCTGCATCTTCAAGGCACTGTGAGGCCCACTCAGAAGATGCCAACCTGGCGAAGCAGTGGCCTTCTTAGCACCATCAAAAGCTTAAAGATGCAACGCATGCCATGAGCGGAGCAAGCGCTATTGTCCGAATGCCCCGTTTGGTTGTCCGAATGGCGGGTTTGGCTGTCCGAATGGCGGGTTTGGCTGTCCGAAGGAAAAGAGTGATGCTCCGGTGCTGATGAGGAGCGCCATTTGGGTAGGAAGCAAGGGCAAAAAATTATCCTTGAAAATTCGGAATATAAATCCGAGTTTTCAAGGGTAATTTTGTATTTTTGCACAAATTGATGCCATGTCCACCAAAATCATCGAAAGGCAAAGGGACCAGAAAGCCGTAGCGGATCTGCTGGATATTTTCCCCGTCACCGCCATCCTCGGGCCGAGGCAGGTGGGCAAAACCACCTTAGCCAAGATGTTCCAGCCCGATCATGTGTTTGACTTGGAGAACCCGCGTGATTTTGCTGTGCTGGACAACCCGCAACTAGCCTTAGAGAAACTGGAGGGGCTTATCATGATTGATGAGATACAGCGAAAAGCCGAGTTGTTCCCCTTGCTCCGCTATCTCGTGGACAGCTATCCCAAACAACGGTATCTGATTTTGGGCAGTGCTTCTTCCAGTCTCCGGCAGCAGAGCGGCGAGTCGCTGGCAGGGCGTATTGGCTATCACTACCTGACGGGGCTGAACTTGGCCGAAGCTGGAGAAGGCAGCCTGGGAAGGCTGTGGCTCCGGGGCGGTTTCCCTCGCTCATTCCTGACCGAAACAGACAGTCAGAGCATGATTTGGCGCACCAATTTCATCGCTACTTTTTTGGAAAAAGACCTAAGTGTTTTGGGCGTGAATGTGCCTGCCTCCGCGATGTACCGGTTCTGGACAATGCTCAGCCATTATCACGGTCAGATCATCAATTACAGTGAACTCGGTAGGTCGTTCGGCATCAATGACAAGACGGCAAAACTTTATTTATCCATCCTGGAGGATACGTTCATGGTGCGCCAACTCATGCCCTGGCATGCCAACGTGGGCAAGCGCTTAGTAAAAAGCCCGAAAATATACTTGCGGGATTCAGGCATTTTCCACGCGCTCCAATCCATCCATTTCATGGATCAACTAAGGACGAATCCTAAAATTGGAGCTTCGTGGGAAGGATTTGCAATAGAGCAATTGGTATCCACACTAGGCAAGCGGGACAGCGAAGTATTCTTTTATGCTGCCCATAGCGGCGTAGAAATCGACCTTTACTGGCAAGACAAAGGCAAAAAAATGGGTGCCGAATTCAAATATATGGATGCTCCAAAAACCACGAAATCCATGCACCAAGCCATCGCCGATTTGGGCCTGGACGAACTGTGGATTGTCTATCCCGGCGATCGTAAGTACCAACTGACGGAGAAGATATGGGTACTGCCGTTGGACGGCTCATTTTAATTGGCAGCGGGTGCGGCGGGAAAAGGATTGCTTAATGAGAGCTATGGGTAGCTAAGGGATGAGTAAAACCCAAACCCATCAAATCGTCTTCAAGCGTTGGGCCAGTGCATCCTGGCAGGAGTTGCTCACCGCGAGGGTTTGTTGGCCAATGCTGACGTATGCGAATTGTTCGCCGATACTGTCAATTTTACTCACATTGATGACGTGAGAACGGTGGATGCGCAGGAAAAGGGCTGCGGGGAGTTTTTCTTCCAAACTTTTGAGCGGGGTGGCGAGGAGGTACTCTTTGCCGGGGGTGTAAATGCGGCAGTAGTTGCGATCGGCCTCGGCAAAGAGGATGTCCTGGATGTAGATTTTAACCATTTTTTCCTTTTGGCGCACAAAGATGCGGTCGCTGAGGATAAAAGGGCCTTCCTCCAATTGTTCTTCTTTATCTTGCAAGGACAGCTTCTGTGCCTGTTGTTCTGCCATCTGGCTGATGGTGAGTTCGATGGCGCGCTGCAAGTCTAATTTCTTGAATGGCTTGGAAATAAATGCATACGGCTGGGTGGTTTTGGCTCTATTGAAGGTCGCTTCATCCGCGTTGGCGGTGAGGAAAATAACGGGTATATTGCCTTGCATTTTGGCCACGTTGGCTACTTCTATGCCATCCACGGCACCGCGAAGGCTGATGTCTAACAAGAGTATATCGGGCCGGGTTTCTTCGAGGTAATGGATAGCCTCTTCTCCGGTGGGTATGATGCCCGCTACCTCGTAGCCCAGTTTGGTGAGTTGGAGGGAGATGTTGGCGGCGATGAGCATGTCATCTTCTACGATGAGAATTTTAACCCCCGATTCCGTCATGCAGCTTTGCTTTTTCTAAGCGTCAAAGATACAATAGTTCCATGGTCGGTGCGCTCGCTTATTTGGCCGGCTAACTGGCGGGTGAGCAATTGTACCAACTGCGTGCCAAATCCTGTGCCTTTTGCCGTTTCCCCTGTCGTTTTGCCCACGCCATTGTCGGCAATTTCCAGATGCAGGGTATCATCGGCGCTTTCGCGCAAACTGATTTTGATCTCGCCGCTGCGCTCGCCAGGGAAGGCATACTTGAGTGCATTGGTGAGCAATTCATTGACAATGAGTCCGATGGGCACTGCGGTATCCACATCCAGTTCGAGTTCTTCCATGGCGCATTCCACCTGAATGCGGCTCTCCGCGCCGAAGGAGTCGAGGATGCCCTCGCCCAGGTGTACAAAATAGTCTTTCATTTCAATGGCGGCGAGATTTTCGCCCTGATACAGCCTTTGGTGTATCATGCCCATGGAATGTACGCGGTTTTGGCTTTCGGTGATGGCGTTCAGCACTTCGGGATCGTGAATGTGAGCGCCCTGCAAAGCCAGCAGGCTGGATACCACTTCGAGGTTATTTTTTACGCGGTGGTGTATTTCCTTGAGGAGGAGCTCGTTGTCGCGGTTCTTTTTTTCGAGGAGTGCATTGGTGCTGCCTAATAGCCGGTTGATCTTCTGCTTGGCACGCAAGCCTCTGTAAATCAGCAGCAACAAGACAGTCAAAATTACCGCCGAACCGGCCAGCAGCATTTGGATGGTATTTTGCTGCTCGATGCGCTGCGCTTGCAATACGATGGTGGCAGCTCGTTGCCCGGCCTCGTATTTTTCGGTCAGCCCCTGTTCGAGTTGCGCTACCCGCTCTTCGTGCTGCCGTTCTACTTCCCGCAGTTGCCGTTCTAAGTAGAGGTGGGCGTTTTTATAATCGCCCAGACCGACGTAGCTATTGGAGGCGTTCATGAGGTTTTCTTCGAGGTTGCGCAAATCGCCGGCTACTGTCATCATCTCAATGGCCCGCAGGGTATAAGGCAGGGCCTCGGCATATTTTTTTTTGAGCAGCAAGGTGTGCCCTGTATTGGCGGTACTGGCCACCACTCCCCTCACAAAGCCTATTTTTTCGCTGATACTCCGGCATTTTTCGTAGTCCTGAATGGCTTCATCGTATCTGGCCAAAAATTTATACGCATTGCCTCTGGAGTTCAGTGCCCTGGCCAGCTCTTTTTCTGCGGAGCTACCGAGCTGTTCGTATATTGAAACGGCACGCGTGGCGTACACCAGCGCTTTTTCATAATCTTGCATCATCGTGTAGGTGTATGCCAGGTTAATGACAGCAGCGCCCAATTGTTTATCGTCGCCGATTGCTTCCAACAGTTCAATGGCCTTTTCTGAATAGGTGATGCCTTTATCGTAAATATTTTGCGTGGCATACACATCCGATAGCCCGATGTGTACCCGGGCTAATTTTTTGCGGTCGCCCAACTGCTCCCATAACTCAATGGCTTTGAAATAACTTTCGGTGGCCGTGCTGAATTCGCGGCTGTTGGCCGCCATAAATCCCTTCCAATAGTAAACCTCAGCCCTTTGATCCGGGCGGTTCAACGTTTCCAAATCGGCCTGCGCGCGATCCAGGAACAAGCCTGCCGAATCGTACCGGGTAAGTTCCGCATAAGCCTTGCCCGCCATCAGGTTGGCCGTGGCGCGGAGCGATTTGGCTCCATTGTCTTCTGCCACGCGAAGCGCCTCCATCGCATAAGCGCGAGCCTGCTCCATGTCGGTCGAAAAAGCTGCCTCGGTCAGCTTGTCCAACAATTCCATTTTACGAGCGGGGTCGGTTGTTTGTCGCAGCTGTTTTACCAACTCGACCGGGTTATTATCTTGTGCAACGGCCATGCCAGCATAAAAAAGCATGGCAAAAACAGGGTAGGTTTTTCTCATCGTCATTATGTGTTGTTCATGAAGCAAAGCCAGTCGTCGCTCTAGGGCAAATTGCGGCAGCAAGGTACGGAATATGGCCTCGTTTTTCAAATTGCGTTTGAGTCAGTCCGGCATTGGGATGGATGTACAGCGCATTCACTTCTACTTCGCCCGCAAAGATAACCGGCAAAGCGCACGTACTGGTAGCTACATCGGGAATGACAACATCCGAAAACTCATTGGGCGCAGCATGGGTACTCCAATTAGACGGGCAATGCCAATCGGTTTCCCGCCCCGGCGTGGCGCCTTTCCAGATGGTCGCTCCCTGAGCATAGATCACCCAATCAACGTTGAGGATTAAGGAGATAGCCCGGGCTTGAATGAAAACGGGCGACATCCCGAATTTCGCGATGCCGCCTGATATTTACTTTTAAAAACCTTGCTCATCTTTTGAGATAAGCAAGGTTGAAATCTGATTTACTTAGTGCTGTACCACAATCCGTTGCACACTTTCCACGCCGTTTTCTGAGCGCAGGCGGAGGAAATACACCCCGGCAGGCTGGTCGCTCAAGTCAAGCGGATAAGTGAAAACGGAACCTTCCGGCAAGGCGATGCTGCGCACCATTTTGCCCATCATGTCCATTACTTCCAGTTGCAGGTTGCGTTCCGGCGCGCCGGCTACCGACAAGGTCAACGCACCGTTGCTTGGGTTCGGAAATACAGAAACGGAAAGACCATCCAGCGCGGGGACGACGCCTTGTTGCGGGCTGCCTAAGTTTTGTGTTCCGCCAAGGACGGTCACATTGTCGAAGGAGGCGGTCGTTTCCACATTGGCATTGATGCTTTCCGCAAATAAACCCGCGTAAATACAGCCAACCATAGGCACATTCG
>JBBQGV010000154.1:0-8397 GCA_038323375.1 Chitinophagales bacterium
GGGCGTATGGTGCACGATGTGTGTCAGCTTACACCGACCGGGCTTGCGCTGCTGAAAACGGCGATGGAAAAATTACAGCTATCGGCGCGGGCGTATGACCGGATTTTGAAGGTTGCCAGGACGGCGGCGGATTTGTCGGGGAGCAAGGATATACGGATAGAGGATTTGGCGGAGGCGATACATTATCGGAGTTTGGATCGGGAGGGGTGGGCGGGGTGAGTCGAGTGCGGAATTTGGAGTGGGGAGTGCGGAATGGGCTTCGGGTTTGGCGCCCCATTCCGCATTCCGCACTCCTCAAGCCGCCCTGCTTGGGGTGGGTTCAGGGCGTTTGGCGGTGGGGGAGGAAGACCAAGCAAGGCGGAACTTCCTGCTCCTTAACCCCGTTTCTGGCGTTAGCGCCTCCTGATGATTTGGGGGCGTTTTTTTTGTACTAGGTGCTGTGGAAATTCTAATCATACAACTTATTCCGTAGGGCAAATTTTACGATTCCGGCAATATTGGAGGCATTTGTTTTTCGGCGAATATTTTTAGCATAAGTCTCCACTGCTGAAAAAGGCAGGTTGAGTTTTTCCGCAATTTGCCTAGTGGTATATTCATCTACAATAAGCTTGATAATATGAAGCTCTCGTGTGGTGAATTCAGGGATGCTGGGCAACTGGGGTTTGGAGGGTGTCAATAGAGGTTTATAAATTTGGCCATCCGCAACGATACGCATAGCCTTAGTAATCTCATCCATCCCAGATTCTTTCAAAATATATCCTTTGGCTCCCGCTTGGTAAGCTTCATCATCGAAATTGTCGTGCTGCGTGAGCACCAGAACCTTTAAATCCGGATAACGTTCCGATATGTGTTGTAACAGCACCAAACCATTCATGCCTTTCATTTCTAGGTCGGTGACCACTAAATCTGGGAGCCTTTCAACAGCTGCAAGATACTCGAGCGCAGCGTAGCCATCGGCCAACTGACCTACTACTTTCAAGTCGGGCGTTTGAGCCAATGCCGCCTTGATACCGTCCGACAGGGCACGGTGATCATCCACTAATAAGATTTCGATCATGGCAATTCAGGTTTTTGTAAAGGAATTTCAATAGAAATGGTAAAACCATGCCCTGGTGAAGTCATGATTTCTGGTGTATTGCCGCCGAGATTTTGGGTTTTTTCTATAATGCTATTCAAGCCCAAACTTTTTTTCTCGGCAAAAGTGCTGTCGTAATCAAAGCCGGTACCGTCGTCATGATAAGTTATAAAAACCGCGCGATTATCGGTATCTATTGCCAACTCAATTCTGCTAGCCCGCGCATATTTAAGTGTATTACTTACCATTTCTTGTACCATATGCCAGATTTCGATCTCAGTAGTAATACCCAGTCGTTTGCTGTTCAAGTTGGTGATAAATTCCACTTCAATAAGGTTGGGTTGACTGATCCGCCGAAGCAGGTCGTTGATGCTTTCATATAAACCCACTTCTTGGATGATGCCGCCCTTTTGGTGGGATAGCCTTCGGGTGTGGGCGGCCAGGTTGCGCAGTTCACCCGACCAGCCTTTTTGCTGAGGGTGCTGAGGTTTGGCGTTTTCAATTTCATAGGAAAGGGAAAGCACCGTATTTGCGATATCGTTGTGCAGAACGTGTTTGGTTTCTTCTCGTTCGAGTTGTTGCCCTTCAATTATGCCTTGAAGAAATCGCAGCTGGGCATCTTTCAGGGTGTCTTCAATCGCCTGATTTTGATTTGCTATTTTCAAGTTTTGGCGCTGCTCCCGTTGTCGCCAGATCAAAGCGCCCACGGCAGCAAGTAGTCCCAAAATGGCAGCCAGCGAAGCCCAAAGGCGCTGTCTTTCGTGACTTTTGTCAATTTCCAGCTTACTCAGGCTTTGTTGTAATTCATTGCGTTTCTCCAGGTTTTCACGGTCAATTTCATTGAACCTTTTTTGCTGCGAGGTGAACAGTTTGGTGTACAGTTGTTCGGCAAGTCGACTATAAGTTAGGGCGCTGTCCGGTTGGTCGAGTGCTTCGAAACATTCGGAAAGGAGTTTATACATTTCCAGCATGACGCTCGTATCTATTTCCGACTGTTGGAGAAGCAACTGTGCCTGTTGCATGGTGGACAATGCCTTCCGATAATTTCTATCCTGACCGATATAGGTATTTGCTTTTAAAATAGCAATATCGATAATACCCGCAGCATCATTTACCTGTTTATAGATTGGTTCAGCCAGGTTTATTTCTTTCCAGCTTGTTTCAAACGCTTGCATACTGATGGCCAGGGAAGCCAGGTTGTGGTGGATATCTGCTACATCATTAAGCAAAAATTCAGCAGGGTTTTCTTCGAAAATTTCCAGACAATGCTGGTATAACAACGTGGCACTATCGGCAAAAATAGTTTTTCGAGTATTTTGATGTTGTGTGAAATAACGACCCGCGAGGGTATAATCGGCATCAAACAATTCAGCTAAAGACGCATCAATGGTTTGGTATAAAGCTTTGGATTTTAGGGCGTATTGCAGGCCTTCCAGGTGGTTGCCGAAATCATTTTGGATATTGGACAACAGGTTGTAAGCAATGGCGAGGCTTTTGGCGGTCAAAGTATCTTTAATGCTTGGCTGATTTCGATCGCGTTGCAATTCCTCCAATATCCGTAAGGCCACGAACCCGTTTTTAAGGGCTTGGGCCTGCCTGCCTTCCTCTAATTTATACAGGGCAATATTGGAATAATTGCCCGCAACCCTGAGGCTATCGCCTTGTTTGCGACGTAGTTTGATTGCCGTTTCCAAGTACAGGTATCCAGCCTCGTAATTCCCGTTTTGGCAATACAGCTTACCCAATTCGGCGTGGCAACGTGCTTTGCAGGGCAGGCAATCTTCAGACAAGGATACAGCACTGAGTAAATAAGCAATGCTGTTTTCTATGGAGTCCGTTGCATCTGCAAGGGCAAACAGGCTGTCCACCCGCGCCTCAGCAGTTTGGGCCTGAAGCCAGGATAAATGGAAGATACCATAAAGGCAGAACAGGATTCTGGGTAGCATGGTATAGGATTATCTAAAGAGGCTTCTGACCAGATTCTTTAACCGATAATAAAAGCCAGGAATGCCTTTTCCAGATCCAGGCCCACCCCCAGATGACGTTTTATTCCTGTTTTTGACTTTGGTTTTTCGAATACCAGAAGACTCTTCATTTGTTACATGTGCTTCGAAACCGCCATCAATTTCGCTATGCTCCAAAGTGTAAAAACCAATATTTGGTGCAAATTCCCACCTAAAACCTGAAGGAAGTGAGCTTGATTTTAAATGAACCCCACAAACCCTACTTAAAATATCCGGGCTGCTTATTGTAGATTCAAAAATTTGGGCATTTATCGGTACAATTACCAAGGGACGAACATGGTTTATTGCACTCATAATCATTCCTCTTACATGTACATAAGGGCAGCCTATGGCAACATCATCATATTCATTATCATTGAGATCGGCATCATCAAATTCGATAAATTGTAAGGAATCGACCCTTATTCTTTGACTTGCACCTGTTACGGCCGAAAGCTTAATCACATTTCGAAAAACTAAATTTTCTATACGATCGGCTGGGTTATTCAACCCGCCTTCAACAGGTTTAATTGAAAAATTTGTTCGAACAACATTGCCGAAAGAATCGTAATACGTTGCCTGGTAATCGGGATTTATTTCAATGTTATGGCTTTTGTCAACAAGTACCGCTACAAACAAATCATATCGACCCGAACTTGTTTTACGGAGATAGAAAAATTCTTTGTTTTTATAGTCATCTGTAAAGGGGAGGGCAAGGGTCATTTCAGTTGTATTGATGGTTAACAATAAATCGGAATAATTTGATTTTTTGGGGTTAATTGGAGTGCAATATCAGAAAATTTCAATATATTCTTTTAAAATTCACTAATTGCCAGGTACTCGTAATCCACGGTTGCATTTTTTGACACCTTCATCTGCACCCTTGCAAATGCGATACTTGCTCCTGTTACTCGAATAATTTTGGGGTTACCATTTAATGTCTGTTTTTGACTGGTGAATCCAGGGCCGTAATTTACCCTTATCTGTGCGCCAACAGGGTAGGTGAATCTACATTGGAAGCTAACATTCCAACCCCATTCCAGGGTACGCCATTTGCCTGCTTTTACGAACTTTGTTTTTAGTGCCATGATGTTTTAAGTTGATAATGGTGAAAGGATAAATGCTGCCAGGCCATGTGACCTGGCAGTGTTTTTTATGAAAGCTGTAAAAAGTATTCATTGACCGCAATTATAGTCCCAGCACGACATCGGTACCGAGGGTTCCGATACCAGGCCTTGGTCTGAAGGTCTCCACATTGGCGCGAATGGTCTCCTTAATTTTGTCAGAAATACGGCGTGCATATAAGGCGTGCCCCTTCAAATTTGGGTGGAGCAGTCCATACCAGTCACCTTGGGTTTTAAAGGATTTTTCGGCAGAGACAAAATAGGTGTTCTTATCACAATAGCCGTGTTTGCCAAATTCTGCAGCAATGCCATCCACCCAGATCCAGCCATGAAGCGTTGCAGCTTTTTTCAATTCAGCGTTGAGTCTATCAGAAAGATCCCGGATCAAACGTGCATCTGCGAAATCAATATCCGCATCGGCAATCGTGTCGAAAATTCCACAACCATTTCGGACTGTTTCATTGCCATTTTGGTCGGTGATTCCAAAAAAACCACGGGGATATTCAGTTAGCAAAATGAACCTTGGGTTCAGAGTTTTCCGGATTTCCTGGTTTAAGGCTTCAAATTTTTGTGGCAATTTTACCATCTCAAGGTTTATTGCAGCTTCTAGTAATGCTCGCCCAGCCGCATCACCGCTTCCTCCGGCAGATGCCGGAATCTCAACGATTTCTTTGCCAAAAAGAGAAATAGTAATTGAAAACTCGCTGTCCGATTCAATCAAATTGTTAAGGTTTGTTGACCATTTTATGTCATTTCCCCCAATCGTTAATACTAGAAAATCAATCTTTCGATTTTTAACAGTGGCCTTTGCCTCATCAATCTGACTGGTCTGCAACAGGTAGTCTAGTGACCCTGGCCTTTCGTATTCACTAATGCGCTTTTTAAATCCAATCAATTTCTTAGTAAGAAACAAGCGCCGTTCGTTATATACCTTTCCAGCGTTATATCGAATCAGCCCTTCATCGGTTTTAGCGCCCGACCGGGAAAATGGCAAAAATGTTGATACAAGCTGAATATCTGAATATTTCGCTTCAATCTGCTCGGCTGCCAAGGAGTGTCCAGAGCGATAGGAACGGTGTGCGAGTGGCTCCTGCCATTCGGCAAAATGCTGCTCAGGGGATACATTTGGCACTTGGCTGGTAATGGAAGAAATATCTTCCTTCACCGACAGCAGCGTTTTTGCCGCGCTTTGGTCAGCATATTTGACCATTACGTCGCTTGGTTTCCCTGGCTTGTCTGGATTGCCTTCTCCGGCGGCATAAGAATCGCCCAGCGACACGATCAGGATATCCTGAAAAGTAACTTTCGAACTGCTGCTGCTCTCTTGGCCACTATTTTTTTTGGCGCTAATAGACACGGTATAGGTTCCGATAGCAGGGACTTCTACGACCGGGTTGTAGGCGTTTATGGCTGTTTTTTTAGAAAAACCTCCGCCTTGTTGCACTGAAAACCTAATTTCATAGCCATTCAAGACGGCCTCTATAGCTTTTAATTCAGTTATTAATACCATTTTGGCTGCCAATATTTTTTCGAAATTTGGCTTGTTTGGATTGGGATTTATTTTGGCAATTTTAGCCTTGAGGGCATCCCGTTCATTAGCCAAGGTGTGGGTGATTTGAATGCCCCACTTTCCCGGGTTTACATAAGCTTCTGAATATTTATGCAGGGCCTGACTATAGGCTTGCGGATAGTTTTTCGGATGACGAGAGCGGGGCGTTGCAGTGAATTTAAGTATGGATGTCATAGAAAATTTTATTTTTGATCTCATTCCAAATTGTTGTCGGATTGAAATTGGTGGGCTTAATTAGCTGGTGATTGGATCATTGTAGGAGCCATAAGACACTTCGACATCTACCCGATACCGAGCATCCGAGCCTTTGAATTCAAGTTTATACAATCGAGGCACTACAGATCCTATTGGGTCTTTTTGACTGTCGGGGTTGTAATTTGCTCCGAGTTGAGCCTGTAGCGCGGATGCGGTCAGGTTGATCAGGGTGATTCCGTTTTCGCCGATGAGATCGTCTGCATTGGTAATGGCTGCGAAGACAGTAGTCAGGGCTTTTTTCAGGAAACCTGCACTTTCGCCTGACACTTCATTTTTTATGGCTTCAGTGGTGGCTTCCATGTTTAATATACCCCCGATATTGTTCTCAACATGCGTTACCAAAGCTTTAAAAAGTTTGTCTTTTTTCCCATTGATGGTGTCACGGGCGACACCTTTTCCGTGCCAATCCTCTTCTATTGCTACCATTTGATATCCGGAAACCTGTATTCCATTTGTAAAGGCTTGAATGGTGTTGTCCCAGACAACGGCGGTATCTGTAATGCTCAAATTAGAATCACTGGGCAGTGAATAAGTACCAACACCTAGGTTTTTTCCTTGCGTTTTGAGGGTTGTCAGCGAAACGACTTTAGTTGAGCCCGGCTTTCCGAAAATTGATCGAAAATAGAGGACACCGAAATAGGGCTCATCACCTTTGCCGTTAAAAAAAGACTCTTCGTTACGGTTGAGGATGGCAAAACGCAGCGGCCTAATATTGAATACCTTAGCATCAGCACCAGCTTGTTTTGGTTCTATTTTCGGATCGGCCCAAACAGCCCAGTCTTGTCCAGAACTGTTACCCGCATCCACCCGGAGTTCGATGCGAACGTTTTTTCCTGATAAGTGGGAGAGGTCGGCTATCACCTCTGTCATTTTATCGTTGTATAGTTTTTTATAATTCAAGATGCGGTATCCTACCTGCTTGCCATTGGCCGTAAAATGGACCCATACCTGGAAAGTTACCCCATCGGAGCCCGTAGCACCTTTCAAAAATCCGACCTTGGCTTTAAATATTGCGTGCGTGGGCATTAAGGCTGAAGGCAAGTAGCCTTTGATTGACCCTTTTGAAACCCACTTGGGGTGCATTTGAAGCAAATTGTAGCGTTTTTGGTCTTCGCAAAGTCCATTTAAAACTACCCGAACGAAGCCCCGGTTATCATTTGTAGGACCATTCCAAGAGAGGTTAATTGGGTTTGGCATGGCGTTTTCACCATTCAGTTGGCCGGACTGGTACTGGCCGTTGGGTGCAATTTGAATTAGGTTGATCATGATTTTTGAATTAGAGTTGGGCGTGATAGTTATTTATTGCTTCTGTCAACTATTAGAGTCATTGATCCATTTGACAGTGCAAAAGAACAGCCCCGCCCCTGGGCAACCTGGCAGAATTCGGCGCAGAATTCGGACAAATG
The DNA here is from genome assembly GCA_038323375.1 of Chitinophagales bacterium. GTDB lineage: Bacteria > Bacteroidota > Bacteroidia > Chitinophagales > Saprospiraceae > JABWAJ01. Next base: position 7,434 of record JBBQGV010000154.1, read on the forward strand.
ATTGCTGCCTTGTTTCCCTTCTACTGAGCATGACAAATAGAGCCCCTGCATTGCGGAAGGTGCCATAAGTATCTAGCAAGAATAAATTATTGGAAAACCCTTGTGCAATTATTTAGGATATCATTGGAGGAACACAAAACCAAGAACGAAAAAAAGCAGGCAAAGCAGCAACCTAGGCTTTTTGAAATAACCCTGTAAATTTTGAAGCTATGGCTTCCGTTTGGCGGCTCTATTGTAGAATGTGGTATGAAGGGAAGTTTGCTGCGCCAAACCCTGGAAGCCGGGACCAACAACGAAGGCAATGCCGATTTTCTGCAATGGGGAATGATCGAGTTTCATGAAATAGAAATAGCGTGGTACATACATGGCTCATTGCTACATGATAGTAAACTATACCACATTGCGCTGCCTGATATTATGCTTTTGGGGAACAAAAAGAAAATGGCTTTTCTTAAAGCTGCACAAAGTGACGACGTCTTTAGCACAACCAATCAATTCAGGTGCTTGTTTTTTAAGTTTTTCCAGCAACCAGTCTTGCGAAGTACAACTGCCACTCGGTAGAACAGCCCTCAAGTGAGGAGGGAATGTACCCAAGAAAAACAATGATAGTCTTAGCAAGCTTTGCAGTCGGATGATTCCGATTCAACTCCCAGCCCGTTATGGTATTCTCAGTTACGTTCAGCATCCTTGCCACGTCCAATTGCGAAAGCCCACGATCAAGCCTCACCTTCCTCAGATGATCCCCCAAAGTCCTCAATTCCACCGGATATGCAGGATTATATGGCTTTTTAGCCCTAAACTGTATATGACAACTATGCAACGAACCCCTGCCCCTGCGGCTACCACAACCATCCCGAAAAAGACTGCGTCTGCGGCCCCGGCGTGGTGAAACGCTACGTCGCCAAAATATCCGGCCCCCTGCTCGACCGCATCGACCTGCACGTGGAAGTGACACCCGTGAGCT
>JBBQGV010000155.1:0-7919 GCA_038323375.1 Chitinophagales bacterium
GCTGAATTAATAAGGGTCGCTTTCTCCGGGCAAGGCATTTTGATTCTAACCAAGGCGGGGGTTCCCGACCTTAGCCATAGCTAAGGGAGGTGGTTCCCCAACGCGGGGTAGGAGCAAAAGACCTCCTGGAAAAGTGGACAGTTATTATTTCAGCGACCCTAAGCGCTTTCCACACACTCAGACAAATTCGGACATTTACGGACACTTCCTACCCCAATATCATCCCTTTTCCTTAACTTTGTTCATCATTAAACTCAGGGGAACAGTGCAGAAAGGACAAGTCGTTGACGGATCCCCCTTTTTCGCCTGTATCCATCCCTGGCAGATCCGAAAACGCAATGCAGTACCAGTCAAACCCACAACTCGAACTTGCTTTTGACTACGTCAGCAACACGAATAAAAATATTTTCCTGACCGGCAAAGCCGGAACAGGCAAAACCACTTTTTTAAATACCATCCGGGAAAAGACGGTTAAGCGCATGGTGGTAGTGGCGCCAACCGGCGTGGCGGCCATCAACGCCGGAGGCATGACCATCCATTCCTTTTTCCAGTTGCCATTTGGGCCATACCTGCCCGATAGCAAGCAGGACGGAAGTCGCCAGCGGAAATTTAACCGCGAAAAAATCTGGCTGATTCAAAGCTTAGATTTACTCGTCATTGACGAAATCAGCATGGTGCGCGCCGACCTGCTTGACGGCATAGACGACGTTTTGCGCCGCTACAAAGACCACTACAAACCTTTTGGCGGCGTGCAATTGCTGATGATCGGCGACCTGCACCAGTTGCCGCCCGTGGTGAAGGACGAAGAGTGGGGGTTACTGCGCGACCACTACCCAACGCCTTATTTTTTCAGCAGCCGCGCCTTGCAGCAAACCAACCCCGTAGCCATCGAACTGAAGCACATCTACCGGCAGTCGGACGGCGTATTCATTGACCTGTTGAACAAAGTGCGCAACAATAAATTGGATGCCGAAGTGCTGGAACAACTGAACAGCCGCTACCGCGCTAATTTTAAACCCGCGCCCGAAGAAGGGTACATCACCCTGACCTCCCATAACGCTTCTGCACAAGACATCAACGTCCAGAAATTGGAAGAAATACCGGGTAATGTACAGCGATTTACAGCAGCCGTTACGGGCGATTTTCCGCCGCATGCCTACCCTACCGAAGAATTGCTGGAACTGAAACCCGGTGCCCAGGTCATGTTTGTCAAAAACGATACTTCACGCGAAAAAAAGTACTATAACGGCAAAATCGGAAGCATTACCAGCATCCGTGGCGAAGCCATTTACGTGCAATGTCCGGACGAAGCACAGGAAATTCAAGTGTACTCGGCCGAATGGCGCAACATCAAATACACCCTGAATGCGCAGACCAAAGAAGTAGGCGAAGAAGTGACCGGTTCTTTTACGCAATATCCGCTCAAATTGGCCTGGGCCATCACCATCCATAAAAGCCAGGGCTTGACATTCGAGCGCGCCATCATTGACGCGCAGGCGGCTTTTGCGCACGGGCAAGTGTACGTGGCGCTGAGTCGCTGCAAAAGTTTTGAAGGGATTGTACTGCGCACCAAAATTGAGTTTTCCAGCGTAAAAACGGATTCACAGGTCAAAAATTATACGGACGAAGCCGACCGGAATGCCCCCGACGAAGCGCACCTGCTGCGTTCGAAAATGGATTACCAGCAAGCGCTGATTTTGGAATTATTCGAGTTTCGCAGTTTGAAAAGATACTTCGACCAACTAAATCGGGTTTTACTGGAGTACGAAAACACCCTGCACGCCGACGCGTTCCGTCAATTTCAAACGATTCGCGAACAAGCGGAAACCCACGTATTATCGGTAGCGGAAAAATTTAAACACCAGATCAGGGGCTATTTCACACAATCCTCCTTGCCGGAAGAAAATGAAGACCTGCAAGCCCGCGTCCAAAAAGGCTGCACTTGGTTTGCTGAAAAAATAAGCATTGAATTGTTGCCGGCTGCCAAAAGCATCCAGATCATCACCGACAACAAGGCGGTGGAAAAAACGGCGCTGGAAGCCGTGGAGAATCTGCAAAAGGAATTGTTCATAAAAAACGCCTGCTTTGTGTCCGCCAAAACAGGTTTTTCCACGCAGCCCTACCTGCGCGCGAAAGCGGATGCGGAAATTGATTTCACCGCGTCGAAAAAAATAGCCATCCCCGCTGCCGCGTATAACAACGTGCCCAAAAACACCCCCCATCCGGAACTGTACGTCAGCCTGAAACTCTGGCGGGCCGAACTTTCCGATACGCTGGGAACAGAACCGTTCGAGGTATTGCCCACAAAATCCCTGCTCGAACTCGTTCAGCTACTGCCGGCCAACATGCCTGCCCTGAAAAAAATTCACGGCATTGGGCCTGGCCGAAGTAAACAATTCGGTGCGGAAATCATAGACATCATTCAGAAATATTGCGCAGCTAAAGGTTTGGAAAACACGCAATTGACCTTGCCGGAACCACCGCCCAAGGCTCCAAAAATTGACACCAAACTCGTTAGTTTTGAGTTGTATAAATCAGGAAAAACCATGGAGGAAATTGCAACAGAACGCGGTTTTGTGCGCACCACCATCGAAAGCCACCTGTCGCATTACGTCGGATTGGGCGAACTCGATATTTTTGAGCTGATGGCTAAGGACAAAGTAGAAACCATCGAGCAGTTTTTTGTGGCCAACAATACAAAATCAAGCGGGGAAGCAAAAGCCTATTTTGGAGAAGATTGCTCTTACGGAGAAATCAAGATGGTGTTGGGCTATCTGGAAAAAAAAGAATTACATCCGTCTTAAAATATTTCTGAAACGCTCTGTTAACTTTACTGTAAACACAACCTGATGAAAAAGCTACCATTACTCATTTTTCTGGTTTTAAGCTTTGCAACAATCCTGGAAGCACAGATGCCGGAATACAACGTTCCGAATGCAAAACAATTCAAACAATATTATTCAGACCAATTAGAGGCAGGAGAAATAATACTGAATGCATGTTACCAGGATATTTTCGTCCGAACAGCAAAAGGCAGCTTTGTCCAAAAAATCTTCTATCCTGAGAAAAAAGTGCTGACGCATTACCTGACCTATTCAGATAAGAAATTCCAGGTCAAATAAGGCCCTTGTCGGGAATGGTACGACAACGGACAGCTTTGGAAAGAAGGTGCGTATAAAAACGATAAAGCGCACGGGATTTGGACGGTTTATTCCTACGATAATGGTACAAAATCTGAGTACGGAGCTTTTGAAATTCATCAACATGAAGGCGACAACAATCAACGGTAAAGACTTATTGGCGCTGGGTTTTGCAGAAGGAAAAATTCTTGGTATAGCCCTGGAAATTGCGGCTACGGCTTTTGCTTCAGCAACAAAGCAAAAAACCTTAACCACCCTGAAGCGATTGCATAAAAACCCTGAAAATTATTTAGGTCACAAGGCACTTGCTCCTTTGGCGAAAGCCATCATCGAAGCCAATGCGGCACCCATTGATGAAACCATCCCATTGAAAGAAACCGGCACAGCATATACCGTTTTCGGGCAGGAGCAAATCGAAGCAGGCGCGATTCAGCAAATGAACCTCGCCATGCGCCTACCGGTTACAATCGCCGGCGCGTTAATGCCCGATGCCCACCAAGGTTACGGACTGCCAATTGGCGGGGTTTTGGCCACCAAAAACGCCATTATTCCTTACGGCGTTGGCGTGGATATTGGTTGCCGAATGGCCTTGTCCATTTTTGATATTCCGGAAACGCATTTTTTTGATCACCGCTCTTTTTACAAACGCGAACTGATTGCGCACACTGCTTTTGGCGCCGGTAACGGTTTCCGGGGAAAAGACCGCGCCTACCACCAGGTATTGGATCGCAAAGAGTTTGAAATGAACGCTTTTGTGCGCGGATTGAAAGACAAAGCCTTCGACCAACTCGGTTCGTCCGGCGGTGGAAACCATTTCGTGGAGTGGGGCATCATCACCTTCGAAGAAAAAGACGAAGCGCTGGGCATCGAAAAAGGGAAATATTTGGCTTTGTTAACGCATTCGGGTTCCCGCGGATTCGGCGCAACAGTAGCCGGTTACTACACCCGTTTGGCCAAAGAGCTATGCAAACTGCCAAAAGAGGCAGCCAACTTAGCTTATTTGAACCTGAACAGCGAAGCCGGGCAGGAATACTGGATGGCGATGAACTTAGCCGGCGATTACGCGTCGGCCTGCCACGAGGTGATCCACCGAAAACTGACCAAAGCCATTGGCGCAACCGCATTGGCCAAAGTAGAAAACCACCACAATTTTGCCTGGAAAGAGATCCTGAATGGCGAAGAGGTGATCGTACACCGAAAAGGTGCCACACCGGCAGCTCCGGGCGTGATGGGCATCATCCCGGGAAGCATGACGGCACCTGGATTTTTGGTGCGCGGAAAAGGGGAAGTATCGTCCATCAATTCGGCATCGCACGGCGCAGGCCGACAGATGAGCAGAACCAAAGCGATGCAAAACATCACCAAAGCGGAATTGAAAGCCATTTTGCAGGAAAAGGGGGTTTCCCTGATTGGCGCCGGGTTGGATGAAGCGCCAATGGCGTACAAAGACATCCACCAGGTGATGGCCGCCCAGGAAGATTTGGTGAGCGTCGTCGCAAAATTCACCCCAAAAATGGTGCGCATGGCCGATGACGGAAGCCGGGAGGATTAAGCGCAGTGGTCGCTGGCTTCAGCCGGCTGACCGATGACACGAATTGCAAAAAACAACGATACTACATCGCATAAAGAAAAGATCCAATCTCGTCTTTTACCCCTGCCAGGCGTTTCTGTATAGCGCCGGTGCATTGTCCGGATTCCGGAACAACATACAGGTAATCAATCAGATAGGTGTCTTACGACGCAGGTTCGAATCCTGCACTGATCGTAGGGATCGGTTAGCATAGCGGTTATGCACTGGACTTTTAATCCAGCTTTCACAAAGAAGGGCACTTTTCAAATCGCCCGCCAAACACATCGGGCTTGTCTGGCCGGATGACAGTTTGCAGCAAGCATTGCAGGCATTGACTGAGGCTGGCACAACGTTGATCAGACCATTTTGCGCAGGTTCGGCAATTTTTTGCGGGGTTAATCCCCCGGCAGAAAGGGAACCATTGCTGGCGCGGGGCTCCGGGCTCGTGTCTTCTATTTATGAGGCTCTGCCTCATCCTCACTCACTCCCTAAGCTCCTGACCGGATTCGCCAGCGCCGCCCGAATAGCGTGGAAACCCACCGTCAGCAACGTCAGCAGCAACAGGATCAACAAAGCCCCGGCAAAAGTCAGGGGTTGCAAAGGTGTTTTGTACGGAAATTCCGACAGCCATCCCCACAAAAACCAGGCGGCAAGCGGGACAGCTATCACGCCCGCAATGAGTACCAAACGCACAAAATGGCGCGTAAGCAGCGCAACGACCTGCCCATGGCTGGCACCAAGTACTTTCCGGATCCCGATTTCGCGCCGCCGTTGCTCGGTTGTATAGGCAACAAGCCCCAGTAAGCCGAGGCAGGCAATGAACATGCTCAACCCGGAAAAAACGGAAAACAGGGCACCACGGGTTTGATCCGCAGCAAATTGCTCATTGAACGTTTCATCCAAAAAGGCATACCGGAAATCCTGTGCCGGAAAAGCCGCTTTCCAGGCGCTTTCTATGCTTTTGATGGTCGCCGGTAAATCGGTGGCCTTCACTTTGGCGTGTACCGTGTAGGCGATCGGGCGATAAATCATCACCAAGGGCTCGATCGGGTTGTAAGGCGATTTTTGGTGAAAATCTTTGACGACGCCAATCACCTGAGCATGAGGAATAGCTGGATTTCCAGACCATCTCAGCTTTTTGCCGATGGGTTCTGTCCAACCCATTTTTTTTACCAATGCTTCATTTACAATAGCTGAATTAAGCGTGTCTGCCGGGACACCCTCGTAGGCGCGGCCCTGCTTTAATCCGATGCCCATCGTGCCAAGATAAAATTCATCTATCCCGATAATGTCCAGACCGATGTCTTTCATGCCTTCTTTGGTTTCAATATTGACCACATTTTTATCCCCATTGTTCTGGCCCGGGGAATACCACGAGCTACCCGCAGCAAGTACAGCCGGGTTCTGTTGCAGCGCATTGCGGAAAGCAATTACATTGGTCCGTTGTGCAGCGGGGGGTTGGGGTTGCAATACCATGACCTGGTCTTTTTGGAAACCCAGCTCTTTGTTTTTTAAAAAATTGAGCTGGTCGTAAATGACGCCGGTACCGATCAGCATAATGAGGGAAACGGCAAACTGCACCACCACTAAGCCTTGTCGCAACAGCCCGCCGCCGCTTTTGATGGAATCGCCTTTCAGCACGGCCACTGGTTTGTAGCCCGACAACACCAGCGCCGGATAGCTGCCGGCAATGAGTCCGGCCAAAACCAAAATTACAGCTAATCCGCCGAGGATCGTGGGCTGGAACAATGCATCAGGCATCAAAGACTTCCCGGACATCTTATTAAATACCGGTAACAGCAGATAGGCCAAGCCCAGGCTCAAAATGCCGGAAACCGTCGCCAGCAGCGCTGATTCGGTCAGAAACTGCGTTGCCAAAGCGCCCCTCGACGACCCCAGCGCTTTGCGGATGCCGACCTCACGGGCGCGGCGGGTGCCCCGCGCAGTGGTGAGGTTGATGTAATTGATGCAGGCCAACAGAACCAGAAAAATGGCGGTCAGGCCCAGAATGCGCACATAAGCCAAGCTGCCCAGCGGTTCTGGTTCGCCGTCCATGATGGAGTGCAGGTGGATGTCGGGCACGGGTTGCACCACATAAGCGATGCGGATGTTTAAGGGTTTAAAAATGGACGCCATGTATTTGTCGTACATTTCTTTGATTTTGTTTTCAAACGCAAGGGGCTTGACGTTGGGCCGCAAAAGGGCGTAAGTAAAGGCATTGAACTGACCCCAGTTGCCGCCGTTTTCCCCGATTTGCTTCCTTATTTCATGGTCAGACAGTAGTGCGTCCATCCGAATATGCGAATGGGTCGGCATGTCTTCCATCACCCCGGTGATTTTCCAGGTTTCATTGCGGGCATTGGTCAGGGTTTTACCCAAAAAACTTGTATTTGTGCCGAAGTATTTTTCCGCAACAGATTTGGCCACCACGATGCTGTTCGGCTCTGTTAGCGCGGTATTGGGATCTCCTTCCACAAACGGCAGGGTGAATATTTTGGTAATTTCCGGGCCGGACAGGTAAAAACGCGTTTCCAAAAAGCGCTTGTCGCCGTTCCGGAACTCGAGCTCGCCGTTGCCCAGCAGGCGCACGGTTTCTTCCACTTCGGTGGGGTAGTCTTTTTTCAAGGTTTCCGCAGTGAGGAGTTGGGAACTCGACCAGTAGAATTCATTTTCCGTTTCGTTGATGTGCGCGCCGATACGCACCATGCGGTCGCTGTGCGTGTGGAAGCGGTCAAAACGCAGTTCGTCGGTCACATACAGCAACAGCAACAGGCTGAACGTGATGCCCACCGTTAATCCCAGCATGTTGAGGGTGGTATAGCCTTTGTCTTTGAGGAGGTTGCGCAGTGCAATGGTGAAGTAGTTGATCAACATAGTCCTTTTGTTGATGTATTAGACTTATTGCGACGGGAATCATCGCGGGGTAGGAATGGCTCTTTTTCCTCCCACCACGCTGACCCGTCGCAACAAGTCTATTGGTTTGGAATGGATACAATTGAGGATGAGTACAATTGTCATGCCACGAAAATTGTTGATTGATTATCAGGTCATTAATTTAAAACAAGAATCGGAAGCGTTCGTTTTCGGACAAGGACGTGCGGGAGCGGACGGGAATGAAAAAAGGTATGAAGGCAGAGTGGTGAAGTTGTAAACAGCATCCTGTTTATCTATTTTGATTCAAAAACGCAGCCAAATAAATCGAGTAAATC
>JBBQGV010000156.1:0-7886 GCA_038323375.1 Chitinophagales bacterium
ACTCAGCGGAAACGCCAAAAGGAATGCGCGGATATGGCTTTCATTTTCTTTGGCAAAAGGGATGAATACTGCCTTTCGCTGGTTCGTGGATTCAAATTCTACCACACTTCTGTCCCAGATGGGGTATCCAAATTGTTGGACAATTTATTTTTATTTACTAAAAAACACCAGAATTTTAAACTGATTAAAGAATCAAATACAGTTATCAAAACTCATAAAAATGGCATGAGCCACCCTGAATTTTCAGGATGGCTCATGCCAATAAGAACGATGCAACACGATCTGCTATCGCTGAATCATTACTTTCCGTGAGTAAACGCCATTCGCGGTTCGGAGGGTTGCCACATAAACGCCATTGACCAAGTTCGCAACCTCCACCGTGGTATTCTGCGAAAACGCATCGTATTGGCGGGTCATCACCAATTGGCCTTGCGCGTTAAAAATATTCAGGGTGGCTTCGCCCGAAACGGCTTGCATCAGCGCCATAGTCAGGCTGCTGCTTGCCGGGTTGGGGTAGAGGAGGAGGCCATTTTGCTGAACCGGCTCTTCTGTATCAACCGGTGCATCTGGGTCAACTCTGATGATGAATCTTTGCGTCGGAATCCAGCCGCCTTCGGCGTTTTCCACCAAAAAATTAAAGCTGTCGAATTCCGAGCCGTCGCCATCGTGGATATACACCACATTGTAGGCATTGATAGACGATTGACGGAAAATGCCACCTATTAAAACGGGTTCGCCAATGAAATAGACCACGCCGTGTGAAGGCGGTGCCAAAATGGTGTACTGCAACTGGAAGGGATCGCTGATGCCGTCCTGCACTTCAAGCAGGTCTTGCGTAATGGGGTTACCCTGCCCGGGCGGCACAAACAGCGTATCGTTGATGATGACCGTGGGCGAAGCTGGCGTCGTACTGGCGCAGAATTCCATATTCCATTGCTCCAGCGCGCCAACGGCACCAAAACCGGAGGTCATCACTTTCACCCGCAATTTCCAGTTGCCAAAACTTTCTTCGCCATTGAACGCGGAAAGGGGCTGTACCGGTTTGAAGACAATGCCGTCGTCCGGCGGGCAAATAATATTTTGTGGTGCCTGGTCATCGAACCCAACGCGGAGGTTAACCGTATTGCCGCAGTTTTGGTCAAACAGGTTCACCACGGTACCCGCAGGACTGATCAGGGACACCCGAAGACTTTTCACGGGTTGGTAGTTGGCCTTGATCAGGGGGAGATTGATGTCGTTGACGGTTCCCTGGATCGGAATAAATAAATTTGATTCGATCGTTGGTAAGGGGCCGGAACCAGGGATGTTGATCGGTAAACCTGTGGCCGTAAACGGCGAACAAATGGCATTTTCTGTATGGAATGCAAAGGTCTCTAAGAAAGGCGCTGTCCCGCATTCGTTGATGGGGCGGATGCGCCAGAAGTAGAGTTTGTTTTCTTCAAACAGAATAGAAGGCGTATAGCTCGTACCGGTATAATTCAGCTTGCTGTCAATAATCGAACTGGGCGCGAAAGTAGCGCTGGTTGCCAACTGAAAGTCGTAGGCAAAAGCATTCGGAACGCTGTTCCAGGTAAATGTCGTCGAAAGCACGATGCCCGACTCCCCGTTCACTGGCGTCAGCATCTGAAGGTCACTAAAGTCATTGGAAGTCGTTGTCAGATAAATAGAGCGGTAAACGGTATCTGCATCCTCGGCAATGGCTCGGATGACAATTTCCAGATCGCCGGTGATCTCCACTGCCGTCAGGTCTATACTCAACACAGTGCCTTCAGAAGGCGTCATCGGATTAATGCTGAAGCTGGCCGTTGCCCCAAACGGCAGTCCTTCCACCACTTCTAAATAAACGGGGTTGCTGAAGCCGAGCTGTGCCTGGGAAGTGAGTGAAACTTCCACAATTTCAGGCAAACAGGCCCGCTGCCCGGAAGGACTGGGCGTAATGCTAAAGCCAGGTTCCGTAGCAGGGAGTATTCTGAAATTGGAATTCGAGATGTCGAAAAAGATATTGTCGGCAGCTTCTACCCGCACACGGGCTACGCCGGTATTCAGGTTCGGGACGCTAATATTTTCAGCTCCATCGTTGGGCGTATTGGCCAGCAAAGTGATCGGATACGTATTTCCGCCGTCGGTGGACAGTTTTATGTTCACATACCGGCACTTTACGAGGTTATTCGTTGTGTTGGCTACGTCCCACGTCACTTCCCGCGTTTCTCCGGAAGTCCAGATGACAAAGTTATCGTTGGGATAAGATACTAAGAATGGTCCGGCTGTAGCCGTTGCTTCAAAGTTCACCGGTTTCCAAACCGAAGCACCGGCGCCAGGGTGGTTGTCGCGTACCGTGCAGCGGAAAGTGAGGTTGCGCGTATAAGTCGGCAATACTTCCGCATCGGACAACTGGTTGTTGATAATGGTGGACATCCGGGGGAAGGTGCGCTTAGATGAAGCATTGGGCGGGAAGCTGCGGAAAGTCGGAGCTGTACCCATTGGCGCGCCTAATTCACTGAGGGGGCCGAGGTTGAATTGTTCCCAGCAATAAGTAAGGTTGGTATCTTCTTCGTCGGTTGCAGCCGCCTCCAGTTCAAATGGCGTACTGATCGGAATATAGAACCCGCTCACATAGTTGTGCGTCACAACCGGTTCCGTATTGTCCGTTGGTACTACCGTAGCACAGGTGCCGCCATTTCCGTCGCGGCTGTACGAAATAAACTCTTCCAAAGAGCCAATGCTGTAATACAGGTCGCTGTTGAAGGTGACGTTTTGGTTCCCGCAAGATCCTGCGTACGACATGATGGTAGTGCCGCTGCCGGGTTCGTAAGCAGACCCGCTGGCCAACTGTCCATCAGACCCCGGGCAATTGCTCCAGCTGTGCGCAACCGAAAACTGGTGGGCAACTTCGTGGACCATCACGCGCCGAACAATGGCGCCCACGTTGGAACTGGAGTGGCAGGTCACCCCCCGGGCTTTGCCGGAAGTGCAGATGTTTCCACTGACAACGCCACCCACGTCCGTGCAATTACCGGTAAACACGTGGCCAATGTCGAACGCATTAAAAGGGATATTGCCAGCCTGTACAATGGCGTCTGTATTCTGGCCCAGCAGCGCCCCGCCTACATTGGCATTTTCATAGGGGTCGGTAGCCGGATTCAGGAAAATAATATCGTCGTTGTTTTCGATCAAGATCAAACGGACTGCTACCTCGTTTTCAAATACTGCGTTTGCAATATTCATGCCCACATTCATGGAGGCCAGCACCAATTCTTTGGTGCCGCCGTGGATTTGAGCATATTCTCCGGTGCAGGCCAGCGCCATCCGGTAAGTGCGCAGCGAAAGTAGTCCGAGTGGCCCGCGGGCTTCAATCACACCACTGCCTTCTGTATCAAAATCCAGGCCTTCAAGCGAAGGATGCTCGTGGCCTGCGCCGGTATAACCGCAACTCAACGCCGGCATATCTTCCGGAAGAACAGCTACGTTTTTTTCATAATAAGCCGTATGATACCGGACGCCTTCAAGCGTATAAGGTTCGATGAAAACATCTCCGCTGGGCGTTTCAAACACCCCCGTGAACCCAAGTGGCGAATAACTGATTCGGCCACTGAGTGCCGGGTTCTCTAACCCGCTGACTAAGTACGACTTGATGGAAGGGTAGCGCGCAGCCAATCCGGGCGCCATCAAAGGAGATTCAACCACGCGGAAATGAATATTGCCGCCATCGGGCAGCGGAATGGTCAGCACTAATGCTTGGCGAAGAGCCGCAGCGCTGTTTTCCATGGGTGCGCGGCGCAGGGCTTGTCGGAGCGCCGGTTCGGCGAGCGACAAAAATCGCTGGGTAGTTGCGCCAGTCCGGGCGGGTAGTTGCTGTACCGTTGCTGCTACTGTGGCGGGCGCGTCAACCCAAAAACTGGGGTATGTTTGTGCCTGACCGATTGCCCCCAGGCTGATTGTCAAAAGAAGCGTAAGGATAATTTTCATGATGAAAAGGCTGAATTATTATGATATAGAAAGAACAAAGTCATAAAAACGACACAAATTTATGCCTAAACCACTACATTTATGTAGGAATAAATTTGTTTTGTCGGCATTTTGCCCATTAATCCTGTCTTGTTTGTACAAAAAACACATCAAATGAAACATGCGCTTCTTTTATTGCTGGCATTATACATGGCAACAGCTTGTTCTCCTGGGGAAAAAAAGCATTTGCCATCCGAGGCGGCCCGGTTTCTGATTGAGGTAAAAGTCATTCCGGTTGCCGGGATTCCAGCCGACCAGGCTTTAAATGATATGGCCAAATTTGCAGTAGATCGCCTGGAAACGGCAGGCATCACCTATCAGGCTGTCGAAACCGATGAAACAACAAATACGATCCGGTTTCGGTTGATTGACGGCCCGCCCGCCCAAGCCGGGGAAAGAGTTCACTACGACGCAGCCTATTTCCAAAATGCCATTATTCCTAAAGCAAAACTGGAGTTTTGGGATATTTACCAGGTGAATGATCCTGGCCTTTCAGCGCCGTTTCAGCAGTTTTACGAAGAGCAGTTTTTGTTTAAATACCTGGAATTTAATGTACAAGGCCAATCTGGGCCTACCGTATTTGGCATAGCAGACCTTGCGGACGTTCCGGTCATTGACAGTTTTTTAGCCTTGCCGGAAAAAAAAGCCCTCTTTCCGCCTGACCTGAAATTTGGATGGGCGAAGGCGAGAATGGTAGGAGGAAAGCTGGAGTTGTTTGCACTGAAAACGTATAATCGCCCAGCGCCGCTAACCGGGCGTGATTTAAAGGATGCTTATGTATTTGTTGACGGGCAACCCGGACAGGTAATGGTCGGCCTGGATTTCAAGGCCGGTGCAGCCGTAATCTGGGAAGAAATGACCCGAAAAGCTTCAGAAGATAACCATAGGGGAATCGCCATAGTCCTTAATGATAAGATACTTAGCGTACCGTTAGTCATGAGTCCAATTCCGGGCGGCAAAAGTTCCATAACCGGAGATTTCACCCTTGAGGAAGCGCAGGACTTAGCCCTTCAATTAAAGATGAGCACCGCCGGCCATCAGATGACGGTGTTGAAAGCAGTCGCTTTGTGAAAACAGGAACCATCTTTTTGTACACCTCTGTATTATTTTTTTGTAAAAAGAAAACCAAGCGCATTTACGCATGCCTGATTTTTAAGACATTATTAGATGCTTTTTCTGCAATTCCGATTTTTAGCCAGGTTGAATTGAAAAAAAAACTGTGACCTTTTTGTACCTTTCCGGTCATAACGCGGACTTTCAAAAGTCTATTTCATTAACCTACTTAAATCACATCAACCTATGGCTCTTCAGGATAAATACAGAGCGGTTTTGAACCTCGGTCAGGAATTAAACATTCAGGACGGTTCTGTCGAAGAAAAAGATGGCAAACTCCACATCGGGGGCACAGCCAATACTCAATATGAGAAGAACCAACTGTGGGCAAAAATCAAGTCCATCGGCGGCAGCGACAGCCCGGACGATATTAGCGTCGACATCAAAGTAGCAAATACAGATTTCTACCACAAACACGTCGTTGCAGCCGGCGAATCGCTTTCAAAAATTGCAAAGCACTACTATGAGGATCCGATGAAGTACAAAGACATCTTCGCTGCCAACACGGACGTACTGAAAGATCCAGACCTGATTCACCCAGGCCAAGAATTGGTCATTCCGTTCGCATAAGCAGTAAGCTTAGTAGAAAAGGCAAGGGGCAAAGGGCAAGAAGCAAATAACTTGGATCAACTCAGGCTGATCGAAACCAATTTGCCCTTTGCCAATTTGCCCTTTGCTTTTTTGATAAAGCTCTTTGCCAATTTGCTCCTTGACTTCTCAGGCATCCAGTACATCCTGATATACTTTGTGAGTATGAATGGCCGGAAAATTCTCGATGTGCAAGGCGTAGTACTCCAACAGGCGGTGTACCAACAAGCGCCGTTGTTCGCGGGTTACGGAGATCAGGTGGCAACTTTCCAGGTCGGCATGCAGCAGGGCGTGCAGCAATTCGCCCGATTTTTCATCTAAGTAAAACAGGTGGGCAGTAGGGGCGTCGGACACAAATATCCCTTCCTTAAGGTCAAAAAAAGGTTTTTCAGCACTGAAATGCCCGCCGGGAAGAAAGCCCAGAAACGTGCTCAGCCCCAACAGAAAATAAAGATGGATGTTGTTAACCGGTTTGTCGGTTGCATCCAAATAGCAAAAAGTTTCAAATAAGAAATTGAAAAGCAGTTTGTTCTCCTCCGGCTCCCGGATGGTTTTCTGAGCAACTTCCACCATAAAAAGCCCTACGGCGCTTCGGCGCAATTCAAATGGCAGGGCGCTGTATACATGCGCGGCCCGAATTTCCCGAATGTGGTGCAGTGATTTGTCTTCCCGCTCATATGCAACCATTTCCACCAGCGACATCACTTGAAGTAAACTGGCCTTCACGCCAGCTTTGGCACTCCGAACGCCGTTTACGATGTATTTTCGCAAGCCCCGCGCCTCCGTGTAGATGTCGGCGATCACGCTGGTCTCTCCGTATTTAATTACTCTAAAGACGATACCCTTCGTTTTAATCTGCATGTTTCTGCATTTCGTGGACGAGCAATTTGGCTCTTCATCGGGAAAGATGTTAAAGTTATCGAAAAAAAACACCAGCATACAACCTTAAGTGGATAATTTTGTCCCTGTGAACAGAAAGACACCCGAATCAATAAAAATTTAGCCAAACATGCACTTTTCCATATAAAAAATGGAAATCACAGGTAAGGCAATTGTTCACTCGACTGTAAAAACAAAGAAAGATGAAAGAAGTAATCACCCTGCTGGCCTTATGGGGCTTCAGCATGAATGTGGCAATAAGCCATACACACCAAACCTTAACCGCTACCTCCGACTCCGGTGAAGTGAGCGCACCTGTACGCCGCGACGACCCTATGACGGAAAAAGCAGCTCAAATGCATGCTGCATTAGCTGGTAAATGGGAAAATACAATGTACCCGTTCGACGCAAACGCCTCTAAAATGGTGGAAGATGCTTTTTTGAGCTACCACTTTCATTTGAATGGATCTTATGTAAAAACTTTGGGCGGTGCCAAAAAAAGCATCGAAGAACACGGTCGCTGGGAAGTAACGCCCGACGGCTGCCAGATTCTGCTCTTCAGCTCAGATGACATCTTCCCCCAAACACTCCGCATCAAATACATCCAGGCAGATGAGCTGGTACTTGAGCATGCATTGAAGTGCAACGAGCTGAATTTTTGCACGCAGCATAAGAGCTTCTACTTCAACAAAGGCGCTTAATTAGTTTGTCTGTTTTTAGCATCCGATAGCTGCGTTGCGCTCGGCTCCAAAATCGGTCACTTACGCGAGTAAGCTCCCGTTTTTGGAGCCGAGCGCGCCTTGCTCTCGAACGCTAAAAAACAGACACCAACTAAATGGAGAGGTTGTTTTTATCATCCGATAGCGCGCTCTCGAACGCTAAAAAACAGACACCAACTAAATGGAGAGGTTGTTTTTATCATCCGATAGCGCGCCTTGCGCTCGAAATCTAAAGAACACACACCGGACTAAAAACACTAAATACATCCGGTATGCGCAATACTCGCGCATACCGGATTTGTTTTTTAAGTAGATCTCGTGTCGCTATGCAAGCGCTAAAAAACTATACAGGCAAGAGATTATTTACTTTCGGAACGTGTCGTAAATAACTTCCCTGTTTGGGCGGCCTCTTTTTTTCGCATGTTTCGTTGTTTCGGCGGTCGCTTAGGAACATCGCAATAATAAGTTCGCGTTTTCGGCGTGGGGATTTTTCCAGCGGACAAGGCGCAAGAAGGGAGCGTAGCCAAAGCTACGTGACCGACGAAGGCAATTGCGCCGACTGAAAGCAATTGCGGGAAGTCC
>JBBQGV010000157.1:0-7843 GCA_038323375.1 Chitinophagales bacterium
CTGGCCTCGCTCCCTCGAAAAATACGAACAAGTCAATGCATACCTGCTGAACCGTCCCCAGAAAACGGACGAAGACCTTTCCTTCCTTGCCAATGCGTATACCAGCATGGGGGTTATCCACCGCGACCAGGGCGCCTACGAGATTGCCCAGGCTTATTTTTTTAAAAGCATTGATTTTGAAAAACAACGAGGGCAAGATGTCTCTAAATCGGGGTTTATTGCCATTGCCAGCAAACACCTTGGAGATTTGTATTTTAAAAAAGGAGACTTTGATCGTTCGCTGAAGTATTACACAAACGCTCGTCAGATTTACGAACGCACCGATACCACCCAACCTTTCAACCGCAACGGACTGGCGACGACCCTGCTGGGAATGGCCATTTTGCACAAAACAGCGACCCGCTATGCAGAAGCACTAAAAGCGCTTGGCGATGCACAAAAAGTGGATGGCAACTCCCGTGGTGTTGACTACAATCTCTGGTTCCATTTCGGGGAAGTCTATGCCGCAAAAGGCGACCTCAAACAAGCTTATACTTACTTCAACCGCGCTTTTGAACGCCGCCGGGGGACTTTCGGCCTCAAGCATTACAAAGTAGCTGAAGTCAATGCTGTATTTGGAGATCTGGCCGCCAGCCAGGGAGATTTGCCCTGCGCACTCGAACATTACCAGGAAGCGCTCATTAGCTTAGTGGATGATTTTTCCGCCACGGATATCACGCAAAATCCGGTGCAGTTTCAGCGTACTTTTATAAAAAAAGACCTGATTGGAATCTTTGCCCGCAAGATTCAGGCGCTCCGGCAACTCGCTGCGCAAACAGGACAAGAAAGCCACCTGCACACCGCCTGGGCTACCGTGCAGGCCGCCGTGAATGCCGTTGACTTCCTTAAGGCAAGCGCGTTGCAAAGCGAAGAAGACAAACTGCTTTTTTTTCGCGAAAGCGCCCAGGTTTTCGAACACGGTTTACAGATCGCGCTGCAATTAGGCTCCGAATATTACGCCGCCGCTTTCGAGCTTTCTGAAAAAAGCAAAGCCATTATCCTGCTCGAAGCTTTCCGCAATGCCAATGCCCTGCGGTTAGCCGGCATCCCCGACAGCCTGCTGGAGCGGGAAGCGCAAATCAAATACGAAATCTCTGTTGCGGAAGATGCCCTGTTCAAAGGCAGCAGCGACCAGGAACTACGCGACCGCCTGTTTCAACTCAAAAATAAATACCAGGAACTGCTGCGCACGTTTGAGCAATCTTACAGCGCTTACTACCGCCTGCGCTACGACAATCGCGTCATTACCGCCGATGCGGCCACCTCCCGTTTAGCGCGCGGGCAGGCTTTGGTGGCCTATTTTACAGGACAGCAGACCCATTTTGCTTTTGTGCTCCGGCCCGGGAAAAACATCGCAATGTACCAACTCGCCCAGGAATCGGCGTTGGAGCCGTTGGTACGGGATATGCGCGCCGGGATTTATGACTATTTTCTGTCGGAACAACGAACGGCGGGATTATATGAGGCTTCCGCCAAAAAATACGCCGACAATGCGCAACGGCTCTATGATATTTTGCTGGCGCCTTTTGCAAAAACGCTGCCCGAAGAGCTCCTCATCATTCCGGATGGCGTGTTGGGGTATCTGCCGTTCGACGCACTGCTCACCACAGCCCCGACCGTGCCGGCTACCCGTTTCAAAACCTTGCCCTACCTAATGCATAAACACCGGGTGAGCTATTGTTATTCGGCAACCCTTTGGCAGGAAATGCAGGAAAACACGTCGAAAAACAAACAATTGGCGGCTTTTGCGCCAGCTTTTCCTGCTAACCGCATTGCCAATCCGATGGCCTTGCGTGGTGGGTTGGACACGTTGTATTTCAATCAGTCTGAGGTTGAGGAAATCGCCGGGGTGCTGAACCAAAGTGGCTATTATACTGGAACGCAGGCGACAAAGGCTCAATTTATGAAGCATGCCCCCGAAGCTGGCATCATCCATATTGCTTCGCACGGCATCGCCAACGACACGGCTTCCGGTTATTCGTTCGTGGCGCTGACCGCTGAAAGCAATAACCCGGACTCCAATCGCCTCTACGCCCGGGAACTCTACAACCTGCAACTCCAGGCCGCTTTGGTCGTCCTCAGCGCCTGCGAAACGGGCATCGGCGAATTAAAAAAAGGGGAAGGCGTCATCAGCCTCGCCCGGGCATTCGCGTATGCGGGAGCAAAGTCAGTCATTTCCACCCTCTGGTCGGTCAACGACGCGTCCACCACCGCCATCATGCGTGCGCTGTACAAGCGCCTGCGCGCAGGAGACTCGAAAGCCCAGGCGTTACAAACCGCCAAAATTGCCTATTTGGAAAGCCAGGAAGACGACTTGGCCGCACATCCGTTTTATTGGTCGGCCTACATCGCTGTGGGGGATATGAAGCCACTGTATTGGGGATGGGGGTGGCTGGTTGGGATTGGAGGGTTGGGCTTGTTGCTTGTTGGCGGGTTTTTGTTTTGGCGGAAGCGGGTGTTTTAATTTATCAGAACGAGAGGTTATTTAAAAGGAATATGGACCTTTTTTTGTCTTGACAAATAGAAGTAGTAGCATCATCAGGCTAAACTGATCAGGCATTTTTCTTCGCCCTTGCCCGGTAAACATCCACGATATGTTCCAATTGCTCCACACTGAAGTTAAGGTCGGTAACGTTCCAAACCAGCTTTGGGCCTACATTGGTTTGGATCGTTAAATACGTTTGGGGATTTTTTCCTTCTCCCGCAGAGCAAAGCGCGGAATGGATTGCTTTCCACGGAATTGGGGGGTCTTGTTTAAATTGAATCCACTGGTCATTGATTTTCAGCACCTGCGGTGAACGGGATTTTTTTATAAGAAACCGGATCATTAAAAATAAAAACACCCCCAACATAATCACCCCTAACGGGTAGCCCAGTTCAAAGTAACCCCTGAAACCGAGTTGATGCCCGCCAATTATTACAAGTCCAATTACGCCGGCGGAAAGGAAACGGATCTGGCTCCTCCAGCTATACGCGAGGATCGTTTCCGCAGGCAGGGATCTGTCCACGGCGGATTCTTCCTTACTGCCTGCCCGGTATTTTCTGTACCACTGTTTATAGCGTTCGCGGGTTTCGGCACCGGCGATTTCAAATCTTCCAAGCTGATCGAGTTTGTTGTGGATCAATTGGTTTTCGCGGGCCCTGATTTCCAGCTTGTCCAAATCCTGCACGTTGGCGACCGCCCAAAACCGCCACTCCACAATGTGATACGCCCACCAGGCTCACGTAGCGAGCACTATGAGCACAGAGATAGCGAACATGGCGGGAAGGAACCTGGATACATCATACAAGGCATACCCCACGGCGAAAAAATTTAAAAGCCCAAATCCAATAAAAAAGCCTTTGATGGGCCAAAGAATTTTCCGCCTACCCACCTTGATGGCTTCGGCGACCGTTATTTTTGCTCCAAATGTTTGGGGAGTCATGTTTGTTGGGTTTGTATACTATCATTAATGCAGGGAGATTGGGTTTGTTACAGGTGAGGGATGGGAATATCCCTCCCCTACTTCAAAAACGCCTTCGCAATCGCCTCCGCCACCGAATGCACGTGCAGTTTTTCATAAATCCTTTTGATGTGGGTGCGCACGGTTTCGATGCTGATGGCGAGTTCGCCGGCGACCATTTTATAGCTGTTGCCTTTGGCGAGGCTGTTGAGGACTTCCTGTTCGCGGGGGGTGAGTTTGTCGGTTTCTGTATTGACGGCAGGCGTGCGGGGAAAAAGTTGCAGGACTTTGCGGGCGATGACGGGCGTCATAGGGGCGCCGCCGTTGTAGATGTCTTCGATGGCTTCGAGGATTTTGGACGGGGGCGTTTTTTTGAGCAAGTAACCGCTGGCACCCGCGCAGACCGCCTGAAAAACTTTGTCGTTGTCGTCGAACACGGTGAGCATGAGTACTTCAACGGTTGGAGTTTGCTGCTTCACGATGTAAGCGCCTTCGATGCCGCTGCGTTCAGGCAGGTCTATGTCCATCAGAATGACGTCGGGTTCGGCGCGGCGCAGGTCGGCTTCGATGTTGATGCAATTGGGGTACGCGCCCACCAATTCAAAACCCGGTACGCCGGTGATGAGAATTTCTAAGGCTTCACGCAGGGCGTGGTTGTCTTCGTATATGGCAATTTTGATCATGTTACAGCGGATTTAACCGTAAGAATAGGGGTAAATCGCGAAGGGTGCAATACCATGATCATGGGATGGAGAGGCTTACAACTTTCATGGAGTACGCTGCTGCCTGTTTAACCGGTCTTCAAAATCTTTTGTTGAGATATTTTTCTCCCCAATCACTCGCTCTAATTCCTCCTGTAATTCCCGATTATAGTAGTCTAAAATCATATTTTGGATAGTCTGTAACTCGTCAGAAGTCATTTCCCTACTGAATAAACGAAGCAACATTACCTGTACATCGTTTAGCGGTGCCTGGTTATTGCTTTGAACGGACATAGTTGAAAATTTTCTTGTTATACTGAGCGTCTGAACTTTAGAGTTCGAGAGCAAGGCACGCGAAGGCCCCAAAAATGGGAGCTTACTCGGGTAAGTGACCATTTTTGGGGCCGAGTGTAACGAAGCTATCGGACTATAAAGACAGACACTCTTCAAAACTCAAACCCCGGCATCATAATCCCTTCTACCCACCATTCCCCGTCTTTCCAGCCAATCTGACTAACGCCCGAGCCTTCGTAGCGCTCCACTTCCCCGCCGCCAACGGGTGTGCCTTCCCAGGCAATCAAAAAGAAGAAATAGAGGCCGACAGCAGTCCGTTTTACGCCTTCCGGCTGAAAGGCAATTGGCGCAATTTTCAGGTATTTGGATCTGAAAATGTGGATGCGCTCCACCACCTCGGCTTTGGTAAGCGCCTCTTTTGGGCCGCGGCAGGTTTCGCTGATCCATTCGCCTTCAAAATCCTTGTCTAAGAGAATGATGTCAATGATGGTTTCTTCCACGTGGTCGCGGATGAACTCCGGCCCGTCGTGGCAATAATCGCTGTAGCTAAAACCCATGATCATGCCCGGCACCGAATGATCGGTGACTTCTTCGTCTAAGAATTTTTCGGTCAGAAAAATATAATAACCCCGCGCTTTGAGGTGCTCCGGGCGGTCTATGATGACGCCACAGGTTTCTAATTGCTCCAGCAGGTTTTTGATATGTGTTTCCAGATCGGCGTCGGCTATTTCGGCGGCAGGCAGGGGATCGGGAATTTCCGCGAATTGGCGGATGGGCACTTTTTTTTCGTTCGCATGTACCGCTTCAAAATTGGCGACATTGTCTAAAAATAGACGCACTAATTCCGGCGGTGCATCATCGGAAATGAAGCTGTGGGCGCCATAAGTGAGGTCTATGTCGAGCGCTTTGAGTTCGTTCTCGATGCGCAGTTCCTCTTCGGGCGTCAGTTTTGGGTCTTCCATCGTAGGTGTGGTGGTTGGTTCGCGTAAATATTATTTCCTGACCCATAAAGAAAAGGATAATTTTGGAAAACTCAAAGGGTTTTCTTTGAAAATCAACAATAAGCACCCGATTTTTTTACTTATCTTTGTTTCTAACAACAGTTTCAATAAAGATGAGCGTTTCCCATTCCACTTCCGTCAAGCGATCCGCCATTGTGCGCACCGATGTGCCGCTCAAAAGCCGCCTGCATTTTCCACGAACTTTTGAAGAGCGCGCCGATTTGGGCATGCGCGAATTGCGTGTGCCGGCTACCTTTGAGGAATACCTGAAACTTTCCCTTGCCTGCAATTTTCAACTCCATTTCCGCGAAGGACACATCATTTCCTTTATTGAAATTGATGCAAAAACCAATGCCATTATAGGAGAAGCATCGGTATCGCATGAAGCGATTGTTATGCGTATCGGCCGTTTGATAGATGAATTGCTGGAAACCGAACCTCAAACCTATCATCTATTAGGCAGCAATGCCAAAATTTTCATTGGCTCCGAGCGTAGAGGTTACAACGCTGACGTGACCGCTGTAAAAGGCAATATCGAACAACAATCCTATAAATACAATCGCCGCAGCGTGTCGGGGATTACCAATCCCTGGCTCATCGTAGAAGTCCTATCTGAAAGTACCCGTGATTTCGACTTGTCGGAAAACCTTTCCGATTACAAACAAATTCCTTCGCTGCAACAAATCATTTTTGTGGATCAAAGCGCCGTCCACATTTCCACCTACATCCGCGTCAGTGAAAACGAGTGGCGGAATTTAGATTTCCACACACCGGAAGCGTTGTTGCCGATTGGCGCTAAAAGTATTTCGCTGCGCAGCATTTATCAAAATATTCCGGATGGACCGGAGATGGTTTGAAGCACCGCAATTCATTGATTAGTGGTATCTATTTACTTCAAAAACCTCTGCCGCTGATGGCCTTGGCAATGCCGGGAATAAAACGCGATGTCCTCCTCTCCGATTTCATGATTTTAAATTTTGGCCTATAGTTGGACTTGCGAATGACCCCTGGCCAGCGGCATTATTTACAAATTCACGCTGATACAATGCTGATTATCGGTGAATGAGCAGGAGTCGGCGGTAAAAAAACCTAATGATAATTAGTGTCTGTCTTTATAGTCCGATAGCTGCGTTGTGCTCGACCCCAAAATCGGTCATCCCGCCCGGCGGGACTCCCGTTTTTGGAGTCTTCGCACGCCTTGCTCTCGAATGCTAAAGAACAGACACGGGACTAAATGGACAGACACTAATTAGGCTTTTTATTGCTGTGAAAAAACATAACAGGCAATGCCTTCGCTAACATAGCCAAGGGTTCTTAAAGCATTATCTCTTTCTGCGGCATCTATCGTGTAAAAATGACTCCCTCCTTTCCGTAACCGATAAAAGCGTACGGTGCCTTCTCTTTGGCCATGTCGCGTATTATAAATAGAACAGGCAAAACACCCTCGCTAACATATCCATGTTTTCTTATGGCATCATCCCTTTCTCCAAAGTCTACTGTATAGAAATGACTCCCTCCATTTCGCAAGCGGTACAATTTCCTAATGAAGCAGTCTCCGACGTCAGCACGATGGGCATATAAATAGAAAATAACAAGCGCTCCCGTTCCTACAGCCTGATTATTTTGATTGTATGCTGTTACTATCCCTGCACGGTTACGTTCTGCTTGCGTCAAATAGCACCAATCTATGCTACTTGGATCTGTACCATAGGTTATGCGTCCTCTTCCCACACCGTTAGCATCTGTGGTTATTTGCACACTCTGGTTAAGTAAATGTGGAATATTGCTGATTTCAATGGTAAGCACAGCATTGGGCGTTGCGCCACTTACAGAAATTTCAACTTGAAATTCTCCTACAAAGGCTATGGGTTCTGCCGAAATTCTGACTTGTGCCGGTGCTTCAAGTCATAAAAAGCATAGTAAACCAAATAATAGTTTTTTCATTTTTTTGAGATTTTAAATTAAACCCTACTCGTCTCGCTTTTCGGGATTCGCGCCTTAGTCTTTCTGGATAGATCAATATCCAATGCTATCGCTACCAATGTAACTATCCAGCCGCTTTGAAATGCTTTTTGCCATACGACCTCGGAGAGGTCAGAGGTTTGTAGAAATGTAGTATTTCAATGTTTTCCCGACCTCGGAGAGTGGGCTGTCCAAAGGGCGAAAATTTATCTTGCACATTTCAATTGAAAAACGATTCATAAAATTGTATTAATTGGTTGATTATCAGCAATTTGTATCTTCGTTTAGGGCAATCATTTTTGAAAGAAATTTTTACTAAAAATAATCTCTGTGGGAGGTGCGAAATTGTACTTATTTGGGAATCAACCCATTAAATTTGAAAGATAAAGATACTTTTACAAAA
>JBBQGV010000158.1:0-7801 GCA_038323375.1 Chitinophagales bacterium
TTGCGTTTCCCACCGGACTTCCCGCAATTGCTTTCAGTCGGCGCAATTGCCTTCGTCGGTCACGTAGCTTTGGCTACGCTCCCTTCTTGCGCCTTGTCCGCTGGAAAAATCCCCACGCCGAAAACGCGAACTTATTATTGCGATGTTTCTAAGTCTTAAAAATCTTTCTTTTTTTCTCTTCCAGCTTCCAGCGATAGCCTCTAATTTCATCGGCGCAATATCTTCCGGGGTAAGGAGGCGAAGATTGCCCTCTGTTCTTACAGGGCGAACCGTGGGGTAGTTAAATCTCAAAAAATCTACTTTTATCCCTTGAACACGAGTCAGCAAAGTGCCTTTCATCTTGGTCAAAACTTCGATTTGATGAAAATCCTGCTCCAGGCTTTCCAAAAGTTTGTCACCGTCAAAGTCTGTTTCCGAAAACAGGTCAAGGTCAATGGATTTCCTGTGACCAAATTGGAGTGAAAGAGAGGTGCCTCTAACCAGATAGAAAGTTGAAAGGTAAGGTCTGTCCATCAACCTTCTCAATAATTCCAGGGTGTCGGGTTCGACTGTCTCAAAGTGAAGCATCTAAAATTTGATTTTGGCACAGAGAAATACGCACTACAAAAATTCAACGTCCGGTTGTCTAAATAACGCAGATTGATGAGTATTTCCTGGATACGATCCTTGCCATAATAGCCCAGGATAGCCTTGAATTCCGGCCATGTGCCATGCAAAATCACTCGCTCCACGATCGTTTTGGCATGCGTGTCAAGGTTAATTTTAGAGGCACCTGTATCCCAAAACAAGGCGGGGGATAACGACAGGTCTTGCCAATTTTTGACTTTTTTTGATATTTTCATTTTTTCGATATAAATAGACGCTTTTGTCAGGTATTTTTTATTTTAGTCACCGAACAATTAGATTGTCGTAGTTTTTGTTTTTCATCAACAGCAGGTTTTTCATGCGTTGAAACTCCACGAAGTTCTCCCAATCCTGTAAACTGAGTTGCACAAACATTTTTTGTCCCTGATGATCCACTACATAATTTGCCTTCGGAATAGTCATTGCCAGATTTTTTAAGATTGACGGTAAAATACAGTGGTTTCAGGAAAAAAGTAAGCAGGATCGGTTAAAATCCCCTGCCTGGTCTCAATCTTCTATAATACTAGTACAGCCTGCCCATTTAGTCGGGTGTCTGAATTTTAGAGTTCGAGAGCAAGGCATGTGAAGACCCCAAAAACGAGAGTTTACTCGAGTGTGACCGATTTTTGGGGTCTTCGCATAACGCAGCTATCGGACTATAAAAACAGACACCCCCCCTCTACAAATGCACCAACCGCGTCGAGTACTTCGCCGGCTGGATCACCTCCTGCCCACTCGACTTTGGCGGCAAAAACTGCCACGGCGTCACCTGATTGGCCCAATCAAAATCCGCATTTTCTTTGTGGCGGCGCCGGTATTCCACGGGCGTGCAGGTTCGGTATTTTTTGAACAGGCGGTTAAAATTGGCCACGTTGTTGAAGCCGGAGCGGTAGCAAATCTGGTTGATGGTTTCGTCGGTACTCAACAGCAGCTTGCAGGCGTGGCCCAGGCGGATGTCAATGAGGAATTGGGTAAAATTCTTGAAGGTGTATTTCTGGAAAAAGTGGCTGAACGCAGACGTGCTCATATTCACCAAAACAGCCAGGTCGCCGATTTTGATGTTTTGATCGTCGAAGTTTTTCATGATATAGCTGTAAACGAGCTGAATGCGCTTGCTCTCCGATTTGAGCGCCTGCGGGGTGAAGCCTTCGCTCACCAAATGGGCGGCTTCCGTGGATCGCGACAGCAGGTCTAAGAGTTCCAGGAAGCAGATGATGCTCGCAAAACCTTTGTCTTCCGTCAGCGCAACCATCATTTTCATGGCTTCTTCAAAGGTGTTGCCCTGAAATTTGATGCCCCGTGCCGACTCCTGCAGCAGTTTCCTGATTTTGTAAAAGCGCTCTTTTTGAAACAGGTGCCCGGTGAACAGATCCATCCCAAACTGGATCGTGATCACCCGGTAGGGTTGCCCCGATGCCTGAAGTGCTTCGTCTCCATCCCATTTGTGGTAGAGGTACGGCCCGATCAGCACCAGATCGTAGTCCTGGTAGCGCTCGATAGAATCGCCGACGATGCGCGTGCCCGACATGCCCGCTACGAGGTTCAGTTCAAACTCCGGGTGGTTGTGAATCGGGTAGTCGAACCCGTTTTTAAACGAGTCTAAGACCACAAAAACGTCCGGTTCTTTTAATGGGGTAATTTCCCTGTAGATGTTCATTTCTGAAATTTAATTTCCCGGTAAAGTAGATTAGCAATAATCCATTTCACGAAAGTACCATTTATTGGCATAAAAGTATCAATTCCGCTTTCGATAATAGCCGATATTTGCCAATAACTTCATTCGACAAAATTCAAATTGCGTTTTTATGGTGCAATTCAACACCTGGGGTAATCCTTCGGGCAGGCACTTCCTGCGCGTTACTTTCCTCTCTTTTTTTATCTTGATCCTGCTCGGTTTTGGGCAAACAGCAGAAGCTCAGCAAATTGCGGTCTCCGGCACAGTACTTTCCTCCGAAGATGGCCTGCCGCTAATCGGCGTCAGCGTCGTAGAAAAAGGGATCGCCAACGGCACCATCACTGACTTGGACGGCAAATACCAACTGTCGGCAGCGTCTTCGGCCACGCTTATTTTTAGTTATATTGGTTTTGAAACCGAGGAGCTGCCGCTTCGGGGTCGCGCCAGCCTCAACCTGACCATGCGTTCCTCCGCAACCCTGCTGCAATCGGTTGTGGTAACGGGCTACCGAAAAGAAATCCACACCGATGTCGCTTCTTCCATCGCTTCCGTGAAGGGAAAGGACTTGGAGAAACTCGTGGTTTTGGGCTTAGATCAGGCTCTTCAGGGGCAGGCACCCGGCCTGATGGTGACGCAAACCACCGGCGCACCCGGCGACGACATTGCGGTGCGCATCCGGGGCGCGGGCACGTTGGGCAACAACAACCCGCTGTTCATCATTGACGGCGTGCCCACCACGGGGAACATCAATATGTTTTCCACCAACGACATCGAATCCATCGAGGTGCTGAAAGACGGCGCGGCGGCGGCCATTTACGGTGCCCGCGCAGCCAACGGCGTCATCGTCATCACCACCAAAAAAGGCAAAGCAGGCGCGCCGAAATTCAGTTTCAACAGCTCCTTAGGCTTTTCCAACGTGTACCGGTTGCCCGAACTGCTCAACTCCTCCGAATACCTGACCATCCGCAACGAAGCCATAAAAAATGCGAATATCCTGCGCGACCTGCCCCGACAGCTCGACACGTTCGACATCGGAATGCTGGATACCCTGGCCAATGTCAATTGGTTAGACGAAATGTTCAACCAGGCACCGATTCAGCGGTACAGCCTGAGCGCAACTGGCGGCAGCGAAAGCAGCAACTATTACATTCAAGGCGAATACTTTAACCAGCAAGGCACGTTTCGGGGACAGGGATTTGAAAAATACAGCCTGCGTTTCAACGGCGAGGCCGGCAGCAAACGCTTCAAAATCGGCAGCAATATTGCTTTTGCCTACACCGACCGGAAAGTCATCAATAGCTCTGGCGACGGCTTCGGCCCGGGCAACGAACCCAGCGGCATCCGATATGCCCTGATTGCTGCGCCGGTATTTGACATCCGCAACCCCGACGGTTCTTACCTCAATACTTCTACCGGACTGGGTGACCCGCTGCTTTACGGCGACGGCAATGCCAACCCGCTGGCATTTGTGGACGCAACCGACTGGACGATCAAACGGTACCGGATTTTTGGAAATGTCTTTGCAGAACTCACGCTTTTCGAGGGACTGAAATTGCGCACCAATGTGGGCGGCGACTTCCTGTTTGAAAACGAAAAGCGCTTCAAGGAAAGGTTGTCGGCAGCCATCTACTCCCCGACTTCGCTGACGGAATCGCGCGTTTTCGACCAAAATTTGGTTTGGAACAACGTCGCTGATTTCCAGCGCAGCTTTGGCAAACACCGCGTTTTTACGCTGCTCGGCATGGAAGCCATTCAAAACCGAACCACTTACCTCGGCGCTTCCGCGAATAATTTTTCGCGTACCGACCCGCTGTTCCGCTACTTAGACAACAGCATTCCGCTTGATATTCAAAACATTGGCGCTTCCGGGATCGTCACAGAATGGGCCTTGCTCTCCTTTTTCGCGCAGGCAGGCTATACCTTCGACAACCGCTACGTCATCAACGCTTCGGTGCGCCGCGACGGTTCTTCCCGCTTTGGAACCAACAACCGTTTTGGGGTGTTCCCGTCGGTTTCGGCGGCCTGGAACGTGTCGAACGAACCGTGGTTTGAAAGCGTCAATTTCATCTCCGCGCTGAAACTTCGGGCCAGTTGGGGGCGCCTCGGCAACCAGGAAATCGGCGTGTATCCGTTCAGTTCATTGGTGCAAACCGGCAACCGGATTTACTCGTTTGGCGGCCAGATCGTGACTGGCGCGCAATTGGTGGAAACCGGCAACAGCAACATCAGGTGGGAAACCAGTACGCAAACCGATTTTGGGTTGGACATCAGCGTATGGAATGACCGCTTGTCTTTCATCGTGGATTATTACCACAAACTGACGGATGGTATTCTGGTGCGGGTTCCCGTGCCACAGGCAGGCGGCGCAACGAACCCACCTTACGTGAATGCGGGCGAGATAGAAAACAAAGGACTCGAACTCGGCATCATTTTTAAAAACAAAAGCCGCAATTTCAATTACAGCATCGGCGCGAACATTTCTTCGGTGCAAAACAAAGTCCTTTCGCTGGCTGACAGCGAACCGATTCTCGGCGGCTTTGGCTTGTCGGACGGCCCGATTACGCGCTCCGAGCCGGGGCGACCGATTGGCTCTTTTTATCTTTGGGAAATGACCGGCATTTTCCAAACCCAGGAAGAAATCGAAGCCAGTCCCTTTCAAACCAACGACACCCGTCCCGGCGATGTGAAATTTGCCGACTTAAACGGAGACAATAAAATTGACGACAAAGACCGCGCCCATTTTGGCAGCCCTTTTCCCGATTTCATTTACGGCCTGAACGTGGGCATCAACTGGAAAAATTTCGACCTCTCGGTGCTGGCGCAGGGCGTTCAGGGCAACGACGTATATTTCCTCTACGGCAATTTTGCTTACGAAACACAGGCTCGCGGGTTCAATTCCTACCGGGAAATCCTGAACCGCTGGACGCCGACCAATACCGATACGGATATTCCGAAAGTTAGCATTGACGACCGCAACGGCAACCGCCGCGCTTCTACGCGTTTTCTGGAGGACGGGTCTTACCTGCGCATCCGAAACATTACGCTGGGCTACAATTTCAAAAACCTGATCAACACCGATGCGATTGGCGGCTTGCGGGTTTACGTCACCGTACAGAATGCATTCACTTTTACGAACTATCCGGGTTTAGACCCTGAAATACAGGCCAATACTAACGACACGCGGGGCATCAACATTGCTTCCGACCTGGCGGTGGGCATTGACTGGGGCACGGTTCCGGCATCGCGGACGATACTCGCGGGGTTGAGTCTGGATTTTTAGAGCGGTCTATATTTAGTGTCCGTCCATTTAGTCCCGTGTCTGTTCTTTAAAGTTCGAGAACAAGGCGTGTTTTGCCCCAAAAATGGGAGTTTACTCGCGTAAATGACCAGTTTTGGGGCAAAATACAACGCAGTTATCAGACTATAAAGACAGACACTATATAGTGTTCTAAAGCTCAGACATCGGGTGCAAATGGACATAAAATAATTAATCACCAACATCAGGAATGATCATGAAATTCATCAAATACGCCCTTTTCATCGCTTTATTAGCCGTTGTTTCCTGCCAGGGGATTTTAGACAAAGAGCCGCTCGGGATTTTGGACGCCGGTTCTTTTTTCAAGACTTCTGACGATGCCGTGCAGGCAGTGAATGCGGCGTACGGATCTTTGCCGTTCAGTTCGGACAACAACAATTTTTATTGGGCTTTCGCCGAATTGCCCTCCGATGAAGCCATTGTGGGCGGCGACGGCTCGCGGCCCGGCCTCACCGAGCTCGATTTTTTTACCTATACCGCCCGAACAGAGGAACTCAACAATTTTTGGGTACTGAACTACAAAGGCATTACGCAGTGCAACACGGTCATCGAAAAAGTGCCCGTCATCGAGATGGATGCGGAACTCAAAGCGCGCGTCATCGGCGAAGCGTATTTCCTGCGGGCGTACTACTATTTTCAACTGACCCAGGTGTTTGGCGACGTGCCGTTGCTGGTCAAAATCACGCCACCCGACGAGTTGAAAGTGCCCAAAACGCCCCGCGCCGACATCTACCGGCAAATCATTGCGGATTGCGATTTTGCTGCTGCTTCGCTTCCGGTGCAATACCCGGCCACGAGCGCAGGTCGGGCCACGAAAGGTGCCGCTTTGGCGTTGGCCGCAAAAATTTCCCTCTATGAAAAAAACTGGAACAAAGTGCTGGAATACGTCGCCGAAGTGAAAGGGCTTGGGACTTACAGCCTGATGGCCGATTACGAAGACAATTTCCAGGAAAACACCCAAAACAACAGTGAGTCGGTCTGGGAAATCCAGCACACCAACCTCGAACTTGGAGTCGGCAATTCGCTCAATCAGTGGTGGTGTTCCAAAAAATACGGCGACGGCTACGGCTTTGCAGAAGTGACGCAATCTTGTGTAAATGCCTTCGAGCCGGGCGACCCGCGCCGCAGGTTTACCATTGCCATGAACAACGAACCTTATTTTGAACTGGTTTACAAAAACTCCTTTTCCTCGACCAAATTTGGCGTCCGCAAGTATTTGCAATCCGACAGCACCGCTACGCAAAAAGCAGATGGCGATATCAATTACACCGCCATCCGCTACGCCGAAGTGCTGCTTTGGGAAGCCGAAGCGCTGGCCGAACTGAATCGCCTGCCGGAATCGCTGGTTCCGCTGGAGCAGGTGCGCGCACGTGCCCGTGCTCAGGCCGTTGATCCCACAACCGCGTTGCCACCCGTTGCGGCCAGCGGACAACAAGCCTTGATAGACGCGGTGCGCCACGAAAGGCAAGTGGAGTTGTGCTTTGAAATGCACCGCTTTTTCGACCTCGTGCGCTGGGGTTTGGCAGCATCGCTTTTACCCGATTTTCAGGCGGGCAAACACGAGGTGTTTCCGATTCCGCAGACGGAGCTGGATTTGAATCCGATGCTGGTGCAGAATGGAGGGTATTAGTAATTGATAAATAATGATTGATGATGTGGGAGCCGTCGGTTCATTCCGTATTTGTGATTTTTTTTCTCATCAATTACTAATCATGTAATTATCAATCATCAATAAAAATAACGTGAAATCGGGTATTAATTGACTGAAAACCAACGCTTTTGAAAATTTTTTGCAAAGGACGCTAAGGGGGCGTCTTGCTTTGCGGGACTGCGCCTAAAATTTCCCGCAAAGGGCGCTAAGGACGCTAAGGGGGCGTCTTGCTTTGCGGAACTTGGCGTACCCTTTGCGCCCTTTGCGGGAAACAATTGCACCCTTTGCGGGAAACAATTGCACCCTTTGCGGAACTGCGCCTAAAATTTCCCGCAAAGGGCGCTAAGGTCTCGCAAAGGACGCAAAGGGGGCGTCTTGCTTTGCGGAACTGCGCCTAAAATTTCCCGCAAAGGGCGCAAAGGTCTCGCAAAGGACGCAAAGGGGGCGTCTTGCTTTGCGGGACTGCGCCTAAAATTTCCCGCAAAGGGCGCTAAGGACGCTAAGGGGGCGTCTTGCTTTGCGGAACTTGGCGTAC
>JBBQGV010000159.1:0-7662 GCA_038323375.1 Chitinophagales bacterium
AATCATCGCGGGGTGGGAATGGCTCTTTTTCTCCTACTCTTCGCCTTTTTTTCGCCACATAGCAGGGCTATGCTCCTCAAAAAACGCTGTAATTAGAAGAAAAATAGCTCATTTCCCCCACCACGCTGACCCGTCGCAACAAGTCTATTCTGTCAGACGCTAGGTCGGAGAGTAGTTTTTGTATGAAATCTTCATCCTGCATATCCACCTTTTAGGCACGGAACTGAGAAACCTCAATCCCCACCATCAATTCCCCCGGCAATTCCACCTTTTCAGTCCCTTCAAACCCTGCTTCCAGTGCAATGCTTTGGGCTAAAGTTTCGCTTTTGATGTAGTCGCCAAACTGCTCCACAACGGCAGCAATCGCCTCGTGGCGTTCCAGACGAACCGAAATGCGATCCGTGACATTAAAATCGCGGTCTTTGCGGATGTTCTGGATGCGGTTCACCAGATCGCGGGCCAAACCTTCTGTTTCCAGCGCTTCCGAAAGGGTCACATCCAGCGCCACGGTAAGCGAGCCATCGGAGGCGACTTTCCAGCCGGGCAGGTCTTCCGTGGTCACAATGAGGTCAGCAGGCACAAGGTCATAGGTCGTTCCGTTTACTTCGATGGGCATGCTGCCAGCTTTTTCCAGGGCATTGATTTCTTCATTGCTAAATGCGGCGATGCGTTCAGCGGCACCTTTCATATCCTTGCCGAGTTTGGCACCGAGGGTTTTAAAATTGGCTTTCGCCTGCTTTTTCAACAACCCGCTGGCATCGGTGATGTATTCGATCTCTTTTACATTAATTTCGTTCAAAATCAGGTCTTTCACGCCTTCTACTTCTTTGATGAAGCTTTCATCGAGCACCGGCAGCAGCAATTTTTGCAGCGGCAACCGTACCCGAAGCCCGTTCGCTTTGCGGATGCTGAACGCTAAGGAACAAATGCGCTGGGCGTAATCCATGCGTTTTTCTAGCGCTTTATCAATCTTCGAAGCCTCCGGTTTCGTCAGGTCGGTCAGGTGTACGCTGTCGTGGCGCAGGGGCGTATTTTTTTGCTTCGCAACGTCCTTGATGGGCGCAGTCAGGTTGCGGTAAAGCCAGTCGGAAAAGAACGGCGCTACGGTGCTGGAGAGTTGCCCCACCACCATCAAACACTCAAACAACGTTTGATAAGCCGCCTCTTTGTCGTCGCTTATCTCTCCCCGCCAAAAACGCCGGCGGCTAAGGCGCACGTACCAGTTCGACAAATGCTCATCCACAAAATCCTCCACCAAACGGCAGGCGCGGTGTGGCTCGTAGTCGTCCATAACTGCATGATAATCCGCTACAAGGCTGTAGAGTTTGGAAATGACCCAACGGTCGAGTTCGGTGCGCTGATCGCAAGGCGTGACGTTGAACTCATCCATTTTCCAGCCATCTACATTGGCGTAGAGCGCAAAAAAATTATAGGTATTGAACAGCGTACCGAAAAACTTCCGCTGTACTTCAGCAATGCCTTCGACATCGAATTTCAGGTTGTCCCAGGGGGCGGCATTGGAAATCATGTACCAGCGGGTGGCGTCGGCACCGTATTTCGCAATCGTCTCAAACGGGTCAGCGGCGTTGCCGAGGCGCTTCGACATTTTATTGCCATTTTTGTCTAACACTAAGCCGTTGGAGACCACATTTTTAAAGGAAACACTGTCAAAAGCCATGACAGCGATGGCGTGAAGGGTATAGAACCAGCCGCGGGTTTGATCCACGCCTTCGGCGATGAAGTCGGCGGGAAACATATTGTCGAAAGGCGCTTTGAATGGCCGGTCGTCGCCTGCTTTCAACTTCGCCATGTCCAATCCCCACTGCGCATAAGGCATGGAGCCGCTATCGAACCAAACGTCAATTAAATCAAGTTCACGGTACATGGGGCGACCATCCTCGCTGAGGAGTACAACCTGATCTATATAAGGACGATGTAAGTCAAAATCTGGTTGCAAACTAAGGTGATGACCAGCAATGATGGCATCAATTTCCTGTTGCGACAGAATTTCTTGAACTGCACGGGTAGTGATTCGCTGATTGGCGTCTTCTGCTTTTGCCTTCAAATCGGCAACCGTCCCAACACAAACTTCCTGATCGCCATCTTCAGTGCGCCAGATCGGCAGCGGAATGCCCCAATACCGGCTGCGGCTGAGGTTCCAGTCCTGAAGGTTCTCCAGCCACTTTCCAAAGCGCCCTTCTCCCGTGCTAGCCGGTTTCCAGTTGATGGTTTGGTTGAGTTCAAACATGCGCTCCTTCAGGGCGCTGGCTTTGATGAACCACGAATCAAGCGGGTAGTAGAGCACCGGCTTGTCGGTGCGCCAGCAATGAGGATAGTTATGGACGTATTTGGTGACGTTGAGCGCATTGCCCTCGAGTTTGAGGCGCACGGCGATGTCCACGTCAACGCTCACGTAGTCGGGGTCGTCTTTATAGTTCTTCACGTAGCGGTTGGAAAACTCGCCCACGGAGTCTTTGAATTTGCCTTGTTTGTCTACTAAGGTCAGCGTGCCGATGCCGTTGGCCCGCGCGGCTTTCATGTCGTCGGCTCCAAAAGAAGGAGCGGTGTGGACCACGCCCGTGCCGTCTTCGGTGGTGACGAAATCACCCACAACTACGCGGAAAGCGTCGGTATGGCCATTCAGGTCTTCGATGGGATTGCCAAAAGGCAACAATTGCTCGAAGCGTACACCATTGAGGGCCCCGCCTTTAAAGACTTTACTCTTTTCAAGGATGGCTGGTTTGTTCTTTTGCTTTTCGGGATCGGTGGCGAACCAATTTCCAACCAGCACATCGGCCAGCACCACGCTAACCGGCTCGTGGGTATAGGGATTCAGCGTTTTGATTTTGACATAGTCAATTTTAGGGCCTACCGTCAGCGCCGTATTGGAAGGCAGTGTCCAGGGAGTCGTTGTCCAGGCCAATATCCGTACATCTTTATCTTCGGAATCAAATAAGAAGTCCGACTTGTCATCCCGGATCACTTTAAACATCGCCACGACCGTCGTATCCGTCACCTCCTTATAAGCGCCCGGCATATTCAGCTCGTGCGAACTAAGTCCGGTACCTGCTGCGGGTGAATAAGGCTGAATGGTATAACCTTTGTATAGCAATCCCTTGTCATACAGGCGCTTGATTAGCCACCAGACGGTTTCAATGTATTCGTTTTCGTAGGTGATGTAAGGATTCTCCAAGTCCACCCAATACCCCATTTGGCGGGTGATGTCGTCCCATTCGCTTTTATAGCGCATGACGGTTTCCCGGCACTTGTGATTATACTCATCCACGGAGATGGTCTTGCCAATGTCCTCCTTGGTGATGCCGAGTTCTTTTTCCACGCTGAGTTCGATGGGCAGGCCGTGGGTGTCCCAACCGCCTTTGCGCTCTACCCGCTTGCCTTTCAAGGTTTGGTAGCGGCAAAAAATGTCTTTGATGGCCCGCGCCATGACGTGGTGGATGCCAGGTTTGCCATTGGCGGAAGGCGGCCCTTCATAAAAGACCCAGGAATTGTCGGTGGGGCGTTGCTGCACACTCTTGTTGAACACATCTTCCGCTTCCCAAAAAGCCAGTATTTCTTTGTCAATTTCCTGAAGGTTCAGGCTCTTAAACTCGTTGTACATTGGTGGTATTTTTTTCAAAGACGCGCAAAGATAAAAGAAAAAGCTCCGGCAAGATCGCAATCTGCCGGAGCTTTTTCGGTGTTTCATCAAACAGCACTTGCTCACAGATTGCGGGGCAATCCGGGAATAATGATGCTATTGATTATGGTAGAGGAAACGTTCATCGTTTAAGTCGCGCCGGTTGTAGACGCGGGGCAAAGATGGGAAGTTTTCATCTTCCAGGCAAGCAATTTGAAAAAATATTGCCACCGCGAGCTGTTTACCCTTACATTTGAGACGGCAGAAGGCTTTAGTAGTTTAAAGGCTTTTTATACCTTTGTTTTAAATAGTTTCAGGAATGATTATCAAGCAAATATTGATCAAGAACCTCTAGCAAAAGGGAAACATCGTCTGGGATTTGAAAGAAGATGTTAATGTGCTCGTGGGTATCAATGGTTCTGGTAAGTCAACGATTCTCAATCTTGTTTACGAAGCATTGCGCGTGTGGAAGAGTTACGGTCATTATACGGCATTCCCACTAATGACATTTATGCTAATAAATTGCGCATCAAGAAGTAAACCCCCAGAGCTATGCATAGATCTGTTGAAGAGGAAGTAGATCAGTTTATCGCGGATATCTCACTCTATTCTGGCAAAAACGCGGCCATTTTGTTGGAAGACAGAGAAGATATGGCTTTTTGGGAACGCATCGTCCGGGAATTTGCACCGCAGGTAAAACCGGTTTTCCCCTTTAGTTCCAAATCAGGAAAAGATGCCTTACGGAAATATGTGAGCCATGCCTCTAAAATGGTTTTGATTTGCGTGGACAGCGATAATGATGCTTATCGGCAATCTCAAAACAGCAAATGGCTTCATCCTCGCAGGCCATTCGTTTATCAAACTTATACGCACAGTCGGGAAAATCATTTTATCCATCCTGGCAATTTACAGCAGGATTGCAAAGATTTGCTTCAGACCGAGTATGATTTTCATCAGGACTTCTCTGAAATTTCAACTGCCTTCCATGAATGGTTGGTATTTTGGCTTTTCTTTACAGATGAAAACCGCGCTTGGTTAAGCGAGTGTATCACTAATTTTAACCAGGAAGTGTCTTGGGGTAAACTGAATGAAATAGTTCAAAGTTGTTTTGAAGAAAGTGGCTTTTATCAACTAAAAACGCTTGAAGAAGTACGCAATATAAGCGTCTTTTTCAGAGAAAAAATATTGACGCATAAAGGGCAGGTAGAACTACTGATTTCAGACAACGGTTTCGATTATTTACTGGATGAATTAGAGGCATTTAAACAAAGTTGCCCAATTGAATCCCATGATGCACTCTGGTTCATACAAGGGCATTGTGCATTTGAAGACGTTATTCTACCCTATTTTTCTAAAGTCATTCAACTTATTTTCACGGATTTAGCAGAAAAAGCAAGTACAATGGAGGAACACAACCACTGGCAAAAACGGAGTAAAACGAACTCTTATCGGGACATATTGAGCATCAGCTACCGCAACTGCTTTTCTACTTCGCAACAATGCCGTTTTTTCGATCAAATTAGAGGAGACATCGAAAATGATTTCAGAAAAACATAGAAAATCCAATTTTTGAGACAGCTTCGTTACACTTTTATACCCATACCGAAAACACCCGCTTCCCATCCACCACCAACCATTCCTGCCCCCATTTCTTTTGCACCGCCCGCTGTTCAAAAATAACCAGGTAGCCTTCCTGCAAGCCTTGGCGGTTCAGGTAATCGCTCAATTGGGTCAAGCCTTTCTCGTGGGCAGCTTCGCCGCGCCATACCTTTAATTCCACAGCGTAGCGGTACTGGAGGAAAGTGACGGCAATGTCTAAGCGGCGCTCTTCCGAGATTTCCGGTTCTTTAAAAGCATAGCCTTTGCCGTTGATGATGGGCTTCAGGAAGGCCAGAAAAACAAGGCGTCCGTTGCGTTCGATGAAGTCGCGGTCTTTGCCGCTGTGTTGCTCGCGCATGTACTCCTGAAACTTCAACAGGATTTTTTCTATGTTCAGCACATTGCCGGGAAGCAGATAGGGGGTCGGCGATCTCAGCCGTTGGGCCTCTTCCGGAAGTCAATAGCTTGGAAGCCATATAATTGACGATAATCTCTGCGTAGATCCGGTTGTGGATGTTTAAACCTTGTCCGTTTCGGAAAATGCCGTACATGACGCCAAAATCAATGAGCGGGTCGTGGACATTGAAGTTGATGGTCTCATTTTCAATAACCATGCGATAGACCAATTGGTAGAGGTCGGGGTTGTTCTCCAGATTTTTGATCAGGCTGTCGAAATTGGTATTGCTGCGTTCCGATTTGATGAGGCGTTCGGCTGCGGCGTCCACGTCGGCTACGATCCATACCGGTTCGCCTTTTTCCGGCAGGAGGTCTTCGTCCACGATTTTACACAGGGCGCTTACCAAAAAAGGATAACCGGAGGTGTAGTAGTAAAGGCGTTCGGCTATGGGCGGAGCAGCTAAAGCAACGTTGCGTTCCTGGGCATAATCTTCCAGCATGGGCACAATTTCGTGCGGCAGCAGGCTCATTTCTACTTTGAAATCGGTCGCAATGTTCCACGGGCCGTGGTATTGTGTAGCTTCACCGGGGCGAAGCTTGAGTTTCAGGGTTTTTACATCGTGTACGCCGGCGAGGATGACGGCGTGGAAGGTTCGTTCGGTTTTAAGATCACGGCTCAGGAACTTGCTGCGGAGCATTCCCAAAAAATTCAAAAACAATTGGTTGTTGCTGCTGCTATCCACTTCATCTATAAGCAGCACTAATTTCTTATCCGTGCGATAAGTGAGCGCAGTGATGCTTTTCGACAATGCCTCAAGGGAATCGGGTTTCAAAGACTCCTCTTTTAAAAAGTCAGCAAGCGACCCATTACCCAGTTCAATCATAGGGTTGATGAGCAATTCCAGAAAGGCGCAGCTAAAAGATTGTTCGGTCAAAAAAACATCGCTCCCAATGCCTTCGAAGCTGATGTTGAATGCTAAGTAGGTTTCCGATTGATTGAGTAGGTCTGTTATGCGCAGCATCGTGGTCGTTTTGCCATACTGCCGCGGGCGGTTGATGGTAAAATACTCGCCCTCCTCAATCAAAGCCATCACCCGCTTCAGTTTAGCGGAGGTGTCTGCCATATAATGCCGGGAAGGGATGCAGGTGCCCGTGATGTTGAACTTTTTAGCCATTGTGCGGATTTTCTACAATATTTCTGACAAAGATACTACATCGCCGCTTCACAAAAACAACGCCTCCATGTCTAAAGAATCGTTGACCAATTGCGTGGAATAGTTATTGGCTTTTAGCCCAAAAGTAGTAATGATCGTCAAAAAAAACGTTTTGTTCGTTCCCGTTTCCTCCCGGAAAACGGACAGTTTGTTACGCAGGTTGTCGGCGTAGTCCTTAGGCAGGGTATAGGCATTTACTGAAAATTTCATTTCACAAATATTGATGACCCGGTCGCTGCGATCAATGAGCAAGTCAATCTGCGCTCCGTTTTCACTGCGTTGGCTGCGCCAGTTGGAAACTTCAGTATAAATGCCGCTGATGCCGAGGTATTTTTTAATGCTGTCAATGTGGTAACGGCAAATGTACTCGAAGGCATAATCACTCCATGCGCGCCAGCGGGGGCTGTTGAGCTGAGCGAGCCAGGCACCCATGCCTTCGGCTTTAGCGTGGCGTTGCCGAGGGCGGTTAAACGGAAAGTAAAATGCTCGCCAAATTTCTGATTTACCAAAAAAGTCTTGCCCACCCGCCGCCTGCCGTAAAGGATGAGAAATTCGGATTTGTGACTGACAAATACACGGTCAAGCGTTTCCAGTTCCTGCTGTCTGCCTATGATTGCTTGCGGCTTTGCCATGTGATGGTGATTTTGAATTTCAGCGCTAAGTTAAGTAAAAAACACACTTAGGAACGCCGAAATAATAACTTCCCGATTTGGGCGGTGGCTTTTGGCTACGCCGAACTTGCGTTTCCCACCGGACTTCCCGCAATTGCTTTCAGTCGGCGCAATTGCCTTCGTCGGTCACGTAGCTTTGGCTACG
>JBBQGV010000160.1:0-7443 GCA_038323375.1 Chitinophagales bacterium
GCGTAGCCAAAGCTACGTGACCGACGAAGGCAATTGCGCCGACTGAAAGCAATTGCGGGAAGTCCGGTGGGAAACGCAAGTTCGGCGTAGCCAAAAGCCACCGCCCAAATCGGGAAGTTATTATTTCGGCGTTCCTAAGTCCAATTGATTGGAAGCAAACGCTTTTGGCTAATCGAGCATCCTCTTTGCGTCCTTCGCGTGTCCGTCGTGTTCTTTGCGGGAGACTTTTCCCCGCTAAGGGCGCTAAGGCTGCAAAGGAAGGTTTTACATCGTTCATAAATCCATATTTTCATCCTGTTTTCTGGTTAATCAAGCAATTAACTTATCAATGACTTTCCCGTGTACATCCGTCAACCGGTACCTCCTTCCCAAGTGTTTATAAATCAATTTTTCATGATCTAATCCCATCAAATGCAGAGCCGTTGCCTGGAAATCGTGGACGTGAACGGGGTCAGACTGGATATTGTAGCCGAACTCGTCCGTTTCGCCGTAAACGCCGGGTTTGACGCCCCCGCCGGCCATCCAGATGGTAAAGCAACGCGGGTGGTGGTCGCGGCCATAGTTATCCGCCGTGAGCGTGCCCTGGCAATAGTTGGTTCTGCCAAATTCGCCGCCCCAAATCACCAGCGTTTCGTCTAACAGGCCGCGTTGTTTCAAATCTAAAATCAAAGCCGCCGAAGCCTGGTCGGTGTCTTTACACTGCCCTTTAATTTGCGAAGGCAGGCTGTCGTGCGCGTCCCAACCCTGGTGGTAAAGCTGCACAAAGCGAACGCCACTTTCGGAAAGCTTCCGGGCCAAAAGGCAGTTGGCCGCATACGTTCCGGGAATCAGGCATTCCGGGCCATACAATTTGATGATGCTTTCCGGCTCGTGGTTGAGGTCGGTTACTTCCGGCACGGCGGTCTGCATGCGGTAAGCCATTTCGTATTGTTGCACTTTGGCGTTGATTTCGGGATCGCCAAAAGTTTGGTAGCTTTCGGCATTCAACTGGGCGAGCCGATCCAGCATGCGCCGCCGATCCGCTTTGTCTACGGCATCCGGATTGTTGAGGTACAACACTGGGTTTTCGCTGTTGCTGAACTGTACGCCCTGATGCACGGAATCCAAAAAACCGTTGGTCCACAATTTGGAGTACACGCCCTGGCCGTTGCCGTTGCCTTTCGACAACAACACGCAGAACGCAGGCAGGTTTTTGTTTTCGCTGCCCAGCCCGTAGCTCAGCCAGGAACCCATGCTCGGGCGGTTGCCAACCTGCGCCCCCGTTTGAAAAAAAGTCAACGCCGGATCGTGGTTGATGGCTTCGGTGTACATGGACTTTACAAAACACAGCTCGTCGGCAATTTTTGAGGTGTAGGGCAGCAGTTCGCTCAGCCACGCGCCGTGCTGTCCGTATTGTTTGAACGCAAATTTTGAACTGGCTAACGGGAAAGATGCCTGGTCGGCGGTCATGCCCGTAAGGCGCTGGCCCATGCGAATGGAAGCGGGGAGTTCCTGGCCGTGGCGTTCCCGCAATTTGGGTTTGTAGTCGAACAAATCCAATTGCGACGGTGCCCCGTTTTGAAACAGGTAGATGACACGTTTGGCTTTCGGGGCAAAATGCGGCAATCCGGTCTGCAACAGGTCTGCTTCGTTGCCCGAAAACAGGTCGGGAATCATCAGCGAACCTAAGGCCACACTGCCAAGCCCTAAGCTCAACCGCGATAAAAACTTCCGGCGGTTCAGGTTCAGACCATGCTCCAGCACTTCTTTTTCCATGACTTCAGGATTTTGTGATGGCTTCTTCTAAGTTGTAAATGGTGTTCACCACTTTCATCAGTGCGGCGGATTCGTCGAGGTCTAATTTTTTGTTGATGGGAAATTCACCCACCGCTAAAGTTTTGTAAGCGTTCAATTGTTTGGCTTTAAACAACGCCAATTGTTCGGCATAATACCCTTTCAAAATCTCCATTTCTTTTGGAGTAGCCTTTCGGCAAATGATGTTCCGGAAAGCCCTCGAAAGGTTAGTTTCCATCCCTTTGTTTTCGGCTTGCAACCGCTGCGCAAAAACGCGGGAAGCCTCCAGCACGGTCGGGTCGTTCATCATAATCAGGGCCTGCAACGGCGTATTCGTGCTGGTGCGTTTCACCTCGCACTGGTCGCGGTTGCTGGCGTCAAACATCATCATGGAAGGCGGCGGCAGGGTTAGTTTGATGAAAGTGTACAGTCCCCGGCGGTATAGGGCGCTGTCCTGATCCTGCTCGTAGGTTTTCAATGCTCCTCTGCCGGAACTCGCCACTTCCCACAAGCCCTTAGGTTGGTAAGGTTTCACGCTCGGCCCGCCAATGTCTTTGACCAACAGGTTGCTGGTTGCAAGCACCATGTCGCGGATTAACTCTGCCTTGAAACGCAGGCGGGGCGACCGCGCTAAGTACAGGTTTTCCGGATCCACTTCTAAGTGTTGCGGCTTGACTTCGGACGACTGCCGGTAGGTTGCGGAAAGCACAATCTGTTTCACTAAGCGCTTGATGTCCCAGTCGTGTTCCATAAAATCAACGGCGAGCCAGTCTAACAATTCGGGGTGCGTCGGCAAGTTGCCCTGCATCCCGAAATCTCCGGTGGTTTTCACCAAACCCGCGCCAAAAAACTCCTGCCAGAGCTGGTTGACAAAAACGCGGGCAGTGAGCGGGTTCTCTTTGGCTACCGTCCACCCGGCCAAGCCCAGCCGGTTGCGTTGGTAGCGGGTCGTATCGAAAGGCAACACCGCCGCTAAAGCGCCCGGTTTAACGAGGTCGGTGGGTTGGTCGTAAGCACCCCTGTTCAGGATGTGTGTGGCGCGCGCGGTATCGGCTTCTTCCATGACCGACACCGTCACCGAACCCGTATCGCGCTGGTTGATGAAGGTGAGCATCGCTTTGATTTCCTTTTCGGAAAGGGTCAGAATGGGCGTTTTGGCGGGTTTCGACACGCTGACGTCGCCTTCAAAACCAGCTTCTTTCGAGGTATTAAAAAAACCAAATACCTGGTAATAATCTTTTTGGGAAACGGGGTCGTATTTGTGGTCGTGGCACTGCGCACATTCTACCGTGAGGGCAAGCAGACCTTTGGAATAGGTTTTTACCTTGTCCAACACGTATTCCACCCGGTACTCCTCCGGAATGACGCCGCCTTCTTCGGTGTATTTGTGGTTGCGCAAAAAAGCGGTCGCCAAAATCTGTTCTTTGTTCGCTTTGGGCAATAGGTCGCCGGCCAATTGCCAGGTCACAAACCGGTCATAGGGCAGGTTGGTATTGAACGCATGGATGACCCAGTCGCGGTAAGGCCACTGGGTGCGGATGTTGTCGTCCTGGTAGCCGTAGCTGTCGGAATAGCGCGCCACATCCAACCAATACAACGCCATTTTTTCGCCGTAATGCGGGCTGGCGAGCAGGCGGTCTACTGCTTTTTCGTAAGCGTTTTCGGGATTGTCCGCAGCAAATTGGTTCATTTCATCTTCGGTAGGCAATAGGCCGGTCAGGTCCACCGAAATGCGCTTGAGCAGGTGTTCCGCGCTGGCTGCTTCGTTGGTTTTCAGCCCTTTTTCGGCCATTTTGGCTAAAGTAAAATGGTCAATTTCGTTTTTCACCCAGGCGCGGTCTTTTACCACGGGCAAGGCTGCTTTTTTTGGTGGGAT
Source organism: Chitinophagales bacterium (assembly GCA_038323375.1). Lineage (GTDB taxonomy): Bacteria > Bacteroidota > Bacteroidia > Chitinophagales > Saprospiraceae > JABWAJ01. The sequence continues at coordinate 3,650 of JBBQGV010000160.1, forward strand.
AAAAGCCCAGTGTTTTTCATACACCGCGCCCTGTTCGATCCATTTCCGGATGATTTCGATTTCGTGTTCCGTCAGCAGGCTGAGGTGCGAATCGGGCGGGGGCATCTGGAAATCCGGATCTGCCGAAGTGATCCTATTCATTAGTTCGGATACTTCCGGTTTGCCCGGCACGATGGCAAAAGCGCCCGGGCTTTCCGGCAAAGGCGCGTAGGCTTTTTCCGCAAGATCCAGCCGCAGCCCGGCTTGCAGTTTGTTCTGATCCGGCCCGTGGCAGGTGAAGCACTTGTCGGACAAGATGGGCCGAACGTGGAAATTATAGCTGATGCGATCGGGTTCGTCCGACCCGGCGCGCCGGGTGCTCCACAAGACGATGCCGATGATTCCTGTGATCAGAATAGTTGCTGTAATCGTTCTTTTCATACGCTACACGGCGTATTTGGAGGATGTTCCATTCGCCGATCAAGTATAGGGAAAAAGGGGGAATCGCGACCATTTATAGGATTTTCTTTTGCGGGCGGGGGGCTGCATCAGAATTCACAGGATGGGTGTTCGCACTTCGAGTCGGTCAGAAAGGGCAGCTGCATATTCCAGTCGGTCTGACACCCTCACTCCTTCAAATTTGTCGGGTGCCTCACTATACACCTAAACGGTAACGGCCAATGGCTGAGCCCGGGCAGCGGGAAGGCGGTCGTTGGAATCATATAAAAGATAAAGTACCTTCATTTAAAGCTTCCGGGGATTGTTTCCCGGGGGCTTTTTTGTGGTCGCCAGCTTCAGCTGGCAGACCTTGTATAGTACATAGTGTTCTTTGTAAAATCTTGCTGATCAAGAAATTGGAGGCGGCCCGCTAAAGCTGGCGACCACGGTATTTCAAATACAGCATCATTTCCCCAATGCGGGCGTGGATGGAAAAAACGGAGTTGGCGAAATAGGCTTTTTCGGGGTATTCTTTTCCCAACCATGGCAAATACAGGCTATTGAAATACAGCAGATACGGCTCCGTTTCATTCAAATAATAGCGCAAGAGTTCGTGATCATCATTCATTTCGCCAGGAGGAAAATTATCAAAAACAACGAGATCAAACTTGTTCACCGAAGCCGCCGGGCGGGGCTGCCCCGAGATGTCGTATTCCACGCCCTTGTAGTATTGTTCCGGAAACAAAGCCCGCATGTCATCCTCCCGTTCCGCCGATTTGCACACCACGAGAATGCGTTTAAAAATGGCGTTTTCGAGGTCGTAGGTCGCCGCTTCTTCGGGGGAGATGGTGTCAATGAGGTCGAGTATGCTGTAGGTAAGCGTTCTGGCGAGCACGTTTTCTTCTTCGGCGCGCAAGGTGCCTTTGCGTTGCTTTTGTTGCAGCTCCTGCAAGCGACTGTGCAATTGGATCACCTCGTTGAACGCGGCTTTATTGCTGCTGAATATTTTTTGCAGGTGTTGCAAGACTTCTCCGGTGTTTTGGAGGAGGAGGGTTTTGAGGCGGCGGTGGAGTGGGTGCTGCATGGATAGAAAGGATTATGGATGTTATGACGTTTACTAAACTTTTAGAAGTTTAGTAAACGTATTAATTGCTTTTGGGCGATATAATTCCAATGTTGGAATCAAGCAATAAATTACGACCACTCATTTCGTTGTTGTTGTTGCCAGATTGCCGGATCGGCAATGTTTTGAAAAAGCGGGGTTTGTTGTTGCTTTAGCAGGTGTTGTAATAATGCCAGTTGACTAATGGGAGGGGATGGCGATTATAAAACTCCGCTATCTGGTAAAACAGCATCGGAAACACTTGAAGGCTGGACGATTTGGACATCATCCAATGTCTTCAGGAATTGCAACAGCAATGGATAACGGCTATCCTCAATGTTTAGAGTCAGTTTTTGCATCCGGTCGTTTTATTTACAAATATACATCAATATACCATGTTGTAACGGATTTTATGTTGATAAAGTTGTGGGAAATAAAGCAGGGCTTAGGGGATACGTTTACTAAACTTTTGGAAGTTTACGGTGTGGACACAAGTCGGCGCCACACTTTGTGAAGATTTGATTTTCAACGAATTACGACTTTGTATTGCAATTCACACCCCGTAGGTTCCAAATGCCTGTTTCGACCCGAAACATTGTTGGTTTGTCACGCCAACAGGCTTGTCATTCCCAACAGGCTTGTCATTCCCAACAGGCTTGTCATTCCCGCAGGCTTGTCATTCCCAACAGGCTTGTCATTCCCGAAGGCTTGTCATTCCCAACAGGCTTGTCACGCCAACAGGCTTGTCACGCCAACAGGCTTGTCATTCCCAACAGGCTTGTCATTCCCCGCAGGCTTGTCATTCCCCGCAGGCTTGTCATTCCCCGCTGGCTTGTCACGCCAACAGGCTTGTCATTCCCAACAGGCTTGTCATTCCCAACAGGCTTGTCATTCCCAACAGGCTTATCATTCCCAACAGGCTTGTCATTCCCGAAGGGAATCTGCGAAATCTCGCCAAGCGGCTCAAGTTTTTGTAGACTTATTGGAGAAGGTGTAATCGGTAAAAACAACATCATCATGGATGATGCGCATGGATTCTGTTTCAAAAGCCGTTCTTCTGTTGCAGATTCCCTGCGGGAATGACAAACCAACGAGAGGGACAAACCAACGAGAGGGACAAACCAACGAGAGGGACAAACCAACGGGAATGGCAAACGTAAAAGATCAAAAGACCGGAAACCGACAAAATGCTGTCAAGCGCATAAATGCATTCTTTTTTCGGCAAGCGCCAGGTTTCTTAAATTCCAGTTGCCCAGATGTGTGCACACCATAGACTTTGGAAGTTTAGGAAACGTATTAGGTAAACGTATTAGGTATGGAATGCTCGATGTATTTCAGGGGCTTCTTTTTCCTGGCTTTGCTGAGGTGGAGGAGGAGGAGCGGGTGGTTAATTTCCATGAGTTAGGTTGTTTGTTGGATTGAAAGAATGCGTTCCCCAGTTGTTGGCGATGGTTTCAGCGAGGTAGCACTCGCGAGCAAGCGGGTTTTCTACGCGGAGGAGGGCGCGGCAGTGGGTTCAGGATAATTCGCGACGCAGTGCGTCGCAATTTTGGAAGGTTAGAAAAAACTTCCTCATGTGCTGTAGATTAGTACGATCATAGCCGCTACCTAATTCCCGGGTTAATCTTTCTGACAAATATTTAATCATATTACTTCCGTAATCTACCTTGTAAAGACCTCCTTGTTCTTCTTCAACAACCTGGTGCCCCACAGGCCAATAAGCTTCTAACATATAAAAGCTAATGGCCTGCCCTGCCTTGATACGGGAATTATGTAATATTGGGCAATATGTTGATAAAAATCAGCCATACTGTTACGGGTTAAGTTCTTGAATTAAATTCTTGTTCTCCAGGCTTTGTTAGTCTATAAAATCCTGCTAATTGCCCGTGATTTGATTTTTTGCAAACGGTGAATTTAAATAATAAACTTCGGAGTTTTTTATTTTGTAAGGCGCAGCAATTGTCTTTCCGTTAAAAAAATGTCGTGTTTTGGCCATGTAGAAGGTTTAATGTCGTCAACTTAGCGAAAATTGAGGCGACATCTCGCCGCCCTTAGCGGCAGGTGTTGTCTCAATTTTCGCGACTCGGGAACCGGTTTTTTGAGATGTCACCTGCTTCGTGCCTCAGTAGATTACACCTAAAAAACCTTCCGTTGACGACATTAATGTAGAAGGTTCTTGCAAGTCGGGTGGTAGGGGCTGGGTAATTTGGAACGCAGTGGGTGACGAATTGAGAACAGGCTGTATTGTAGGAGGAGGTTGTCGTTAATTTTTATA
>JBBQGV010000161.1:0-7360 GCA_038323375.1 Chitinophagales bacterium
GTCTCCTGGAACGATATAAAGGAATTTCTTAAAAAACTGAATACCTTAACCGGTAAACAATATCGCCTGCCCACCGAAGCGGAATGGGAATACGCTGCACGGGGCGGCGCTCAAAGCCGGGGCTACTTGTACAGCGGCAGCAACACCATAGACGAAGTGGCCTGGTACGATGAAAATCATGCGAAAGGCAATACTTTTTTTGGCGAGCAAAAAACGACACGCCCGGTGGGTGGCAAAAAGCCCAACGAACTGGGGCTTTATGATATGAGCGGGAATGTGTGGGAGTGGGTAGCGGATTGTTGGCATGAAAACTATGAAGAAGCACCTAAGGATGGCACTGCATGGTTGGAAGCTAACGGTGGAAACTGTAGTGGCCGCGTGGTTCGTGGCGGGTCCTGGAGCGTCAACGATAACTACTGTCGGGTGTCCTTCCGCTACTTCAACAATGCTGATAACAGGAACAACTTTATCGGTTTTCGCCTGGCTCGGTACTGATGTAACCCTTTGCTCTTTTACCCTTTTACCCTTTTTTCTTTTCACTTTTTTCCGGCGAAGCCGGATTTTTTTTGAAAAAACGTAATTATTTACCCCAATACCAGTAGAGGAAACAACGATGAAGTTGATGGTTCACTCATTCAGGGATTACGGATGTTTTCGCAGTTATCTCAGGCGGACTAAAGCCCGCGAAACGAAGAGCCGACCAAGCGTAGAGCGTGTGCTGTTCTGTTTCGCGGGCTTTAGTCCGCTTCCTGTAGATTCCTACTTATATCCCACTGTTTTGGCTGTATAGTTACGAAAAAACAGCTTATACTAATACTGCGCACCACCAGCAATGGCAAGCTAAAGCCGGTGAAACGAAAGATAGCAGGCAAGATCAATATGCTTGAAAAATAGTGGAATAACCGCTCGCGCAGTGCCTCTGGCCTCTTGCTTGCCCTACAAACGCCCGACCCTTTCCGCAAACGCCTTCGCAAAATACGTAATGATCACATCGGCTCCGGCTCTGCGGATGCTCAACAGCGTTTCCGGCATGGCTTTTTCGAAATCTAACCAACCGTTTCGGCTTGCCGCCAACAGCATGGCGCACTCCCCGCTGACGTGGTAGGCGGCGATGGGCAGGTCAAACTGGTTTTTGAGCAGCGAAATCACATCTAAATAGTGCAAAGCCGGCTTCACCATGAGGAAATCAGCGCCTTCTGCGGTGTCCAAACTCGCCTCGATCAGCGCTTCGCGTTGATTGGCCGGGTTCATCTGGTACGTTTTTTTATCTTTTGGGATGCCTTCTTCGTCGCGGGGAGCGCTGTCTAAGGCATCGCGGAACGGGCCGTAGAAAGCGCTGGCGTATTTGGCCGTATAAGCCATGATGCCCGTATCCGTGTAACCGGCGGTGTCCAGCGCAACCCGAATCGCTTCCACCCGGCCATCCATCATATCGGAAGGGCCGATCAGGTCGAAACCCGCTTCTGCCTGAGCTACCGCCATTTGGGCTAAAATGGGCAATGTTTCGTCGTTCACGATTTTACCTCCCTTTACTAAACCATCGTGCCCGTCCGAGCTGTAAGGATCCATCGCCACGTCGCTGATGAGGCAACACTCGGGGAAATGGCGCTTGATTTCACGAGCCGTTTGCAGGTAAAAATTACCCGGATGGGCGCTGTAAGTAGCCGTTTTGTCTTTATGCGCATCGGCTATGGCCGGAAATACGATGAAATTGCGCAGGCCGAGTTTCATGCAAGCCTCGATTTCTTCAAGGGCCAGGTCGGGCGAAAAACGGTACGTGCCGGGTAAGGAGGCAACTTCCGAGCGGATATTCGTGCCCTGCACCAAAAAAATGGGCTGCACCAAATGCCCGGTATCGAGGTGCGTTTCCTGAACGAGGCCCCTTACGGCGGCAGAAACGCGGTTGCGTCTTGGTCTGTTGAGCATGGATTAAATATTTTTTTTGTAGCACGAAGGTAGTGAAACGCAGCCTGACCTTTCTGAAAATTAAGCCATTAAGGAGCGTGTCGTAAATAACTTACCGGTTTGCGCGGTGGCTTTTTCCATCAGGCTGCCCGCAATTGCTTTCAGTTGGCGCAATTGCCTCGTCGGTCGCGTAGCTTAGGCTATGCTCCCTTCTCGCGCCTTGCCTGATGAAAAAATCCCCTCCCCCAATTCACGTAACGTATTTACGACACGCTCCTAAACTTCATGATTGACGCATTTTTGACAATGAACCCATGCTTTGTAACTATCCAGCCGCTTTGAAATGCTTTTTGCCATACGGCCTCTCCGAGGTCGGAAATCATAAGTATTTAGGGGCGGCTGGATAGTTACCTCCTGTTACATTTTGCTAATTTGCTCTTTAAATTCTGGTTTTCTCCCCATCTTTATCGGGAAAAACGAAAAACAGATGAACCGAAACCTACTCTTATTTGCGCTTTGCACGGTTATCGCCCTGCACGGCTGCCAAACGCCGCCAGTAACTTACGACCTTCTCATTCGCAACGCCCTCATTTACGACGGCTCTGGGAAAGCGCCCGTGCTTGGCGCAATTGCGGTCAACGCCGACACCATTGCGGCCATGGGGGAACTTCCGAACGCCAAAGGTAGAAGCGAATTAGACGCCGGCGGCATGGCCGTGAGTCCCGGGTTCATCAATATGCTGAGCTGGGCCACGGAAAGCTTGATCGCGGATGGCCGTGGGATGAGCGACCTCAAGCAAGGCGTTACGCTGGAAGTGATGGGGGAGGGGTGGTCTATGGGGCCGCTCAATGACGAAATGAAGGCGGGCACCAAAGCATCCCAGGGCGACATCAAATACGATGTCACCTGGACGACCCTCGGTGAATATTTGGAGTTTTTGGAACGCAAAGGCGTTTCCGTTAATGTGGCTTCATTTGTGGGTGCCACTACGGTGCGCATTCATGAAATCGGCTACGAAGACCGTCCGCCAACGCCGGAAGAAATTGTCCGGATGCAGGCTTTGGTTCGCCAGGCGATGGAAGAAGGCGCGATGGGCGTGGCTTCTGCCCTAATTTACGCGCCGGCATTTTATGCAGAAACGGAAGAACTGATTGCATTGTGCCAGGCTGCGGCAGCTTACCGCGGGCGTTACATCACCCACATGCGCAGTGAAGGCAATAAACTGCTGGAGGGCATTGATGAAGTCATCCGCATTTCGCAGGAAGCCTGGCTGCCCGTTGAAATTTACCACCTCAAAGCAGCCGGAAAAAATAACTGGCCGAAAATGGATCTGGCCATTTCCAAAATTGACAGCGCCCGCCGGAAAGGATTGGACATTTCTGCGAATATGTACACCTATATCGCCGGGGCAACGGGATTAGACGCTGCCATGCCACCCTGGGTGCAGGAAGGCGGATACGATGAATGGGCCAAACGCCTGAAAGACCCAGCCATCCGCAAACGCGTGAAAGCAGAAATGAAACAGGATGCCCAGGATTGGGAAAACCTATATTTCGCTGCCGGGTCAGCCGATAAATTGCTACTCAGCGAATTCAAGAACGATACGCTGAAAAAATACACGGGCAAAACCTTAGCCGAAGTGGCGACTATTCGCGGCACAGATGCCGAAGACACCGCCATGGATCTGGTCATTCAGGACCAAACCCGGGTGGGCGTGGTGTATTTTTTGATGTCGGAAGACAATGTTCGCAAGCAAATTCCGCTTCCATACCTGAGTTTTGGTTCCGATGCTGCGGCGATGGCCAATGAGGGCGTTTTTATGAAATCTTCTACCCATCCGCGGGCTTACGGCAATTTCGCCCGCCTGCTGAGCAAATACGTGCGCGAAGAAAAAGTCATTACCTTAGAAGAAGCGGTGCGCAAACTCACCTCGCTCCCTGCCGAGCACCTGAAAATTCAAAAGCGTGGGTATCTGAAGCCCGGCTATTTCGCAGATATCGTCGTCTTCGATCCGGCCACCGTTGCCGACAAGGCCACTTTTGAGCAGCCACACCAGTACGCCATTGGCGTCAACCACGTGTTTGTCAATGGCGTACAAGTGCTGAAAAACGGCGAACACACAGGGGCAATGCCGGGTCGGGTAGTGCGTGGGCCGGGGTGGAAGGAGTAGTTTTTTGTAAATGGCAAGTTGGCAAGTTGGCAAGTTGGCCAACTTGCCAACTTGCCAACTTCCGCTCCTACACCGCCTGTATCATATCGTACTGCGTCACAATGTGCATGTCGCCGGCTTTGTCTTTAGCCAAAACGGCCGGTATTTTTTTGCTGATGTATTTGCTGAGTTGGCTGAACGCAGTGTCCTCGCTCACCACGGGGAACGGATCGCCCATGATCGCCGATACTTTTTGCTCGGTATTTTTCATCGGATTTTCCAGCAAAAAGGTCAATACGGCATTTTCAGTAATGGATCCAACGATGGCTCCGTTTTCCATCACGGGCATCTGGGAGATGTCGTGCTGTTTCATGAGGTCGAAGGCGTGGCGCACGGTATCCGAAGTTGCGACGCTAAAAAACTGCTTGTCGCGTTTTTTCGACAAGATGTCTTTTACGCGCATTTCGGTATCCAAAAAGCCGCGCTCGCGCATCCAGTCGTCGTTGAAAATTTTGCCCACATAACGGCTGCCGTGGTCGTGGATGACAACCACCACGATGTCGTCTTTGGTGAGGCGGTCTTTCATTTGGATAAGTCCTGCCACCGCAGACCCGGCCGAATAGCCCAACAAGATGCCTTCTTCCCGTGCAATGCGGCGAGCCATCACGGCACCGTCTTTGTCGGTCACTTTTTCAAAATGGTCAATGATGTCGAAATCCACGTTTTTGGGCAGGATGTCTTCGCCAATGCCTTCGGTGATGTAGGGATAAATTTCCTTTTCGTCAAAAATGCCGGTTTCGTGGTATTTTTTGAAGACCGAACCGTAGGTATCCACGCCCCACACCTTGACATTCGGGTTGTGCTCTTTCAGGTAGTGCCCGGTGCCCGAAATGGTGCCGCCCGTGCCCACGCCCACGACAAGGTGCGTGATTTTGCCACTGGTTTGTTCCCAGATTTCCGGGCCCGTGCTTTCGTAATGCGCCTGCCGGTTGGAGGGGTTGTCGTATTGATTGCACCAGTAAGAGTTCGGAATTTCTTCGCTCAGCCGGCGCGCCACGGAGTAGTAGGAGCGCGGGTCTTCGGGGGTCACGTTCGTCGGGCAAACGATGACTTCCGAGCCAAAAGCTTTGAGCAGGTCTATCTTTTCTTTCGATTGTTTGTCGCTGGTGGTAAAAATGCAGCGGTAGCCTTTCACCGAAGCCGCGATGGCCAACCCCATGCCCGTATTGCCGGAGGTACACTCAATGATGGTGCCACCGGGTTGGATATCGCCGCGCTTTTCCGCGTCTTCCAGCATTTTGAGCGCCATGCGGTCTTTGATGGAATTGCCGGGATTAACGGTTTCTAATTTGATAAAAACCTGCGCGGCCACTTCGGCCACCACTTTGTTCAGCTTCACCAAAGGCGTATTGCCGATGGATTCGAGGATGTTGTTGAAATATTTCAAGGTCAGGAATTTTGCGCGCAAAGGTAGGGAATTTAGATTGGGTTTCAAAAGCGATGAAGAAGCGGAAGCCTCTAAGCGTACTCTTCCCGCATTTTTTCTACTTTTTGGATGATTTCTTCAACGGTTTCGCGCAGTTCTTCACCCATGCGCAGGTATTCCAAAGGGTATTGCTCCTTCATGTAGTGCATTAGCGCATACCAAATGGGCTTGAAACGGTCGCGAACTTTCAGGGCTGTGCCGCGCTCGTTGGTGAAATAGTCGTAGAGGAAGGGATACTGAGATTTCGTGAGAAGAAGAAGGAGGAAGACTGTAAATTGTTCGCCCCAATCCTCCATATATTTTTCATCGTAGAAGAAGTCCTCCGACAATTCAAAGGCTTTTAAAGCGCCTTCTGTATCATAATCTCCACTTTGAAGTTCAGACAGATGATAACGAATACGACTACGCAGCGTATCCGGATCACAAATTACCTCCAAAAACCTCACCAGCCACAGCACCCGGTTATCCCTTCTTTCATAACACATTAGGTACCAGATATTTAAAAAACGCTCGCCGATACGGTACAGGTGGTTTTTTGTCCCCGTCAGGATGCGTTCGACAATTTCCTCTTCGCTAAGTTGGCTTAATTGTGCGGAAACGGTTTTGCTGTCCAAGCGGGTATGGCGGCAAATTTCTTTGACGGACACAGCATCCCAAGCCATAGCGATGGCGTCCACAATTTGCTTTTGCTGAGTGGGCAGGTCGTCCATCCGGTGTTTGTAGAGGGGCGTCAGGCGGTCGGCGATGATTTGGAGATCGTGGAAAGCGTCGCCTTTGCGGTCGTCTACAAAGACTTCGAAAAGCAGTACGATGGTGCGAATGACCCCGCCGGTGAGTCGCCGGAGCGCTTCCACCCGGCCTGGTTTGTTTTCGATGATGTCTTTTACGGCTTGCTGGTGCTCGCTTTCGGCCAACTTTAGCAGCAGCGTGCGTACTTCCTCCGCATGTAGACCCCTGAGGTGGACGACCCGGAAGATCTCGTAAAATGGATGTTTTCCATCATAAAACTCATTCAATACGGTAGGCGTGGCGGCAATTAGGCGCAGGTCAGAAGAGGTTTGCAGCACTTCGCGCAGCCGTTGTACATCCGGCATTTTGAAGCGCCGGAAAATATCGCCGAAGTTGTCTATCAGCAGGACTATTTTTTTACCCGCTTTTTGGAGCCGTTCGCTGAGCAGCCTAAACACTGCCCGCTCAAACGTCTCTTCGTTTTCGCCGTATTTTGAATAAAATGCATCCATTTCTTCAGGAATTCCGTTGAATTCCGTGCATTTATCCTCCAAAATCTCCGCAACCCGCTCCCAGAAACGGGAGAGCCGGTCTAAACCATACTCTTCTTCATTGAACAAAACCGGGATCAACCGTTTTGCAAGTTTCGGGGTCACTTTCTAATTCGTAAGCCAGGCGGAGGAGTATGGTAGTTTTACCCATACCCCGCGAACCTTGCAGCAGGTAATGTTGCTCCGGGTGCTTCATGGGCGAATTACACAAGTCATCAAAAAGGCGACGGAAAGTGGCCTGGCGAACCACAAAACCATCAATTAAATCCTGGCGGATTTGCTGCTCAGGATTATAAATATTCGCGATTAGCTTGACGGTCATCTTGTTTGAATTTATACGTTATTCAATACAGGGATTGATCGTAACTATCCAGCCGCTTTGAAATGCTTTTTGCCATACGACCTCGGAGAGTAGGTTGTCCAAATCAAAAAAAACTTTTGCACTTTTTGTAAAAGTATCTTTATCTTTCAAATTTAATGGGTTGATTCCCAAATAAGTACAATTTCGCACCTCCCACAGAGATTATTTTTAGTAAAAAT
>JBBQGV010000162.1:0-7301 GCA_038323375.1 Chitinophagales bacterium
ATAATTGATCATCTCTTTGCCCATGGCCCTTTTTATAGCAGCCTCCACGCGGTCTTTAGGCATGCCCACGCCTTTTGCATTCGAAAAGCAGCGGCGAAGTGCAGGGTTGGTTGCCGGGTCGGGGCCACTGTTTTTAACTGCTATCACTATTTCTTTACCTATACGGGTAAACTGCTTTGCCATTTTGTCCCAGCGGGCAAACATGGTGGCTTTTCTTACTTCAAAAATGCGACCCATAATAAAATGTATTTATCAAATATTTTTTGAAACGGTAGCAAAAGTAAGCGATTAACAGAAAACGATAACTTTACGTAAAGCTGAAATAATGATCACAGATTTTAACCAGTTGGATCTCAATAAGCGGTACACCTATGCCGATTACCTGACTTGGGTATTTGACGACCGGGTTGAGTTGTTTAAAGGCTGGGTAAAGAAGATGAGCCCGGCACCAAATATGAGTCATCAAAGGGTGAGTTGGAATATGTCAGCAGAAATTGCACAATATTTGAAAAATGTGACTTGTTCAGCTTTTACTGCGCCTTTTGATGTTAGGTTAATTGGAACATTAAGGTCGAAAGATGTAAGGGACCCCGCCTCAATTTATACGGTTGTTCAGCCCGATATATGTGTAATATGCGACAGAAGTAAGTTGGATGAAAAGGGCTGCCTTGGTGCGCCCGACTGGATCATAGAAATAGTTTCACCCGGCAATACCAAAAAAGAAATAGACGACAAATTTGAAATTTACAAGGAGAATGGCGTCAGGGAATATTGGATTGTACAGCCCACTGATGAAACCATAACCGTGTTTGATCTGGCAGACGAAAAATACGCGTTTAGAAAAATCTACAATAACGTTGATGAAGCGTCTGTAGGAATATTTCCTGGGTTTGAGATTGATTTGAAGGAGGTTTTTAAGAAACTTTAAACATTATCCAATTCTTGACCTATTGGCTTAAACTCCCTGCAAATTTTATTCTTCCTGTCAATCATGATGGTCTTTCTGACTTCTTTGTATTATCCCTGATAATGGCGCAATGCAAAAATGTTCGGATCGCCAGAAAAGATGAGTGTAAGAAGTTAAAGGTAACTTTATCAAAAGCCAATTAAATGATTACGGACTTTAAACAACTTGATCTAAGTAAAAGATATTCCTATGCCGATTATCTGACCTGGGTATTCGACGACCGGGTTGAGTTGTTTAAGGGCTGGGTAAAGAAGATGAGCCCGGCGCCAAATATGAGTCATCAGCGTATTTCAATGAACCTGGCCGGAACCATCTGGCATTATTTGGAGGGTAGGGCATATTTTACTTTCACAGCTCCATTTGATCTAAGGTTAATTGAAACATTAAGGTCGAAAGGGGTAAAGTACCCGGCTTCAATTTATACGGTTGTGCAGCCCGATATTTGTGTGATTTGTGACCAGACCAAGTTGGATGAAAAGGGCTGCATGGGGGCACCGGACTGGATCATAGAAATTGTTTCGCCGGGCAATACCAAAAAAGAAATAGACGATAAGTTTGAAATTTACCAGGAGAATGGCGTCAGGGAATATTGGATTGTACAGCCCACTGATGAAACCGTTACCGTATTTGATCTGGCCGACGAAAAATACGGGTTTAGAAAAATCTACAATAACGTTGATGAAGCGCCGGTAGGAATATTTCCCGGGTTTGAGATTGATTTGAAGGAAGTTTTTAAGAAGCTGTAGACTTTATCCTATTCCTGATCTATTGGCTTAAACTCCCCGGCAATTTTATTCTTCCTGTCAATCATGATGGACTTTCTGACTTCTTTGTATTATCCCTGATTAAAGGCATAGTACAAAAATGTTCAGAACGGCAGAACAGATGCGTGTCAGAAGTAAGAGGTAACTTTATCTAAAGCCAATTAAATGATTACGGACTTTAAACAACTTGATCTTAGTAAAAGATATTCCTATGCGGATTATCTGACCTGGGTATTCGACGACCGGGTTGAGTTGTTTAAGGGCTGGGTAAAAAGAATGAGCCCGGCGCCTAATATGAGGCATCAACGAATCAGCCGTAACCTTTCGTTAAGAATTGGCAATTATCTTGAACAAAAATCCTGTTCGTTATTCTATGCTCCATTTGATGTAAGGTTAATTGGAACATTAAAGCCGAAAGGTGTAAAGGACCCCGCTTCAATTTATACGGTTGTACAGCCGGATATTTGTGTGATTTGTGACCAGGCCAAGCTGGATGAAAAGGGCTGCATGGGGGCACCAGACTGGATCATAGAAATTGTTTCGCCGGGCAATACCAAAAGAGAAATAGACGATAAATTTGAAATATACCAGGAGAATGGCGTCAGGGAATATTGGATTGTACAGCCCACTGATGAAACGGTTACAGTGTTTGATCTGGCCGTTGAAAAATACGGGTTTAGAAAAATCTACAATAACGTTGATGAAGCGCCGGTAGGAATATTTCCCGGGTTTGAAATTGATTTTAAGGAGGTTTTTAAGAAGATATAATCTTGTGAAACGCGTTATAGAAAAATTTTGATAATGAAAGTAATCGTTGAAATTCCGAACAATGAGGCGACTTTCGGTATGAAAGTTTTGAAAAGTCTTTCGTTTGTGAAAAAAGCCAACCCTAACCAATTGAGTTTATCGGTTCTTTCAACAACCTCAGGGTTTTCGAAAACCAGTCTTTCGACTGCTGGTAAATTGCTCCGGTTGCTTATTACAGCCTGATTACTCAAGCCGCAATATCGGTAAGCTACTACCCGTGGAAGGGTAGGTTTTTCTTACGGCTACCCGTATAAAACAATCCAATCAAGACCTTTGCAGGTCGCAAAACAACATCGTGGCCTGCTTGCAGCAATACTTTTGTTATGGGCAGGCGGTCTAATTTAAGCGACTTCAATTACGTTTTGTAATTCACCAAGAGCAAGACGTTCGAATATTTTTGGAATAAGTAATCGTAGAGTTTTACGAGTATTGTCCCTAGAACGAAGCACAAAAATTGTCAATGAAAGCCTTTGAAGATTTTGCTGATAAGGCAGGTTTCGGTCAACAGTAACAAATAGTTCAAAAAAATTGTCCGTCATAAGTGTAAGCAATTCGCCGTTTTTCTTTCCTAACCAACCCATATCTCGAACTGTCCAAACTTCATGTCTTTCCGGAAAGTCATTGCGCAATTTCCTGGGCAAACTTTCATCAAGTAAAATTTTCATGAAGCACCTTTTCTGTTGTCAATGATTTTTTTGCCATTTCCAAAATTGCCAATGCTGCCTCTTTGGTAACAGACGGAAAATCGTCTAAAAACTCGGAAAGGTCTTCTCCGCTTTCCAAGTAGTCAAAAAGATTTTGAATGGGAACTCTCGTTCCCGCAAAAACTGGCGCACCGCTCATAATTTCAGGGTCAATGCTTACTTGTCCGTATAACATAATAATAGGTTTTTGTCTCCTCAAAATTAGTAAAAATAGGTGTCTCTATTGCTGTTACGTTTTATCACGGTTGCAGCTTGCCCATTCCGGTCAGGTATCTGTTGCTGGCGTGGTTTTATAACTTCCGGCCTGGCGCCCGCTGCCGGTTTTTGTTTTAAAATTTGAAGTTAAGAACTTAAGCTAGTGAATTAACGCCGTGCCAGGATGAATGTTCAGCGATACAAACGGCCGATTATGCACCGGCAAACTGTTCTTCATCATTGGCACCCAAAAACGTTATTTCAGTGTTTTTTGCAATTGGCGCAAACCCTCAAAATAAAGCCAAAAAATTCGCCAGGGTTGTCCGCAATTCTGCGGGCCAGGGTGTCCATCCGAGGCTTCACCGCTGGCCTTTCAGGCCCGACGAAGCCTTGTTTGTAGTGTGCCGTTAGGCAACTTTAGAATCCAGCGCCTTGATAGATTTAAGTGACGATCCTTTTGTTGATATTTCTTGCTCAATATTATAATCATCTTGCAGCCCGAGCCAAAATTTAGCGGAATTACCAAAATATATACTTAATCTTATTGCTGTGTCAGCAGTAATTCTCCGATTACCCTTGATGATTTCGGAAACTCTGGTTTGAGGAATTTCAATATCCTTAGCTAGTTTATAAGCTGTAATATTAAATGCGTTAAGAAATTCCTCTGAGAGAATTTCACCGGGGTGAATATTTTTAAGTTTTGCCATTTATACAAATATTTAATGATAATCAATAATTTCAACCTCTGAAGCAATTCCAGCGTCCCATTTGAAAATAATTCGCCATTGATCATTAATTCGAATGCTATAGAAATCTTTTAATTTTCCCGACAACTTCTCCAACCTGTTTGCAGGTGGAATTCTTAAATCAGCAATATCTACAGAGTTGTTAATCATCCTAAGTTTTCTTCTCCCAATATTTTGAATTTCTATTGGCAGTTTTTTAACCCAATTACCTAACCATACTTGTTCTGTCTCCGAACCGCCGAATGAAATTATCATACTGCTGCCTTAAATTACTAACGCCAAAAGTAAGTATTTGGATTGAAACTTCAATAGTTATTGAGTGGTACGGAATGGTGAATAACAAGCCACGTGTTTTTGGCAGGCGTACGCTTTACCGGTAACTAAAAGCATTGCTGCTCTTTAGCCCCCTAAGAACCGGACCTGATATTTTTGCATCATCCGGCTCACACTGTGCTCAAGAATATTCTGTGAGGCCACCGCAGGCCTAAACAACCATTACTAATTTCTTAGCTACGGAGGAGCTACCTGTTTATAGAAAAATAGAAGGAGAAAGGTTTTCGGCTCCGTAGGTGCCGCCTGTTAATAAAGGGTTTTATGAATTCTCCATCCCTGCGGATTCTTCTTGCTGGTCTTAACGCATTGCCAAAGGAACCCGCAGTGTGTTACATACAAACGCATTGGTCCGCAGCGCACAAGCCTTTGCTTTGAGATGTCATCAGGTCTAATGAGTCACCTAAATTCATTAAAAACAGGAAGCACCTACGGAGCTTTAATCCGACACAACCATGTATTTTTCTGTAAACAGGATGCTCCTATTGGAGCAAGAAGACTTTACGAATGTGTCCACACGCTAGGATTTAGCGGGGCGGAATATGGGGTTCTCCTGTTGTCTTGATCAGACACGGATGGGTTGGTGCCGAACTGTTCACCTGACATGTTGTGCATCCACGTAAACTGAGTTGGAAACAGTTTAACTCATGTCGTTGCAATTTTTTGCTAAAGCTTGTCAAACTACTAAGCACCTGGTGGGTGACGGAGATTCTTTCGTACGTTTAATTACTTTAACATATCATCCAGCTTAGCCCTACACCAATTGAGTTTATCGGTTCTTTCAACAACCTCACGGTTTTCGAACGCCAGTCTTTTAGACTGCCCGGTACATTGTTCTGGTTGCTTGTTACAGCTTGATTACTCAAGCCGCAATACTGGTAAGGTTATCTATTGGAGAGTAGGTTTTTCTTACGACTACCAGTACAAAACAATCCAATCAAGACCTTTGCAGGTCGTAATCCAACCTACAGCAATACTTTTGTGCGTTCGTGTTATCGCGGCTAAGTTTTATTAGTGCTAAGAATTGCATTTACCGCTTCTTCTTATTGACTAATTTAAAATTGTATTTATTATAAACTTATGTCTTTTAAAGATGACAAACTTAAATTAATAGCAGTATAAAATTTATTTTCTTTTTCTTCATCTCTAAACTTTCCTTTTATTATTTCCGTACTAATATCCTCTGCTTTATCTAACCCTGCTAAAATAGCTGAATGTTTTTCGCTTTCAGGAAGTTCCCTAATTCTATCCTTTGCACGTCTTATATAAAAACCAAGAGTATCAACGTCTACTTCTTTATACTTAAAGCGCGGTAATTCTTTTAAGATTTTGTCCAAAGGATATTCTTCTGGTATATTATTGTTTACTAAATTTTCAGGCATAACGAAAAATTATATTATTGAAGGTAAGAACAATCTATTGATTGATCAATTTTGATAGTTTGATAGGATTACTTGTTATAGAATTAAATTAATAGATTGTTTGAATTAACTTGACGCACAACAGTCAGATATTTGTTGCAGGCGTGGTATTTACCTAGTAGCTAATAGCATTGCAGCTCTTTCGCCCCCTTAGAACCGGACATAATAGTCTCCCATCATCCGGCTCAAACTGCGCTCAAGACTATCCTTTGAGACCGCCGCAGGACTAAACAACTATCAACAATTTCTTAGCTGCGGAGGAGCTTCCCGTTTTTAGAAGAATAGAAAGAGAAAGGTTTTCGGGTCCGTAGGTGCCGCCTGTTAATAAAAAGTTTTATGAATCCTCCGTCTCTGCGGATTTTTGTTGATGGTCTTAACGCATTGCCAAAGTAACCCGCAGTTTGTTAAATACAAATGCAGTTGTCCGCTGCGCAAAAGGCTTGCTTTGAGATGCAATCAGGTTTAAGGAGCCGCCTAAATTCAATGGGGTGCGTCTGTTGGTGTTCTTCACCAGCAACTACTTCGCAACCCATCTATATGCAGGTGAAGAACACCTGCAAAGGCGGAATAATGTTTTTTTAAGGGAACAGAAGTTAGGCTCCCCAAAAATTAGACAAATATTTACATGGAGATGCTGAAGTTATTTTGAATTAATTACTTAACGCATTTTTCCAGCAGGGCTGTTTACATAGGTTTTATGTCCATACTCGATGGGATTATATTAGTTTCAAGATTGTATGGTTTCAACAGCTTTTTTAGATTATTAATCTCCCACGCCTGCATAAAAGGATTAGTTATAATCTCCACTTCGAAGGATGATATATCACCGATTGGGAGGGTGAGATTATTGTAAATGCCTTTCTTTTCTACAGGAACAACTGAAATGAACCGAAATTCACTTTCATGAGAATAGCTTTTATCTTTCTTCATAGCATTATACTTACCATTGAACGTTTCGTATGGGTCAAATGGCCAAATATTTTTATATTCCACAGCTCCGAATAATAGTAACTCGAAGTCTGTGTTTGTATAGCTCTCCGCTGCTGCAATTACTATATCAGTGAGTTGTCTCGCATTTAATTTTATAGCTACACCGTCTTTATTTGAATAAAGCTTCCACATAGCAAGAGCTTCTCTATCTCCCAAAAACCAACAACTTGCAAATTGGGTTTGTTGTGAAAAAGTGAGGTCGGTTAAATATTGTGCTCTATCAAATTTATCTTCCTCTATAAACAGTCTTTGTTTCTCTGCATCGAAGGAAGGATTAATGTTTTCATAGGTCAATGGTTTGCCTTGCGTAAATGCTTTTAGTGTGATACCTCTTCCGGTTAAGCCCTCAACGCCGTCTTCAAAACTGTCAAGACGGG
>JBBQGV010000163.1:0-7292 GCA_038323375.1 Chitinophagales bacterium
CAAGATACCAGATATAATCGTGCTTTTGAGCAAAAGCCGTAGTCGTAATTAAAGAGAGCGCTATATAAATGCAAAGTCGTTTTTTCATGACCATAAGGTATGTTTTAAAAAAAATGAAGGTTTGCCCCGACGCCATCAAGCGCCGGAGCAAACCCAAATAAAACCCATCTTATTTAATCAGAATAATTTTGTGCGTACCAATCACTTGCTCGTCAACCCGAACGGTTAAGGTATAAACCCCGGCAGCCAGCGCGCTGATGTCAAGCGTGTGCAAGGTTTCGGCGCTTTTTCGATCAAAATACAGTGCCGGTTGTCCGGTGAGCGTATGCAAGCGCAGGCTCATTGTATTTCCAATCAAATTGCCGAGAATGCGCACAGTTAAGTCCTTATTCGTGGGGTTGGGGAAAACCTGAATCTGATTTTCCACTTCCGCTTCTTCCGTGTTTACCACCCCGATCTGCACCTCGCGGCATTCCGTATGTTCCCCATTCACATTGCTCACCGTGAGGCAGACCTCATACAACCCATCCTGTGTATAAGTATGCGTTGGGTGGCGCTCCGTGCTGCCGTTGCCATCGCCAAAATCCCAGAGCCAGGTTTCTGGCTCGCGGAAAGACAGGTCGTGGAAAACGATGCTGCGGTAGTCCATGCTGTCGGCTTCGTAGCGGAAGCGCGCCACGGGCACGTTGTTGAGGCCCAGCGTATCACAGGGGCTGCCGTCTATGGAGCCGAGGCGGTAGTTGGGGAAGTTGGGCAAGGAAAACAGGTTGTACGTCGGCAACCAAAAGCTATGCTGCCTGACCCCACAAGCTTCGCCTGGTTCGTCCGGGTTTTCGATGACGTGGAGCGAGCGCACCCCGTTGGTGTTATTGATGTAAATGCGGCCGTCGGGAGCTAATTGACCGAGGTAAAAAAAAGTACCAAAATATAAATTGTCAAATCCAATAATAGGCTCTTCATAACCATCATATAGGGCGACGGTTACTTCAGAAGCTAAGACATCTTCTGCCCAAAGGTCATATTGATATATGCGGAAATTAGCAATGTAGTACAAGTATTGGGAATTGGGAGATACAGCAACTCCACCTGCGGCATCTATATTGGAGAATTGTTTTTTACGGTGATTTCTTATGGTACCTGTACACCGGTCAAAATCGAAAATATTGAGGTAGTTTTCACCAAAATCGAAGAGGTTTAAATAAACAAAAAAGCGCCCGTCGGGTGAAAATACAGTTTGGCCTACCCCGTGTTTGAGAGGGCCTTCTTCGAGGAGGATTGGCGCCAATACCTTGAAACCAGAGGGGTCTAACAAGATGGGAAACAGGCGGGGCGAGTCAAACTCGGCGACCAATATCCACCAGTCGCGGCCATTGGCGTGCCGCACAGCGGTGAGTTTGCCTACATTTAAGGTATCTTCCAGAATCAGGGTGTTTTTTTCAACCACCTCGCCCTTCCCATCCTCAAGAGCCATATCAACCAAGGTGTTATAAACGTTAAAGCCACCGATGGTCGTGGGACTGCCGGGCAGCGTGAGTACTCTGCGTCCGGTGGTGACAATGCAGTATTTTCCCAGGACACCAGGCATGGGCAGGATCATGACGCCTTGTTCTATGGTAGAACCTGGATTCCCGGAACAACAAAACGGGGTGAGTAGATTGCCGTTGGCCATCGTGTCATGTTCAGCAGTAGCTACTGTTTTGCCGTTGGTATAAAAGAGCAGATTGCCCTGGTCGTCGCAAATGCTGGCATTGCCTTTTTCCATGTCAAGAGTACCAGATAATTGGATGACACTTGGGGCGTAATCGGAAAAATCAATGATGGATGCGCCAAAAATATCAAAAGGATCTTCTTGAGGAGTAGCTTCGTTAGAATAGCCAAAAACCCAAAAAAAATCACCTTTATCCTGAGCATAAGGTTTACCTAAAAAGCATACGGTAGTAGCAAATAAGCAAAAAAGCAAGTATAATCGAGCCATGAGTGTTTGTTTTAAAAGACAAGTAGGCCGTAGCGAATAAGCTCGCTGCAGCCTGCCGAATAGTGCCTTTGATTATCGTATGATGGATAATTTGCCATTGGATATAGTTTGCCCGGCATTGACAACCCGGTAGCCGTACAAACCTGCGGGGAGTCCCGTAATGTCAATACGGGAATAACTGTTGCTCATTCCAACACGTTTTACCAACGTACCACTTAAGTTGTAAAGTAAGATTTGAGCGCCCGGAGTTATTTCCGGAAGATAAACCCAAAATTCATTGGTAGTCGGATTAGGATAAACGCTTACCTTTTTGTTATCCGCTGTGGTAACCGTTTGTGCCTCTGGTTGCGCCAAAGATGAATTGTTACAATCGTCCAAAACTTCCAGATTCAATAAAGCTCGCGCTAAGCTTACGGCTTCGCCTTCATCAAACAAGCACTGTTGAGCTATAAGCTCCAAGTCTTGCCGCTGGTTTGCAGTAAAGTCGGGTATTCCTGCCATCAGGTTTTCCAATCGAATGTTGTTGACGGCCTGCAAATATTTTTCAGGATATGAGCCGGTTGTTATGTTTCCATTTTGCACCAATACCTGCCCTAGTGCCGTCGTGCGCTGTTGCAGAAAAGCGGCTTGCAGTGTTGTCATATCTTCTATAATATCTTCAATTTCCGGATTCAGCACAGCAAGTTGATCCAAAAGATTTTGCGGCTCATTCGGCCAGGCAGCTTCCAAATCAGTAGTGACCAAAGCGTGGTCGGCTACTTTTTCTGCCAAAAGTTCTCCTTTGTCTACTAATTCCTGTTTGGTCGTTTCCGGCATTTTCATAGCAGCTAACCAGGCCTCATCTACTAACTGGAAGGCACCGACCGTGCCGGTGGCATGTGCATTGAAAAAAGCATTTAGCGAGGATGTATTGTTGAAAGCCGGGTTGTTTTTTAGCTTCCGGTACAAGCTCCGGTCAAAAATCCATTGCAAACCATCGCCTTCCGAAGATGGCTCGTCGCCAGTGACGTAGTCATAATAATCCCCGAAGTCAAAACCAGTTGGAGGGTCGTTGAGCATGTCGGGACAGGTGTAAAAAGAGCCGGATTCAATGCCAAACCATTGCCCCGGCACACCGCCCTCTACCTGAATTTTGCCCGGATAATAGGGCGCGTTGCTGGTATGGATGATGAATTTTGAAAGCCCTACAATATTAATATCACCCCAATAATAAGCATCCTGCACAGCAGTAGAAGGATCAGAAGGCGATACCCCATACCATTCATTTCCGGTGCGGGTTTGCGGGGAGATCATGGTATACTGGACTTGCAATCCTTCATAATTTGGGGTTGCCGGGTTGGTTAAATGAATGTCATTGCCTTTTACTTCCGTGCAAGTTGCGGGGTCGTTTTCGTCTATGCAGGAGCAGTCTCCTGTTGCAAAAAGAATGCCTGTCCCGCGTGCAAGGTAAATATGGTTGCAGCTTACCTTAGTGTTGACATTATCATTTGTAATGCGAATGCCATGTAAAGAAGCATTTGCCAGGGTACCCGAAATTGTATTTTCTTTGATCAGTATATTAGGCGCATGACTTGCAAGGATGCCAAACCCGCTGCCTCCTATATCTGCCTTATTGTCCGTAATCTGCATACCATTAACACCATGTACCCCAATGCCACTATAAATGCCCGGCGTCAATGTGCCACAGATAATCTGATTTTTTGAAACGGACTGATTGTTATTACCCGCATCAAAACTATAAGGAGTAAGATTGATGAGGCTTATACCGACCGACACATTGCCATCCCAAAAACCATCAATCCCGCTTGTATAGGCGTAGTAGGCAGGATATTCCATTTTCAGGAGATTATTGGAAATATCAATCGGGCTATCGAAAGAAGAAGGGTAAATCATTATACCGTATGCTTTCGTTTTAATCTCCGGATTATTGATGATTTTTATGGGTTGGTTCGCCAGGATGTCGTACAAAAATATACCAGCTTCCGTATCGAACCTATTGTTGCTAAAGTCCGTTGCAGGCGTCCGTGTGCCATATATGCCATGTTGAAGCCCTGTAAAAGTACTGTAGAGTACATGCAATGCAGTAAGATCAGTTGTGCGTATTCCGAAATTATTTGCGGCAGTAAAATAGAAGGGACCGAATATCGAACTCAGAGGCACATTTAACTTAAAATCTGAGTCTGTAACCACCAATCTTCCTCCGGATAAGAAAATACCGCAATTGGGGATATCCGTGAAAGTAGAAAAAACAACTTTTATCTCGGTTCCCGATGCCACGACACCGTTATAAGTCATATTTTGCATGTCCACTCTAAGCAGCTCAATTGCCCCCCCTTTTGCGACTATTCCCGTTCGTAAATTTGCAAATTCGACGCGGGCGGTTCCTCCTCCGGCATTATAGGGTTCCGGAATGTTGAAGTTGAAATTTTGAGTAGTAATACCAACCAGAGACCTTGTTTCCCATTCCGGTAATGCCGGGTCAAAAGGAGGCAACAAATTGCTGCTGCAATCAAAACGGATACCCCAGATTCTTAATGAGGGCCAGCTTGCATTACCGGATAACGTCATCCCATTAGGGACGCTAACACCAATATGATTGCGGTCGAGCAGTGCATTATTCCTGATTGTGATAATTGATTGAATTGGACTAGCAGGTCTTACATCCAACGCAATTTGTGCATCTTGCACCGTGCTGTTGTCAATGGTCACTTTGTTTGAAGAACCCAATACGGTTATGCCAATCCACATCTGCCCGCAGCCATGCATGCCTCCGTTCTGATTGACATTGTTTAATGTAAGCGTCCTGCTGGCGCCATTTAGTATAATCTCCGCGCCCGGCTGCATCCGGATTTCTCCGCCGTTAATCGTTCGGGTTACATTGATGATTAACTTGCCTTTGATCGCCATGCAACTGTTAAAAGTTGTCGTTTGGGTAAGGAACTGAGAAATATTCGTTCCTGCTCCGGCATCAATATTAATCGCCCCAGGCCCTTCGCAGGGGCACTCGAAGCCTTCCTGCGCCTTAACATTCATGGCAGTAAACAGCAATAACAGCATAATTGCAAATGGGGGGGGGCATTACACCCTGAACAAACAATCGTTTCATAAATTTATGGTTTTTAAAACGTTACAAAAACACACCCGTCGCTGCGCTGCCGGTTGTGTCCGGAGCGGCGTACTTTGTGTGTTTGTTCAGCAGTGTACAAGGAGTGAATATGAAGCGCAATATATATAAAAAAAAGGGAGTAAGCAAATTGTTTTTTTCATTTGTCGGGTCTCCGATAAATATGGCCGTCAAAGCAGCGCCCCGTTTGCTTTTTCCAGCACCCCGATCCCAAACAGCGCAAAATCGTATTTCACCGGGTCTTCCGGGTCGAAGCGGCGCAGATTTTCCGTCAGTTCCAGCGCAGCGAGCCAGTCGGTTTGAGGCCGGGTCAGTAAACCCATGCGCCGGGCGATGCGCTCCACATGCACATCCAGAGGAATGATCAACTGACGGGGCTGAATTTGTGACCACAACCCAAAATCCACGCCTTTGTCGTCGCTGCGCACCATCCAGCGCAGAAACATATTCAGACGCTTGCACGAAGAGCGGCGAGCTGGCGTGGCAATATGCTTCGTCGTCCGAGCCGGCGCATCAGGCAGCGAAAAAAATTGGTTGTGAAAACCGGTCAGCGCGTTTTCCACGGTAGCATCTCCAAAGGCGAGGTGTTCGGCGAAAGCCGTTTCGAGGGAGTCGTGTCGGCGGTAGTAGTCCTGCAAAAACTCCAGAAAGTAGAGCGTGTCGGTAGCCTGAAACGTGCGGTGTTTAAAATCCAGCAGCCGCTTCCGGTCTTCGGGGCTGTGGTGGAGGATGAAGTCGTGCGGTGCCCCGTCCATCCGCTGCACTAATTCCTGTGCTTTGCTAATGATGGTTTTGCGTTGCCCCCACGCCAGTACGGCCGTCCAAAGCCCCGTAATTTCGATGTCCTGGCGTTTTGAGAACCCGTGTGGAATGGAAATCGGATCCGATTCGATGAACCCTGGCGCGTTGTATTTGGCCGCGTAAAAATCGAGTGTCGCTTTTATGTCGGATAACATTCAAATTCTTTTGCCGGCTAATATAACAGAAAGGCATTAGTGTGTCGTTAAATGGTAGTCTTGTTTGAAACTCTTTGCTAATTTTACTCACATGTTTATGACAGCTACCTTAACTTACACGCTTATATTGGCAGCAATTTACCTCGGCAGAAAAGCAATTACCCTGATAGAAGAGGAAAAAGTATAAGCTGCCGCGAATAACCAACCCGGATATGCCTGCACTCATTTTGTCTATTCCTTTTTTGCTGATGGCCGCTGTATTGTTTTTCCTAACCCTCTGGTTCGGTGACAGTTACGCGCCCTACTTAGTGATTCCGGTTGTTAGCCTTGCGGTCATCTACGTATTCAGTCCGCAGGTTAGCTGGTGGTGGTTCAAGCGCCATCCGCCCGATGTGCCTGACCCGCTGAAGCCGTTCATAGGCTACAGCCCTTATTACAACCGCCTGCCGGAAAAGTTGCAACTGCGCTTTCGCCAAAAAGTGGCCATGTTTATGCTGGGCGTTGATTTTAAAACACCCGACGATGAAGGTGCCGTACCTGGCGATATCAAAGCAGCCCTTGCGGCAAGCGTTGTGCCCATGATTTTGGCAACGGAAACCCTGCTATTTGAACCTTTCGAGCAGGTGGTGGTGTACGCGACGCCTTTTCCCTCACCGCAATACCCGACGCGCCTGCACCTCTCCGAAATTTACGAAGAGGACGGCGTGGCGCTGTTTTCCGCCGAACACCTGCTCAGGGGGTTTGTTAAACCCGAGCAATACTTCCCAATCGGATTGTACGAATACGCGCGGATTTTTTTGCGCTTGCGCGAAAAACAAAACATACCTTCCCCCGGGCCGAAGGAAAGCGACTGGCCATCCATCGAACAGATCGCCGGCTACTCCCGCGCCCGCATCGCGCAATGGATCAACTTAGGAGATGCCGATATAGAACTGCCCGCTGTTGCCATTGTCCACTTTTTTCTGTTCCCGGAGCGCTTTCGGGCGTTGTTGCCTGAGCTGCACAGGGCTTACTGCGGGTTATTTCAGCAGGATCCTTTAGATCTGGCGGCGTTGGAGCGGTCGTTGAGCGAAGTCGAAACGAACGCAGCTATCGGACTCTAGCGCCCCTTAACGGCAGTATTTCTTCGGTGACAAAGTTTTCTACCCGCAAAGTCGAGTGGATGGGGTGAGGTGTGGGACACATTTTAAAGTGTGCGGCACCTAACCCCCATAAACCGGCCTTTCGAAATTTTGCA
>JBBQGV010000164.1:0-7126 GCA_038323375.1 Chitinophagales bacterium
GGTGGCCTCATCAACGCATTTAATCCGGCATTCTGGTCTGTATCGCCTGAATAAACTCGTAGCGGGTGGCTTCATTCAGGAATTTACCGCTGTATTCTGCTGTGATCGTGCTGGCCCCGTGGTGTTCCACGCCTCTGGCCTGCACGCACATGTGTCGGGCATCAATATAGACGGCCACATCTTCCGTGTGCAGCACACGTTTGAGTTCTTCCGCAATCTGCACCACGAGCCTTTCCTGAACTTGTGGGCGGCGACCGAAATAATCGACGATACGGTTCAGTTTGGACAAGCCGATGACGCGGCCGTTCGGAATATAAGCCACGTGCGCCACCCCGAAGATGGGCTGAAAATGGTGCTCACAAGTACTTTGCAAGGGGATATTGCGCTCAATCACCAGACGGCGATAGTGGTATTTATTTTCAAACGTTGTAATGGCTGGCTTGTTCGCCGGATTCAGGCCCTTAAATATTTCGTTTACATACATTTTGGCAACCCGGCGTGGGGTTCCGCTCAGGCTGTCATCTTTCAGGTCGAGGCCCAGAATATCCATGATCTGGCCAAAATGCTCTGAAATACGTTTGATTTTTTCGTCGTCCGGAACATCAAATGCTCGCTTGTGCATGGGCGTATCGGCGGCGGTAGCAACGTGCATCTCACCCAAATCATCAGAATGAGGAAGACCGTTGCTATGGTTGTTTATGAAATGATCTGCCATTGGAAAAATGGATTGAGTGTGAAGAGTGTGCTACTAGAGCGGGAGTGGAGGATGTCTCAGTCAAAATACTAGAAACACTTTAACAGGAATATCAAGAAAGTGTTTAATCTTTTAATGTTTTGACCTTAAATATACTAAACAAAAAAAGACTCTGCCCGGTGACCGGGCAGAGTCTTTTTTTGATATGCGGGACAGTTTATGTTATTTCCCCTGTGTTCCGCCTTTCAGGTATTCCTCCACCAACTGTTTGTAGTAAGGTTTGAGGGCTGGCGAAACAGTGCGGAATTGTTCCACTTCAGCCCGGCGTTTTTTCAGGTATTCTTCTAGCGCTGGCGGCATTTTAGGTTGTTGTTGACGTGCCGTTTCCGCCTGGCGTTGTTCATCCTGTTCGCGTTCGCGTTCTGCGCGTTCTTCTTCCAGCAAGCGTGTCAGGATTTGTTCCTGACGGCGCATCATATCATTATTGAGCCGTTTATTGACCAGTTCTGTTTCGATTTTATTCATGTCATCCATGATTTCATCGAGGGCTTTACTGCCTTTACCTTGCTCCTGCTTTTCCTTTTGCATTTGGCGCAGGGCGTTGCGCAAGGCCGCTTGTTTGGCTGCAAGTTGTGCAAACTCCTTGCTGTTGCTGGGCTGCCCGCCGGAGGCACCTTTGCCCTGCTGTTTTTCCATACGCTCCTTGAGGTCCTTCATAATCTTGTTGACATCCTCTTGGCCTTTGCTCATTTTGTCTTTGGGGTCCCCTTTTCCGCTGGAGTTGCCTTTGCCTTTACCCTTTCCTTTGCCGGGTTTCTGACAAGCCTGGTTGCCGGGCATATCACTGGCCATTTGCTCCTGCATATTTTGCATGGCTTCTGCCAACAATAAAGCCAGGTCATTGAGGCTCTTCATGCTGCGCTGTTGCTGCTCTGTAGCTGTGTTTACGCGGCGCTCTTCCAGTTCCTCGATGCTGCTTTTGAGCGATGACTTTATTTCAGAAACCTTTTCATTGATAATACTTTCGATCTGGAACTGGCGATTGGCCAGGGCCTGCAGGCTGTCTTCCACCAGTTTGAAGTCATCTTTGATTTTAAATTGCTGTTGGGTCAGTTCGACATAACGCGGCGTATTAATCGTCGCGCCGGCTACATCTTTCATATTTTGCTCTTGTGCAAAAGACAATCCAACCAGATTCTCCAGCAACTGCCGTATGGCTTTAATGTCTTCTTCCATTTGCTCTGCTTCGCCAGCCTCTTTACTCTGCTTCATCTTGTTCGCCATGTTTTTCATTTTATTGGCGGCAGATTTTTGCTTTTTGCTGGCTCCCTTATTTTGCTTTTTGTTGATGTCTTCCTTGGCATCCTTCATCTCTTCCTTCGCATCATTCATCTCCTGCTTGTTATTATCAATGTCCTGCGGGCGTTTGAGTTCCTCGTTTTTCTTGAGCAGATCTTCCATTTTTTTGGTCAGATCATCCATTTTTTCATTCAGGCTCTGCTGGTCTTTTTCCAGTTCCTGATTGTCTTTGTTTTGCTCTTCCGTTTCTTTGGCCAATTCTTCCTGTTCTTTCGCCAGTTCTTCCAGTTGGTCAATCTGCTGATCGAGCATTTGTTCTACTTCCAGTTGTTTATAGAGTTCTTGCAGCCGCTCCAGTTCTTTGTTCAGGTCTTCATTATTTTCCTGCATGTCCTCCATTTTTTCCAGCGCCTGGTCCTTATTCTGCTCCTCCATCAGTTTTTGAAGGTCTTCCATGAGCTGTTTCATCTCATCAGACATTGCTTCTTCCATCATTTTTTCCAGTTGCTCTTGCTTCTGCTCCACCTGTTCGCTCTGCTGCTGGAATTCCTGTTGTTGTTTGTTGTTTTGCTGGAAATTCTTTTGCGCTTCTTCCATCTGCGTTTGCAGTTGTTTTTGCCGCTGCATCAGTTGTTCCATTTCCTTGCGCGTCTGCCAGTCTAATTCTTTCTTTTGCAGCACTTTATCGCGCAATTTTTTGAGTTCCTCCTGAATTTTCAGGCTTTCTTTCAGCGCTTTTTCGAGGTCTTTCTTAATTTCAGAAGAATTCTCTGCCTGTTGCTGGCGGAATTCATTCAAGGTGGGTACGCGGTAAGACATCACGCTGGTGCGTGCACTTTTGGAACCATGTACACCGTCATTATCAAAAACTTCGAAATAGTAAGAGACTTCATCACCGGGTTCAAGGCTGAGGTTGCTCAAATCCCAGGAGTAATCGTACTGTAGCTGTTTGCCTGCCGGTTTTTCAATTTTCACCGTGTTCAGGGGCAATTGGCCGCCTTTGGCTCTTTTGACCTGATAGTTAAAGGTCAGATTCTGCAAGCCATAATCGTCGGAAGCATCGCCTGCAAAGAAGGACTGTTTCAGGTTGCTGCTGTCTTTAAATTCTTCCACCGAAATTTGTGGATGCAAATCAGGAATCACTGTAATGGTATAAGCAACAGAGTCGGCGCCAAACAATAAAGAATTGCTAATGAACACTTTATATGATTCATCTTTGAGTGCTTTGCGGTTGAACTGAAACAGTTCGTCATCAAACCGTTTGGCTTCGGAACCAGATTCCGAACCGAAGCGCAATTGCAGGTTATCCGTATACTGCGCATTAAATACCCATCCGATATTGGTGCCCTGAGGCACTACCAGGTCGCCGATATTGGAAAGTTCTTCCGAGTTACGACCGATATAGGCCGGAAAATTCAGTTTGGTATTAAAGGATACAATATTCGGTTTGCGCAGTACTTCCAGCGTATAATCCCGGCTTTCAAAACCACCGGAGAAAAGACTGAAATCGGTATTCTGCTGCACATTCACGAACTTATAAGTGAATTCATTGGCAGCCTCCTTGTTCAGGCGATACTGCACATTGCCGAGGTTGATAAATACTTCATTGGGCAATGCATTGCCATCCACCGTCACTTTTAAGGTAAAATCGGTAAACTGCACGGCTTTGAGGCTGTCGACATCCACAACAAATTTAAAGGGCGCAGGTTTTTCAAATTTGGTACTGCTGTTCCATAGCCGGTTGGTGCCTTCGCGAATAATATTGGGTGCGCCAAGCAGCAGAAACAGTAACAAAAGTACCGGCGGCAAAGCATACCGCAGGTATTTACGGTTTTTGCCCAAGTCAATGGCCGACTGGAAAGAGACCAGGCGAATTTCATTACTTTTCTGATTGATACTGGCATTGATCAACTCGGCGTAAATGGCATTATTACTTTGCTGTTTCAGCTGCAAAATATTCAGCAATTTATCTTTCACATCGCCAAAATGCTCACCGATGATCGAAGCCGCCTGTTCGTGGCTGATCACTTTCCCCAAATGAAAATAATGCATCAACGGCAGGGCTACCCACTGGTACAACGCCGTACCACTCAGCCCCAGAAAGCCCCAGAACATCACAGAACGCACCCCTGTACCAAAATACAAATAGTACTCCATGAGATTGAGCAGCACGAACAAACCCAGCACCGCCCCTACCGTGTAGAGTGCGCCGCGCAACAATTGGTTGATATAAAACCGGCGAATAAACGCGTCCAGTTTTTCAATAAGAAGGCTATAGTTATCTTTCAGCATCGCGAAATCAGATATGACTGTATTATATAGTTACTTTGCAACACTCAAAGGTTGCAAACGAAGAGCAAAATAAACGGTATTTTGGACGAAATGGTTGACCAGTGTTGCTTTTTAACGGCATCAAGACAATTTTTGCAAAAAAAACTTTAATCTTCAACAAGTTATGCGTCTTTTTGGACTTATTGGATATCCGCTCGGCCATTCTTTTTCACAAAAATATTTTAACGAGAAGTTCACCCGCGAAAGCATAACAGATGCGCAGTACGAACTGTTCTCCATTCCCGACATTAGCGAGCTGAAAAATCTGCTGTCAGCGCATCCTTCGCTGTGCGGCCTGAATGTAACTATCCCTTACAAAGAAGCCGTTCTACCCTTTTTGGATGAGCTGGATGAAACAGCCAGCGGCGTCGGGGCAGTGAACTGTATCCGCATCCGGGACGGGCGACTGACCGGATTCAACACAGATGTACACGGCTTTGAACAGTCGCTTCGGAGCAGTGTACGTGATTCCAGCATCTTTTCGGGTGCCCGGGCACTGATTCTAGGCACAGGCGGAGCATCCAAAGCAGTGGCTTTTGTTTTCCGCCAATTAGGTGTCAAATACCTGTTCGTGTCCCGCAATACCAGTCAGGTAGACGGACAAATTTCATATGCAGAACTAAGGAGATTGAACTGGGGTGATTATCAGTTTGTTATCAACACCACACCAATAGGAACGTATCCAAAAACAGAAGAATGTCCGGATTTGCCCTTTGAAAAAATTTCATCACAGCATCTGGTCTTTGATTTGGTGTACAATCCACCACAAACGTTACTTTTGCAGCGTTCTTTGACGCAAGGTGCAAGTGTTCAGAATGGACTTGACATGTTACAGTTGCAGGCCGAAAAAGCCTGGGATATCTGGCAGTATAGTTGACCATCGCCTAAGGAAAAGGGGGAAATAAAACAGAGCAAAATCTTCTCTAACTCATTGACCAACATTGCCTTTTGCCCTTTGCTTTTTTGCCATTTTCCTTAAAAGCATCGGGACCATACTCATAACCTAACCAATTTATGCCCGCAGTAGATTTTTCAAATACAGAAATTGCCTTTTCTCACCTGAGTAACAGCGAATTGAAAAAAACCGCCTGGCTATTCAAATTAATGAGCCGTGCCTGGCTGGTCAAATACGGTTCTGGCGTTGGGCTTTGGGCGGTTGAAAAAGGATTGCCTTTTGCCGAAACCCTGGTCAAAAGCACCATTTTTGAACAGTTTTGTGGCGGCACTACGTTGCTGGAGAGCCAACCCAATATTGACCGGCTCGCAATGCACCGTACGCTTTCAATCCTCGATTACGGGGTGGAGGCGAAAGAGACGGAAACGGATTTCAACCTTACCATGAATGAAAATATCCGCGCCATTGATTTTGCCAGTCGTTCCAAACATATTCCGGTGGTCAGTACCAAGGTGACCGGTGTGGCGCGTTTCGCACTGCTCGAACGCATCCAGAATGAGCAAGAATTGTCTAAAAATGAACTGGCCGAATACCGCAACGTGCTAAAAAGAATGGATGCGATCTGTTACCACGCAGCCAATAAAGGTGTCTCCGTCTTTATCGATGCCGAAGAAACCTGGATTCAGGACTCTATCGACCACTTGGTGTGGCTGATGATGAAACGTTACAATAAAAAACGCGTCGTCGTGTACAACACGTTTCAACTGTACCGGAAAGACCGTCTGCAATTTTTGATTGACAGTTATGACCGCGCCCAAAGTGCGGGATTTATGCGGGGTGCCAAATTAGTTCGCGGCGCCTACATGGAAAAAGAACGCCTCCGGGCCGCAGAAATGGGCTATGAAAACCCGATCAACCCGGACAAAGACACCACAGACGACCACTACAATACTGCTTTGCGTTTTTGTATCGACCATATTGAAACCCTGGCGCTTTGTAACGCCAGCCACAATTCCAAAAGCGCCATGCTTCAGGTAGACCTGATGGATAAAAAAGGCATCGCACACGATCACCCGCACTGCCTGTTTAGTCAGTTGTTCGGTATGAGTGACAACATTACGTTTAACCTGGCCCATGCAGGCTTCCGCGTGGCAAAATATGTACCTTATGGCCAGGTATCGGATGTTATTCCATATCTCATCCGCCGGGCACAGGAAAATACAACGGTGACCGGGGATGTAGGCCGCGAACTGGCTCTGGTGAATCAAGAATTGGACAGAAGAGGCGTTTAAGGTTTTTACACCATTTTGGAGCGTTTCCAAACACCACACAACCCGACCGACCGACCAAAATAAACCTTTGCCTCCCGGGAATTGTTTTCCGACTATATTCTACCACTATGCATCCGCAGCGCAACGAACAGGAACTCATTCAGCAAGTCCTCAATATTTTTTCCACTCAACTGGAAAAAAACGGTTTTCGCAAAACACCCGAACGTTTTGCGATTCTGGAAGAGATATATAAACGCACCGACCACTTTGATGCGGAAGCCCTTTACATACATATGAAAAACCGGAATTACCGGGTCAGTCGGGCTACTGTGTACAACACATTGGAACTGCTGGTGGCCTGTGATCTGGTAAAAAAACACCAGTTTGGGAAAAACCTGGCTCAATACGAGAAATCATACGGTTACAAACAGCACGACCACGTCATCTGCGCCAATTGTGGTAAAGTAGTGGAGTTTTGTGACCCGCGCGTGCAGCAGATCAAAGACATGGTCGGCGAGTTGCTGAATTTTAAAATTACCCACCACTCCCTCAATTTATACGGCATTTGTGGCTCCTGCCAAAAAGAAATTGAATTTGGAATTGTGCGCAAGCAGCCCAAGATCGCAGAGGATGAAC
>JBBQGV010000165.1:0-6969 GCA_038323375.1 Chitinophagales bacterium
CCGGACTTCCCGCAATTGCTTTCAGTCGGCGCAATTGCCTTCGTCGGTCACGTAGCTTTGGCTACGCTCCCTTCTTGCGCCTTGTCCGCTGGAAAAATCCCCACGCCGAAAACGCGAACTTATTATTGCGATGTTCCTAACTGTAAATTTGGATGGTCATCAGGGAGTACTTTTTCAAAAATGGCGATTGCTTTTCTCATGTACTGAAGAGCCTTTTCCGTATCGCCCAATTCGTTCAAATTAGACGCCAGATTGTTATAAGACTCCGCCAGAGCGGGGTGGCCTGTAATGAAGCGCTTCTCCCTAATAGCAAGCGCTTTCAAATTGTACTCCAAAGATTTCTGATAATCGCCCAACCCTGCATAAGCTGCAGCTATGTTATTGAAGGACGCTGCAATATACGATCTAATTCTGTACGTTTTGTAACCTCTATGAGTCCACCAAGCAGACTAAAACGGCTCGTAGAAGAAATGTAATGGATAGTTTGAAGGGCCGCTTCCACCCTCACTATCCAATACCGATTTTTTACGTCTTGTCCTGTTACTGGTGCTCCAAAGTGAAGTTGTTACACTCAACTTTTGCGTTTGATGCCAGAAAAAAGCAACAAATCAGACACATTGTCACCTAATTTGGTTTTATCCCGCCAAAATGTCACTTAAAATCTCTTCCTTTCCTGCCGAAAATGTATTTTTCCTGCACTGGCACGCCATTTGATCATTAGCCAATCGTAATCAATCACAAAAAAAACAATCAACCATGTTATTCGTGAAAGTTCAACCTGCTGTAAAGCATACTATCTCTCAACCAAAACATGCTCAAACTATGGGAACCGTAAAGTATAATCCGTTCGTGCCTGCCAAGGCTTTCTCCAATCTGTTTGATGAATTTTTCAACAGAGGCTTGGGCGATTTTGTTGGTGCCGATTCCATTTTCACGCAACCTTCGGTGAATGTGCTGGAGACGAAAGATAATTTCCACATCGAATTGGCTGCCCCCGGCCTGACCAAAGGTGCCTTTGAAATCAAAGTGGATAACGGCAACCTGACCATTTCCGCCAAAAAGGAGAACAAAGAAGAGACGACTGAAGGCCGTTACAGCCGCAAAGAATTCAACTTTGCTTCGTTCACGCGCAGCTTCCAGTTGCCGGATACGATTAATGCAGGCGAGATTGCGGCAACCTACGAAAACGGCGTGTTGCTGGTAGCACTTCCGAAAAAAGAAGAAGCCAAAGTCGCAGCCGCCCGTACGGTCGAGATTGGCTAAAAAACCGAACCTCGTCAGGTTTTTGAAAACCTGACAGGCGTGCGGGCTAAAAGAACAGAATTTAAAATAGGGTTTTAGGTGTTTTCAGAAGGCCGACGCGGCAGTAATGCTGCGCCGGCCTTTCTTTTGTTGGAACGAGCCGTTATCCCAGGTGAGCTAACGGCTTATCCGATTAATTCCTGACGATCTTCACACTTTTACGCTGTTTTCCTGCAACGATTTCCATCAGATAAACGCCAGCGTCCAATCCGCTGAGGTCAAGCTCCTGCCGGTATTTTCCGGCGCTGCCAGCCCACTCAAACGAACGCAACAGGGCTCCTTGAAGGTTATAAATCCGGCCCATTACCTGTGTGGTTGAGGCGACCGGCAATTCATACGCCACAACAGCTAAGTCGGTGGCGGGGTTAGGGGAAAGTGTAACGATGAACGGGTTGAGGTGATTTCCCGGAGCGGACGTGTTGACCAAAAAATCGGTCTGGTAGACATCTACTGCGCGGATGCTGTTGTACGTCACCCAGATGCGTCCACTGAGGGCATCAAGGCCGGAGTCGTAGAAATTGTATGCTTGCAAAGGCGAATTTTGGGGCGTAAACACCTGCCACTCGCTGCCGTCGAACAACATCATGCTTTCGCGGGTAGCGGCGTAAATGTAGTTGCCGGCTATTTCTAACGTGAAGAGGTATTGGTTGGTACCCAGATCCACTGGCAATTCAATGGCATGCCAGGCGTTATCCTGCCAGTAGCCCAATCCTGATCCTGCGCCGTAAAGCCGTCCGGTCTGTTCGTCGAATTTCAGTTTATTGAGCGACCAATAGTTGCTGCCCAATTCAGGGTTGAATACCGACAAAGTTTCGCCATCGAGCAGCAAAAGCCGCGTACCCAAATTGGTATACCAGGTGCTGACCCACAACTGCCCGTTCTGCCCAGCTTCCAGGTCAATGACGTAATGCTGCACGATTGCGGGGTTGTTAAAGTGTTTCCAGCCATTGGCATCATCGTAGCGGTAGAGTCCTTTTTCATACACAGCAATCCAGACACGGCCGTCGCTGTCTATGGTCATCTGGCTGAATCCGTAAGAATCGGGTAATTCAGAGTTGGTATAGTCAAAAAATTCCCAACCGCTCTCCGTTTGCCGGATCACGCGTTTGCCACTGATAGCCCAAAGTTTTCCTTCATTTGTAAAAGCGAAATCGCTGAGGTAAACAGGTTCTCCGTTGATTGCGACATCAAGAAAAACGCCGCTTTCTAAGTTGCGCAGCCGTCCGCTGTGGTTCGACTCTAAGCTCCAAAGGCTGCCTTCCTGGTCAGCCTCCATGCGCCAAAGGTAGCCGTCGAACGGGTAATCCCCAAGATTGGTTGTTTCGAGCGCTGCGCCGGCAGCATCGTGCCATTCTATTTTTCCCTGCTCAAACAGCACCGGGCCGTTTTCAGTAAAGTAAAGTCCGGATGCGCTTCCCAACTGCGTATCCGTTACCGGGTCGGCAACTTCCCACGCGCCGTTCACCGCATCATAGCGTACGAATCCCTGCCAGCCGAGGTTTGCCCAAAGTGCGCCCGTCGCATCTTCCGTCAGAAAATTGAGGTTGTGGAACGTAATGGCCGGCTGATCCGCGTTGTTGGTCACATGCCACTCGTTGCCGTCGTAACGTCCATAGGAACCAACGTCGGTAAAAAACCAGAGCGTGCCATCCGCCTGAGCATGTACTTTGGCGTCGCTATAAGAAAACAGTTCGCTGAAAGGGTTATTGTTAGGGCCGAGCGGCGACAGCAGTTCGATGCCATCTCCGTCAGTGCCAAACAGCAGGTGGCTGCCAAAAAGCAGACGGCCATCCGGCGTCTTCGCCATGTCCCAGACACTGCTGAAAAAGTTGCTGGTATTCGCCTCATTAAACAACGTCCACGCGCCTTCCCCGGCAGTTGCGTCATAGCGCAACAAGCCGTGGCTGGTACCAACCCAAGCGCGGTTTTCGTCATCAAACTCTAAGCAATAGGTCATCACCGGATTGGCGTTATTGTTACCGGTCAATGCTTCCGGGTAAGGAATATTTTCCCAAGTGCCATCCGTATTTTGAACCGTAAGCGCGGCGATGTCGTACGTGCCGATGAAAATTCGGTTGGTCACAGCGTCCCTGCGAATGGATTCCACCCGGTTGGAAGGAATACCAACAGAACGCTTGGTCCAGTGCTCCAGCACGGTTCGGGTTGCTTTATCTACAACAAAAACGCCAGCATCTGTGGCGACATAGAGCTTGTCGGGTTCTTCCAGATAGCTGTTAACGAGGCCGGGTTCGAGGTAACTCGTCCAGCGGTCATTCTGGGTTTGTGCGCCTAATTTCCAGACATGGAAACTTAAAAGGAGCAAGAGCGTAAGTAATATTTTTTGCATCTTTTGTATTGATTTAAAGTGATGGTTGTCAAATATGGCTGCAAGTTGGCATGAAAAGTGGGGGCAGACAAATGATTTATTGGTCGAAAGTAAAAAGTATAGAGTAGAAAGTAGAAAGATTAGAGATGTTAGATAGTGGGTAGTAGCGATGGGATTTTTTTGATTTATTTTCAATGATGTAGGGTATAAAAAACAGAAGAAGCTTTTAAATTTGCTGGTGGTATACAAGGCCATTTTTCATACAATCCATGGTTCATAAATAAAAAGTCTGAATGAAGACAGCCAGCAACGATCTTCACGAATTGATTCATTCGCTCAGTTCCGGCGAAAAACGCTATTTCCGGCAGTTTGCCTCGCGGCACATCATCGGCGAGCAAAACAACTACCTCGCGCTATTCGATGTAGTCGCCCGACAGCCTGTTTACGATGAAGCAGCATTAAAACTTAACTTGAGTGATACCAGTTTTGTGCAATACTTTCCCGTGGCCAAGCGCTACCTGCATCAGCAGATTATTGAGAGCCTATATTGGTTTCACCGCGCCAACTCCATGGAAGCGCAGGTACAAAAAAACCTCCACGCCGCCGACATTCTGTTGGACAAGGGGCTGATCGGCCAATCCAAAAAACTGCTCAAAAAAGCGCGAAAAGACATCTACGCCTGCGAGTTGTTCCGGCTGTTGCCCGACCTGCTGGAACGGGAACGCGCCATTATGGACCGCACCCTGTACAAAGGCGCTACGGCGCAGGACCTCAACGATTGGGAAGCCGAATGGAACCGGGCGCTGGACTCACTGACCCAGGAGGGCCGGTACGCCTGCTGGAGCAGCTCGGTTGCCCAACTCCATTACCAAAAGGTGGCCGTGCGCGAACGTTCGCTCCCGGAACGCTTCGAACCTTTGCTGGAAATTACCCCTGCTGATGCCGGACTCAGCCTGCGGGCACAGTTGGACTATTACAAAGCCATGTCTACCTGGCATTTTATGAATGGCAACGCAGAAGCAGCCTGCGATTGCAACCGCGATTTGCTGCAAGTGCTGGACGACCATCCTTTTTTAATGGAGCAATACCCGCGCCGCTACCTCACAGCGCTCAATAACTTCCTCATTGATAACCACCAGTTGAAACGCTACGAGGCGCTTGAAAACGGCATTGCTAAACTGAAAGCCCTGCCCCAGCGGTCGGAATTCCGGCGCATTCCCCAACTTT
This sequence comes from Chitinophagales bacterium, assembly GCA_038323375.1. Lineage (GTDB taxonomy): Bacteria > Bacteroidota > Bacteroidia > Chitinophagales > Saprospiraceae > JABWAJ01. Next base: position 4,856 of record JBBQGV010000165.1, read on the forward strand.
CGGAAAAGATTTTCGAGTTGAGTACCCTGCTGGAACTGAACGCCTGGGTCGGACAGGCACATTTTGGGGCGGCGCTGAACGGGTTGCCCGCCATACAGGAGGGCCTCGCCCGCTATGGCAAAGGGCTGGCGCTGCACCACAAACTCACCTTCTGCTACCTGATGGCCTATATTTATTTTGAAAACAAACGCTATGACGACGCCCTGACCTGGCTGAATGAAGTCGTACAACAGCCGCTACGCAACGTGGTGGAGGAATTGCTGCGCTTCGCCAATTTATTAAAACTACTCACCCACTTTGAATTGGGCCACTACGACCTGCTGGAATATTTGATTAATACGATCCGGCGGCAACACGGCATGAAGGGAAGCTTGTATCAAACGGAAAAATTGCTGTTCAGTTTCCTGAAAAAGCTCATCAATGCAACGGAGGGGAAGCGGCAACAGGAGTTATTTTCCAGCCTTTGCGGCAAATTAGAATTGGCGAAAGCCGACCCGGAAGAGCGCCGGGTTTTCAACTATTTTGATTTTTTGAGGTGGGCCGGGCGGAAAAAGACGACTTAATGCTGGAAGTGGTGAGTCTTTGTACGAGACCTTTGCGTCTAAAATTTCCCGCAAAGGACGCTAAGGAGGGCGTCTTGCTTTGCGGACTTGGCGGTATCCTTAGCGCCCTTTGCGGGAAAAAGAGACTAGGCAGGCTACATCACTCATAAATCCATTTCCCATGCCGGAGCAGAAAAAACATGGGGTGACCCATCAAGCTTCACCTTGAACAACCCATCCCTGAGCCAGTGTTTACAAAGCGTTGCAGCCTACGCAGACAAGCTTGACCCTCGGTACATTTTTTTCACCCACAATCCTGTAAGTCTGGCCACAAAAGCAGACTTTTGCAGCTTACAAAATGCTCTAACCATGAAAAAAGTCTATATCGCATCCGCCGTTCGCACGCCAATCGGCAGTTTCGGCGGTGCATTGGCCGATGTTTCCGCCACGCAGCTTGGCGCTACGGCCATCAAAGGTGCCCTGCAAAAAGCAGGAATTGCCCCTGAATTGGTGGAAGAAGTCTTTATGGGCAATGTTTGCTCCGCCAACCTCGGCCAGGCACCGGCCCGGCAAGCGGCCCTCTTTGCAGGGATCCCCAATACTGTCGTCTGCACCACCATCAACAAAGTCTGCGCATCGGGCATGAAAGCCATCATGTTGGGCGCTCAAAGCATCATGCTGGGGCAACGCGACATCGTAGTCGCCGGGGGCATGGAAAACATGAGCCAAATCCCGTACTACCTGCCCAAAGCGCGCTACGGTTTCAAATACGGACACGGCGAAATCGTGGACGGCTTGGTCAAAGACGGCCTGACGGACGTATACAACCAAACGGCTATGGGCGTTTCCGCCGATGCTACTGCTGCAAAATTCGAGATCAGCCGCGAAGCGCAGGATGCTTTTGCCATCCAATCCTACCGACGCTCGGCTACTGCTACGGAAATGGGCTTCTTCAAAGAAGAAATCGTTCCGGTGGAAGTGCCGCAGCGCAAAGGCGCGCCCGTCATCATTTCGGAAGACGAAGAATACAAACGCGTACAGTTTGATAAAATCCCGGCGCTCAATCCGGTTTTTTCCAAAGACGGCACCGTCACGGCGGCCAACGCCTCCACCATCAACGACGGCGCTTCGGCACTGGTGCTGGTGAGCGAAGAAAAAATGAAAGCACTCGGCTTGACGCCAATCGCGCGCATCCTCGGTTTTGCAGACGCTGCGCACGAGCCGGAATGGTTCACCACCGCGCCGGTCAAAGTGGCGCCGATGGCGCTGAAATCGGCAGGCATCGAACTGAAAGACGTGGATTATTTTGAAGTGAACGAAGCGTTTGCCGTGGTAACGCTGGCGTTCAGCAAATTGCTGGGACTCGACGATGCGCGCGTCAATGTGTTCGGTGGTGCGGTTGCTCTCGGGCACCCGCTTGGCGCTTCCGGTGCGCGCATCGTGACCACGCTCAACAATGTACTGCATCATAAAAAAGGCAAAATTGGCATGGCGGCGATTTGCAATGGCGGGGGCGGTGCTTCGGCGATTGTGATTGAGGCGTTGTAGGGGGGAAGTGGGCAAACTCACCTC
>JBBQGV010000166.1:0-6875 GCA_038323375.1 Chitinophagales bacterium
ACTCCGCCACAAGCGTCAATGTGATTGTCCTTAATCATGATCCAGTCGTACAGCCCGTCGCGGTAGTTGTAGCACCCGCCCAGTTCAACTGCCCATTTTTCGAGAAAGCGGATGAGCGGTGTAGTTTTGCGGGTATCTAAAATTTTCACCGGCATGTCCTCTACTTCAAAGGCGAAGCTGTTGCTCAGGGTAGCAATGCCGCTCATGCGTTGCATCGTATTCAGAATCAAACGCTCGGCCATCAGCAGGGCACGGGTATTGCAATGGAAAACCTCAAAAACAATATCGCCGTCGTGAACGGGCGAGCCATCTTGAATATGAATCCTGACCTCCGCTTCCGGCGCCACTTTTTTAAAAATGAAAGCAGCAACTTCCACCCCGGCAACAATGCCAACATCCTTTACCAATAGCTTGCCGTTACTAACCGAATCAGCAGGGATACAAGCTAAGGTCGTATGGTCGCCGGCCCCTACATCTTCCGCCAGTGCGCGCGTGACGAAGTCATCCAAAAGTTTTGCATCGGGTGTGTACATCTCGTGTTGGTTTTGATCGCCGCAAAAATAACAAAATCCGGCCAAGCGTGGTGCGCTCTTTTTTGGCACACACCTTTGTATTCACAACAGTTTCTTATATTTATCCTTGATTGGCCGGCAAGGCCTGCTCAAATGATGTGCAACGACGCGCGCATTGAGAAAAAAGGAATCATCGAATGTTTTTATTAACTCACTATTAATGTTTTACAAATGATGCCTAACTGGTTAACTATGCTCGGAGCAGCGCTTGTTCCGCTAATTATTGGGGCTGTCTGGTACAATCCGAAAGTGTTGGGCACTGCCTGGATGAATGCAAGTGGCGTAACAGAAGAAAAAATGAAGGGCGCTAATATGGGTTTGATTTTCGGATTGACCCTGCTTTTCAGCTTTTTCCTTTCTTTGGCGCTTTATTCAATCGTTATCCACCAGGGGCATGTCTACTCGCTCTTGGCGAACGAAGCCAGTGCAAAAGATCCTGCTTCGGAATTGGGTAAGTGGCTCGCTGATTTCAACAGCCGCTTTGGAGACAGCTTCCGCACGTTCAAACACGGAGCGCTCCACGGAACAATTGCGGGTATTCTTTTTGCGCTTCCGGTTTTGACTGTGAATGCTTTGTTCGATCGGCACGGTTTCAAATACGTCGCCATCAACGCTGGCTATTGGATCATCAGCCTCGCATTGATGGGCGGCATCATTTGCCAGTGGGGATAACCAAAAAAAGTAGAACTTATTCAGGACTCGCGCGGTTATTCCGCATCGCAGGTTCCTATTACCTGCATTTAGAAATTGAAGCAAGCGATGGCAGAGAAGAAAGCAAAAAAGGTAGAAATCCTCAACCGGGGCGCCCGGCACGAATACGAATTTTTAGATACGTATGAAGCGGGCATCATGTTGGTGGGTACGGAGATTAAATCCATCCGCAAGGGCAGCGCAAACCTGAAAGACGCTTTCTGTCTTTTCGACAAAGGCGAATTGTTCATCCGGGGCATGTTCATCTCCGAATACGAGTTTGGCGGCAATTATTTCAACCACGAGTCGCGGCGGGTGCGCAAACTCCTCCTGCGCCGGGGCGAACTTCGGAAGTTGGAGCGCAAGGTGAAAGAAAAAGGCCTCACCATCGTTCCTTATCGGCTGTATGTGAACGATCGCGGTTTTGCAAAATTAGAAATCGCCCTGGCGCAGGGTAAACACACTTACGACAAGCGCGATACCATCAAGGAACGCGACAATAAACGCGACATGGAGCGACTGAAAAAGATAAAATTGTGAATGATCTTGCTGAAATTAAAATCGGAATTTATTTTAGCTTATAGTTACTAAAAATTGATTCTTTTGGTTTTTCAAAAATAAAGTGTTAAATAATTTGGATTTTCCAAATGGGGGGGTATCTTTATCGCCATTCGTATGCATACCCGGCACTGCGCGCGTGTCAAACCAAAATTGAATCACTTTTTAACTCAATGAACACATGAAACGCAATCTCTCTCTGTGGCTGGCAGCCCTGCTGGCTGTGATGTTATTTTCCTGCAATAAAGATATCCTGAGCGAAGAATTTGCAGAGGAACAATCCGGTTTTCACAAGCAAAATTTCAGTGTCTATCAATGGCCTGAAAAAGAAAATAATTTCTTTTCGTTGAATCCAAGTCGGAGCAGCAATAGCTTGGATATGCGCAGCGAGGAGTATCCGACCATTTATCAACCTTTATTGGTTGAAGCCTACAATGAAATAGCACGCCAAAATGAAATACACGGGTTTGTAAGTGAAATTGCTGCCAAAGCAGGTTATCCTGAATGGAGCCGATCCTACGTTTCTAAAAACAACAATAGCCAGGAAAATTTAGTCATTATCCCTTTGTCGTTCGACGGCGAGAATAAGCTAAGCGGGCTTATCATAGCCAGCAAGCAGATTAGTTCGTCCGGGAGCCGCTGGGCTATCAATGGCATGAGCCGGGAGGAATTGCTAAGTGCACAAACAGGGAATCCCATTCAGAAAGGTACTTTGGCGCTTTGGGTATTGAACTATGAACATCGGTATTTTCAAACAGAAAGTGAAACGCTTAAAGATGCTTATTGCGTCCTTAAAACAAGAGGTGAAGATGAAACCATCGTCAACAGCCCTGTGTTCAATCCTCCGCCGGATTGCACGTGGCGCATTCTCGAAATATGCAGCGACGGCGAAACTCAAATCTTTTGGCAGGCTGGAGTAGATATGATTCCGCTTCATCTGGATCACGACAGGGATGGAATCTTAAATCAGAACGATCAGGATTGGCATGAGTTTATGCAAAGGCATAATATCACTCAGGAACAATTCACTCAGGCCATAGATTCATGGTGGGAAGATCATTATCAGGATCAGTATGGCGATTACGACGATTTTTGGGAGGAGTTTTACTTAGATGGCGACGGGGAAGATATCACGGATTTCCTGAATAATTTATGGAATGACATAGAGGATTTTTTTAATGATCTTTTTGATGGAGATAATCCATTTGAGCATAACAATGACGATTATTATCCTGATTTACCTTGCCCGTGGGATGATCCATTTAGGGGGGATGAAATCAGTTCCCGCGACATCAGGTGCGACTACTACTACGTCCGGGATTGCGGTACTGGAGCAGACAACTGGTGGCAATTCACCGACTGGATCACTTGCCCCAACTGCACGGAACAGGACATTGAAAACGAAAACCAATGGTTTTATATCCGGCTGAATGCTTACATTGATTATTACCGCTTGGAGAGTTACCGCGACTTACTGCTGAGCATTACGGCCAATGTTCCTGTCTTACTGTCGGAAGATGAAGTTTTTCAATTGTTCAGTACTGCCTTTTTAGATCATTTTTTGAGCAAGCATTCTGGCATTACTTTATCTACAAGTGAAAGAAAGTGGCTCATTGGACGGCCTAATGTGATTGGCGTCTTATGGGATATTTCAAACATTACCGGTCAGGGCGACGTATACGAACAATCTTTAGATATAATTATTCAGTTATGCGAATCATTGGGATTGAATGAAGGAGAGGCAATTTGGCTGATTCAGCACACGCACTTGTTCGGTGATGAAACCGTTTTGGGAATCAAAGATTTTCTTTTGGAAAAAGATTCTGACAACGCCTCGAAAATTGCAGGGAAAGCGTTGGTAGATCTACTTGCAAATAAGCGGTTTGAAGGGCCTTATGATGGTTTATACGAAAGCATCATTAATCATTATGGTAGCTCTTTTACAGCCATAGACGATTCCGAAGAAACCAATTCCATCCCTGTATTCCAGTATGCATCAGAATGTGCCATCTTAAAACTCCAACACCCTGATTGGCCGGATTGGAGAATACATCTGAATGCCATTTGGAATCTCACAAGCGGTGTTGTGCATACCGCTTTGGACATATGCGGGCTTATCCCAGCATGGGGCGAGCCTTGTGACCTGGTAAATGGTACTTTATACATAATTCAAGGCGATGGAGTTAATGCTACTTTAAGTTTTGCGGCATCAATACCTCTTGTAGGGTGGGTAGCTACGGGGGCGAAATACGCAAAAATTTTAACGAATACTGCTGATGGGGTAAAAACCCTGAAAATACCAGTTGATGCTACGACAGGAGTAGTAAGTTTTTCAATTCCTTCTGGAACTAGTTTTAGAAAAATGGTAGGTGTAACTAATTCTAATTTTCAGGCGCATCATATAATCCCTCAAGGATTACGAAATCACCCCGCTATTCAAAAGGCAGCGAAGGCAGGAAACACACCCTGGCACTTGCACCATCCTAAAAATGGCGTAGGTGTACATCTAGATCGGCATAATGGCAGTCATGGTAATTACAATAACCAAGTCCAAGCGTTTCTGGATAATATTGATGTAGATAATCTTTCTCCAGACGCCATTTCCCAAATAATAATCAACAAACAAAATGAATGGCGTAATTTTATTGAGACGGCCACTGGCCACATCAACCAAATTACTTTACCTTAGCGAATGTGTTTACGGAAGCAGCCTACAAAAGGGCTGCTTCCTTAAAAATAAAAGTTATGCGATTTTTTATTTTAAATAATTATTCTGAGCTTGATGGAAGAGTACCTCAATGCGACATTGATCCAAACCTTGACTATAATTACAGTGCGAACTATTCTATCTGGAATATAGATTATTGGAAACGAATAAATTATGCTATAAGAATTCCTGAATTCAAGCTTCACCATCAGGCCAGATGGACTGACCTAATAAATGATGTCTCATTTAATAGAACAACATCACTGCTTGCTTCTACAAAAATGTGGGAGGTCATCAGAACATTTAACTTACCCGAGTTTCAAATATTTCCTTGTACTGTTCGCAAACGCGATCTTAAAAAGGATTATTTATTTATTTATTTCTGTGAAATACACAATCAGTTTATAGACTTTAAAAAAAGCACTTTTTTCAATACGCAGTATGCTTCTATACCTCCCAAAGACCCTGAACTAATTCAATTCTCGGATGCAGAAGCTTATAAAAAAGAAAAAGACCGTCTGTTAGGTGTTTCGGAAATTGGCTACTACGAAATACATCTTATTGAAAATATCGAACTTGATCTTTTTAGAATATTTGGATTTCACAATGCCATGCTTATTTCTGAAAGGCTAAAAATAGCGCTGGAAGAAAATAATATTACAGGTTTTCAAACGCTTCCTTTTGAGTCAATTTCTATTAACAAAACTTATCGAAAACAGGAGCTTTAGCCCACTCGCGACTAACCTCCTGCAGGGCTTTGGAACTAAAATCATGGATTATTGACGACGGGCTGAACGCACTACAACACGTGCAGCCCTAATCTGTACGCGACCTCAAAAGCCACAACAAGCAACGCCCATCTATAAATGAAGCGGTTGGGAAGTAGGGAACTTGCGTACGAGCAGGGATAAAGCTATAATTTATTAAAGTCCTCAGCGCCCTAGACGCCAGTTTGCAGACAATGCCCAATAAGTTGTAGCCGAAAACTGGTCAATTGAACTTGACGCTTCTGAGGATGTATAGCCCTTCATATCCACATCTGACTTGAAATAACGGGCATTAGCCCCTATGTGCAATCTGGGAATGATTTCATAAGCGATCCTTGCTTCTCCCATAATCCCGAGTTCAAAACCGTCATATTCCAGCGAAGTTTGTAAGATCCATATCCAACTGAAATTCCGAAATCTGTGGTCTGGGCCGAAAGGCTTACTGTTGGCAGAGCAATCAGGGCAAAAACAAACACAGTTCTCCAAGTCATTTTTCAGGCTTTTTTGTTGGGCAATAGCCAAACAAAGATAATAGGATGGGGGCAACCTGCCTGAAAATATGCACTGAATGTGTATTTTGCATCCAAATTCAAATTGCAGTTGATGAAACCCACACTCCTTATTCTCGCTGCCGGCATCGGCAGTCGCTACGGCGGCCTCAAACAAGTTGACGGCGTTGGCCCCAACGGCGAAGCCATTATCGAGTATTCCATCTACGACGCCATCCGGGCCGGTTTTGGCAAAGTTGTTTTTGTGATCCGTAAAGACATCGAAGAAGCTTTTAAAGAAAAATTCGGTGGAAAATTTGAGGACCGCATCGCCACGGAATACGTTTTCCAGGAACTCAACAGCCCCATCGAAGGCATTTCGGAATGGCCCGACAGGCAAAAACCCTGGGGTACCGGCCACGCAGTTCTCGTAGCTGAAAATGCCATCCACGAGCCGTTTGCCGTGATCAATGCCGACGATTATTACGGGGTTGAGGTTTTTCGGGAAATTGCCGGTTTTTTGCAAAACCACTGCACGCTCGATCACTACGGCATGGTGGGCTATGTCCTCAGCAACACCTTGTCCGACCACGGAACCGTATCCCGGGGCGTATGCGACATGGATGAAAATTACTACCTCACAGACATCAACGAGCGCACCAAAATCGAATGCACCGACAACGACATCTTTTACGAAGACGCTGAAGGCCGCCACCTGCTCAGCCCGGGAGCTTTGGTTTCCATGAACTTTTGGGGCTTCCATCCGTCTATCTTCAAAACTACGAAGCGCCTTTTTGTACAGTTCGTAAAAGACAATACCGACAATCCCAAAGCAGAGTTTTTTATCCCCCTCGTCGTCAGCCATCAGATCAAAACCGGCGAAATGAAACTGAAAGTCATTCCCTGCAACGACCAGTGGTACGGCGTCACTTATCAGGAAGACAAAGCACCTGTGAAAGCTGCTTTCCGCAAATTTATTGACCAGGGGATTTATCCCGAGTCCTTGTGGGGATAAACACCATCCATCATGGACAACATCAATATTCTTTTGACGGAATCCCCTCTTTCCAGCCCGCCCTGCGAGGCCTTTGTA
>JBBQGV010000167.1:0-6785 GCA_038323375.1 Chitinophagales bacterium
GGACTTCCCGCAATTGCTTTCAGTCGGCGCAATTGCCTTCGTCGGTCACGTAGCTTTGGCTACGCTCCCTTCTTGCGCCTTGTCCGCTGGAAAAATCCCCACGCCGAAAACGCGAACTTATTATTGCGATGTTCCTTAGCGCTGAAATTGACTTGAATTTCAGCGCTAAGTGCCTTTAAAAACATAGTTACTGCTCAAATTGACCAACACACCACAAGTGGTTACAAGCTTTATTCCTCATCCTTTTTCCTCTCCATTTTTCCATTTTTCCAACCCAAAAGTCAAAAAACATAAACATCTCGCTACCTTAGGGGCGCTGAATGAATAAATATCACTTTCGACAGGTAAGTAATTTTGCTTGTAACCGGGGCGGAGGTTCCCGCGACCTTAGCCTGAGCTAAGGTCGGCGGTTCTCCAACGAAGGGTAGGAGGAAAATGACTCCTGGAAAAGTCGATAGTTATTCGTTCAGCGACCCCCAGCGAGGAAAGGTCGAGGGTAGTTGGTCGAAGATAGAAAGAAAAGCCGCTGCATAGAACCTTGTCAAACACATTGAATAGTATTTCAAAACTCAATTCAATCACCCTTTTCAAACATGAGAAAAGCACTATCTACGATGGCGCTGGCCATCCTTGCCCTGTGGGCTATCGCCCAGCAAACCTTTCCTCAGAATGGCGTATACGACGAGCGCGATAAATGCTACGCGTTCACCAATGCCACAATTTTCATTTCCTGGAATCAAAAATTGGAAAAAGCGACCCTGCTCATCCGCGATGGCAAAGTGGAAGCCGTGGGCGTCAGCGTTGTCCTTCCAAAAGACGCGGTGGTGCTGGATCTGAAAGGCAAGTACATCTACCCTTCGTTCATTGATTTGTATTCGGCTTATGGCATGCCGGAGGCACGCACCGACGGACAACAGGGTCGCAATTTCAACCAACCACAGCAGACGCTGACCTCAAAAGACGGAGCCTATATGTGGAACGAGGCGCTGAAACCGGAATTCCGGGCTTATGAAGTCTTCAACGCCACCGACGCTGCCGCCAAAGGTTACCGCAATTCGGGCTTTGGCGCGGTGTTGAGCCACCGGATGGACGGCATTTCGCGGGGGACTTCCACTTTAGTTACTTTGGCGAATGAAAAAGAGCACCTGAGCATCGTAAAAGAGCAGGTTGCGCACCACCTTTCGTTTAGCAAAGGAAGTTCGCGCCAAAACTACCCGGGATCGCTGATGGGAGGCATTGCGCTGCTGCGCCAAACCCATTACGACGGCCAGTGGCACGCTGCCCAAAAAGCAGAGACGAACATTTCTCTCTCAGCCTGGAATGCAGTGCAGTCGCTGCCCCAAATTTTCGAGGTGGGCAACAAATTGGAAGCATTGCGCGCAGCGGCACTTGGCAAAGAGTTCGGCATCACTTACCTCTTCAAAGGCGATGGCGACGAATACCAGCGCATCGCCGAACTGAAAGCAACCGGATCCACCTTTATCCTTCCGCTTGATTTTCCGGAAGCTTACGACGTGGAAGACCCGTTCGATGCGCAGTTGGTGAACCTTTCGCAGATGAAACACTGGGAATTGGCGCCATACAACCCTGCCAGAATTGCCGAAGCTGGCATTCCGTTTGTGCTGACTTCGCATGGATTGAAAAAGGCGGACGATTTTTTGCCCAATTTGCGCAAAGCAATAGAAAATGGCTTAGCCAAAGACGCGGCGCTGAAAGCCCTGACGGCTACCCCTGCCAGCTTAGCGGGCGTATCGGACAAACTCGGCAGTTTGGAAAAGGGTAAAATCGCCAATTTCATCATTGCCAGCAACGATATTTTTGAAAAAGAGGCCAAAATTCATCACAACTGGGTCAACGGCAAACCATATATCCTGAAAGAATTGGATGCGCCGGAATTAACCGGCAATTACAACTTAGTGGTGGACAGTACCACCTACCAGTTGGCCGCCAAAGGTGAAGGGGAAAAGGTGGAAATGACCATCGTGGTGAACGACAGCACCGATGTGAAAGTGAAACACCAGGTTTTAAACGGCCTCATTACGCTGTCATTTACGCCGAAAGGCGAAAAGAACGCGATCCGCCTGTCGGGTACGGTTTCCGGCCGCGGTTGGTCGGGGAAAGGCCAGAACGGTGCCGGCCAGTGGATAGACTGGAAAGCCGACTACACGGGCCCCGTTGTTGCAAAGGAAGAGAAAAAGGACGATAAGAAGCCGCGCGAAAAAAGCGAACCGGGCGCACTTACCTATCCTTTTATGGCTTATGGCTGGGAGAAAAAACCGCAGCCCGCGACCTACCTGATTCGCAACGCTACGGTATGGACGAATGAAAAAGACGGCATCCTGCAAGGCGCCGATGTGCTCGTTCAAAACGGGAAAATCGCGCAGGTGGGCAAGGGCCTGAAAGCCACAGGCGCTGTGGAAATAGACGGAACGGGCAAACACCTCACGCCCGGCATCCTCGACGAACACTCGCACGTGGCGGTCAGCCGCGGTGTCAACGAAGGCACGCAAGCCAGCAGCGCGGAGGTGCGCATCGGCGACGTGATCAACAGCGAAGACATCAATATCTACCGCCTGCTGTCGGGTGGAGTTACCGCGGCGCAATTGCTGCACGGTTCGGCCAACCCGATCGGCGGACAATCAGCGCTCATCAAAATGCGCTGGGGGTATACACCCGAAGCGATGAAATTTGAAGGCGCGGACGGGTTTATCAAATTTGCCCTTGGCGAAAACGTCAAGCAATCGGGTGCCAGCGAAGCTTTTGCGACGCGCTTTCCGCAAACGCGCATGGGCGTTGAACAATTTTATGAAGACTATTTCACCCGCGCTAAAGAATACGGCGCGCTCAAACGAAGCGGAAAACCTTACCGCAGAGACCTTGATCTGGAAACCGGCCTTGAAATTCTGGAAAAGAAGCGCTTCATCACCTGCCATTCCTACGTGCAAAGCGAAATCAATATGCTGATGAAAGTGGCCGAGCGCTTCGGCTTCAGAATCAACACCTTCACCCACATTCTGGAAGGCTACAAAGTGGCCGACATCATGGCCAAACACGGTGTGGGCGGCTCCAGCTTCTCCGACTGGTGGGCCTATAAATATGAGGTTTACGAAGCCATTCCCTACAACGGCGCGCTCATGCACGAGCAGGGCGTTTTGGTGGCTTTCAATTCGGATGACGCCGAAATGGCGCGCCGTCTGAATCAGGAAGCGGGCAAAGCTGTGCTGTTCGGCGGCGTGCCAGAAGAAGAGGCGCTGAAATTTGTCACCCTCAATCCGGCCAAGTTATTACATGTGGATCACCGCGTGGGCAGCATCAAAGTGGGCAAAGACGCCGACATCGTCCTGTGGAGCGACCATCCGCTCTCTGTTTACGCGAAAGCGGAGCAGACTTTTGTGGACGGCATCAAATTTTTTGACCGCAAGGAAGACGAACAGTTGCGAGCCGTCGTTTTGGCAGAACGCACCCGTTTGATCCAGAAAATGATCGCCGCCAAACAAGGTGGAGGATCAACGCAGCCTGCCCGTGGCGCATCGCAGTCGAAAGAATACCACTGCGATGATGTACACGATGAGATGGAAGAGCATCGGGATTGAGGATTTGGTTATTTGAGGGGGTCAAATAACCGAATAACCAAATAAACATAAAGAAATACGATCATGAAAATAAAATCCATCATTATCGCCGCCGGATTGCTGGTGCAAACAGCGGCAATTTTCGCCCAGGCTGGCCCCGTGCCGGCCAAACCGCAAAGCAACGGCATCTACATCACCGGCGCAACGGCGCATCTCGGCAACGGGCAGGTGATTGAAAACAGCGTCGTCGCTTTTGACAAAGGCAAAATCACGTTTGTGGGCGCGGCCGGGCAAACGCCGCCGGGTGGCCTGAGCGCCTACACCCGGGTGGATGCCGCCGGGAAGCACGTGTATCCGGGCCTCATTGCTCCTAATACCCAATTGGGGTTGGTGGAAATTGAAGCCGTGCGCGCCACCAGCGACGCTTCGGAAATCGGCGACCTGAATCCCAGCATCCGGGCTTTAGTAGCTTATAATACCGATTCGCACGTCATCCCGACCGTGCGTTCCCAAGGCATTTTGCTGGCGCAAATTGTGCCGGAAGGCGGTCGCGTTTCAGGGCAGTCGAGCGTCGTGCAATTGGATGCCTGGAACTGGGAAGACGCAGCTTACCATACAGACGGCGGTGTCCACATGACCTGGCCGGAGCAATTCCGCTTCAACCGCTTCACGGATGAACTTGTCAAAAATGAAGGTTATGCTGCTGCGATGCAGGAATTGGAAGCCTTTTTCAAAGAAGCGCAGGCCTACATTCAAAAAGCGACCGTGGAAACGCGCAACCTGAAGTTTGAAGCAGTGCGGGGCTTGTACGACGGCGCCAAGCGCCTGTTCATCCAAACCAACAGCGCAAAGTCCATCCAGCAGGCCGTGTTGTTTGCCCAGCAATACCAGTTCAAATTGGTCATTGTGGGCGGCAGAGACGCGTGGTTGGTGAGCGATCTGCTCAAAACCAACAACGTAGCGGTCGTTCTCGGTTCCACACAAAGTCTGCCTGCTACAGAAGATGCGGATGTGGATCAACCGTTCAAAGCGCCAGCGTTGTTGCAAAAAGCGGGCGTACTGTATTGTATTGGCCACGAAGGATTCTGGCAACAGCGCAACCTGGCGTTTCAGGCGGGACAAGCGGTTGGGTTTGGCCTCAGCAGGGAAGAAGCAATCACTGCCCTGACCTTGAATACAGCTAAAATTTTAGGCATCGAAAGCCGCACCGGTTCGATTGAAATAGGCAAAGATGCCAACCTGTTTATCAGCGAAGGCGATATCTTAGACATGCGCACGAGCATTGTGATGCAAGCCTGGATTCAGGGCAGAAACGTTGATTTGGACAACAAACAAAAAGCGTTGTACCGGCGGTTCAAACAAAGGTATGAGAAATAGATTGGGAATACCTGTCGGCAAGCATCTTGCCGGCAGGTGCTCTGAAGTTTTACGTCCTTGAAACAGCTTCATCACCTCTACGGCATATTCGAAAAGGATACTGATGATGTTTTTAAATATGGCATCAGCGACGATCCTATGGGAGAAGATGGTCTCTCCAATCGGGTAAGAGCTCAAGTTCGTTTTGCCAACCTTGCTGCTGGTTTCCTCAAATTCTTCGCAAAAATTCTAATGTTCAATATACCGGGTAGAGCTAAAGCAGAGGAAATCGAACGCGAGCATATTGAAGTATATCGTCAAAAAAATGGTCAGAAACCTTCTGGAAATCTCCGTTAATCTATATGGCAGTAGAGTCCGTTCAATTCAAATTTCGAGAACCACCGCGCTGTAATATCTTACGATTACTACCATGAAAATAGCCGTCAACGCCCGATTTCTGCTCCCCGACAAACTCGAAGGCATTGGCTGGTTCACGCACGAAGTAGCGCGGCGGCTGGTGGAATGGCATCCTGACTGGCAATTCGTTTTCCTGTTCGACCGCCCTTTTGACGACCGTTTTTTGTTTGGGCCAAATGTGTCGGGCATCGTCGTGCCGCCCCCGGCGCGGCATCCGGTGTTGTGGTATCTTTGGTTTGAATGGGCGCTTCCGGCAGCTTTGCGCCGCTGCGGAGCGGACGTATTTTTTTCGCCCGACGGGTTTTGCTCGCTTGCAACGCCTGTCAAAACCCTGATGGTGACGCACGACCTGGCGCACCTGCATTTTCCGGCTGAAATCCCGCCTGCAGCCCGTTACTACTACCATCATTTCGTGCCACGCTACCTGCGTCGCGCCGATGCGGTGGTTGCCGTATCGGAGTTTACTAAAGCGGATATCGTGGAACGTTATGGCATTGCAACAGAAAAAATTGCCGTCGGCTGCAATGGATGCCGGGAAGGCTTCGCGCCGCTTTCGCTGGAAAATCAGGCGCGCGTTCGTGTAAAATACAGTGGCGGCCAGCCTTATTTTTTATACCTCGGCGCCGTACACCCCCGCAAAAATATTCATCGCCTCATCCAGGCATTCGACCACTTCAAAACTGCAACCGGCGCCCCCGTGAAACTCCTCATCGGCGGGCGTTTTACCTGGCAAACGGGCATCATTCGCAGCGCCTGGGAGGTTGCCGTTCACAAAGAAGACATCATTTTTCTGGGATACGTACCGGAAACGGAATTGCCGGAACTGACTGCAACCGCTTTAGCGCTGACCTATGTTTCCTTGTTTGAAGGGTTTGGTGTGCCACTGCTGGAAGCCATGCACTGCGATACGCCGGTGCTGACGTCCAATGTGTCTTCCCTGCCGGAAGTGGCGGGCGATGCAGCTTTAAAAGTAGATCCGGAAGACGTGAACCAAATAGCTGCTGCCATGAAGCGTTTGTACGAAGAAAAAAAGCTCCGGGATGCCCTTGTTGAAGCCGGAAGGCAACAGCGAACGCATTATAGTTGGGATGTAGCGGCGAAAGTCGTGGATCAGGCAATTTTAAATCTGATGCCGTAATTAGTGTCTGTCTTTATAGTCCGATAACTGCGTTGTATTTTGCCCCAAAACTGGTCATTTACGCGAGTAAACTCCCATTTTTGGGGCAAAACACCCCTTGTTCTCGAACTCTAAAGAACAGACACGGGACTAAATGGACGGACACTAATTAGTGCCTTACTCCCTCAAAAACTCCATCTCCTCTTCTTCTTCCAGCAAGCGCACCATCACGGAAGGCTGGCCATGCGATTTATCATTTTGTCGGTAGCGCACCACGTAGTCCACCGCCTCTATGACGGCAGAACTCACTGCGCCGAAATGGG
>JBBQGV010000168.1:0-6745 GCA_038323375.1 Chitinophagales bacterium
TGGCGACCAGAATGGAAGTAAAAAACAGCGACCCCCCTAAAGTAAAAAAGTGGGGTACGCTGTCTTGCCATTCCAGCCGCTCGGAGTTATTCCTTGGCAGGTTGCTCCCCAGCAGAGCCTGCCTCTGCTTCGCTCCGAGGCTATAAAGATAATTTTCCCCGTATTTATTTAACCGGAAAGTTATCCACGTTTTATGGGGTAAGGGGGTAAGACCTGTCAACCCAATTTATGAGACTTCAGTTATTGGCAATGGCCGACACGCCCGGCTCCGGTGCTATGGCTACGCGGAGTTGGTCTTGCGAGTTGATGAAGCCGTACTTCCTTTGATTATCCTGGAACACATCGAGCACGGCGTGGATGATTTCCTGGTCTTTGTCTAATTGGCCGTCCAGCGTAATGCGGTCGGATAGGTCGAGCAGGACGATCACGTTTTGGAAAGTCGGGCTGGCGGCATCGGACGCGTCGGGTCTTTGCGAGCGCTGGCCACAGGTAGTTAAGCGCAGCGCTGCGGGGAGCAGCCACCAGTTTTTTAATAATTTCATGGTTTTGTTAATTTAGAGCTTGTTGGGGATTTCATGATTGACTACGTCGAATCTTCGATTTGAGCGAGAGCGAGGGAATTTGGTTTTAGACAAGGCGATTTTTGCAAGCATAGCCGGCAGCTGTGGTGAAAAAATCTAACGCAGTATAAAATAAGATTTGCCGCTTTTAGCCGATTGATGAAATCCCCAACAAGCGCTAAGCTCAAACTTGCCTCCTTTCTCCCCCTTTTTTCCTATTTTCGCCCCCTTATGTCCACCGTCGTCGTCTACAACCTGAATCAATTTTCGGAAGGAATTTACCTGCCCGATGCGCTCCTCGTCACATCCGACCGCGATGGCCGGCTCACGCACATCAAACAGCGTGCAACACCGCAAACCGTAGCTGTACTCGATTTTCCGCCCGATCCGCTGCGCGATAAATTGCTGCGGCTGGTGGAGGATTTGCAACCCAAAGCGCTGGAAGCCAAATACAATGCAGGAAAAAAACAGGCGCTGTCGCTCGAAAAACTGCTGGAAGGGGAGGAGACGAAAACCGTGGTGCTGAACTTCGTACACCGCAAAATGGACGAATGGCTCACCGCCATTGTGCAGCACCGCCTGCCGCTGACAAAAGACGTGGATCGCCGCGTATTGGTCAAGGATTTTCTGCTGGAACTGAGCGATGAAGAATTGCAGCCTTTTCTGCTGTTTCAACGCACGGAAACGAGCATCCGCTACCGGTTGGAATTTGCCGGCGAACAGGGGCGCTTTAACGCCAACGCCCGCAACATCGAACCCATCACCAACCACCCCGCCTGGGTGACGGTGGACTGGCGCTTGTGCCGCATCGCCCACCTGAACGGCAACCTCGTGAAGCCGTTTCAGAAAAAGGAGGTGGTCGTGATTCCGCGCCCGAGTGTCAAAACCTATTTTGAACGCTTTATCCTGAAAATTGCCGAAAAGGTGGACATTGAAGCGCAGGGCTTCGACGTCGTTCAACACACCGAACTGCAAGGCTGCCGCATAGAACCCATTCAAAATGTATTTGGTGGCGACTGGGTGCTGAAAGTGGAAATGGTCTACCCGCGCTTTGCCTTTTTGTGGAACCATAAAAAGCAGTCCCGCACCGCCCTGGAATTTAAGGGAGAAGAAGACATTCGCGTCATTACCGTGCGCCGCGACCCGGAGGCTGAAGCGACTTTCCTTGAAAAGCTGCGCGGATTTGGCTTGGAAAATGTTTCCGGCAGCGCATTTCAGTTAAAAGAAAAACTGGAAACTACGGATCCTTACTACCTGCTCGGCTGGCTGGGGCAACAACGCTCGGAATTAGAAGCTGCCGGTTTTTCGCTGACTTTGCCCAAAGTGGAAGACAAAACCATCGCGATTGCAGCAGCAACGGTGGAACTGCGCACCGAAGCCCGCAACGACTGGTTCGACATCCGCGGTATGGTTAGGGTAGGGGAGTTGGAGGTGCCGTTTTTGGCCATCGCCCGCTACATCCGCGAGCAAAACCGCTTTTTCCCGCTATCCGACGGCCATTTTTTCCTCATCCCCGCTGAATGGATGACGCGCTACCAACACTTGTCGCAGTTTGCCAAAAAGGACGGCGAAGGGCTGCGTTTGGCGAAAAGCCAGTATACCCTGTTGTCGGATCTTGAGTTTCTGGAACCTCCCAAAACCTTGGTGGAGGCACAAGCGCCGGAAGATTTTCGGATTTCGCCGCTGCTGCGCGCGGAATTGCGGCCCTACCAAACCGATGGCGTACGCTGGTTGGTGCAATTGTACCACAACGGTCTCGGGGCTTGCCTCGCCGACGACATGGGCTTGGGGAAAACCCTGCAAACCATTGCTTTATTGCTTTACGCAAAAGCGGAAAAACCCAAAGCCGAAACGGTGCAGGCTTCCCAGCTCAACCTGTTCCAACCGGCTTCCGATACCGGGTTTCTCAATCCCCTGCATGCGCTCATCGTGCTGCCGGCTTCGCTGGTGTTTAACTGGCGGCAGGAGTTGGCCAAATTTGCGCCTTCGCTCACAGTGTACGAACACACCGGCCCGAAGCGCCACAAAGACATCCGCCTTATCAGCCGCTTCGACGTGGTGCTGACCACCTACCAAACCGCGCTCAAGGACGTGGAACTGCTGCGGCAAATCGAATACACCTACGTGGTACTTGACGAAAGCCAATACATCAAAAACCGGGAAAGTAAGGTGTTCAAAGCACTCAACACCCTGGAGGCGAAGCACCGGCTTTCTTTGAGCGGCACGCCCATCGAAAACTCGCTTTCGGACCTCTGGTCGCAGATGGAGTTTGCCAACCCGGGTCTGCTGGGCAGCTACGGCTTTTTTCAACGCAGCTTCATCACGCCGATTGAAAAAGGACAGGACGAAGTACAAAAAGAACTCCTCCGAACGATGGTGCAGCCCTACCTGCTGCGCCGCACCAAAGAAGCGGTTGCGCAAGACCTGCCGCCGCTGAGCACCCAGCTTTTTTATACCGAAATGACCGAAGCGCAGCGCAAATTGTACGAAAAGGAGAAATCTGCGGCGCGCAATTTCCTGCTCGAAAACTTCCAGCCGGGCAACGAGCAATACCGGATTATGGTGCTGCAAGCCCTGACGAAACTGCGACAGATGGTGAATCACCCGCGCTTGGTGGTTCCGGAATACGACGACGACAGCGGCAAGTTCCGCGACGTGCTGGAGCGCCTGGAAGAAGTGCGCAAAGGCGGGCACAAGGTGTTGGTATTCAGCTCTTTTGTGAAGTATTTGCAATTATTTCGGGCAGAGTTGGAAGCGGCCAACCGCCCCTTTGCCTGGCTAACGGGCGAACAAACGTCCCGCGAACGCGAAGCCGCCGTCAAGCAATTTCAGACCGACCCGGCTACCCAGTTTTTTCTGCTCTCCATCAAAGCGGGCGGGGCGGGTCTCAACCTCACTGCCGCCGATTATGTCTTCATCCTTGACCCCTGGTGGAACCCGGCCACCGAATCGCAGGCCATCGCGCGGGCGCACCGCATCGGGCAGGACAAAAATGTGTTCGCCCTCAAGTTTATTACCCGCAACAGCATCGAGGAAAAAATCCTGAAACTCCAGGAGCGCAAAGCCCAATTGGCGGAAGATATTGTGGAAAATGCAGGCCGGGTGGCGTTTACAAGGAGTGATTTGGAAGCCTTATTGGGGTAGAGAATTTTCTACCCGAAACGTATTAGGAGTGGCGTACCGCCGAACTCCGATTTGGCGATTTTTTTGGTGGTTAGCTATAAAACCGCAGTAACTATCCAGCCGCTTTGAAATGCTTTTTGCCATACGACCTCGGAGAGGTCAGAAATCATAAATATTTAGCGGCGGCTGGATAGTTACCTTATTTTAAACTATCCTTCACCACCTTCTCCCCCTTCACCTCCACCAGCGAATCCATCTCAAAGCGGGCTTCATAAATCATAGCGCCTTCGGGCGACCACTTGCGCAGGTAACCATGTCGTTTGCCTGCTTTATAGTCCATCACAAACTGCGGCTGCCGGTTTTCGTACCAAAGCGTATCGCCGCCTTCTTTGAAGCCGTCAACGTAGTATTGGACTTCCTGGATCTGGCCGCTCGGGAAAAAAAGCGTGGTTTTTCCGATCTGTCTGTCGTTTTCAAACAACCTTTCGCCCTTGATTTTGCCATCGGGGTAGAAGTCGGTCATTTTGCCTTCCTTTTTGCCGCCAAGGTGCATAAAGCGGCGTTGCACCTGGCCGGTTCCGTAGTAATCAACCTGTTCTTCGGGTTGTGCAGGCTTCGAATCGTTGTTGCAACCTGCCGTCAAAAGCAAGCCCAGACAAGCTAAACAGAGAAAGATGCTGTAAGATTTGAGTTGGAATGTCATGGATATGTTTCAGCTTTTTTTTTGATGATTTTCCGCCACCTCTATCGCACTTTTCAGCAATCCGATCAAACCAATGCCAAAAATGATGGTGCCAAAGGAAACCTCCTGAACATTGGAGTTTTTCCAAATGCGCTTTTCATGAAGTCTGTGGTATTGAGGCCAGCAAAGTTAGAGATTCCGGGGAAATTTAAAAGTGTTGAAATATTACTTGTATTTTAGCAGCGAATTCAATCATCCTTACATGAAATACGCTACGCTCTTCTTGTTCCTCTCCGCTGCGTTTATTACTAAAGCGCAACCCATCATTTACAAAGATGGTCAGACCCTCATCACCGGCGTATGGTCGGCTGCGGGCACAGACGGAACGGCTACCTTAGCCGAAGTGAGCGGCCAAACGCCGCACGAAGGCAACCAACACTATCGCTTTGAGTATACGTCTACGGGATCGTGGGCGGGGCTTGGGTTGAATTTAGACAACTGGGGGACCAATACCGCGCGCGATTTTTCGGGCTACAGCCATTTGCGCATTGCCTACCGGGGGCTTTCTGCTTCACAAACCTTGACGCTTGCTTTGCGCAACGGCAGTAATTATGGCCATATGCTGGAGGTTGGCCCGCCTACCAATAGCTATGCAGTTATAGACATTCCGCTGTTTTCGCTGACTTCCGGCTCGGCGGTGAGCCAGTCGGCTGTGCGCGAAATAGACCTCAGCATCCCCTTCAATTCCCCCGGTGGCAGCGGAACCGTGTTTATTGATGCGATTGAATTGGTGAATGTTTCGGGCGGCGGTTCCGGCTCTTCTGCGTCTACGCTCGCGCGCGCCAATGCGTTGGGCCGGGGCATCAACACCGCCAATTGGCTGGAAGCCTTTTGGCTGATGCCTTTCAACGCTTACCCGGAGGTCAACCGCTATACACGCGCCAAAGTACAGGCGTTGCGCAATGCGGGGTTCCAAACTTTCCGCCTGCCCGTCACGTTCGAGCGGCTGAGCAGTACCACGGCACCATACACGCTCGATTTCAACCACATCGCATTTTCGTTGATTGACAGCATGATTGTGTGGGCTAATGATTATGATTTCAAATTGATTATAGACAACCACCACGGCTATCCGTTGACGAATGCCAACTACGCCACAGAAATTCCACGCCTGAGCGCCATTTGGACGCAACTGACCCAGCGGTACGACCACTTAGACCCCGACCGTTTTTTGTTTGAAATTTACAACGAACCCACGAACGGAATCTCGAACGCCAACTGGCGCACCTTGGTGCAAAACCTGTTGGCGACCATTCGGATGCACGAAACGCAAATCCACTCTGTGCTGGTGGGTGCCAGCAGTTGGAATTCGGGCACCAACCTGATTGCGTTTACGCCTTTGGCCGATCCCGACATCATTTACACCTTTCACAATTACGACCCTTATTTATTCACGCACCAGAGCATGAGCTGGACTTCGCCGGCCTATTTCCCGCAAAGGGCTTTTCCGCAAAGCGGCGAAGTTGCCGCCATCAACCAACTCTTTGCGGCGGTGAAAGCCTGGGGCGACAATTACGAAGTGCCGGTGAATCTGGGCGAGTTTGGCTGTTCCACGGAAGCGGATGCCGGCAGTCGCTGCAACTGGATACAGGCATTGATGAACGCCATAACAACCAACGGCTTTTCCTATTTCTACTGGGATGCCATTTCCCCTTCCGATGCCTTCGGTTTTTTCAACGACGGCATTATTGATGAGGCGCATGCCATTCCCTGTTTTGCAGAGGCGATGGGCTTGTTTGCCGAGCCAACGGCTGCTAATTCAGTGGTTTTAGCAGAAAGTATCCGCGTTTTTCCCAATCCTGCTTCAGGGATCGTAACGGTGGAATCTGATGAAACTGGCGCTTCGTTTCAGGCCATACAGCTTTATAACCTGAGCGGCCGGGTGCTCTATCGGCAGGTTTATGCGCCGGAGGATGGGGTGAAAAAACTGACGTTTTCAATGGCGGAGTATCCTGTGGGGGCGTATTTCCTTGCGATTCGATTGGCCGATGGGCGGATGTTGGCGCGACGGGTGGTGCGGCAGTGAAGAAGCAACGTTGTAATACAAATAGAAACCTGATGAATACAACACTTGTAACTATCCAGCCGCTTTGAAATGCTTTTTGCCATACGACCTCGGAGAGGTCAGAGGTTTGTAGAAATGTAGCATTTCAATGTTTTCCCGACCTCGGAGAGGTCGAAGGTTTGCAGAAAATAGCGTGGAAACAAACGTTCGACCTCTCCGAGGTCGGGAATTAAGGTCAACCCGATGCATTTCTACAAACCTTTGACCTCTCCGAGGTCGGAAATCATAAGTATTTAGGGGCGGCTGGATAGTTAC
>JBBQGV010000169.1:0-6744 GCA_038323375.1 Chitinophagales bacterium
GTTCCTTTGATAACTATCCGATCATAGCAGCCAAGAACACCAACTATATTTTCAGCATATCGGCTTGTTAGAAGTTCCATCGGTTTTTACTAGAAAGTTAGCTATTTTTCCTGTTTGGTTCTGGCTTGTCCAGGTTAGGTACATCCCAGCGTATTTATAGCAGGTTTAGGTAAAACCAAGGGCGAACAGCTAACAGTGGGTTTGGCAATAAACTGGCGGAACGTTATCAGCCTCGGCTTTTGGTTTGCTATTGTGCAGCGGCCCACGCGGGACGTTACGCATTGGGCTTTGGTAAGTAAACATCAACTTTGATTAACTATTTTCAACTTCGGTTTCGGCAGACAAGTTTCAAATACCAATTCATCGCCAAGCCCTGCCCGTTGGGCGAAAGCTATGATCTCTCGTCTTGAAATTGGTTGACACGAAATCGTGTAAATTTAAATCAGACAACTCATGACAATTGGCAAAGTATTAATCATACAATCTAATTTGTTATACACTTTACTTGATTTTTGATTGTTATCTACTCAATAATAAATTTGTAACCCCTACCATGTACGTTAATAAATTTAATGGAGCTATCATCACTTAATTTCTTACGTAATTTAGACACTAACACATCAACATTTCTACTGATTACAACTATACCTTCATTTTCCCAAATTTCTTTCATCAGTTTTTCCCTTGCTACGATTTGATTTATATTTTCTGCAAATATTTTTAGTGCTTTTGTTTCTTTTTCCGAAAGCGTAATACTTTTATTCTCAATTTCAAGAACACTGTTATCTGTATAAAATCTAAAATTTCCTAATTGTATGTAATCGTTATTATCAAAGATTGATTCTTTCTCTTCTTTTTTCCGAAACTTATTTTTCACATAAAAACCAACAAAACTCAAAGGAATAATCAATAGTATCAACAAAAAGAAATTAAACTTATCTTTCTTCAAAAGATCAATTTCAATAACATAACAACCAACCTCCAGCGTACGACCTCTGCAAGGTGTTAAATCGCCTGTCTGGCTATTTATTTCGAATGCAAAGACAGTTTCATTTTGTTTACAATTCCTCAAATTCACTATGTAATCGTTTGCCAGAGCATTTTTTTGAAATGTTCGTTGAACTAAATTGATGAGTGTATCTGAAATAAAACTAAAGTTATTTTGAAAGGAAATCTGGTATGTATTTTCATTTAACTTCTTAACCGGCAGCACTCTGGATGTAGAATCTTTAGCTGTAAGCAAAAGCTGATGTCCTAAATCACGTAATACAACTTCTAAATGATTCTCAGGAATTTCATTTTTTTTATTGATAAATGCAACAGCAGAAATCAAAGTAACAATTATCATGATTGAAGATCCGAACAGAATAAATGGCTTCATTCATGCAAAATAATCTATTAAACCTCCGTTTTCGGTGATTTTACAAACGTTTTACGCTTCTTTTACAACTTTTTACTACTAAAAAGCTTCAGGATAGTTGACGCCAAATATCTTTATTCTATTGTTTCACCAAATCAATTACAGTCATGAATATCTATAACCTTGCTTTTTTGCTCCTTTTTCAATTCTCATTTGCCTGTCATCAGGCGTTAGAATTTCCACAGTCATCCCATCTCCCCGATAGTCAGCAAAAACTAAATAGGAGTAAGCCGGTGGTTGCAAACATCGTTTTTAAATCTACTGATGGCGGACAAACATGGCAGGACATTAGCAAAGGGCTGCCCGAACCTGTGAAGGATGACTATGGTGTCGGCAGAAATGTTTTTTTTGCAAATGATAATGGGCTCTATTTAACTGATGGAAATGGGTTATATCACAGCAAACCAAATTCTAAAGCTCCTTTTTGGAACAAAGAGATTTTCCCTGACGAACATAGCAGCATTACCACCGGTAAGACTGGGATATTTGCATACAATTACTGGGGCCAATTTACACAAAAAATAAACGGAACGAGTGTATGGTCACCTATTTACACAAATTTTCAACATAAAAGGTTACGCACCATTTTTGAAACTGCCGGAGGCACAGTTTTCATCGGCACCGACCACGGCCTTTATAAATCCACTAACAGCGGAAAAACTTGGAAACAAGTCCATATTGGAGGCTGGGTAATGAAATTGGTAGAGTCAAACGGTGTACTCATGGCGACCAGCATGAGGGGTATAATAAGGTCGACCGATGATGGTGAAAACTGGGATTTGGTGATTAGTGAGGGCGGTGTTGGCATCGCTGTAGAACGCATCAAAGGTGGATTCGCTGCTATCACTTACAATACAGCGTCGAAGACCAGAAGAGTGCGAACATCCTACGACGGCGGGAAAACCTGGCAACCCATTGATGCTGGCCTTCCGGCGACGCTCTCCATTGCCTCAATTATTCAGGTTGGTGAATACTTCTTTTGTGGTCATCCTACCGGCATTTTTAGATCATTAGACAAGGGAAAATCATGGAAACTGTTACTTTCTTCTATAGGGAATAAGGTCTTCAATTTATCTGTTTCAGGCAACGTGATTTATGCCATACCCAGAGATGGAGGATGTTGAAAAATTCAGGTTAACTTTCATCCGGTGGGTGAAAGTTCCCTCAAGCGGCGGATATGGTTAGAAAGACTAAAGTTCGTAGGTATATTAACCCCGATGTAGAACAAACAGGAAAAAATTAAATAAAAGCAAATGACCAAAATCATACTGACCTGATCTGTATGATTACTAAATACAACAATAGATCAAACTGTTGCCATTATAGCAAAATGAATTAAATGATTTTTTTGCAGAGAATATTCATACTCATTAAAGGCGATAAAATATAAAGTTAAAGCTCCTTCGAAAAAGAAGTATTTCATATTAGCCAAGCGAACATTAAGTGGAGTAGACGAAAAGCCCCTAAACGAAGCCCCGATAATCAGGGACTATCGGGGCTTTTTGTTCTACTCCTTGTTGACCGTAGCGTTTTCGCCTATAGGGTACAAAGTAGAGCGTTTTTTGCTTTAACTACTTGAAAATCAAGTAAAGTATTTTTTTAAGGTTGCTAAAACAGTAAACAAGTTACAAAAGTTTCCGGCTTGCCGGTTCGGTTCAACAGGCGGTTTGGCAATATGGCGGGGCGACGAATATATTCTCAGCTTTTTGTTCGCTACTCACCTTCAGTTCCATCTGACGAATAAAGCCAGGCTATAGTTCTTATCATCATCTTTTGTAACTTTATTCAGCAGCAGTTACGGGCTGACGATTTTCAAATACTGCCACATCGCCAAGCCGTAACGTTGTGCGGCACATTATGACAAAGAGGGTACATTATTTCTGCCTTAGAAATTTACGACAGACATATGCTGAGGTAAAATCTTTCATTGAACATGAGACCGGCGACAAAGTACTTTCATTAAAAAACAAAAATTGCTGACTACCTGGGCTGTATAGGAGATGACAATCTTGAATTGTTGAACAATTTTGTGACAGAGTACAAATTAGGCATATCTGGTTTTTATTACTCAAATCATTTTTGTCAGATGGCGAACTATTTGGTTCTCACGCTGCATTACTGACTATTGTGACAATTCCGAATAGTATCATGACTTGAACACTGAGATTATTGACGTTCGGAACGCTTGATTTAACCCGAAAAGAATTATTTCGAAGCTGGCATAGGGAGACAAGCGTCTTGACATTTGGAGATATGCTCACTTGGTACCTAACAGGAACTTATACCTCAAGCAACAGTTAGGAAACGTATTTACAACAACGCCGTGTCCTTGGCTAAACAAACCGAAACGAGACACGGCGAGAACCGAAACACATCGATATGACGATAGCCCGGTTTAAGAATTGGATGTAACGGAGCAATTCATTTGCTAAACCAATCACCCACAAAGCTGACAATGAAAAACTTTCCGGACAATCCTTAATTATCATGAAAAAAGTTAATACCTTAACCTCCAGAAACATAATTTATGAGCTACTTCCAACAAATCGCGACAATATTTGCAGGTAAGAAGGCGGTCCTGTTGTTAACTGCTGGATTGTTTACACTAACAAGTGTGGCCCAAGATCGCGCCAACTTTTCTGGTGAATGGAAATTAAATGAATCGAAAAGTGAATTTGTTCGACAGTTTCCCCTTTGTATATTCGGTGGGGGGGATCGTATGAGATCTAAAACAATGAAAATAGCTGGACATCCAGATTTTCTAACTGTAGACGTAGCAAGCGCGTCGCCTGACGGGGCGCTGGTTACAAGACAAGAGCAACTGACTTTTGACGGTAAAGAAAGTGAAGCTACTTTTGTCGGAAGACCAAGGGAGAAGTCTACTTCAAGGTGGTCAGATGATGGCCAAACTATGACTGTTAACTCGGTTAAATCCTTCGATACAAATGGTGCGAAAGCAGATTTTAAAGTAACAGAGGTCTGGAAGTTGATCAATGATGGAAAGTCTATTTCTGTCCAGGTGAATTCGACCACAATTTCCGGCGGCGAGAATATTATGAACCTGGTATACGATAAACAATTGGCTGTGGATTACCGCTTCTAAGGCGTGAAAGATAAGGATACCGGGTTCTACATTTAGTGAACTGTTGCCATTGCCAGTCCTGCCCCATTCTGACCACGATTGTGCCGCTCTTCCATCAGCCAATTAGTACTAAGAATTTTTTTTATACAAGAACAAGCTAACTGTAGTATTCCCAAGGCTATTCATAGCGCAAAAGTACCCAAATCAAGATTCATAAAGTCGCATAACATTAAGAACAATTGCCGAAAGCCCCTGCAAAAAAGCCCCACTGCAATACGGAAGGGGGGCATTTGGTTATTGTTTGTTGACCGATGCCAGTCAATCCGACTTCCTGCATTTTTTATAGTGGATTAGTGGCTTTTGTATTTAGATGTATCAGAAAAAATTGGATAAGTGCTCTGCAACTCAAGATCCAGCATCTTCACCGAAAGTGTTGGTTCAACATTGGGTTTTGTGCAATCGTGGCGGGAAGTTTAAATAATCAACTGCAGTCCGCAATCGGCGGCGGTTACGCCAGGACGCTTTATATTTGGCATTTAGTCATTAACTTCAAAATCTAAAACAAAAACCAACACCGGCGCCGGGCGGAAAGTCAAAAATGCCACGCCCGCAAAAAATACCGGTCCGTTGGCTGCAATGCGAAAAGAAAAAATTACATCATGAGTAAATTGAAGAAATATTCAACCTTTGAAGACTTAAAGTCAGATATAAAACCAGATAAACCAGCTTCCCAAAAGGACAATAAGCTGCTTTTAGAATTTGAAACATTTTTGAATTCATTGCAACGGCAATTTTCTAGTAACCAGCAGACAAAAGAAACTCGTGGAAAACAGTTTAGCTGATGGCATTCTTAGTGTTTGTTCGGTTCTGAACAAGCACTCAATTCAATATATACTTGTTGGAGGGGCAGCCGTTGCCTTACATGGCTATGTTAGACAATCCATGAACTCTATAGGATCCGTTGCCGATAAACCCGATTTAGATTTTTGGTATAATCCAACTTACGAAAATTATTTCAAGCTTTTGAACGCTTTGGAGGAGCTTGGACAAGACGTTGCAAAGTTTAAAGAAGAACAATCTCCAAATCCTAAAAAGTCCTTTTTCAAATATCAATTCAAGAATTTCACTGTTGATTTTTTACCGGAGTTGAGAGCAGCATTGATATTTAGAGCATCGTTTGATAATAGGGAGATAGTTACTTTTAATGATGTTGATATTCCATTTATAAATTACAAAGATTTGCTAACGGATAAGCAAGCCACTTCCAGACCCAAAGACATACATGATATTGAGCAATTAGAGTTAAAAAAGAAGATGAAAGAGTAACGAACCGTAATGCAGGTAACCAGGCTTTGCAATAACAGGGCATGACGTTGGTTTGCGACCTGCAAAGGTCTTGATTGGATTGTTTTATACGGGTAGCCGTAAGAAAAACCTGCCCTTCCACGGGTAGTAGCTTACCGGTATTGTGGCCTGAGTAATTAGGCTGTAATAAGCAACCGGAACAATGTACCGGGCAGTCAAAAGACTGGCTTTCGAAAATCGGTAGGTTGTTGAAAGAACCGAAAAACTCAATTGGTGTAGGGCTAAGCTGGATGGTATGTGCAAATTAACTAAACGAACGACAGAATCACCGTCACCAGCAAGGAGCTTAGGAGTTTGACAAGCTTTGACCAAAATGGCAACGACATGAGTTAAACTGTTTGCAACTCAGTTTACGTGGATACACAACATGTCCGGTGAATAGTTCGGCACTAAACGCCTTTGCAGGTGTTCTTCACCTGCAAATAGATGGGCGAAGAAGCTGTTGGTGAAGAATACCAACAGCGGCACCAATGGCAGACAGCTATTTGTGATCAAAAATTTAATGTATGGTTGGTTTGCTAAAATTTAACCGGTTTTACTTTGGTTTGGCTTTGCTGATTTTTGTGATAGAAATTCTTATTGCGGGGTTTGCTCACGACCAAATCATCAGGCCCTATTTTGGCGATGTTTTAGTCGTTATCCTTATCTATAGTTTCATAAAGGCGTTTCTCCGTGCGCCGGTTTTAAAAACCGCTGTTTTTGTCTTACTATTTTCTTTTACAATAGAAACATTGCAATATTTCCATTTTATAAAATGGATAGGATTAAAGAACTCAGCCATTGCCAGGCTCGTTTTGGGCGACTCATTTGCGTGGATGGATATTCTTTCATACATCATTGGAATAGCTATTGTCATCTGGATTGAAAATGTAAGCGG
>JBBQGV010000170.1:0-6676 GCA_038323375.1 Chitinophagales bacterium
GAAGGGAGCGTAGCCAAAGCTACGTGACCGACAAAGCAACGAAGTCCGGTGGGAAAAGCCACCGCCCAAATCGGGAAGTTATTATTTCGGCGTTCCTAAGGTCGGGAACCCCCGCCTCGGTTAGAATCAAAATGCCTTGCCCGGAGAAAGCGACACTTATTAATTCAGCGCCCCTTAATGACGCTGGCGAGCAGGAATTATAAGTATTTTGATCAAATCAACTCTTTTCCGAAAAACAGCCATTCACTTTAGGTTTATGCTTCGTCTTTACTACCTTTCGCTTTGTTTGCCATTGGTTTTATTCACAAGCCTTATATATGAGAAACCTGTTACGCTCTTGCTGGATCGGCCTGACCCTGATGCCCTTTTTTCCGCTGAACGCCCAGTCGGACACCTTACTGCTCCCGCTCAACCGCTTAGTGACTTCGGATCTGATTACACCATTAGACACCGGTCTGCTCGGTAAAGTCTTGTCCGGCACGCGCAACCTGCAAGACCCTACCGACCTGCCCATCGGGGTGTACGTAGTGACAAAAGAAGAAATCCGGCGCAACAACTGCGTCACACTGGCAGATGTGCTCAAAAATCTGCCCGGATTCCGCGTATCGCAACCCGGATCGGCTGACCTCGGCGAAACCTTCCTCATGCGCGGCGTTTTGGGGAATGCCTACACCCTGATCCTCATCAACGACGTCCCGATCCGCACCGACAACCTAAGGGGCTTGCCCTTAGGCGCACAACTGCCCATCCGCCAGGCCGAACGCATTGAAATCATTTATGGCCCGGCAGCCGACGTCTACGACCCCGCAGCAGCAGCGGGTGTCATCAACATCATCCTGCAACAAACTGAACGCCCGGCTTATGCCGAAGCCGACCTTTTTGTAGGCGTATCGGGCTTCACCGACATCAATGTCGCTTTTGGCGGTAAAATTGGCACCAGCAAACGCGGGTTGCGTTACCGGCTCTATGGCAGCCATACCCGGGCCAACCGACAACCGATTGACAATTCGTTGCCCTTCAACCCGGCAAATTATGCAGTTGATACCCTTTTGCTGGTGCAAAATCCCAATTACCTGCCCTTCATTCCTTTTACTTATTTGCCCTATATCGGCGACTTACCCTACGAAAGCCGTCAATTAGGGGTGGATTTGCAATGGCGGGGCTGGCAATTTTCGGCAAGTACCCATTACCGCCGCGACCATAGCGCCCTCGGGCGGCAACCCGGGGCTGTTTCTTACGCCGACAACGGCACGTTTACCGGAGAAAGCATTAACCAGGTGGCAATGAGTTATACGAAAACCTTCCGCGGGGGCCTCAGCCTGCGCGCCATGGCAAGCACCATTAATTACGAAGCAGACCCACAGGGATCTGTCACCTACGTGGAATCAGCACTTCACCAGGATCTGCGAAGCGTGGCGCAGGTTTATGCGAACGGAGACCCCGTGTTGGCGGATTCCCTGAACCGCTATATTTTCAATCGCTTTTTTTCCGGCAGGCGCTACAGCAATACCACAGCTTTTTCACTTCGTTTAGAGCCGATTTTATTTTACCAGCCATTTCCCTGGCTACAGGTGACTACCGGCTGGGTCGGGCAACTTCAGGAAGGCGACAACGAATATTTTCGAACCCGGCCTTACGATGTGGAGCGAACCACAGACGAAGACTTGCTGTACTACCTGGCTTACAGCAGGGGCGAACAAAACCTGTTTGCTCAAAGTTTTGCCCACTGGCCCAAGCTGAGTCTGTTGGCCGGGTGGCGTCGCTATAATCCGGAATTCGGGAAAAGCCAAAACCTGATGCGTTTCGGAATTATGTACAAGCCATTTGACAACCTGCGGATTCGCGCGGGTTATGGAGAAGCGGCAATTCCGGCTTATTCTGCCTATAATTCCGATAGTTATGCCATCGAAAATTTCGGAAACGTTCAAAATTCTTTTTCGCGGATGGTATCCGTTCAAAATTTACTGGAGCCGGAACTGTTCAACAATTGGGAGGCTGCATTGGTCTTGCGCCGGCGCAGTTGGGAGTTGGAATTCAGTTGGCACCAACAGGTTGCCAGCCAATTGATTGCGCCGCTACCTTTACAGCCCGGCGACCCGGCGGCTACCTTCTTTCCGGTGCGGGTTTTTGCCAACCAGGCTGGCGAACTCCACTGGCAAGCCTGGGGATTCAGTTTTACCCGGCGCGAAATCGGCGTAAGTAAGGAAAGCTTTTTCAACCTGCACTTCCAGCGCGGGAAAGGCCGGGAAATCCTGCCCGATGGCCAGGAGTTGCCTTTTGTGCGCGAAATGCCCCACTGGCTGATCCAGGCCAATATTTTTGCGCGGATCACGCGCGGCGTTTATTTGCAAATTAACCAGCAATACCTTTCCGGGATGTACCACCGCTCGGTTACCGACCCCAACACAACCGCAGAAAAGAACGCGCTCAATTACCAGTTTCCGTTCTATAACCTCGACCTGATCGGGCATTTTCGCATCACGGATCAGGTGCAGGTTACGTTCAAAATGCGCAATGTCACCGGCGCGGAATACGCCGGTCTGAGTGGTGGAGGCCGCGATGATCTGCTGTACAATCCCCAACGCGGACGAACTACATTTATTGGATTATCTTACCGGATGAAATAAAAAGAACATGAGTCGCTGGTTCCTTTTTTTTGCCTGCTTTTTTAGCCTGCTTCCCGCCGGAGCCGCTCAATCCTGCATTTCTGAGGCATTGGCGCTGACAGATTCCATCCGCATTACAGAGGCTCTGGAAGATTGCCTGCGCACCGCCCGCCAGAATAGCGACGCACAAGCCATTGTTGCCGGCGCTGGCGCGCTCGCCATGCACTTCCGTGGGAACCGCCTGCAACAATTAGGCTATTGGTTAGAAGCGGAGCGATACCTGAGTAAAAACGACGACGGTGCCGTTTCGCACCGCCAGATGCTGCAACAGATCGCCGATGTTTATCGCGCAGAAGGCATTGCCGGAAAGGCGTTGAATTATTACCAGAATGCCTGGAACCGCCTGCCCGACGAGCGCTGGACTCCCGAACGGGAGAGCCTGCTGAAGGGCATAGCCGCCATGTACGAAAAACTCGACCGCGCCCACGATGCCCGGGCGGCGTACGAACAACTGCTGGATCACTACACCCGAAGCGGACAGCAACAACAAATGACCAAAGCGCTGCAACAATTGGCGGCTTTGAGCGAAGTGACCGGCCAATATACCGAGGCGCGAAACTGCTACACGCGCTTAGAAACCTTGGCTCGCAGCAACGGCCAGTTGCCGGAACTGGCTGCCGCGCTCAACAACATCGGCTACACCTACCACCGGGAAAATAAAACGGAGGATGCTTTTCGCTACTTTCAACTGACGTACGAATTGCGTAAACAATTGCCAATCAAAGAACAACTCAACCTTTTTCACAACCTCGCCATTGCCGCCTTCAACCGGAACGATGCAGACCGCGCTCTAAAATACATCGAAGAGGCTCGCGAATCCCTTCAACCTACCGAAATTGAACGGGCCAAACTCGACCATTTAGCCGCCGCCATTTGCCTGCGGCAGGGCGATTTTGTGCGGGCGCTGCGCTACTTTGAATCGGCCCGCGCCAAAGCGCAAAAAGACCGGGCCTTGCTGAGCCAAATCTATCGCACCGGTGCCGACATCCACCAGGCCCGCTACGAACTGACCCAAGCCATTGATTATTACCAGCGACACATCCGCATCGAAGAGGCGCTGGAAGCGGAAGCAGAGCTTCGCAGGCGGGAAATAGACCGGCAACTGGCGCAGATGGAACGCACCGAAAAAGAAATCCAGTTGCTGTTGGCCGATCAGGAAGTGCAGTCGCTGGCCATCCGGCAATTGCAGGCCGACAATGAGCGCATCCGGGTCAACGCCGATAAAGTAGAACTCCAGGCGGCCAACCGCGAAAACGACCTGCGCCTGCTGCGCCAGCAACAGGAAATCAATACCATTCGCTTGCAAAACGAACAATTGGCGGCTCTGCGCACCCGATCGGAACTGAAATTGGCGAGCGAACAACTGCGCGGCGTCTTAGCCGACCGCAACCTCGCCGAAGTGACCCAGCAGGAAGCGCTCCGGCGGCTGGAAATGGAAGAACAAGAGCGCGACGCCGCCCGCCAGATTGACTTGTTGAACAAAGACAAAGCCATCAGCGAATTAGAATTAGACCGGCAGCGCAATTTTCAGCGCTACGCCTACCTGCTGGGGGGGGCGCTCGGCCTCATTTTGCTGCTGATTGCCGGCGCCTGGCATTTGTCGCGGCGCAACAACCGCCTGCTGGCTCGCAAAAACCAGGAAGTGGAAGCAGAACGCCATAAGTCGGACGCGCTGCTGCTCAACATCCTGCCCGGCGAAACCGCCCGCGAGCTGAAAGAAACCGGTCAGGCGGCTCCGCGCGGCTACGCCGAAGCCACCGTGTTGTTTACCGATTTCAGTGATTTTACGAGCTTGGCCAGCCGCATGTCGCCCGAAGAACTGTTGGCCGAACTGAACGAGTGCTTTATCCGCTTCGACGAAATTGTCGAAAGCCACGGCATGGAAAAAATCAAAGTGATCGGCGATTCCTACATGTGTGTGGGCGGCGTGCCCTCTCCCCTGCCCCACCACGCCTCGGCCGCCATCGCTGCCGCCTTAGACATGCAAGCCTTCATAGAATCCCGCCACCGCGACCACCTCGCTTCCGGGCGCCCCTACTGGCGCATGCGCGTGGGTATCCACACCGGGCCGGTCGTCGCCGGCGTGGTCGGTAAACACAAATTTTCTTTCGACATCTGGGGCGACACGGTCAATGTGGCCAGCCGCCTGGAAGG
The DNA here is from genome assembly GCA_038323375.1 of Chitinophagales bacterium. Classification (GTDB taxonomy): domain Bacteria; phylum Bacteroidota; class Bacteroidia; order Chitinophagales; family Saprospiraceae; genus JABWAJ01. The sequence goes on from JBBQGV010000170.1 coordinate 4,821, forward strand.
CGCCGGGGAGTCGGGTAAAATTAATTTGTCAGCGGAGACGTATGCGCTGGTGAAGGAGGTTTATGATTGTGCTTATCGCGGGGAGTTGGAGGTGAAGGGGAAGGGAAGGATTGGGATGTATTTTGTGGGGTGAGTGATTATAGCTCAGTTAAGATTTTAGTGAGGTGGATCGGTTTGGCCGAGTTTGCGGAAAAGTATCTACGCAAAGGAAGTACAGTGTACTTAGAAGGCAAAAACAAAACAAGATGCTACGATGACAAGCAAGGCATCAAGCGCTATGTGACCGAAATCATCGGGGATCATGTCCTCCAATTGGATAAAAAGGAGCCGTAAGAGCTTGTTGGGGTTTTCGTGATCGAGCGAGTGCGAGGAAATTTTATTTTAGACAAGGCGATTTTTGCAGACATAGCCGGCAGCTATGGTGAAAAAAATCAACGCAGTATAAAATAAAATTTGCCGCTCGCAGCCGATTGACGAAATCCCCAACAAGCGCTAAGCAAGGTGCGCATTTTGTATTGTTCTGAAAGGGCGTTTCCAAAAGTTAATAGGGCGCATTTTGTATTGTTGTTGTTGTTTATGATGAGATTCAAGGCTACAAGTAATTCAAATTCAGTAGCTTAATTTCAAAATGATTGATTTATTGCAGGATTCAGATATTTTCTTTACTTTTGCTCAAGCGCTCGGAAAGTACGCATATTCAAGAGTTAGGCGTAATGCTAAACGACACACATACATCATTAAACAGAAAAAGATATGAAACAAAATTTTGACAGGACAAACCCAGACGAGGCCGATGAATATTTCATGGATTGCATTCGGGAGGGTAATTTAAAAAATGCTATGACTTGCTTTGACCCAGAAGGAGTGTATATGGACAAGGACGGAAAAGCAATTAGTGGACTTGCCAATATAGAAAAGGTTGTTGCTAATCTCTGCAATATGAAACCTGACATTAAAATTTACAAGCACAAAAATTCGCCAGTCGGTAAAGACCTGATATATCGTTTAGACAAGTGGACTATGACAGCTACCGACCCACAAGGAAATCCAATCAAGATGCAAGGAGCTTCAGCACATATAATGCGTAAAAACGCAGAAGGAGTTTGGCTTTGGCTTGTAGACAATCCCTTTGCTGCATCATTCTTTGCTGACTAATCGCTTATGTAAATCAATGATTAGTAAATGGACATATATCAATAGAAATAAAGCACATACCCCTAACAACGGTTTGGCAAAAGTGGCGGTTCGGTGCTCCGCAGACACATTTGTGGTAAAAATCGCCACCTTCGCCAAGCCGCAAAACGTGTGTGGCAAGTTTTTAAAAAAACACTAAGGAAACAGACAGGAAAGAAAAACTACAAAAGACAATTTTGATAGTTCTTGAAATATCTGTAAAATTACAATTACAAGTGGAGTCCAGAACCCACTTTAAAAAACGGGGCGTATTCTGAAAAGCCTAATGAGTAAGAGAAAAAATTAAATTTAAAAAATGTTTAAAAAATTCAATTTGACTGACAAGCTACTATTTGTAGCTGCATTACTTTCGCTTATTTTTTCCGAAATCTTGTTTTTTAATGGCAACTCAGACCAAGCAATTTTTATTGGACTTTGGGTTCCTTCAATACTATGTTTTGGAATATACTTAAACCTTATAAATAAGAATAAAAATGACTGATTTTATACCGTATTTCGCAGGATTAATAACCTTACTATTTGGAGTTGCTTTTAGTTATGCAATAACTGATGGTTGGAAATTTACAGATGAAAAGAAGTAACTATTTTTTGATTGTCTTTGTAACCCAAACCAGCCCATAACAGCACTTACAAGAAATTGGCGGTTCAGTGGTTAAATGAAG
>JBBQGV010000171.1:0-6574 GCA_038323375.1 Chitinophagales bacterium
GCCTCATTGACCCACTCAATTTTCAGGTCATAAAGGCGGCTGATTTGTTCCACTTGCTCGCCGCTTTGGTACATCGAAAAAATAGAAGCGGCCATCACATTGGTGCCATCAATGACGGGCTGCCCAAATTGATGATGCGGATCAACCACGATTTTTGACTGTCTGCCGGAAGGGTAAAAACGCTCTGCCAGTCCATCGCTTCCGAAAACCAATTTATCTTTGGCGAACAACTCCACAAACTCAACGATGTTCATCTGTTTCCTGCCGTCAGTGCTGACCAATGCATCCTGAAGATAAACCCAAAGTTTCCGCCCGTCACTAAGCAGGTTTTCGCTGGCAAAAGGGTGGGCGATGTGAAAGTCGCGGGCGATGTTTTCCCGTGCCTTCAAAATGTCACGGGGCTTCATGCCCAATTCCTGCAAACGAAAAACCGTCTGCAATTCAATCAAGGTCAGAAAACTCACCGCCTTACTCCCTTTGCCAGCCGACCAAGTGAAAGTATCTTCAAAAAAAGGCTGCCCCATCCGCTCATCCCAAACGGACAAGTAGCGGCGCACTTTATGCTTAGGAATGTTCAACAAACTGCTGATGTCAGGCACCAAATAAATGCCTGCTCCTAATACTGATTTGCTGATTTTTTCTGACATAGTGACACAAATTTAGCCGACTTCGGCAATTTTTAACCTTTTTTGTTTTAAATGACACAAACCTTCCCCGTCACCGCCTCAAATATCAAGGCCTGGCGGTACTCTTGCAGCAGGGCGATTTCTTGCTGGATGCCGTGGATGGAGGCGTCTATTTGGGTGGTTTTTTGGTCGAGGTAGGTGGCTATGGTGATTTGTTCAGTTTCATCCGGTGGAATCGGCACAAGAATGCTATTGAGTGTTCCGCTTGTGAGTTGATTAATTGTAGAAGAAGAGAAAAGGCCAGATTGAGCCTTGAAAATTATTGAGGAAAGCACCTTTGAAATAAACCGCCAATAGGGTGTCCGAAAGACAGTCATGAACGCTCCGAAAGTTGCTCCTATCAATGACTCATCGGTTATGCAAATGTTTTTACCAACCAATTCGCGGCTGCCATTTCGTGCACAAATAAGAATGTCGCCAAAACGAATCCGAAGTTCATCAGGAATTTTTGTTTTTACAAAAACGTCATCCCCAAAATTCAATTCCCCGTTTTGAATGTTGCTCGACCTCAAAACCAAAGTCCCCTCCTTTTCAAAATCCACAACTTCTTCGGGTTTATAGGTCAAACCAATTATGGCTTTACCAATAAACTTCAACTTCTTCAACTCCCAATGTTCCGGCACCTCCCCCATCCATTCCGCCCCCGAAGGTTTCATTTTCGGATATTTTTTCATATTTCGATGGCTTTGAGCAGGCTGTTTTGGTTGGCGGCTTCGAGCTTCAGGATGTCGGCGCGTATTTCTTCGAGCGAGCGCAAGGGCTTGTATTGGTAGAAATAGCGAGTGAAATTGACTTCGTAACCCACTTGCGATTTGCCTTCTTCTATCCAGGCATCGGGCGCATGGGGCAGCACTTCCCGTTTGAAATAATCGGCGATGTTTTCTTTGAGCGGCACGTTTTCAAAGTCCCTCAAACTGCTGTCGGCTTGTGGCTGGCCTTTTTTCAGCACGGGCTTTCCTTTTTCGTCGAGTAAAGGCCGCTCCACCGTGATGCGGGTGTACCCAAAGTCGGTATTGTCAATGATTTTGCAGCGGTCGCCCGCTTTGTAGTCGCAGTAGATGCGGGTGATTTCTTCGATTTGGGCGGGGGAGATTCCGTTTCGTTTGTTGCCGAGGCTGCGTTTCATCTTTTGGAACATATCCACCGCGTTCACCAACTGGATTTTGCCTTTGCGTTTGGGCTTCTTTCGGTTGGTCAACACCCAAATGTAGGTGCTGATGCCCGTGTTGTAAAAGAGTTGGTCGGGCAGTGCCACGATGCCTTCGAGCAGGTCGTTTTCGATGATCCATTTGCGGATGTTGCTCACCCCGCTGCCCGCGCTGCCTGTGAACAGGGGCGAGCCGTTGAACACAATGGCGAGCCGCGAACCCGATTCGACCTTGCCCGCCGGGTCTGTTGAGGAGGGTTGCAGCATTTTGGAAATCATGTGCTGTAAAAACAGCAGCGAGCCGTCGGAAATGCTCGGCAGCCCCGCCCCGAAGCGTCCGCCAAAACCTTTCTTTTCGTATTCGGCTTTGATTTCTTTTTCCACTTTTTTCCAGTCCACGCCAAAGGGTGGGTTGGACAGCAGGTAATCGAAACGCTCGTTTTCCAGCCCGTCTTCGCTGAAGGAATTGCCAAGTTTGATGTTTTCCGGGTCTTGCCCTTTTATCATCATGTGCGCCTTGCAGATGGCGTAGCTTTCGGGGTTGAGTTCCTGCCCGTAGAGCCGTAGCACGGCACTTTTGTCGGGGTTGTGTTCCCGGAAATATTCGTCGGCTTCGGAGAGCATCCCGCCCGTGCCACAGGCCGGGTCGTAGAGGTTTTTGATGATGCCTTCCCGGTAAATCTCGCTGTCTTCGGCAAAAAGCAGGTGAACCATCAATTTTATCACCTCTCTGGGCGTGAAGTGTTCGCCCGCCGTTTCGTTGCTGCTTTCTGCAAACTTGAAAATGAGATGCTCGAAGATGTAGCCCATTTCGAGGTTGCCCACGCTGTACAGGTCAAGCCCGGCAAATTCTTTGGTGACTTTGAAACCAGGTTGGCTTTGTCGAGCCGCTGGATTTGTTCGGCAAATCGGAAATTGTCGAAAATCTCTTTGACGCTTTCGGAAAAACTGTTCAGGTAGTAAGTGAGGTTTTCAGCGATTTTGTCGGGTTCGCCCAAAGGTCGTTGAGGCTGATAAAATTGCTGTGGTTATGGAAGAACTTGAAGCCCGATTTGGCATTCAGGATTTTGTCCACCACCTCCGAATTTTGACCTTCGAGGGATTTGTAAGCCTTCAATATTTCCGGCTTTTCAGGTTCTAAAAGGCAATCGAGCCGCCGTAGGATAGTCAAAGGCAAAATCACCCTGCCGTATTCGGATTGTTTGAAGTCGCCCCGAAGCAGGTCGGCGATAGCCCAAATGAAGTTAGCGCGTTCCTGAAAGGTTGCCATTTGGAATAATTGATTGTGTGAAGAATGATTTCGGTAAAAATAGAAAATCTTTGTCTCACAACACCCCACTAACGGCCACTTCATGAAAAGAACAACCCGACGTCCTAAAAGAGCGCGTCGGGTTGCCACTTGCCTTTTGCAAATTTTCCGTTTCCCTACATCGCCATCGGCACTTCCATCAACAACAATTCCGCATCGGAATCTGCCAAAATCGAAATTTGGTCGGTATCCCAGATGCCTAAGGCGTCGCGGGTATTCAGTACCTGGCCGGCAATGGTTACGTCGCCTTTTAACACAAAGGCGTACACGCCGTTGCCCTGTTTTTTGATGCGATAATCCGTGCCAGCGCCTTTGTCGAACTGCCCCAGGTGGAACCACGCATCCTGGTGAATCCAAACACCTTCGTCATCAGGGTTGGGCGACAGGATTTGCTGCAATTTGTTGTGGCGGTCTTCAGTTTTTAAGGTGAGCTGGTCGTAGCGCGGCGCCACATTTTTTTTGTTCGGGAACACCCAAATTTGCAGAAATTTCACCAGTTCGGTTGCATTCCGGTTGTATTCGCTGTGGCGAATGCCCGTGCCGGCGCTCATCACCTGCACGTCGCCGTTGCGGATGACCGCCACATTGCCCATGCTGTCTTTGTGCTCCAGGTCGCCTTCCAGCGGGATGCTGATGATTTCCATATTGTCGTGCGGGTGTGTGCCGAAACCTTGTCCGGGTGCCACCGTATCGTCGTTCAGGACGCGCAGCACGCCGAAGTGCATGCGGTCGGGGTTGTAATAATTAGCAAAACTAAAACTGTGGTGGCTTTTCAGCCAGCCGTGATCGGCTTTGCCGCGGGTATCCGCTTTATGCAAAATGGTATTGGCCATGATGTTTGACTCCTTGTTTGGTAAATGATTGAATCCTATGACTTCTAGTTCTTTCAACTCGTCAATATTGTTTTTCACCACGTTGCCGAGCGCCGCTGAGGCGGCAAAGATGCCGGTGCCCATCAGCCCTTTTCTAAGAAAGTCCTTCCTGTTCATGTTCGTTGATTTTGGTGTTTTTCATACCACAAAGATATCGGTATTGCTTCCCTCAATCCAATAAGGTAGATTAAGAAAACGGACATTCTACGATTGTTTCTTCAACAGGCCGCTGCGCATTTTACTAAAAAACTCCGGCGTGACACCGAGGTAAGAAGCGATGTGTTTTTGCGGAATGCAATCTACCAAAGAAGGATAGCGCGCACAAAAATTGCGGTAGCGATCTTCTGCGCTCAGGCTGAGGTTGTCCAACAGGCGCTGCTGGTTGCTGGCCAACGAGTTTTCTACGATGATGCGGAAAAAGCGTTCAAATTTCGGAATTTCCTGATACAGGATTTCCTGGTCGCTTTTTGACAACAACAACAGGGAGCAGGGTTCCAGCGCTTCAATGTTGAGCACACCCGGTTTTTGCGTGATGAGGCTGTACAGGTCGGCCATCCACCAGCCCGGCGTGGCAAAATTCAGCACGTGTTCGTGGCCGTTTTTATCCACGCTGAACCCGCGCAGGCAGCCCGACACAATAAAAGCTGAATAGCGGCACACGTCGCCTTCCTGCAACAGGAAATGCCGTCGTTTGAGCGTTCGGGCTTGCAACATCGAGGTGAACCGCTCCTGCTCGGAATGGTTTAGGTGGATGTGTTTGGCGACATTTTGAAGGATGAGGTCGAAGGGCATATTGGTTGAATTTGTATCTATCTTTAGAGTCCAATCATTTCAACAACTGCACAAATTTAACCATTTCAACAAACTCTCCCCAACCCTTGCCCGGCAGTTGCCGTCTTTTATACCATAACAAACAACGATTTGCTATGAATAAGCTATTTTTTTTATTTGGAACGTTCGCGTTATTCCTTGCACTCGCCTGCAAAGACGAAGTGGCACCTTCTCCACCTTTAGACCTGACCTGCATCAGCGAACAGCAAGTGCCTGAACTGAGCCGCGACAACAACGCTTTTGGATTTGACCTGCTGAAAAAACTCCAGGCCAACGATCCCGATGGCAACCTGTTCATTTCGCCGCTGAGCATTGCCGCAGCTTTGTCCATGACCCTCAATGGCGCTGCCGGCGACACCAAAACAGCCATGCAGCAAACCATGCGACTCAGCGACTGGGAAATTCAGCAACTGAACAGCGCCTGGAGCTGCCTGCTGGAAGTGTTGCCGCAGTTGGATGCCGATGTAGACGTCAATATCGCCAACTCCATCTGGTACAAGCAGGGCTTTACGGTTCGCCAGGAATTCTTAGATGCCAATACCCAGAACTACAACAGCGAAGTGGCCGCACTGAATTTTGGCGATCCTGCTGCGTTGACCACCATCAATGGCTGGGTAGACCAAAAAACGAACGGCCTCATCGAAACCATCCTCGATGAGATTCCTGCCAATGCCGTGATGTACCTCATCAACGCCATTTATTTCAAAGGCGCCTGGAGAAAAGAATTCGACCCGGAATACACCACAGATGCGACGTTTCACCTTGAAGACGGTTCGCAGCAACCCATAAAAATGATGACGCATGGTCAGACAACCCTGCCCTATTTCACGACATCCACTTTTGATGCGGTTGACCTGGCTTATGCCGATTCCATCTATTCCATGAGCATTTTTCTGCCCAAAGCCGGCGTTTCGGTCAATGATCTGGCGAATATCCTCAGCGAAAGCAATTGGAATACCTGGCTCGACAGCTTCCAATCCCAGGAAATGTTTTTCTCCATGCCCAAATTCAAAATGGAGTATAAAGAAAAACTCAACCGCTCGCTGACCCAAATGGGCATGGGCATCGCCTTCGGATCGAACGCTGATTTTTCGGGCATTAACGGCACCGGCGGCCTTTACATTGACGAAGCCATTCACAAGTCCTTCATCGAAGTGAACGAAGAAGGCACCGAAGCAGCGGCTGTTACGTCCATCGGCATTGTGGAAAATTCCATGCCTTCCATCCCGATTTTTTATGCCGACCGGCCTTTCCTGTTTGCCATTCGCGAAAATAAAACGGGGAGTATCTTGTTTTTTGGGAAATTGATGGATCCGTCGTAGAGGCAAGTTGCAAATCTGCAAAGGGCAAGTTGGCAAGCACGCGACCTTGCTTTTTGCAAATTTGCCAACTTGCTTGCTTGCCCCTTTGCCCAATCCAATGCTTTTGTTAATTTTCAGAACAGCTTCAATATTCCTGCTCTTAACCGTTTGATTTGAATCTATATTTTCGTATTTTTAGCCATCAGAATTTTACTACCCCTTGTCCGGCAGATGGATGCGTACAGCATTTCATCAATGACCTGATTAGTTAACCAAACCATATTTTTATGAAAACCCGCTCTTTTTTTGCCCGATGCGCGCTGCTATTGAGTCTTTCCGGGATGATTGCTTTTGCCTGCCAAAAGCTTGAATTTGACGAACCGGACGCAACTGCCGCCGCACATGAAACACCCGAAAATCCCAATGTT
>JBBQGV010000172.1:0-6555 GCA_038323375.1 Chitinophagales bacterium
GCGTATTGATCGTAGATATTGACAGTACAGGAACCATTGATTCGCTGTTGCTGACTTTTTCGAATGCCTGCGAAGCGGAATGCGCCGGTTATACGCCCGACCAGTTTGCGGCCTGCGACAGCACCGATTGCGTTTGCCCGGCGATTTATGATCCGGTTTGTGTGGTTGACCCTGATGGCAGTGAATTACATTTCATCAATGCTTGTTTTGCAGCATGCGCGGGCTTTACGCCGGATCAGTTTGTGGAATGCGGCACCGGCTTTGATTGTTACGCCAGTTTTTACGCCGATTTCCCGAATCCAATCGCATTGAGCGTTCAGTTTACGGATGTCTCTTCCGGTAGTAATGCACCTGTAGTTGCCTGGTTCTGGTTATTTGGCGACGGCGGAACGAGTACCGAACAAAATCCGGCGCATACATACGCCGCAGACGGTATTTATGAAGTTACGCTGTCCATCGTCACAGCGGATAGCTGTACCAGCACGACCACTCAACACGTCTGCATTGGCAACGGCGGCGGTTGGGAAGGCCCGGATTGTCAGGCCATGTTCTTCTTTATTCAGGACAGCAGTGACCTTGCCACCTTCTACTTCCAGGATTATTCTTTAGGAAACACCACTGCATGGTTGTGGAATTTCGGCGACGGCACCACCAGCAGCGAACAATACCCGACGCATACCTACACCCAGCCAGGTGTTTACATTGTGACGTTGACGGTAAACGGCGACAATTGCGAAAACACCGTTTACATGATTGTGGTGACGGACGATAATATCCTGTATGAAAACACCTGCGCCGCGCTCTATCTGCCCTTTATTTACCCGGATGAACTGACGGTATTTTTGCTCAATCTCTCTTCTCCGGATGCCATTTCTTACGCCTGGGATTACGGCGACGGCACGACGAGCAGCGATCCGTTCGGATTCCACCAATACGCGGAAAGCGGCATCTACACCATCACGCTGACGATCGTTACCGCCAGCGGTTGCACGAGTTCGTTCAGCAGCACCATCAATTTTGAAGACGGTAGCTTCCGCGGAACGCCACAATACAGCATCATTAATGAAACAACAGAAGCGGCCTTGATCGAAAGCTTGACGGCTGTGCCTAACCCGGCTTCTTCACAGGTGAACTTAGTGATGGAGTTGGCTCGCAACGCCGGAGAACTGAACATTCAGATCCTGAGCGCCGACGGCAAAGTGATGACCACCCGCCGCGAAGGTTCCGCCTCCGGACAACACCTAACCACGTTTGACATTGCCGATTGGGCACCGGGCTTTTACATCGCCCGCATCCAGTCGGGCAGCGAAGTGCGCAGCCTGCGCTTCGTGAAACAATAAAATTTTGATTCGTAATGCCCAAATAAATAAGCATCAAGTTAAAACTTGAATGATGCGCCGCCTCCTTTGGAGGTGGCGCTTTTTTTTGATGAAAATAAAAGTATGATACGGAGTCTCGTGCGACAAACAAAAATATATACCTTGTTAGGCCGATACAATCCAGCTATCGGACTATAAAGATATACATTAAAATAGTGTAAATTTTTTTTCCAGACAACAGCGTGTTATATTTGTTAGGCTTTACTGGCTCTCAAAAAGGGCATTCTAATCAACTAATTGGTAAAAACCAAAAGAAGATGGGAACGGTTACTTCCTTGAGAAGAATAATATCATAAAAAATTAAAAAACTTTGCAGATGGCACATTCCATTTATAGAGAAGATCTAAAAGAAGCATTGCTGGAATTGGTGCAATCAGATAGTGGATTTGTATCTTCTCTGCTTGCGGAGATGGTACTGCATTTGCCGGGTGCAGCAAAATCTGAAAATCCCCAAAAATAGATACCTGTTCAAAAAGGGAAACCATCCCAAAAGATTATCGCGCCTTATCGCCAAGATATAAAAAAGGAGTACCCGGAAGCAGGGCTAAGTCAAGAAACCATAGCCGGGCTTCGCGAACTTTTTGCAGACGCCCCGGCTACTGGCCATGACTTCGATCACTTGCATCCTGAATTCATAGAGCTTATCAAATTCTAAAAGAGGTTTTTACACCCGAATCTCATACACATCCACCGTCACAATTTGCCCACTCATCCGCACCAACTCTTCCTTCCGTTCACACAAAAACCCTTCCTGCGCCAGCAGTTTAAAAAATGCATTGGCGGTGGAGCGGCGGGGTTCGCTGAGCAGTACCCGCCCGCCGGGCTTGAGTAATTTTCGGATGGCGCCGATTAAAGGTTTGTGGGACTTCGCTTCGTAGGAGACATCCGAAGCCAGCAACAAGTCGAATTGCAGGTTGGAAGGTGGGTAACGCCAGTCCAATTGCAGCAAATCCGGTTCTTCGTTGCGGTTTAGCAGCCAGAGGTAGCGCACCACTTCCAAGGGTTCCGGCATATAATCCGACAAGGTCACCCTTGCGCCTACGCTGGCTGCGATCATGCCGCACAAGCCTAAGCCACAGCCAATTTCCAAAGCGGGTTTGCCCAACAGCAGCTCCTGGTTGCGCAGGAGGTATTGCGAAAGCGCCAGGGCCGCAGGCCAAAGATCGGCCCAGTAAGGCATGCGCTCGTCTTCCAGATCGGGGTCGTCGGAATCTCTTGCCAATAGTTCATCGAAAAGTTGGTCGGTGTTTTGAATCCGAAGCCATTGCAATTCCGTTTGCCCGATACTTAAAGGGAATTCTTCGATGTCGTAGCGCCGTTTCAGGTTTTGTTGCAGCGTGATTAGCCTGTCGTCATCCATAGTATGTCTCCTGATGAAAATCCTGAAGCCCGATCGGAAGTTTTTTGGTCATGAATCAGATAGATTTGTTGCAAAAATACAAAGTAAGGTCTATAAGTAGTTACGGGTTTATTGGTTACCGGTTATTGGTCGAGCTCGTTGATCGTTGTAAGTTGTAAGTTGTTCGTTAGGGGTATTGGGAGGATGGTTTCGTGTTCCTTTCGAAATATAAAGAACAGCACTCCCCCAAAAAAACATTAACCTCAATCTTTCCAAGACTCCCCAATCTTCAAATCTTCAAATTATCCCTACCTTTGCCGCCCTTAAGGTAGCCAGACCCGCTTATGTCTGACATCTTATGTCTAAAATCTAATGTCTCAACAAGATATGAAACGCACTGAAATTGCCAGCATCCTGGCGCAGCCGAATCTGAACGAAGTCGTCACCGTCATGGGCTGGGTACGCGCTTTTCGCTCCAACCGCTTCATCGCCCTCAACGACGGCACAGGCATGAAAGACCTGCAAATCGTGGTAGATTTTGAAAATTTCCCCGAGGACGTGTTGGCCCGGATCAAATACCACGCCTGTTTGAAAGTGACGGGACAGTTGGTCGCAAGCCAAGGTGCCGGCCAAACGGTGGAACTCACGGCGCAAGAAATCGAAGTGTTGGGTGACAACAACCCCGACGAATACCCGCTCCAGCCCAAGCGCCAGACGATGGAATTTTTGCGTGAAAACGCACACTTCCGGATGCGCACCAATACGTTCAGCGCGGTTTTCCGCATCCGCCACGCCATTGCCTACGCGGTACACAAATATTTCAACGACAACGGCTACTACTACATGCACACGCCCATCATTACGGGCAGCGATGCAGAAGGCGCCGGGGAGATGTTCCGCGTTTCCACACTCGATCCGGAACACCTGCCGCGCACCGAAGACGGCGCGATTGACTGGAAGCAGGATTTCTTTGGCAAAGCCACCAACCTGACGGTGTCCGGGCAGTTGCAGGCCGAAATTGCTGCCTTGGCGCTGGGCAAGGTGTATACGTTTGGCCCGACTTTCCGGGCGGAAAACTCCAATACGTCGCGCCACTTAGCCGAATTCTGGATGATCGAGCCGGAAGTAGCGTTCTGCGACATCTTCGACGACATGAACCTCGCTGAAGATTTCGTGAAATACCTTATCAACTATGTGCTGACCAACCTGCCCGACGACCTCGAATTCTTAGACAAACGCATCCAGGAAGAAGAAAAAAATCTGCCTGCCGACAAACGCCGCCCGATGGGTTTGACCCAGATGCTGCGCTTTGTGGTAGACAACGATTTTGCCCGCATTACCTATACTGAGGCAATTGAGTTGCTGCGCAATTCCAAAGATTTCAAAAAAGGCCGCTTCCAGTTTGAACCGGTCTGGGGTGGCGACCTGCAAGCCGAACACGAGCGCTACCTCGTGGAAAAGGAATTCCAGAAACCGGTCATCGTGCGGGATTATCCAAAAGACATCAAGGCGTTCTATATGCGCATGAACGACGATGGCAAAACGGTTGCTGCGATGGACGTACTGTTTCCCTACATCGGTGAAGTGATCGGCGGTTCGCAACGCGAAGAACGCTACGATCGCCTCTTGAGCCGCATCCGGGAAATGAACATCCACGAAGCTGAGATAGGTTGGTATTTAGACCTGCGCAAATTCGGCGGCGCGCCGCATGCCGGTTTTGGTCTGGGTTTTGAACGCATGGTGCTTTTTATTACCGGAATGGGCAATATTCGCGATGTGATTGCTTTTCCGCGGACGCCGGGGAATGCGGAATTTTAAGAATTAAAAAAAATGTACGATCAATACGAAACCGTCATAGGTCTGGAAGTCCATGTTCAATTAGCCACGCAAAGCAAAGCTTTTTGCAGGGATGACGCAGGTTTTGGCGGTGATCCGAACACGCACGTCAGCCCCGTTTCTTTGGGCTATCCGGGCACGTTGCCGCGGCTGAACGGGCAGCAGGTGGCGCTGGCGGTGCGGCTGGGCCTCGCTTTGGGTTGTGCAATCAACCGCCGAAATGCGTTTGACCGCAAAAATTATTTCTATCCCGATTTGCCGAAAGGCTACCAAATTACGCAGGATCGCCAGCCGATCTGCATCGGTGGCACGTTGGAAATTGAAGTGGCGGGAGAAAAAAAAGTGGTGCGCATCCACCACATCCACATGGAGGAGGACGCTGGCAAACTCCTACACGACACCGATGCCCGCCATTCTTTAGTGGATCTCAACCGCGCCGGAGTACCGCTGCTGGAAATCGTAACCGAACCCGACCTGCGTTCGCCCGAAGAAGTAGACGTTTTCATGACGGCCATGCGCCAGTTGGTGCGCTATCTGGATGTATCGGACGGCAATATGGAACAAGGCTCGATGCGCTGCGACTGTAACGTGTCGGTGTGCCGCCTGGGTGCAACTAAACTCGGCGAGCGCTGCGAAATCAAAAACCTCAACTCCATGCGCTATGCGCGCCGCGCCATTGAATTCGAGCGCCGCCGGCAAATTGACCTGCTGGAATCGGGTGGCCGCGTTTCGCAACAAACCCTGCAATTCGACCCGGTGAATGGTACGACTTCGCCGTTGCGCGACAAAGAAGATGCACACGATTACCGCTATTTCCCGGAGCCTGACCTGCTGCCGGTGGAATTAGACGAAACCTTCCTGGCCGCCACCCGGAACGCTATGCCACCGCTGCCGTGGGAGCTTAAAGCCCGCTTCATGAGCGAAGCGTTTGGCCTTTCGGAATACGATGCGCAGTTGTTGACGGAAGACAAAAACGCTGCATTTTTCTACATCGGACTCTGTGACCACACCCTGAATAAAAAATCGGCGGCTAACTTAGTAATCAATAAACTGTTGCCCTGGTGTGCAGAAAACGATCAGGAAATCGCAGCTTTCCCGGTATCACCGCAGTCCTTAGCTGCGTTCATTCAACTCATTGACGATGGCAAAGTGAGCGCCGCCATCGCCTACCAACGCCTGCTGCCGACACTCATCACCCGGCCCGGCCAACCTGCTGCCGCCCTGGCGCAGGAACTGCAACTCCTCCAAACTACAGACGACAGTTTCCTGGAAACCCTCGCCGACGAGGTACTGGCTGCGTTTCCCGATAAAGTCGCCGATTACCGCAAAGGTAAAAAAGGCCTGATGGGCTTCTTTATGGGCGAAATGATGCGCCGCTCCAAAGGGCAAGCGGAGCCGAAAACGGCGACCGCACTGCTGGAGCGGAAGTTGGGGGGATGAGGCTCTGTACATAATACTGGACATTTTCATTTCGGGGCTTCATACCTTATAGGTTTTTTAAAACCTACGGTTTGGACACAAGTCGGTGCCACACTTTGTGAAAATTTGATTTTCAACGAAATACGACTTTGTATTGCAATTCACACACCGTAGGTTCCAAATGCCTGTTTCGACCCGAAACATTGTTGGTTTGTCACGCCAACAGGCTTGTCATTCCCGTAGGGAATCCGCGACATCTCGCCAAGCGGCTCAAGTTTTTGTAGACTTATTGGAGAGGGTGCAATCGGTAAAAACAACATCATCATGGATGATGCGCATGGATTCTGTTTCAAAAGCCGTTCTTCTGTTGCAGATTCCCGGCGGGAATGACAAACCAACAAGAGGGACAAACCTACGGGAGGGACAAACGTAAAAGAACAAAAGACCGGAAACCCACAAAATGCTGTCAAGCACATAAACGCATTCTTTTTTCGGCAAGCGCCAGGTTTCTTAAATTCCAGACGCCCAAATGTGGACACAAGTCGGTGCCACACTTTGTAAAAATTTGATTTTCAACGAAAT
>JBBQGV010000173.1:0-6328 GCA_038323375.1 Chitinophagales bacterium
AACGTTTGTTTCAACGCTATTTTCTGCAAACCTTCGACCTCTCCGAGGTCGGGAAAACATTGAAATGCTACATTTCTACAAACCTCTGACCTCTCCGAGGTCGTATGGCAAAAAGCATTTCAAAGCGGCTGGATAGTTACGATACAAGCAAGGCATGTGATTTTTTACAAAAAAATATAGATGATCAGACAACGCTTAAGCGGAAAAATAGCGGAGCCAGTTCCTTCGGAAAAGGCAATTTTAAGCCCCTGCTCTCGACCAACCTCCCGCACCATCAACATCGCGCGCTCGTTCCGGCCAGCGGCCGGAACGGATTAAAGCTGCGGGAGCTTTGGCACGAACGGTAACTTATTTATGCCACGTTCCTAAAAAAAGGTAGCGTTTGAGCAGTAGTGAAGACTTACTACCCCCCTTACTAAGGAGTTTCATGCCAGCGAGATTTTGTATGTTATTTATAGTGTTAAAAAAAAAGTTAAAAAAGTTAAAAAAGTTAAAAAAGTTAAAAAAGTTAAAAAAAGAATGCTTTTTTGTAGAATCATTTTCTAATTTACTTTAAAACCATAAATTATGAAACCAAATTTTATAATTTTAAGCTTATTAATAATGTTTTCTATTTGCTTGTACTGCTTTAGTGGATATTCAACATCCAACATACAGCCTGAACAGAACGTATTTATTGTCAAATCTTTCCCAATTTCTAAAGAGGATCCTACTATTCTACCAATATTTACGCTTGTAATGTCTTCCTGTGAAACGGTAACAACAATTTGTTGTTGCGCTGATACTCAACGTTTTTGCAATTTACCCGGTGCAACTTTCAGTTGTTATTTCGGAGGGTCTTTTGAATGTTCGCCAGATATTGGCGATTGCATGGACAATCCCTCAAACTGTAGTGCTTGTTGCATTACTTGCTAAAGGGATTTCTGTGTAACCCAGCAAGTTGTTGTGCTGGTTTCTAATACAGCACATTCATGCTTTCGATTATTTTGAACCTGCAATGGGTTTTGTTCCCTAAAATGTCGTTATACAATACAGGCATAAAAATGCATAACAACATGCCCTTTACTTCATTTTTAAAAAACCTGATATCATGAAAAATTCAGTACTTTGGTATTCGTTTACAGGAGTGCTTCTGGCTTCAACATTAACCTTTGGGTTTTTCATAAACAAGAACTCATATCCAACAAAAGTACCACTAAAAGTTGATTCCATAAAAATTCGTTTTTTTGACTGGGAAAGCCAAATAGGCAATATTGATTTGGCTAATATTTATTCAAATGTTGAATTTATTCCAACTCAAGAAAAGAGCAATTCCAAAGACATTGCTTATTTCGACAAAATATACCGCCATGCTTTTCCAGAAAGTAAACTATTAAAAATTCATAACGACATCCAGCATGAATCAACTACGCTGGATTTATCTGACAAGGTTTTTTTCCCTGTGTCAATGGCAATAGATCATATAAACGATGCCATTTACATTGGAGATTCTGGCAACAAAAAAGTAATAAAAATAAATAACGATGGGGAAGTCCTTAAAGAGTACCATGTAGGATTTTACTTTTTAGACTTCAACTATTCTTCAAAAGAAAATAAGTTCATTTTCTACAGCCCGATGCAATCGGCTGAAATCAAGCTGCCTCATAACAATACGATACTGGTTTTGAACGAAAACATGGAAATCCTACATAGTCTGTTTCCATTGGGCGATCTTTACTCAAAGAATTTTCCTATTCATATAAACGCTTTTAAAAAATCAGGGGACAAAACTTATTTTAATCCTCCTCTTACAGGCGACATATTTGAATTGTCATACGATGGAACCTATAAAAAGATATTGATTTTTCCTGGAGCAAATGAAAAAAAATTGCTGAATGACGTTCTTGCCGCCAGCAATGAAAGCGGTAAACCAAACATCGAAAAAGTGTTTGCTGTAAATGAAAAAATGCCAATTATAGACTACTTGGTTGGCGAAAAAGAAATTATTTTTGAACGATATTTTAATGGAATCAGGTACAATATAATTATCGACAAGTCCTCAGGCAGAGGCGTCGCAATTTCCCCCGGCATGCCTATTGATGATTTTGGCAAAGAGTTCAAATTTGTATTTAAAAGTCCGAAATTTAGTTCTACTCACGGATTTATCACTCAAATATCTAACGCTGATTGTAATGTTATCGGAGAAACGTTTGAATCTAAGCAAATTAAAATTCCTGCTTACCTAAGCGAAGCAATTAAAAACC
This sequence comes from Chitinophagales bacterium, assembly GCA_038323375.1. Classification (GTDB taxonomy): domain Bacteria; phylum Bacteroidota; class Bacteroidia; order Chitinophagales; family Saprospiraceae; genus JABWAJ01. The sequence goes on from JBBQGV010000173.1 coordinate 2,244, forward strand.
AGCAAGGCTTACTCATGGTTCATGACTATGATTTCGATTTTTTGTATGACCATTCAACAGATGATTTAACACCTATCGCGCCAAATTTTGGCCACCTCTCTGAAAATGTTGAGGTTTCTTTAGCGATTCGCGACTTGAAAATTTCCCCCAATCCGTTGAGGTCAAACGGAAAACTAAATATTGAATTCACCTACCCTGATGCCCTTGAGGCCGATATTAGTTTAACCAGCTTATGGGGGACTATTATTGTAAACCAGCAAAAATTAAGTAGTAACGGTGGTGGGCGTTTTGCTACTACTTTTGATTTAGATCAATGCACTCCCGGAACCTACTTTATTCTTATTCGTCCTTCAAATGGCAAGATGCAGTCTAAACAAATCGTCGTGCAATAGAATAGCCAGCGTAAGTCAGCGAGATAAAAGGGAGCAGCGCTAAATCGCCGATTTAGCGTAGCTAAAGCTTGCTGAAATAATAACTGGCCACTTTTCCAGAGTAAGCAACCGGTTAACCTCATCTTTCCAGCATCTCTCCCAATCCCGATATTTGCGGTGTCAAAAAAGGAGGTGCCATCAAAGGAAAAAGAAGCACCGGAGCGAGGAGGAGATGTTTGGTCGGGTGTCGGCTTAGCACCCGAGCGGCCAGACGCAGAAAGCATTTTGTGTAGCACAGGAAATACCGCTGTGTGTATTTTCATACTGGGTGAGATGTTACTGGCCTTGGCGGGAAGTCTCTCCAAGAGACTAGGTCGGATTTAACCGCTCGCGACCAACCTCCCGAACCGTCAACATCTTGCGCTCTTTGCGGCCAGCGGTCAGAACGAAGTGCAGCCACAGACTGCAACGAGCAGCGCCGTATTTAAAATGAAGCGGCTGGAAAATAGGGAGCTTTGGCGCGAGCGGGCGAGTAAAAACGAAACTGGAATGATTGATGATAGATCAAACCGAAAGCGGTACTATGACTTCGAGGCCATAGTACCGCTCTATTTTATTGAATAATTGTAGGTATTCCCCCTTAATCCCGCAACACCACCATCTTTCCGGTCTTCGCAGACCCCGGCGTTTGCAGGGTATAAATCAATACGCCTTCCACGCCCAGGTCTTCCGCCTGCAACACGACTTCGTGGTAGCCTTTTTCGTAAGCCCCCTCGATGCGTTTCACCACCCGGCCATTCATATCCTGAATAAACAGGGTAGCAAACATAGCTTCGGGCAGCATGAACGCGATAACAGTGCGCTCCCTAAACGGATTGGGCTTGTTGGCGTGCAACAGCACTTCGCCCTGCTTGAAGTTTCGAGGCAAAAATACCAGATCGAGTGCCGCTTCTTCGCCGTTTGCTTTGAACGCTTTGGCTGCCACGCCAGCCGAAGTCAGGCGGAGGTGTTCGCTCAGGGCGATATCGGTTTTAGCGCGCACCACCAATTTTACGGTGTTCAGTCGGTCGCCGGATGCAATCACGGTCACTAAACCGGATTTCAGGCGGTGGTAATCCAACTGCAACCCCGTTCCCTGAACCTCCACCAATTCTAAAGCCTGCTCATCTACCTGCAGCGCAAACTGGCAGGAACTGAACGCGCTGTTTTCCGGTAAAACTAAAGACAGGGTGGTCATCTCACCAGACTTTAAAGCGACATCCTGTGCCTGAAAAGCGACCCCGGGCAGGGCATTGCGCGTCACCAATGAACCCTCCAGGTCTGGATTGGCGGTAAAGTTCAGGTCGCCAACTTTAATGGCAATAAAATCTAAGTTGCTCCGGTTGGCGATCACAGAATCCAGCGAAATAGATTCCGGGAAAGTTGCAGATAATGCATTGGCCGGATCACTGAACACGTAGCTCGCATCCACAAACCGCCAGCTGGAATTATTGGCAATAACAGTATCCATCATCAGCAGCAGCCGTTTCATCGCCTCCAGATCGGCGGTATCCAGGATGCCGGAAGCGTCTATATCCGCAGCAATATACTCATAAGGAGAGGTCAAGAGCTGTGCGCCCATTAAATGCATGTTCAGCTTCACCAAATCGAAGGTCGTCAGGCCGTTCAGGTCGTCGCCATCTTTTTCAGGCGTAATGGTGTAATCCAGTGCAGGCGGCAGGTCGCTGAAGGCGTACCGTCCATCCTCCCCATTGATAATCGTATCGCCAACCCCGCCGCTCAACAGGAGTGCCACATTGGCAACAGCACTGTCGTTGTGCGTGAGGATCTGACCGTCCAAGTCTACCGACGTCAACGGCGGCGGCGGTGGTTGTGGGCAAGGCGCTGCAAGCGCATCCGAAAGTTTAATATACGTCACACAATGCGTATAGTTTGGCCCGCCAACTGTTCCGTTTGGCTGCACCGCGTAAGGATTGTTTGCACTGTCCCAGGCATAGATGGCAATCGCCACCGAATCGCCGTCGGCGCAGGTCAGCACGATACCGGTCTGGTTGATGTTCGCCGGTGCCCCTACCCTGCTGATGGAATAACGCACCGGCCCAGTACAGTCGCCCGACGGACTGACAATAAAATCCGAAGCCCAGATCGCCAACGCCGCAACATCTATATCGCCGTCGCCATCTGCGTCCGTATTGGGTTCCATTTGCATCAGCCGTGTAGACAACCCGTTGATGCAGATCGGCGATGGGGCTTTACAATCCACCACCATGAAAGGGATCAATTTGGAATTGGTATTCCCGCAACCGTCGGTCACATGAACCTCAAAACTGTGGCTGCCGAGCGGGTAAGTCTTTTTTAATTTATAGTTCGGATAAGTGCCGCTCAACACCTGCGCTGCAATGTTGTTGGCGGGCGTCAGAGGCACCGGTTGGTTGAACGGGAAATAAAACACCTTCACCGTCACCTCATTGCTGCACTCTTCCGTCACCGTAAATGGAATTTCTACCAACCCCGGACAACCGGCTGCGATGTTGCTGCTCAGGCTGCAAAATGGCGCGGGCGGCTGAAAACTGATCACCGGTTTGATGTCGTCCGCCACCTTGATGTGCTGGGTGTACTGCCAAAAACCGCGCCGGGTGTACTGCGGATAACCGGTCGTCAGCAAAATTGAACGCCAGTACCCCGAGATGCCGTCATGGCCGCAGGAAGGCTGCAATTGTCCGGCAGAAGGGTTGTTGTCGGTATGGCTGTTCGTCCGGTCTATGTAAGCGACATTTGTGGGTCTTCTCAGCACCCAAACCGCCTCGTCGCCGGGCACCCCGTCGCAATCTTCGTCCCTGCCAATCACAATCGGTTGCGAATACCCATCGTATTCACACCAGTTCAGTACCCGGTAAGTGCGGAAAATCTTGTAGCAGGCGGTTCCGGAAATCGCAAAATTGACATCCGATACGCTCACCGCCAGCAAGTCGCAGCCGATCTCATTTAGCAAAATATCTTCCGGTTCGGGTTCGGCGCAATACGCAATTTCATCCCGCGGGAAGCGGATTTCGTAATTGTGGTGCGCCGCAATGGTCACCACCTGTTCACAAAGGTAGGTGGAAACCTCCCCCCAGCCTGCGCCGGGATTGTACGCCTCAAAACGGCGGGTAATCGTACCAATTTCACAGGTGTTCAAGTTAACAATCGGCGTCAGTTCCGTGTAGTAGTACCCCTGGCAATAGGGATTCGGTGCAGCCGCCCCAAACAACTGCCTCAACTGAGGAATGTTGTAGGGATTAAAACTGTAAGGTAAATCGGCGCAGGCAACCGTCAGGTTATGAGGGATGCCGCAGCAGGGATTGAATGCATCGCTATCGCAGTTTTCAGCCCGAAGATTGCCACCAAACGGCAAGATCACCAAAAACGCGAGCAAGATCCAATTTTGGGATAATGGTTGTAGGTACTTCTCGAAGATCATAGGAGACAGTTTTTACCCGCGTGTACGTATTAATACTCCCAATGTTTCGATTTATAGCCCTAAAAAAAATGTTCACTAAATTATTTATACTTACTTGATTATCAGATGTAAATATTTGGTGTTATTTTTCGGGCGTGCCCGCCCGCCCGCGCAGCCCGGCCCGCCCGGCCGGGCCCCCCCCACGCCGGCGGCGGCAGCGCCCGCCCCCCCCCGCCCCCGCCGGTCCGCTGTCGGACGTCACTAAGCAAGGACGC
>JBBQGV010000174.1:0-6155 GCA_038323375.1 Chitinophagales bacterium
TACTAAACCGCCTTATGCTGCAAGATTTGGAAACAGTTTTGTGGTGAGCGATAAGGTTAAAAACGGAAGCAACGACTTCTGTAGGTACGAATACAATGAGCTGAACGCAAGTGAACCAATGATGAAGCCTCGTAAGGGCAAAAGACGATGTCAAAAATGGGTAGTTACGTTTGTATCGATGATAAGAGTGTACCGGAAACCTGATTACTGGGTACACGGCATCCGGGGTTAAGTTGGCAGGACATGTATTTAGGCTGTTTTAAGGAACAAGTGAACGCTACTTCGTTCTGTAAAATCGCAAGAGGAAGCAGACATCGAAGGATGTGGATGAGAAGTAGGGGGCAGACTTAGTCGTAGTAGTGTTGAATTAGTTGTAATGACTATGGAGCGAAGGGCTAGGCATGTTAGGTTTCAAAATAATTTACAACCAAAAAGGGATGATCAATTACTATGAAACAAAATCACAGCCAATAACCAGAGTAATGGTTTGGCAGGCATACAAGGAAGTAAAATCCAATGCTGGAAGTGGATGAATAGATAAAATGAGTTGGGACTATTTGCAGAAAAATGCAAGTACCGAACTTTATAGGATATGGAATCGCTTAAGTTCAGGAAGTTATTTCCCTCAATCTGTCAAACAAGTTGCCATTTCGAAAAAGGGAGGAGGAGTCCGTTATTTAGGGATTCCAACAATCTTGGACAGAATAGCGCAACAAGTAGTTCGAAAACACTTAGAACGGAAAGTAGAACCGATTTTTCACAACAGTTCTTATGGTTACCGACCTAATCGGAGCTGTCATCAAGCTGTTTTTCAAGCCAATGCAAATTCATTTAATCATGATTTCGTGCTCGACTTGGACATCAAAGGCTTTTTCGACAACATCGACCATGAACTAATGATGAAAGCGGTAAAACACTATTGTCCAGAAAAGTGGGTGTTGATGTATGTAGAGCGTTGGCTAAAAGCAGGAATTGTACAACAAGACGGTGCTTTTAAACCGTCTTTAACTGGCACACCGCAAGGAGGAGTCATCAGTCCACTTTTAGCAAACATTTTTCTACACGTGGTTTTCGACAAATGGATGGATAAAAACCATCCTGAAAAGCCATTTGAACGCTATGCGGACGATATTGTGGTGCATTGCAAAACGGAGAATCAAGCCAAATTCATGATGGGTCAAATTAAACATCGAATGGAAACTTGTAAACTGACTTTGCATGCAGAAAAGAGCAAGATTGTAAACCTGAGAGGATTTTCGACAACGAAATACCCCAAAGGATTTGACTTTTTAGGCTTCACGATACGTCCACGGGCATACACAACAAAAAGCACAGGAAAAGTGAAAGCAATTCCAAGCATTTGTGTAAGTCAAAAATCGAAGACGAACATCTTAGAAAAGTTCAAGGCAATGAATTTACACAAACGCAGAAAATCGTTGGAAGAACTTGCCAAGGAAATCAATCCAGTCTTGCGTGGTATTATCAATTATTACCATCATTTTTGGAAAGATGATATGCGCATTGTGTGGAATCAGCTGAATGCTCGACTACTTAAATGGGTAAAATGGGAGAAAGACTTGTATAAAATGGCATCGGTTAGATACCTGAAAACCAAATACAAAGAACGTCCTAATTTATTCGCACACTGGTTGTTGGTATATCCTTAAATAATTTTATATTTGAGTAATTTATTAACATGAAGAGCCGTGTGACGGGAGACTGTCACGCACGGTTCCGTGAGAACGTAGGGGTGAAATTCCCTTGCGTGACTCGATTATGGGCAATGCTATTGACGACAGTGCTAACTTGAAACAGACGGACTTAGACCAAACAGACGACAACAAATTTTGACCAGTGGACAGACATATAAATACGACCAATTCGGACAGCAACTGCTGACTGACTTGCCGACACGACAGCCCAACGCTTCGTGTTTTAATTTTTTTGCTCCCGCTCAAAATATTTTGAAATTCTTTGGCACCCGCACAAACGGCACATTTGCAAGCCGCACAAGCCGACCCACAACCCAGGCTTGCAAAAGAGCCGTTTTTTGCCAACGCACCTATTAAAATGATTATTAAAAATTGGCACTGATAAAAAAAATACATTTAGCAATAGCGAAATAAAAAATTGGATAAAAGAATTGATTATTGAAGATAGCTTAAAAGCGTTTAAACTATCATCGAAAAATAAAAGTTATTATTTATTTTCTTCGCCTGTAAAGCAAGCAACTGGACTTGCAGTAAACTTTACTACCTGGCTTGTAGTTGATAGAGAAGCTAATATAGTTTTTGAGTTTAAAAGCTTATCCGAAAGCTATAAAGCTTTTTATCTTGAAAGAAAACAGAGAAGATGAATTTCATCTCCTTGACCTTTTGAGAAAGCTTTTTTCATAAAAAAAGAGATTTTAAAAACCTTATCTATGAAATAAAAATCTATTCGATTGCAAAAAAAACTTATTCTGTTATTGAAGAAAGAGAATCCCCTTGTAATTGTTAGAAATCAACAACCTGCTGTTGTACGCTACCCGCCCTGCTCGCGCCAAAGCTCCGCTTCATTTTAAATACGGCGCTGCTCGTTGCAGCCTGTGGCTGCACGCGGATTAAAGTTGCGGGTTCGGCCCGCCGTCAGTATCCAATGGATTATTGCCGGGGTGCGTTTGCGGGAATCACGGTAGGGGCGACCCTTGCGGTCGCCCTGCATCACGGCGACCCTCGGGGTCGCTGTGATGCCAGGATGAATGGGGCACCCTTGCGTTCTCCCGATATCCACACCAATGTGTTGGCCATCCAAATGCCCACGAGGGGCATTTCGATGGCAGGGCAACCGCGAGGGTTGCCCTGCTACAACATGCCGCGCAATTCCTGTTCGCGTTCGATGGCTTCGAAGAGGGTCTTGAAATTGCCTTTGCCAAACGACTGGCTCTGATTCTGGAATTTTCCAGCTCGTGCCGAGGCTCCCCTATCCAACCGCTTCATTTTAACAACGGCGCTGCTCGTCACGGTCTGTGGCCGTACACGCCCTAAAGTTGCAGGTTCAGCCTGCCGTCAATAATCCAGCTTGACTGTACGGCGTGTCCTCCCGGTTCCGCATTGGCGACGACCGAAAATGCTCATTTATAAAAAACTTCCTGCACCACTTCATCACGTTTAGTGCGACTGATGGGGATTTTATGTTTCTGGATTTCCAACAGGTTGCCATCGAGCGCCTGCACTTTGTCTTTGGCCACGATATAAGATTTGTGAACCCGCACAAAATTGCTTTGCGGCAGCAGCTCCTCTAAGTTTTTCAGACTTTCTAAGGTCACGTAGCGGGCATCGCGGCAAACGATGCGCACATATTCTTTAAGCCCTTCGATGAAAAGAATGTCTTCGTAGTGCACCTTCACCACTTTCCCATCCACTTTTACCGAAAAAAAATCCCGGTTCTCTTCGACGCCGGCCAATGGGAGGGGGGCGACGGTCGGCGGTACCGGGTTTTCGCGCAGGCGTTCTTTGGCTTTATTCACTGCCTGCAGGAACCGCTCAAAAGAGAAGGGCTTCAATAAATAATCGGCAACGTTCAGGTTGAACGCTTCCACGGCGAAGTCGGCATAAGCCGTTGTGAAAATGGTGACCGGCGGACGGGGCAGGGTGCGCAGCAGATTATTGCCGCTGAGCGTCGGCATTTGAATGTCGAGAAAGAGCAGGTCAATCCGGGTTTGGGTCAGAATTTCCAGCGCTTTGACCGGGGATTTGACTTTGTCCACGATCTCCAATTCCGGAATTTCCTGAATAAAGGTTTCCAGCAGGTTCAGTGCAAGGTATTCGTCGTCTACTAACAGGGTTTTGAAGGTTGTCATAACATTATTTTAAAGCTAAATTTCCAGCCGGACTTCAAAAGTATCTTTTTTATCACTGATCTCAAACGAGAACCGTTCCGGATATTTCAGCAACAGGCGTTTGCGGATATTTTCCAGGCCAACCCCGCCCACCTTGTCTTTTTGCAAATCGTTGTCGCTTTTTGAATTGGTGGTTTGGAAAAAAAGCTTCCCGGGTTGTGTTTTCAGCGTGATGCGAACAAAAGCCTGATCGTTGGTGTCAAAATCACAGTGTTTCATGCAGTTTTCCACGAGGGGGATCAGGATCATGGGTTCCATCATATAGCCTTCGGTTTGGCTCTCCACAGTAAAAAGGATATTGGCTGGCGTTTCCGAACGCAACTGGAACAACTCGATGTACTGGTGGATGTGTTCAATTTCGCGCGGAAGCGCCACCTGTTCTGCCTTGCCATCGTACACGACGTATCGAAGCAGGTTGGACAAACGCAACACCATATTGGCGGTTTTATCGGATTTGGCAACCGCCAGCGCGTAAATATTATTCAGGGTATTGAACAGGAAATGGGGGTTGATTTGCGCCCGCAGAAACTGTAATTGCGCCTCGTTCTGGCGGTTGATGACTTCGAGCGTGCGTTGTTCCTCTCGTTTGCGGTTTTGTAGAATCTGGTATAAGGCGCTGACTAACAAAGCCCCGATATTGGTGACAAGTGCGGCTATGCGCCAGCTGAATTTTTCGTTTCCCAGGAAGAGGGCGTTGCCTTCCATATCGGGAAAAAGGAGGTTGATGCGCGTTCGGAATACGGTTACAGCCAAGACGAGCAGCAGCACCGTGCCCATATAGCGGTAGTAGTGCCCACGCTCCCAATAACGATTGACCAAAAACAGGTTCAGGTAAAAGATAAAGACTAATGGCAGGATATTGCCTAAGCCGCGCAAAAGGGTGACGCCCGGTGAAAAAAAGCGGCTGAAGAACCCGATATGGATTGCAAACGCCAACAGCCACAAGGCAATGTGCAATCCGGTTTGCAGCCTCCGATTAATGACTTTTTCCTGAGTTTTCATGGTGCGTTTTCGTTAAATAGTGTCTGTCTTTATAGTTCGATAGCTGCGTTATGCTCAACCCCAAAAACGGTCAATTACGCGAGTAAACTCCAGTTTTTGGAGCCTTCGCATGCCTTGCTCTCGAACTCTAAATCTCAGACACCAGACTAAATGGACGGACTTCTAAATAACACAGCAAATCTACTGGCCTCTGCTCAACTGTTCCAAAACATTCAACCAATTGCAGAAAACCATCAATCACCGGGTTGGTGAGGCCGGTTTTGCGGATCATTGAACCTTTAGCACCGGTGGTTGAATAAATTTTGTGGGCAGCTCCCGTCAACCCCTTCTTTGTGGCATCAATCGAACAAAACATTTTTTCTAACCTTCAAAATTATTCAGACATCATGAAACTCGCATTTCAAAAAAATACTCAAAACTTGTTCGGCCTGTTTTTGCTCCTGATGGCAAGCCTGTTCGTGGCCTCCTGCAACAAAGAAACGGAAGAACTGCAAGATGTACTTAATGAAGACGAAATTGTTGCTGTTGTGGAAGGCGCCTTGCTCGCCGATACGGACGGCCTTGCCGCGCAATCAGAAGACGCCGTTTACATCGCAGAACAATACATGGTGAAAGACGGGTTGGGCGGCGGGCCTTGCGGCGAAACGAAGGATTCAACGGTAAGCTACAACTACTCCAATCCTTTAGTCACCGCGTCTTACAATGCTACCTTCGTCTGGACGCTGAATTGCAACAATGCCTCGATTCCGCAATCTCTTGACTTCGACCGCACGGCAGAAGGGAACTATGAAACGGCGCGCATGCTTTCCGACGACAGCGCGGTCGGCGACTGGCTGGTCGAAAACATTGTTACCGGCGCTAACTATGTTATCAATGGAACGTATTCCAGGCAGGGGAGTCAAACATCGAAGGTTCGCAACCAAAATGCTTTTACTTCCAGTCTTCTGTTTGGACTCGATGACCTGAACTTAGACAAAGGCACGCGGCGGATTGTGAGCGGGATTGCCAGCTTTACCCTCACCGGCAACGGCACAGCTGGACGAAGCTTCAGCTACGAAGGCGACCTGGTCTTCAACGGCAACGGCAGCGTGACGATCATGGTCAATGGCCATTCGCATACGATTGATTTGTATTAAGGAACGCCGAAATAATAACTTCCCGATTTGGGCGGTGGCTTTTGGCTACGCCGAACTTGCGTTTCCCACCGGACTTCCCGCAATTGCTTTCAGTCGGCGCAATTGCCTTCGTCGGTCACGTAGCTTTGGCTACGCTC
>JBBQGV010000175.1:0-5728 GCA_038323375.1 Chitinophagales bacterium
AGGCGAAATCTGGCCGGTTCGGCGCGTTCGGCACGTGCTGCGTTTCCAGGCAGACCGCCGCGTGCCGCGCGCGGTCGAGGACGTTGCTGGTGTAAAGTTGGATCGATGGCTGCGTGGTGAACACGTCCATCGCCAGCCCGCCCGCTTCCAGCCGTGCCGCCCAGCGCGGCGCCAGAGTGGGGGCCGGGCCGAGCAGATAGGAATGATCGTAACCGCCGGCATTGTGCAGTTGCGTGTCGGCCTCCCTGATGCGTGCGCCGATGCGCCGGGGGGTGCGGGCGAGGAGTAGGATGGGGAGGAGGAGAGCGGTAAGTTTCATGGTGGTAATTTAGGTATTAAAACAAAACCAAACCGAAATGGATTGGATTTGATGACGAAAAGTGATGGTGGGGCGAAATCTACCACGTTTTATAAACCTTTAGGCTACCCCAAAACCCACAAAAAAAGCCCCGCAGCAACGCTGCAGGGCTTTTGGCGGAGAGGGAGGGATTAAGATTTTGACTAATAAAACATTGTATATAAATATTTTATGAATTAATAAATTATGGTAGATGTTTTACTTTAGGGTTTTTTTGATTGTAATAATTGGAATGCACTAAAATAGTTGACTAAATTAAAGGTTCCTACTTGCTTTTAAGAATACTTGTCGCCTCATTTGCCCATTTATAATATTTGTGCTTAGGATTTTGCAAGATCGTAAGTCTCATCTGGCGAGCCTCCAAACTTTTTCCTTCGGCGATGTAGCACAACAGCAAATATCCTTGAGCATTCATTGCTTCAAAATCAGGATCCTGCTCCCACAAATTTATAAATACCGGAATGGCTTGCTGAAAACGTTGTGCATAAAAGAGAGCATAAGGCATTAATTGAACAACTTGTGCTTGCCGGGGGTCATTTTTTGGAATACTGTTCAAAAGTCGAATCGCCTCCTCAAATTTCGAGTTGTTGTAGGCTTTATTGGCCGCAGCAAGCGTCGGATCGTCGCTGCCTATATCTCCCCGGGTACTCATATTTGATTTTTGAGCCAATTGCATCGCAAATTGCCGACTCCCTTGTGTGTTACGGCTTTCCAATGCACGCATTGCCTTGTCTTTTTGATCGAGTTCTTCCCGCAAGCGTTTGATTTCTGCGTTCAAAGTCGAGTCTTTGCCAAGTTCTGTCCTTTTTAAAAGATCGGACAGCTCTTCCTCTTTTTGTTGAAATTCAGCTCTTAACGCCATTATGATTGAGTCACGCCGAGCAATTTCCTGATTTTCCTGCTGCTGGGTATTCTTTATTTTTTTTATTTCCCCAAAATGCCAAATTGCTCCCGCTAACAAAAGCAAGAGCAAGGTGGTAGAAGCCCATATCCAGACTTTGCCAGTAGTCTTTGTTTCCGCAGGAGGCGAAGGTGAAGAAGGCGTATCTATTTCTTTGTCCCACTTATCAAAATTTCCATACATATCGGCGGCGGCAAGACGCCGTATGCCCAACAGTGCTAACCTTTGTATTTCTACCTGTTTGAAAAGTTTGGCATCTATGGCAATATCTGCTTCAAGTTGTTCTCGCTCGGAGGGAATTAACTCGCCTAGGAGATACTTTTCTATGGTGTCGTGTAGATTTTTATCAGCCATTTCTTTGATTTTGAATGTGTTGTAAAATATCCGGATGTTCGTACAGGTAATTTTCATAACGCTCTATGCATTTGCGCTTTTCATTCCTGGCCACCTGCTCACCACCGGAAAAATCCATTTTTTCAGCTATTTCTTTCATACTGAAACCGTTCATAAAATGGCGAAGTATTGACTTGCATCGCTCTCCAAGGAGCGCAAGCGTTTCGTCTAACAAACGAGCCAGATCGGTTTGAGCGATATCCATTTCCGCGCTTTCCACAAAGTCTGACACATGTTTGCTTTCCAACTCAATGATTTCCATTTTCCTTTCTTTCTTTTTTTTGGCCCACACCCGATACACACACGACACGAAATAAGTGGACAGCCGATGTTGTAAAACAAAATCAGGCCGTCGCACCCGTTGCTCGAATGCCATGAATGCTTCCTGCAAGGATTCTTTTGCCTCGTCACTAGTGCCGCCTTTGTTGACTATTGTGCCGATAACCCGGTCGCGCCAATTTTTATACGCAAACTCCCAGGCCTTTTCGCGAGCCAGGCCCCCAGATCTGAAGGACTCGATAATTTGTTGGTCAGTAAAAGATTGGCTCATGGATAAGAGGCTTTTTAACAATGATGCGTAACCTACTTGGTCAACTTATTTTTCAAAAACCTAAAGAAAAGGTTTTTTAGCATTTTTTTTTCAAAACAGGTTACGCTTTTTCACGCCTTTGGCTCTTACATACAAATGCATTTCTGTTGGCCGGGTTCATTTATGGTAGACTGCTCAACAGAAAGGTTTTCTTAAAAAAAATGAAATGCTTGAACGGTTTTTAAATTTTTGAAAAAAAATCATCCTGTCAGGTTACGTCTTCCGCACCATACTCCCTCTAACCAACAAATCATCTCCACACAATCAAAATTTTTTAAAATAAATAAATGTCATGCGTATTCAAACCATCAGTCTCCTGTTTTTTGTCTGTCTCCTTCAGATCTGTGCGATCCCTTCGGCTTTCGCTCAAAAAAATAAAGTTGAAAAAGTAACCGCCACCTGCAAGGGTCTGCCACGTGAACAGCGTCCGCGGATAACGGTCGCCAGTTTTGATATCACAAGCGCCAAAGCTCAAGGTGTTGTAGGCAATGAGCTGGCTTCCATGCTCGCCAACGCCCTCGGTCAAACAGAATGTTTCAATGTACTGGAAAGTCTTGATAAATTGAATATGGGTGAAGTAAAGCTCAATCAAAGCGGTGCTACCGATGATTCAGGGCCTCAAGCAGGCAAAATGAAAGGCGCCCAACTCATTACTACCGGTGAGATAACAGAGTACAACGACGAGAAAATACACGTCCTGGGTGTCGGCAGCATTACTGCAAACATCGGTTTTATCCTTAAAATTACCGATCCGCAGACCCGTGAAGTGCTTTGGTCGGAATCTATCAATAAAAAAGTTACGAAGCCAGAGGTGCGTGTGTTCAACACCGACATCGCGAACTTCGGTAGCCAGGCAATGGAAGATGCGGTCGAAAAAGCCATCTTGGAGGCAGTCGGGCTTATCGTTGGACAAAAAGAACTCATACAATCCTACAAGCCCAAAGCAAGTGAAGCTGCGGCGAAGTACGATCGAAATACTTGCCCACTGACCCAAGGTGGTAACGGACCGAGTATTATGGTGATTATTCCTGAGGTGCACATCAGCCGTGCAGTACCAGATCCGGCTGGAGAAACTGAAATCATCAAAAACCTCATCGGTGCTGGCTTTAAAGTTATTGACCCCAGTGTTTATAAGATCATCCGTAACAGTGACGAACTGGCGAACGCCATCAAAAACCAAGATGCCGCTGCCGCTTCTAAGATCGGCGCCCGATTTGGTGCAGACATCATTATATTCGGGGAAGCGTTCAGCGAAAGCACAGGTATGCAAAACGGCATGCAAACCTGCCGTGCCCGCGTCGAAGCGCGAGCTGTCAGCACACGCAACGCTCAAATTCTCGGCGCCGACGGTAAACATGCAGGGGGGCTTGACAACTCTGAATTGGTGGCTGGTAAAACCGCATTACGCAATGCCGGCACACAGATGAGCGCATATTTTATCAATGCGCTTTGCGAGGCAAAAGGCATTGCCATCGGCGGTGGGAGCAATAAAGGAGAACAGATATCGGAAATTGTATTGAGCAATGCCACCTTCTCCTCGGCAAGCAAAACAGAGACCTACCTCAAAAGCATCAAGCAGATAAAAAGTGTTACAAGAAGCCTGAGCAACGGCATTGCTCGTTTCGAAATACAACACTCAGGCGACATCAATGCAATCGCCGAAGCGCTTGATCAGGATCGGGCCGGTGTAGCCATCGAAATTACTGGAGCCGAAGGAACAAAAGTGGAAGGACAATTCAAGTAACGCTCCCCGCGAATAAACATCAGAAAACCAAAGCATCTTCTATCCATAATTTCACCATCAACAAGGCGGCCCCTCACACATCCGGAAAACGTAGGACGTTTACCGAAAGCCAATGGTCTGTCTGTTTCAAAAACCTAAACATATGAAATCGCAACTCTCCCAGGATATCCGCACAGCCCTCGATCAAGACAATTTTTCCGAAGCGCTTCAAAAAACTCAGCAACTTATTTCCATGGACCCCGCCGACTTTGATGCGTACTTGCTTAATGGCGACATATTCCTGCGGATGGGAAACGGCGCCAAGGCCGTTGAAAATTATGAAAAGGCAGTATCTATTCGTCCGCACGAAGCAGAAGCATTTTTCAAACTTGGGAATGCTTATGATCATCAGGAGGATATCCAAAAATCCCTTAACCAATACCAAAGTGCCCGCCGCTTAGAGCCAGGAAATAACCTTTACATGGCTTGTGTGGGTCGTCAACTCAACAAGAAGGGTATCGAAAGCAAGAATATTAACCTTGAAAACGAAGGGTTGGCACTCATGGAGCAGGCCTATCAAGCAGGAGTTCGTGAGGAGAATCTAAATGAACAACTTTCTATAGCGCACCTGTACCAGGCTACCAACAGCTGGCTTGAACATCCGGAAAAGGAAAATTTTTCGGTCCCAACGGAAAAGGTTCATCTTGAGCATGCCAAGATTCACCTCGAATGGGTGCGCAACTTGTACGATCGCTCCAATCAAGCCATTGGAAAGCCTCTGACCGAACTGGACGAGCTCGTGCGCGACATGGAGAAAAGGTATTTTGCGGGTTATCCGTACCTGCGCAAGGTTCCATTTATTTCAGGCGCCGTGTTCTTTGTCTTTGGATTCAAGATTTTGGCCATCCCGACACTCCTGATGGGAGTAGCATACCATTTCTCTCAGTTTCAGCCGAGGTACATGGCCAACCG
Source organism: Chitinophagales bacterium (assembly GCA_038323375.1). Classification (GTDB taxonomy): domain Bacteria; phylum Bacteroidota; class Bacteroidia; order Chitinophagales; family Saprospiraceae; genus JABWAJ01. The sequence continues at coordinate 4,937 of JBBQGV010000175.1, forward strand.
TCAGTTGTTTAAAGGCAGCTACCGCGAGCCTTTTATTGTCCGCAGACTGGATCAAATGAATGAAACGCTTTCTGGAATTACCATCTGGTCCAGCAGCCTGAGCAACCTGTTCTTCAACAAGTTTTTGTTCGCCCTGGTATTTGGCACAATTCGTTTTGGCATGGTACTCATGATGTTGCCCTATGAGATCGTGAAAGGTTTCTTGAACAATTACGGTTTGAAGCAGCAATTGGTGGAGAAGGTGAAATCCTCTGCAGCGCAACTTTCTGCGGTAAAAAATTAATATCTGGATTTTTATGACTGGGGCAGCGACTTGTAGTTCGTTTGCCCCTATTTTAATTTATGCCACGTTTGGTACGTGTGTTTATCCTAATATTTGTCCAATCCATCGCTCTCGAACTTTTACTTGCAATTGTTCACTTTGTCCAAACCTACTGATATTGCTACCATCTCCTGCGTCAACCCCTGATCCGACAAAACCTTCATTTACGCGACCTTGTCCTGCATGTTTGCCCTTGCCTCTTCGAGTAAAAGCATTCTGGTGTGCCCACTAGATGACTATTTATGCAACAAAATTAAATGTTTCTTTAGGTTATTTCCACACAAACCCCTCAAAATGATCCATAATCCTCTTTTTTTCAAAACACTTACCTATAGTTATAATATGTGGCGTAGGGTTGCTACTTTCACACGATCAAAATATGTAATAACATTATCAAAACCAAAATTCTCCATGAAACACTTTTTTGTTATTTTATGTATTTGTTGTCCAGGGTTTGTATTCGCGCAGGT
>JBBQGV010000176.1:0-5604 GCA_038323375.1 Chitinophagales bacterium
GGCGGTCATCGCCAGAAAAGTGTCGCATTGCTCAAAAAATGAACGGGGTGCTAATGCCCGTGCTGCTTTTATGAGTGTCATCAAAACCCTCCGAAAGCGCGGGCAGGATATAATTCAGGGCCTCGAACATGTCATGCGTACCGGCCAAATGCCGAATTTCGCTCCCGCTTGACGCTAATCAATTACTTAACATCAATGCAACCCAAGCCGGAGGTTATTTTCTGACCTGGCAAAAAAATCTGGAAGCAACCCTTTTCGATTCTATTCCTGTTCCTAACCCGCTACTGGATTATTATGTGGTGGAATGCACCGGTGATTCGATGGTCAATGGGTTGAATTTCAGAAAAGTAGGAGATTATTTGATGCATCAAAATGGGGGGAAGATTTATTATTGGTATGGTGATTCACTGAACTTAGTGTATGATTTTGAAGTGGAAGTCGGAGATACGGTAAATTTAAACTTACTCAGTTGCCTCGGCGTCGTCGTTACTGTACCCGTCAAGGTAGATTCTGTAGGAGCGATAGTCGTCAGTGGGCAAACATTGAAACGAATAGTGACAACAAGTATCGGGCCTGCCCCTTATTGGTTTTACCCTGACGGTATACCTACATTGAAAAAATTGGGCGACCTGACGGCGTGATTATTGAAGATTTGCCTCCCTGTATTCTGATAAATAGTTATACATCTCCTTGGTTGCGGTGCTACACGGATTCAGAAATTGATTATAAAAGCCCTCGTTTTCTGAGCTTTGGAGATTTGGACTGCGACTATCAACCTCCTACCCATATACAGGAAACCAATGCCTTAACCTGGTCCGCAGGCCCCAATCCTACTTCAGGGGTTATTTCCGTACAAACAAACGAAACAGTTGTAGAAATGCGCCTCTTTAACCTAACAGGGCAGTGCTCACTTTCCACTACACTTTCACAAGAAAAAAGAATAGACATGAGCACTTTCCCTTCCGGACTATATTGGTTGCAAGCGCTCGACAAGCAGAGGAGGTCATTGGGAGTAATAAAGGTGATCTTAACACCTTAATCCAGCATTGCCAACAATTTTTCAACAGGCTCCTGAATATTCAATTCATCCGCCAGCGCGTCAAATGTTTTCCGATTAAAACCCTGGTAGTTTTGCTCAGTTTTCATCGTTTCAATTGAAATTGAATCGCGCATTGGTTGGATAATATCGCCATGTTGGCGTTTAGTGTGCAGCAACTTGATATATTGTTCTATCGCGGCGAGATCCTGATCATCCCGAATGGTCCTGGATGGCAGAAATCAAAAGACCTTTTTTATTGGAAGCGCTGTTTGCTGTCATAATATGCCCCTGTTTGATATACAAATATAGCAAAAAAGGAATAAAAGTGCCAGTTTTCAAACTAAAAAACAAAAGCGGCTTCCCCCGAAACCCGGAAGAAGCCGCTTTGAACGACTGCGAAACAGCCTTGATTACTTCACATTATCGAAGAATTCCTTCACTTTGTCTTTGTGAATGATCTGCTCTTTGTAAGAGTATTTGCCCGTTTTCGGATCTTTGACGCTTTTCACCACTTTAACGTGGTCTTTGCCTGAGCCGACGTTGGCCGCACGTTGTGCTACCCTTGCGTTTTTGGATATTTTTGCCATCGCTTGATTGTTTTATCAGTGGATCAAGAAAATTGTTATGCCATCGGCCATGCAGCCATAATTCCGGTATGGAATTATTTGATTTCACGATGCACGGTCTTTCTCTTCAGAACCGGATTGTATTTCACTAACTCGATGCGATCCGGTGTGTTTTTGCGGTTCTTTTGCGTGTTGTAGCGCGAAGTGCCGGGGATGCCGAGTTTCTTATGCTCCGTACATTCCAGAATGATCTGGATGCGGTTGCCTTTGCTTTTCTTTGCCATTGCTTATTAAATTTCAGGAATTAGCAACCGGTGCAGACTGTAGCTTAACGCCAGTCTTTACGCCTTTGCTTTCCAATTTTTTCAGATAGGCGTACAGCCCTAATTTATTGATCGTGCGCATCGCGCTCGTACACAACTTCAACGTTACCCACTGACCCGTTTCCGGAATGAAGAAGCGCTTCGTTTGGATATTGGGCAAAAAGCGGCGACGCGTTTTGCGATTGGAGTGCGACACGCTGTTTCCTGAAATGGGTCGCTTTCCTGTTAATTGACAAACCTTAGACATCGTTCTCTTCTTTTAAACCGTTGAACCTCAGTGACTCCGAGAGGACTCGAACCTCTAACCTTCTGATCCGTAGTCAGATGCTCTATCCATTAAGCTACGGAGCCAATTTCGCGTCACAGAACTGCTGTTCTGCAAATGCGGACGCAAAAATAAATCCTTTGAGTGGATAAAAAAACATTTCCTGAAAAAAAGTTCCAAAGAATATTCCGACGGCCTTGTTTGAGACCTCAAATCCACTTTTTTCGTTTGAAATAGTGTACCATAAAGACGACGATGACCAGCATGATTCCCCAGAGGATAAAGTAGCTCCAGCGCCAGCGCAGTTCCGGCATGACGTCAAAGTTCATTCCATATACCCCTACGAGGAAGGTGAGCGGTATAAAGATGGTGGAGATGATGGTCAGCACCTGCATCACGTTGTTCATACGCAGGCTGATTTCGGCCAAGTACAGTTCCTGAAGCCCGGTGATGATGTCGCGGTAGGTGTCCACCATGTCAACCAACTGGATGATGTGGTCGTAGAGGTCGCGCACGAACACGCCGGTTTTTTCGTCTAAGTGTTGTTCGTCGCAGCGGCTAAACTGGCTAACCGCTTCGCGCAATGGCGAGATGATTTTTTTGAGCTTGAGGATGACGATTTTGAGTTGGTGGATGTGGTTTTTGTAATTGATGTCATCCCGTTGCAGGATGTTCCCTTCCAGCGTTTCGATGCTATCTTCCACCTGGTCGAGGATCAGGAAGTAGTTGTCTACAATCAAATCGAGCAGGGCATACGTCAGGTAATCGCTACCCCGGCGGCGGATGCTGCCTTTGCTGGCGCTGATTCGGTCGCGAATCGGGATGAACAACTCATTCTCGTCTTCCTGAAAAGAAATGATGACATCTTTACCTGAAAATATGGCAATCTGCTCTGTGAGCAGTTCGATTTTTGCGGAGTCGAAAGTCAGGGCTTGCGCCGTGATAAAAACCCCGTTTTCATACTCCTCAAACTTGGGGCGCTGTTGCGTGTCGAGCACATCTTCCAGCGCCAGGGTGTGGATATTGTATTGTTTCCCGATTTGTTCGATCAAATCAACCTGGTGCAGCCCCCGGATATCGTACCAGTTCAGAAAAGCACCTGCCTTGGGCGTAGGCAAATGATTTTTTTCGTGCTTTTCGAGGTATTCCGCCTCATTGTATTGCACCAGCGTGACGTTGGGATCCTGCAGTTTCTTCTTCCCGGTAAAGATCAGACTACCAGGAGAGGTGCCGGGTTTAGCTCTTTTTCTTTTTGACATGGATGTATCATTTTGCCCGCTTTTTCTCTTTAACTTTTTCTTCCTCTTGCTGGAATAAATCAAAAACGCCGATGTTAAATTCTATCGAAGAGCAATCTACCCGGCCGCCAAGCGGTGGATTCATTTTTCGAATGCGCAGTTTGATGCCGAATATTTTCGGAAACATTTCTTCGATGCGCGTCGTAATGCGCTGCCCGACGGTTTCGATGAGTTGCGACGGTTTGCGCATTTCCACCTGACAAATCAGGTAAAGCGTTTCGTAGTTGACCGTAGCGAACAGGTCGTCGTCTTCTGCGGCTGCATCTGTGTCTGCTTCCACAAAAACATCGAGCAGGTACTCGCTGCCGAGAATTTGCTCTTCCTCATAAAAACCGTGATACGCGTAAAAACGCGCGCCTTCTAAGGCAATGGTAGCCATGTGTATTCAAAGGTTAAAGTAGAAAGTAGAAAGTAGAAAGTAGAAAGTTGGGATTTCGTTTCCTCGATGAATACGCATCCTTACGTTAACCCCCGCGATGCGAGACAGGCTTTTCCACTTTAACTTTTGACCTTCTTAAGAAATGGCAAAGATAGTCGTAAAACGATTTTAATTTGAATTCCTGTTGCAGTTCTCTTTAGGGGCGCTGAATGAATAAGTGTCGCTTTCGACAGGTAAGTAATTTTGCTGCTAACCGAGGCGGAGGTTCCCGACCTTAACCTGAGCTAAGGGAGGCGGTTCTACAACGAAGGGTAGGCGGAAAATGACTCCTGGAAAAATGACAGTTATTCATTCAGCGACTCTTAGGGGGTAGAGGGCTTCCACCTTTATGCTATATTTACCGCAGATAAACGCCGCATGAAAAAAATATTCATTTCTTACAGTAAATCCGACAATGACCTGCTCCAGGAATTCATCCGGCACCTTGCCGTGCTGAAAATGCAGGGTGTGATTGAACCGTGGCACGATGCGGCCATTGATCCCGGCGAAACCTGGGGCGAGGAGATCCAAACGAAGCTTTACGAAGCCGACCTCATCCTGATGTTGCTCAGCGCTGATTTTATGGCCACGCAGTCCATTTGGGAAGTCGAAGTGAAAACCGCTATGGAGCGTCGCGCACAGGGGCAGGTGCGGGTTATTCCCATTGTGCTGCGCGCTTGCGACTGGAAAAGTACGGTTTTTGGTCAAATCCAGCCATTGCCGAAAAATGGAACGCCGGTTTTTAAATGGGCCGACCGCGATGAAGCCTGGCTTGATGTGGTTCAGGGCATTCGCCGCATCATCGAAAAAATGAATGAAGGTCTTGCACCGGTTCCGGGGTCGAGGGGCCTTGACCTCAGCAGTCCGCCAATTTCGCCCTCTTCGCCTTCATGGCAGATCAACGGCACCGGGCCGCGCCCGCCCGGCATTCCCGAAGGGCAAAATAAAATCCTTTTTCTCTCGGCCAGTCCGGAAAACAGCAACCGCCTGCGCGTGGACATCGAATACCGGGAGGTCAAGGAAGAACTGATGAAAGGCAATCACCGCGACCGTTTCGAACTGCGAACCGAGACTGCGGTGCAACTGCGCACCCTTTCTTCTGCGCTGATGAAAGAAAAACCACAAATCGTTCATTTTTCGGGCCACGGCCACAGCGGCGGGCTGGAATTAGAAGGCGAAACTGCCGGGCAAAGCTACGTGGTGCCCAATGAAAAACTGCACGGGTTGTTTAAGTTGTTCAAAGAAAAATACCGGATGAGCTGTGTGGCGCTGTGTTCCTGTTATTCTGAAGCGCAGGCGCAAGTCATCTCTTCGCTTGGCTTGTATGTGACGGGCATGAGCAGCGCCGTGGGCGACAAAGCAGCCATCGAGTTTTCCATTGGTTTTTATCAGGCGCTGGCAGAAGGATTGTCTTTTGAAGAAGCCTTTGAGCTGGGTAAAATCCAGATGACGAGCGACAGCAATTTGCCGGTGCTGTGGTATGGCGGGGAGCGGTTGTTGTAGCATTCACTTCTATCCAGCCGCCCCTAAATACTTATGATTTCCGACCTCTCCGAGTAGGTTGTCCAAATCAAAAAAAAACTTTTGCACTTTTTGTAAAAGTATCTTTATCTTTCAAATTTAATGGGTTGATTCCCAAATAAGTACAATTTCGCACCTCCCACAGAGATTATTTTTAGTAAAAATTTCTTTCAA
>JBBQGV010000177.1:0-5514 GCA_038323375.1 Chitinophagales bacterium
TGCGTTTTCGCCCAACGGCGACGGCATCAACGACGTGTTTTTTGCCAATACCGACGCCTCCGTGCGCCGGATCATCAGCCTGCGTGTTTTTGACCGCTGGGGTGCCTTGGTCTTCGAGCGCAAAGACAGCACTCCGAACGATCCGGCAGCGGGTTGGGGCGGTGCTATTGGCGGCAAGTCGGCCATGCAGGGCGTGTATGTTTACGTCATAGAAGTGGAACGCGCCGACGGGGTAGGGGAGCAGTATTCGGGGGAGGTGACGTTGGTGCGGTGAGGCTTGCAAGTGGGCAAGTTTTGCAAGTTTGCAAAGGGCAAGGAGCAAGTGGGCAAATTGGCAAACTTGCGTGTTTGCAAACTTGCCTACTTGCTTATTCCCCCTCGCTTTTTGCCCTTTTCTTCGGTTTTTAACAAAATAATCAAAAATTAAGGAAAAAACGGTCACGTTTATTGCAAAACCATATAAAGAGGTAAAGCAATTTTGCATGGTTGATTTTTTGAGTAATTTTAGCCCAACTCGCTCAAATTTAGGAAAAAACCCAAACGAGCTGAAAATGGGGCAAAACAAAAACCAGGAAGTGCTGACGGCCTTGCTTGCAAGCATAGACGTGCCCGTCAGTCAGAAAAAAGAAAAGCGCATTGCGTGGAAAACCGCTTTTACAAAAGCAAAGGATGCTTATTTCGCAGACCTTGAACGGGCATTTGTTGTTACGTTCAGGCTTTCAACGGAAGCAGAAAGGGAAGATGCCTTTCAGCATGCATTTTCAAAGCTGCACGACGCAGTAGACCACGATCGCAAAAAATGGACTGATCAAGCCGATGATGTGCCCGAATTTGTGAATAATGCTGTAGAAACTTACTTGACAAGCATGTATCAAAGGGCGGAAGACGCTCCGGAAGACAGCGCCATTGTCAGAGCCTTACAAAGCGGGCAGGACAATGCCTTCCGCAGATTGTACGCCCAATACCGGGATTATTTCGTCAGTTTCACCAGTAAAAAATTTCCAAAGGTTAGTTTGGACGACATCACGGATGTTTATCAGGATGCCTGGATTGCCATCATCAAGTACAGTAGTGGGCAAAAAATAAGGGTGGTAAAGGATGAGCATGGCGATGAATGGTTGATCGGGTTGCGCAATAAAGCAAGCATCAAAACGCTGCTAACGGCCATTGGCACCAATATGCTGAAGAATGGGAATGAGGGTGATTTATTCGTCACCCCTACTGATCCGGTTCCCGATCCGCCCGACCACGGCGATGATGAATTGGATGCTTATAGTGAAGAAGACCACACTTTGCTGTATAAGGCGCTGGAAACCTTAGGCGAAAATTGCCAATTTTTACTGGCTTGCCGGTATTGGTTCAAAATTCCCTATCTCGATATAAAAGACTGGACAGGTGCATCCTCGGAAGTGGCGCTGCGTACGCAAACGAACCGGTGCAAGAAGTATTTGACTAAAGCATTTGAAAAACTTCGGGGGAATAAAAAATAAAAACGCCCCCAGAGATGCTTGTGGAAACAAGGCAGATTATTACACCAAGAGTCATCAAAAACACTCAATTCTAAAAATATGAAGGAGAGATTTAACACCCAGATCGAAAAAGAACTACCTGAAGCGCTGCGCAATGCGGTCAGGCAGCACCCGCTAAAAAAAATATTTCAGGAAGAGGAAGCACGCATTCGACAAAGCGCTTCTTCCGGCAATCAGCCCCCGGTTGAATCTGCAATAGGCGGTGCCAGGGTGGTTTCAATGAGCCGGCGATTAGCGGCCGTTGCCGCCGTGCTGCTGGTGGTTGGGTTTACCGGGTATGTTGTTTGGCAGGAGTTTTTTGTGGCACCGCCATTGGCGGTCGAGTTGATTATCCTTCCTGACGTATCGGTTACTGCGAATGAAGGGGCTGAAGAAAATTTCAAATTGGGCAGAGATGCTTTTAAACAAGAAAAGTACGGACGCGCAATTACCTTTTTAAAACAGGTGCCCAATTCAGTTGATTACTATTACGATGCGCAATTCCTTCTGGCTCATGCCAACCATCAGTTAAGCGAATACGCCAAAGCCATCCCGGGGTATGAACTTTTTCTGAAGAACGGCCTTGCGCTGATGCCAAGATTGAGCGGGCATTACCAACGGGAAGACCTTATAAGGTGGAACCTGGTAGTCGCCTGTTGGGGAGATGGACAAACGGGGCGGGCACGCGCTGAACTAGATAAACTCAGACACCTTCCTTCGATTGGTGACGATATAAAGCAGAATATTCCCAAATTAGAGAATGCACTCTAAAGGTATAAATAAGCTTTAAACAAAAAAGCGCCGCCCGATTTTAAACAGCAACCCCGCAAATGCCAATCCGATGATGCAATAAAAGATTATGGAAGCCGTAGCATTGCTTTTTGAGGGTAGCTGAATGGCTTGCATATCGCCGACGGGCACAATGCCTGCCCAAAAATAGGGCTTCGCATCCCAATCTGAGTTCCGGCTTTGAAGCCAGTGCTGCTTCGCTTCGGACAAGGCACCATCCTTTTGATTGCCCGATTGGAGTTGCTGGTAGAACTGTTGGAGCAGATCACCGGATTTATTGGCATCCACTGACCATAAGGTTGTCACGATGCTGGAGGCGCCTGCCGCTGAAAAACCCCTCGCCAGACTGATGATGCCTTCGCCCCGGTAGAGCCTGCCAATACCCGTTTCGCAGGCACTGGTAACGACCATATCTGCATTAAGAGAGAGTCCATACAATTCGTACAAATAAAGCAGACCTTCCTCCCGGGTTGGGGCATCTTCACTCATAAGCAACCAGGAGTTATTGGAATTGCGGTCGTCCATTTTACCGTGGGTAGCAAAATGAAGAAACCGGGCCTTTTCAATGTTGGCCATCAAGTCTTCTTTGGTGTCAATCCTTTTGAATTTACGATAAAAAAAATCCCAGGGAACAGTAAACAAACGTTGAAGCGATTTAATTTGATCCCGAAAGGTCAACTCCCCATTGAAACAAAAAGCCAGTAAAATGTCTTCGCTTGAACCACGCAGATGCGATTGCATTTCTTTCAGCAAAGCTGCGGAATAGCAATATGACAACTGAAAACCCTGGTCTTTTTTGCCTGCATAAGCATAAGTCCGGTAGGCTCCAATTTCGTTCGGCTTTTGTGTCAGCAAGGCGTCGAAAGGCAGGTATCCGAGTACATCATCCGGTATGATCATAAGGCGGGTAGCCTTTGGTTGGGGCGATTGGTGCAAAGGTGCCAGCAAAAGCTGATACAACTCATGGGCATAGCGTGCATAGAGTGTGTCACAAAATTGGTGCAATTTCCCACCAAGGTTGTGTTTCCATGCTTTCAAACTGTCATTTTGAATATCCGAATCCATGGTATAAGGCAAGCGGATGCCAATCTGAACCAAAGAATCAACTTTTTGACTCAGTGCTTCGCGTCCAATGGCCAATGGATATATCTCAATGGCTCCCTGTGGGGGCAGGTAGAAAATATAGGATTGGCTTTCGCCGATAAAGTATTCGACGAGGGCCTGGTTATTTTGAAGCGTTTGTTGCTGAAGAGATGGAATGTCAGGAGGAATAAATGTGGTCAGCTTCCGGAATAGTTCATTTGTATTAAAAACAGAGTCAATTCGATCTAATTCAATTTGGAGAGATACGATTCTTTTTTGCACGTCTATTTGATCGCTTGAAGAAGTAGCTTCTGCAAATTGTTTATTCAGAAATCTTATTTTTTGCTGTGCAAGCTTCCATTTTTCTTGTAAGCTTTGGTCAATATCCGGCAATTTTCCCCGGGCCTTCATCTGTAAAATACTTTCCAGCAACACATAAGATTTACTTTGCTCTGCATAAACAAAAGCTTCTTTGTTTTTGGAAAGTGCCAGGCAAGCCTCAATAGCGCCTTCAAATATTTTTTTTGTTAATTCGGCTAATTTGATTTTTGAAGACTGGTCGGGTAAGGATTGCCGAAAACGATTGGTGAGATGTATGGCGGCATCGTACCAGGATAATGCTGTTTCGTGTTTTTTTTGATAAAACAAGGTCAATGATTTTCCGCGGAGTGCTTCCAGAATACTAATTCTATTTTTTCCATAAACAGATTTCGTATCAATGTCTTTAAGGTTGCTTGGAGTTAAATCTCTGGTTGGAAAATTGGTAAAAATGCTCAACGCCTTGTCATATTCTTTTAGGGCATCAGTATAGTTTTTTTCCTCTCTTAGAATATCTCCTTTTAGAGAATAATTCCCCCCCAGGTTCCCTTTTTGAATCAAAGAAGTATTATCGTGGCTTGAATTAATGGCAACTGCTTGAACCACATGTTTCTGGGCTTTTTGATGATTTGAACTTTCCAGATAGAGCCAGGCTCTGTTATGGTGGTCTTTGGCAAGATCTTCCCCCGGATTGTTAGCAATCGCTAAATCGTAGTACTTTAAAGCTTTTTGATAGTCTTTTTTTAATCCATACCCTATCCCACAATTGATATAGGGCATGTAGCTTTCTGAGTCGACAAAACCTGTATTAATAGACATATTTGCATATTTGATAATGCTATCCGCTTCAAGCCAATTTACGTACAATTCACTGTAGTCGGTATACATGTCCCTGCATCTTGATGAATACTTAGCCTGATGATTTTGGCATAAAGTAGTACTTGTTCTATAATTTCTAAGCGTTTCTTCTTGATTGTCTCGGACATTTTGAATCCGGCCCATGCGGTGATAGGCAGTTATGCTCCGTTCTACTTCCCAATCGAATACTTGGGGATACTGTTTCAGGCTGTCCAAAAAGCGTATGCAATTATCTTGCAGTTGATAGGCTTTTTCATAATTCCCAAGGTTGTAATAGCAGTTGCTCTGATTTTGCAAACCTTTTACAATGCCTTTCAGGATATTACTTCTTGTTGAATCTTCTGCTACTGCTATCCGACGAGTGAGGCTTCTTCTTATGGCAAGCGCTGCTTTATATTTTTCTATAGCTGCTTCGTATTGCTTTTTCTCATTATCCAGATTAACGCCCTCATTGTGAATGCTATCTGCATTTTTATTTTCAATGGTGAGTTTGTAATCAATGCTTTGATTGGCAGGCTGCTGGCTGGAAGAATTGCAAGCATGAAAAAACAAACTAAGGCTCGTTGTTACCACAAAAAGGAAAGTACGCATTAGCAGTTTTTTGAAATTCAATGAATACCGAAAACATGGTATTTATTTACCACATAGGTGTTGTATTGCTATGGGGTAAATAAATACAAAATATGAATCATTCCGAATTTTGCAACATCTTTTTAAGGAGAAATATCGTAACTATCCAGCCGCTTTGAAATGCTTTTTGCCATACGACCTCGGAGAGGTCAGAGGTTTGTAGAAATGTAGTATTTCAATGTTTTCCCGACCTCGGAGAGTAGGTTGTCCAAATCAAAAAAAACTTTTGCACTTTTTGTAAAAGTATCTTTATCTTTCAAATTTAATGGGTTGATTCCCAAATAAGTACAATTTCGCACCTCCCACAGAGATTATTTTTAGTAAAAAT
>JBBQGV010000178.1:0-5367 GCA_038323375.1 Chitinophagales bacterium
TATGGTTAAACGCAACTCCCCCTATATAGCCCTATTGCGTCAAAACCCGCTTTGTCTCCAGTGATAGAGAAACACCCAGTTGCGTAAAGCCAGCCAAAACGGTTGGCTTTACGCAACTGCTGTACCAATAAATGGGAAGGAGAGAGGCATAAGGTTCATATGGGTGGTTATTTACTTATGCAAATGTACGCTGAAATTTCAAATTTCCAAATCATTCAACGGATCGTTCAACCATGTTGCTGGCTCTTTTTACCACGTAGCAAAAGCAGGTGCAGGCTCTCCTCAAAACTCCTCCCCAAACGCAAAATTCGGTTTCCGGTCTATCCACCTTCCCCGAGTAAAATCGGGGAAGGCTTGCGGAGCGCTGCTCATCGCAATGGACGCCTCCGATAGCGGCGTTATGGCCAGCCAGGTAGCCGCGTCGTACACGTCCATTTGTGGCGCGATATTGCGCTTGACGCACTCTACGAAGTGGTGGAATACGAAAAAATCCATGCCACCGTGTCCGGCAGTTTTGGCGTCAGCGCCGTAGCGTTTCCAGAGCGGGTGGTCGTATTTGTCCAACCAGGTTTTGGCTTCTTCCCATTGGTGGGCTTTGGTTTGCCCCTCAATCATCAGACTTTTGTTGACGTCCATCCAGATGCCTTTCGTGCCTTGCACGCGGAATCCTAACGAGTAGGGGCGGGGCAGGTTCGTATCGTGCGAAATGATGATGGATTCTTCATTCGCCGTTTTGATCACCGTGGTGACCACGTCGCCGAGTTTGAATTTGACTTTGGCATTGGGGTGCGACTCGCCTCCTTTGGGATGGTTGACGATGTAATCGTGCAATCCAATTGATTTAGACGAGGTAGAAGTCAGATAGACTAAGCGATTGCCGCGGTTGATGTTGGCGTACATGGCAACCGGTCCGATGCCGTGGGTGGGGTACAAATCGCCGTTGCGCGCAACCGAATGTTTGGTGCGCCATTTAGCTTCGTGGAAGCCTTTTTCGCCAAATTCCACGCCGCCGCCGTAGGGATTGATCCCGTCGTTGAATTTCACTTCCCGCAGGTCGTGCTGGTAGCCGCATTCAAAGTGGAGGAGCTCGCCGAACAAGCCTTCGCGCACCATTTGGAGCACCGCCATGACGTCGCGGCGGTAACAGACATTCTCCAAAAACATCAGGTGTACGCCGGTTGCTTCGTGAGTATTGACCAATTGCCAGCATTCGTCCAAAGAAAATGCGCCGCAGACTTCCGTTCCGACATATTTTCCGGCCTGCATGGCGGCAACGGCCTGCTGCGTATGCCATTCCCACGGAGAAGCAATCACCACTGCATCTATGTCTTTTTCTTTCAGTAATTCCAGATAATCGTAATCGCCGTTGGAGAAAACCTTGGGGCGTTTGACACCTTTGTCGTCGAATAATTTCAAACAGCTATTGACCATGACCGCCTGCGGGTCAGCAATGGCGAGCACGTTGCAGTCGTCGCGCATCAGGGCGAGTTCAACGTGGCTTTGTCCGCGCAAGCCTACGCCGATGAAGCCCAGGTTGATTTTAGATTTTGGTTTTTGCCCAAGAATAGCGGGGGCGGAGGCAGTGCTGGTATTTCCGGAAACAGGAACAGCAAGGGAAGCTCCTGCAAGGGCAGCAGATTGCAAAAAAGATCGTCGGTTAAGGCGTTTCATACCGTGCTGGCTTTTGTTTTGAAATGAAATCGGCGGCAAGATAAAGGGAAAGAGGCAGGATAAGAAATTGGAGGTTATTGCAGGTGCAAGTTGAAATAATAGCATTGTAATATTTTACTCAGCCAAAGTTTTCTTTCTATTTTAAAAATGAAAAACAAAAACATTCCTGTATCTAACCAAGGAAAATATGCTTTTGAGCATTTATGAAAAATCCTAACCCCCCGTTCTCACGTAAGTATATCAAAACGATTCCGGTGCTTTTAAAATGGATTTTTATCACAACCGCATTACTCCTGCATTGCGCTGCACCTGCTCAAGTCGTGGACAATACCGCAGCTTTCACCCAAATCAGCGACAACGCCTGGTTTCGATTCCATTACGACAACGACTTTTTTACAGCAACCGACGATTACTATACACAGGGCATCACCCTTGAATTTGTGCATCTGGCGCTGAAGAAAAACCCGCTGAGTAAGCTGCTGATTCAACCCCGGCATAGTACCGTACACTACGGCATTCGCGCAGATCACTATGGATATACGCCAAGCACGATCCGCAGCGATGTTATCCTTTATGGCGACCGCCCTTTTTGCAGCAATCTTTCGATCTCGACGTTTTCGATTGCAACCGATACCCTTCGGCGCAGCAGGATTTCCACTACGCTGGTACTGGGAATCATGGGACCGGCAGCCGGCAGCGAAGGCATGCAAAAGGCCATTCACCGTTGGTTGGATAACATCCCACCGCTGGGCTGGCAACATCAGATCAAAAATGACGTGATTCTGAATTATCAGATTGATTGGGAACAAGGTCTGTGGAAAAACGGCAATTGGCTGCTGCTCAATGGCGGAGCAAACGCCAGGTTCGGCACTCATACCAACCGCATCCGGGCCGGGCTCACCGCAATAGTCGGGCGGATGAACGATCCTTTCCGAGCCGGCGAAAAAACGAAACGCTGGAGGGCTTACCTGTATGTGCGGGTGCAACCAGGCTTCACGGTTTACGATGCTACTTTACAAGGTGGCCTGTTCAATCGGAGCAGCCCTTACGTCATTGCTTCCAGTGACCTGACCCGGCTCACCATTCAGGGTGATTTTGGTTTTGTATTAGGCATCGGAAAACTCTACCTGGAATATTGCCAATCGGCGATCACCAAAGAATTCGATACTGGGTTGACTCACCGCTGGGGCGGAATCCGGATCGGCACCGGATTTTAGTGTCTTTCTTTAGATCTCGATAGCTGCGTTATACGAAGGCCCGAATAAGGGGCTAAATTGTCCCACATAACCGCTTGGCGCGGAGTAATGTGGTCAACTTAAGGTTTTTTAGGTGTAATCTGCTGAGGCACGAAGCAGGTGACATCTCAAAAAACCGGGTCGCGAATCGCAAAAATCGAGACGACACCTGCCGCTTTAGGGCGGCGAGATGTCGCCTCAATTTTCGCAAAGTTGATGACATTACTTGCGGAGTTAAGCCATCTGTGAGACTCCCTTTACTCCGCAAGACTCCGTGACCATACTAATGGACAGACGCTATTTAGTAAACAAGTGCTTATCTGCAACGAAAGTCCCAAATGGCAAGAGTGAAGCCAAAAAAGCAAGCACAAACTTCTGAAAAGACCATTCGTATATGAAGGTAATCCGGATCAGCAGAAAAACGTAGGCGATGAACAAGACGCCATGCGCCAGTCCAACCACAAAATTGGGTCGGGGCATGGCGTATTGATACTTCAGAATCATGGTGAAACCCAGCAGCAGGAAAGAAATGCCTTCCAAAAAAGCGACGATCCGGAAACGACCCAAAGGCGTCTTGAACATGTTGGCGATAATTTAAGCGCCAAAATTAGGTTGAATCGGCTGCTGTTATCGGGCATGCCTCAAAAAATGGCTTGAATATGACGGAATGCCGGCTATCGAAATTGCCAGCTAATGCCCCCGCTAAGCACAGAAATCCCCAACCCCAGTTCGCTGAACACGCCAATATGTCTGTTGATGGTGTATCGTCCGCCCACAAAGGCAGAAAGATAAACTCAGGATTTTTGGTATTTCTCCATTAGTTCCGGGAGCTTTTCGTTGCTCATGTCGTACACTTCCACCTGCGAGGTGCCATAGCCAACCATCATGCCGCCGTATACTTCCCAACAGTCGAGCGTAGTGGTATGTGCGGTCGCCCGTAAACCAAGCACGGTGTAATGATTGCGGTGCAGAGAGGGTGTGGTTTTTTTGGGAATTTGTCTTGCCGCTTCCGAAATGGAAGTTCCTGCCTGCAAGCCAAGGCTGATGTTGGGTTTAATTCGATAGTCTAAGCCAAGTAAGACGGGGGGCATCAGGGAATGGGCGCAATCTTTTACAAAAGTGGGTAGCAGCCCGGCTCCGGCCTGGACTTCCCAATAGCCGGATTTTTTGCACCGGCTTTTTTTTGCGTTGCATTGTGCGTTGGTGTTTTGAATCGTTGCAAAGCAAATCAAGGCTGTCAGAAGAAAGTAAAAGGGTTTCATAGTTTATTTACCTTAGATGAAAAACAAATTTGAATTCAGTACGCCACAAATAAGGAACGGTGGGGACGCCCGCAACCACTTTATTGTGGTGAGTGGGAAAAAGAGGCTGCTGAATGAGAAAAATGGCGGAACTGAAAAAAAATTACCCCCACTTCCAACCGGAAGCAGGGGCATCAAGCGCGTTTAAATTCAGAGTAAAAAAAATATGAAGGGTGTAAATACAAATTAGTGTCTGTTCTCTATAGTTCGAGCGTAAGGCGTGCGAAGACCCCAAAACGAGAGTCTACTCGCGTAAATGACCGATTTTGGGGTCGGGCACAACGCAGCTATCGGACTATAAAAACAGACATAAATTATTGGAATCTCCAACTGATGCCGCTGGTGAGTAAAGAAACCCCCATGCCCAGTTCACTGAAAATACCAATGTTTCGGGTGATGGCATACCGTCCGCCCACAAAGGCGGAGAGGTAAACTTTATTTTTGCGGTATTCATCTGCGAGTTCGGGGGATTTTTCACTGCCAGTTTCGCGTACTTCTACCCGGGAAATGCCATATCCTGCCATCATACCACCGTATACTTCCCAGCGGTCAAGCGTCGTCGTGTGTGCTGCTGCCCGCAAACCAATGGCTGTATAATGGTTGCGGTGTATAGACGATTTAGTATCTCCGGGGATTGTTCTCGATGCCTCCGAAACGGAAGTCCCAACATGGAGCCCAAGGCTGATGTTCGGTTTAACACGGTAGTTTACGCCGAGGAGAACGGGAGGCATCAGGCTTTGGGTGCGGTCTTTCAAAAAAGTGGATAGCAGTCCTGCCCCGGCCTGGACTTCCCAGAAATCGGTTTTTTTGCAACGACCTTTTTTGGAGAAGCATTGTGCGTTGGTTACCTGAATCATTAGCGTGCAAATGATTGCTGTCAGGAGAGCGTGGATGGGTTTCATAGGTGTTTTTCAATTTAGTTATGAAATAAGAAAGTAAAGTGGTTTTGTCTTCGATCTGGTTTTTCGGGGATTTATTTTATTTGTAACAATGGTTCGTTAAAGATTTAAGCGGCAATTCTGCCTAAAGCATATAGTTCACGGATTTTGGGGTTATTTTTTTCCACGGACGGGTCTTTCCCATAAATGGAAATTAATTTATCGAGCACAAGTTCATTGATATATTGTGTTTTAATGTCTGTCATGGAAAAGGCACCCCTT
>JBBQGV010000179.1:0-5253 GCA_038323375.1 Chitinophagales bacterium
CTTGCCGGGCAATCTGCTACAAAAGGCTGGGAAACTTTTTACTCGGGAAACAGCGGAGGAGAGGACCGCATCGAAGACGTGCTGATTGACAACAACCAAGTGGTTTCTGTCGGGCGTCTCTACAAGAATGCCGACGAAACCTTGTTGATTACCAAACACAGTTTAACGGGGCAACAACTATGGGCGAAATCCTGGGCCATCACCGGGCTTGACCTTTATCCATATTATATTCAAAAAGGTATAAACGGCAATTATTATGTGCTGGGATATGGCGACAGCGGCGAGCATTTCATCGTCCAGTTTGACACCAACGGCAATTTTGTCGAAGTGAAGGTGTTGCAATTGCAAACCGCTAACGATTTCAAGGTATTGGCAGACGGGTCTTTTATTGTGGCTGGAGAAAACAACGATAAAGCTTACCTGCTGAAATTTGACCAGAACCTCAACCAGCTTTGGTCCAAAGCACTGACGTTTAGCTTTCCACAAGGCATATATGGTGGTACTCTTTTCTCTGTGGATGTGGCGGCAGACGGCGGCTTCTTCGTGCTGACGCGGGGCACAAGTATTATCTCCAACACCAGTTCAGACGATGTCATTGTGGCAAAAACCGATGCGCAGGGCAATTTGCTCTGGAATAAGGTTTTTGGCGGCACCAAGGGCGACTATCTCGCCGACAGCTACAACAACCAGGTGCGATCCCGCATCATGGGGCACCCTGATGGCGGATTCGTATTCGAATGCAATACCAGATCATTGGAATTTGCGCCTGCTGGGGCTACTTCTCTTACTGAACTACTGGTGATAAAAGGTGATGCCAACGGCAATCAGCAATGGTGGCGTACAAGCGGTGGAGGAGCCATCAATGCCAATGGTATAGCCATCAAGCCCAATGGAAATATTTTGGCATTTGGCAAAGGTACCACCAGCCAAAGCAGTCCTTTTTATACGCCCACCGACCTAACGGAACGCGCCTACATTTTTGAAATGAAAAACCTGAACGGCCAAAGTGTATGGGGAAGCAGTTTCGGAGGAGCGAAATCTGATTTCACCCGAGGCTTGGCGGTATTGAGTAACAGCAAGCTGTTTGCCGGCGGCAGCAATGATGACAATGCCTGGCTTTTTTCGGTCAACATCAGCGGTGTGACATCTCTTGCGGAAACACCAAGCCCCGAACCGCTGGAGTGCTTTCCGAATCCTGCTGGCAATCGGCTTACCGTCTCCCTTGAGCTAGGCTTTTCAGGCCAGATTCGGGTATTCGACCTCCAAGGCCAAATGGTGCTGGAGAAAAGCATCGAGCGCTCGTCTGATGAAGCACACTTGGACATAAGCAGCCTCGCAAAAGGCTATTATACGATGTTGCTGCTGGAGCCATCGGGTGCTTCAAGGTCGGGCAAATTCTGCAAAATTTAAATCCTATGAAAACGACCTATTGCTTACTATTCCTCTGTCTATACGGAGGTATCCTCTTGGGGCAATCCAATTTTGAAAAAACAAAAAGAAGCCTCAGTGGCCCTGTTTTTTACATCGGAGCAGCCCAAAGCCGCTTTATGAACCCGCGCTTTGTGGAGCACCTGCAAGACAAAACCCTCAAACTTTCGCCTGGGTTTGCCATTGGATTCAATTACGTGCGGTACCCTTTGGGATTCCACATCGGGTACATGAACTCCAAAATGACGGTAAATAATTATGACTGGGCCTACGAAGACGGGGTAAAGATCAACCATAAAGTTATCGACGTAGGCATGTCGTGCTACCTGTTGCCGCAAACAAAATACATCCAGCCTTTTGTCGGCGCAGCTTTTCAAAAAGGGGCTGTTGGCGTGGGCATCGACAAGTCCTCTACAGACAAGGACCTGACCCCGAGCTCCATCGAAACGACGGATTTTGTTGTTCGTATGGGCCTGGCCGTATATTTCGGGAAAGGCGTTGGCCTTTCCGGGGAATATCAACGTCCCATAAAGCTCAAGGACAACCCCGAGGCTTTCAATCGCCTGACGGCCAGTCTCACCTGGAACATGAAAGATTTTTGGAACCATTAGTTGAATATCCCTGTGTAACCTGGTGCTGAATGAAACACAAACCTTTTTTTACATGCACAATTGATCTTTCGATGAAACGAATTGCCCAATTATTACTTCTAGTTGTTTTCTGTGGTGCAGCTTGTACTACAAAACGCCCCATTTACTACACTGCGTCCGCGCCGGATTACAACCTGCGGAAAAACTACCGGGATGCCCATTTCAAGAAAAAGATCAACCTGCCCGGTATTTTAGCCGTCGCAGGCGCTACCACTGTTGGCGCCTATCTGGGCTACCAATCATATCTTTTGGTGTTTACGAATAAAGAAGGCGCACGGACGACGAACAAGCCTGCGAATGCTGTTTTGGGTGGTGTTGTTGGTTTTGGTATTTCGAGTTTGGGTAATTATTTGGTTTCCGGTCTCGGCAAAGAGTTTAGCCTTCAAAACAAGACAGATCGCGAGCGTTGGCTTCGTCAGTATGACCCAAAACTCATTGACCTAAGCCAAAGTCTGGCCAATAATCAGTTTTATGTCTTGCCGCGAAAAGCCGAAAGTATTTTTGAAGTGCGTAAGTTGACTGATGGTCATGATTTCCTTTTTGCATTCCCTGAGAGTCCACGTAGAAACGAGGTTTTCAAAAAATCACTGGGTTTCGCAAAACGCGCTGATTTTCCGCTGCTTATTGCAAAATGCGAAAGTTGTTTGGCTGCAACGGAAGCCAAAAGAACCTACATCCGTTGGAGCGAAGGATTTGGCCAATTCGATGAGGCCCGTGCGCGCTACCCTGAAGTGATAAAATCGGAACTGAAAGACACGCTGGAGTTTTGGGCAGCTAATTCTGTCCGCTCAACCGACGATTTTTTGAAATTCCAAAAATTTGCCCCCCAGAGCAAATACAAGGATTTGGCTTTTGAAAAACCGCTGCTCTCGGAGAATATCACGGGGCTAATTGCTTTGGCGAAAGCATTCCCTGAAGCGAAAAAAAGGCAGGCCGCAGTAGAACGTTGCTTCGAATTGGCTTTCTCTTTTGCTGAGTTGTTAGTTGTGGCAAAGGCTTTCCCTGAGTTCAAGGATTTGGGTGCGGCACGAGGAGAATCGCTCATCTCGCGCCACGACGATGTTTATGATTTTGCAGAAAATTTCCCTAAATATTCCCGCTTAGGCAAGTACGGCTTCGACCCCTATGTCGGTGACAATCCCCGACTACCAAATGGCTATGGGAAAACTGCTGGCAGCGCGGGGTATTACGTCGGTCAGTTCAAAAACGGCAAAAAAGAAGGTAAAGGAAAAACTACAAGTGAATATGAAGAACACGAAGGATCCTACGTCAATGACAATTACGGGGGCGAGGGATTCATTAAATCTATCAATGGAGCGGGAAGGTCTTACACGTATAAGGGCAATTTTTCGAAGGGGTACCAGCATGGCTACGGAGAGTTCAACGGAGGACCAAATTTCCCCAGTATGGTCAGTAAAACGGAGGATATTAACTACGCTGGCCAATGGAAAAACGGCTCAATGACGGGCAATGGCAAGCTAAAATGGAAGGGCGGGGACAACTGGTATGATGGCGAATTCCTCGACGGCTATTTCCATGGCGTTGGTACCCTGCGTATTTCAAGTGGGGTACAGATTTCAGGACCATGGAAAGACGGTGAGCCAAATGGCTTCATGACCCTCAAAAAATGGACAATACTGGGTATTTTCAGCGCGGAGGCTTCGGGCAAAGCATACTCTTGGGAAGAATTGCGAGCAGGCCCAGGCAAAGAGATTTCTGCGGCTTGGGCGAAAGAAATAACGCCAAGGTCTGGGGGCGGTGGTAGCAGTGGTTCTAGCTCGGAAAACAGCAAAAAGGTAGAGAAGGAAAGTGGCCCTTGCTATGGAACACCCAAAGGAACGGGTAATGAAAAAGGGTTTTGCGGCACCACCAAAATCGTTGTTTTCAAAGTTAAGTGTAAAAATGGCGACTCCAAAGAATATTATCATGTTCCGGTCGACCTATCATGTGGACTGTTGGGGATTGGTGGTATCAATAAGGGCTATTATGAGTTTCGGGATTGGGGACTGTTCGGCGATATGGGCGGTGTGTCACACAAGGATTACGAAAAATTCATGAAGAAACTATGCAATTGCGACTGAACCAATCATTTAAAAAAATGAAAAATTTACTCATACTCTTATCCATTTTAGGTCTTTCAGCCTGCCTGAAAGAAGAAAACCCCGATGCCGTCCGGCAATTGCTGTTCGAGTGCTACAACACAAAATCCTTCGGCGACCTCCGCCCTGCGGAGGCTGATGGGCTGCCCGAATCCTGCACTTCCAACTTGCTGAACGAGCCCTTTGACAACAACAACATCGGTTGGGGCGAAGGCTCTACGCAGGATTATAATTTTGACCTCTCTGGCGGAATCTATCAGGTGCAGATTAAGTATAACGGAGGCTGGTACATTGCCAAACAGTTCGACCAGTTGGCCAGCGCCGAAAACTATCAGCTGGATGTCCGCCTGCGTATCAGCGACCCAGGGGATACCGACCCATATTCCTCAGTAACTTGGAAAGGAGAGGGATGGGAGTTTCTAAACTTCGGCATCAGTAATGCGCAAAACTTCATCATTCGGGAGCGTTTGAGCCAAAGCGATGGTTTTAAAACCTGGAAGGCAGCCACGTTCTCTGATACCATCCGCCCTGGTGATTGGAATGTATTGAGCATCCGAAAGTTTGAAGGGAAGACCTATTTTTTCATCAACAATGTGCTGGTCGCCAACCTTACTGGGCTTCCTGACTTCGGCAACGACACTGGCTTTTTCCTTCCTGGTAAATCGCAGACATCCTTTGATGACCTGCTGGTGAAAACATGGGCTTTTTAATGGTTATCCATTTTTTAGCCCATCAGTTACTGATTTTGGTGCCCCGCCTATCATAAGCATTTGTTCTTATTGCTGTGAGGTAAGGCCTCACAGCAATCGAGTGCGTGTATATTCCGCAATCCGCATTCCAAATTCCACAATAGTCAGGGTGTTGTTGCCGCAACAGGCAATATCTTTCCATTAAAATAAGGGCGTTGATTTAGGCTGAAATCAGCAATAAAAGCAGCCATTTCGGTGCTTTTCATGTCGGCGTTGTAGTCGGGGAATGCGGTGCGGAGCATCTCGGTATCGACAGCGCCGAGTGCCAGGCAATTGACGTGGATGCCGTCTGCTTTCAATTCTTCGGCCATACACTCCGTCAAATTG
>JBBQGV010000180.1:0-5178 GCA_038323375.1 Chitinophagales bacterium
GCAGAATTAATTATTGCTAATCTGGAACTTGTTTTTCAAAACGAAGAAAAAGAAAAACGTGCCGCAGAGTTAGTTATTGCTGATTTAGAACTTGTTTTTCAAAACGAAGAAAAAGAAAAACTTGAAATTGCCGCTAGAGAACTGGAAGCTTTTAATCTTTCTATAAAACGCGCTTCACTATATGCACGAAGTTTAATTGAAGCATCGCTCGACCCGCTTGTTACCATATCTCCCGAAGGAAAAATTACGGATGTAAACGAAGCATCAGCGAAAGTAACCGGAGAAACAAGAGATAAATTGATTGGTACTGACTTCTCTGATTATTTTACCGAGCCGGAAAAAGCACGTGAAGGATATAAGCAGGTTTTTGAAAAAGGATTTGTTTCCGATTATCCGCTTACTATCCACCACAAAAATGGAGAGTTGACCGATGTATTATATAACGCATCGGTTTATAAAGACGATAAAGGAAATGTATTGGGCGTGTTTGCGGCAGCAAGAGATGTGACCGACCAAAAAAGAATTTTAGAAGAATTGAAAGAGGCAAGAGTTGTTGCGGAGTTGGCAATGATATTGGCAGAAGATGAAAAAGCCAAAGCCGAAAATGCATTACAATCCAAGCAGCAGTTTTTAGCAAACATGAGCCACGAAATCCGTACACCTATGAATGCAATTCTTGGATTTGCAAAGGTATTGTTCAAAACAGATTTAGCACCCAATCAAAAAGAATATTTGGATGCTATAAAAACCAGTGGCGATGGATTACTCGTGCTCATTAATGATATACTGGATTTAGCAAAAGTAGATGCAGGGAAAATGACATTTGAACAAACACCTTTCAAAATGGAATTCTCAATATCCACGATGCATAAGGTGTTTGATTTAAAAATTCAAGAAAGGAATTTAGAGTTAGTTAAAGAATACGACAACAAAATTCCAGAAGTATTGATAGGCGATGCAGCGCGTTTGCACCAAATTCTTTTAAACCTTTTAAGTAATGCTATAAAGTTTACTGCAAAAGGAAAAATAACCGTAACTGTTCGTTTGTTGAATGAAGATAAAGAGAAAGCAACTATTGAGTTTGCAATTGCCGACACAGGAACAGGAATACCAGAAGATAAATTAGAATCTATTTTTGAAAACTTTCAGCAGGCAACAAGTGCCACTTCAAGTACATTTGGAGGAACAGGATTAGGACTTGCTATCTGCAAACAATTAATAGAAAAACAGGGCGGAACTATTTTAGTAAAAAGTAAAGTAAATGAAGGTTCAACTTTTTGCTTCACTTTGAGTTTTCAAAAAACCAATGCAGAAAGTAAAAAAGAAAATGTAGAGGTAGAATTGGACAGAGAAATTAAAGACATAAAAATATTAGTGGTTGAAGACATTAAACTCAATCAATTATTGATGAGAACAATCTTGGACGATTTCAAATTCAAATACGACATAGCAGACAATGGCAAAATTGCTATTGATAAACTACAAACAGAAACTTACGATATTATTTTGATGGACTTGCAGATGCCCGAAATGAATGGGTTTGAAGCCACAGAATATATTCGCAAGACGATGAATTTAAAAATCCCAATCATTGCTTTAACAGCCGATGTAACAACAATGGATGTAGAAAAATGCAAAGCAGTAGGTATGAACGACTATGTTTCAAAACCTCTTGACGAACGAATGTTACACACTAAAATTATTGAATTATTAAAACGTTAGACGCAGGACAGGCTGTGTTCCAAAGACAGTTATTCATTCAGCGACCCTTAGCCAATACAATAATATTGAGTGAATGCTCAAACTTGAATTGATTTCCGAAAATCCGACACTGTGACGCCCGACATTTTCTTGAAAAATCGCGAAAAGTGGGCAGGCTCCTCGAAACCCAGTTCAAAGCCAATTTCGCCAGTGGATTTATCCGTGTATAAAATTAAGCGTTTCGATTCCAAAAACAGGCGGTCGGCGATGAGTTGAACGGGGCTTTTTTCACTGTATTTTGCAAAAAGATTGCTCAAGGTCTTGGGCGATTTGAACATCAGATTTGCATAGTCCTGAACTTGGTGGAGTTTTTTGAAATTGTTTTCTACCAATAAATTGAACTGCCGAACCGTGTCCAATTCAGCCGTAGACAAAATACCTACGGACGATTGGGATTTGACCAAACGAGTGAGTTTGATGATAAGGCGTTTGAGCAACACGCGCAGCATTTCCCCCTGAATGTTGTCGCGATTTTCATATTCGTCTTTGAACACCTCCACCAATAAACCCAAACTGCGCGTCTCCTTTTCATCCAATAAAATGGGTTCGGCCTCGCGCCAGCCATAAAACAGGAGACCAGTGCAACTGACCTCCGCATCGTGTGTGATGATGCAGTAAAATTCCTTGTTGAACTGCCAAATTACAACGTCTTCCGAGCGTTTGAACCGAAAAGAATGGCTCACATTGAGCGCAAAAAAGGTGTTTTCCGGAACCTCGAAACGCATTTCATCTATGCTGATTTGTTGCGCTTTGCCTCGGTTCCAGGCCAGCGAGTTGAATTTTTTATCGCGTTCGCGGAAGAAATAGCGGGTAAAATCCGGCTCATCGGTGGTCATCAATAAATGCCCCCCGGTGGCCGGTTCGTAAAATTCGTGGCGCATGGTCAGTGTAGTTTCCGGTCTTTTTCGTCTATTTTCAGGTCGTTGATGCTGGCAAAACGCTTAGCCATCAAGCCATTTTCGTCAAACTCCCAGTTTTCGTTGCCATAGGCTCTGAACCACTGTCCTGCGGTGGTGTGGTATTCGTACTCGAACCGCACGGCGATACGGTTGTCCGTGTGCGCCCAGTATTCCTTTCTGAGCCGGTAGTCCAGTTCTTTTTGCCACTTTTCAGTGAGGAATTGCACGATCTCCGTCCGTCCGTTCAAAAAACGGTCGCGATTGCGCCACTCGCTGTCAGGGGTATAGGCTTTCGATACGCGCTCGGGGTCACGACTGTTCCAGGCATCTTCCGCCATTTGGATTTTTTGCTTAGCTGTTTCCTCGGTAAAGGGGGGCAACGGAAATCTTTTTTCTACTTCCATAATGGACGGATCTTTAATTAAATGAATTATTTTTTTATGCAAAGTCAACGACCGGCGGAGCACCCCAAATTTCGACCTTGTTTGTTGTCAAAACAGGAAAGGCGGAGGTAGCCCCGCCAATGTGGGCAACGGCTTGCCGAATGACTACCCGCCCGATTCGGTGATGCCGGATGACGTAACTGCACAAAATACAAGGCTCCTGTGTGGTGTACAGCGTGGCGGCAGAAAGGTCTTTCCCCTGCGCTTTTACGGCTTGCCGGATGGCTTCCACCTCCGCATGGCAGGTGATGTCTTGCATGCTTTTTCCCGCCTCGATGCCCTCTCCGACGATGCCGCCCGCCACTACGAGCAGCGAACCGACAGGCGATTCGCCCCGGCTTCGGGCTATTTCCGCCAATTCGGCGCAACGGTCGAGGTAACGTTCATCATCCGTCCAAAGCGATTGTTTCATAGCTATTCTTTTAATGCCGGGCTAAATCAGCACGGCCATTTTCCAGCGGAGGCAGGTTGGCTCATGTGGTTTCGGCGGTTTTTTCTGCAAAAGGAACGGCTTCTGCGATGTTCCACTCGCCTTTTAACATGCGGTGAACGTAACAGGCGTCTGCCTCGCGTAACAGTTCGGCACGTTGTTCGTCGCTCAAATCGCCTTCTATTTGCAGGGCGACTTTCACGGTCGAAACCAAAGAGCGGTCGGGGTTGCGCTTCACTGAGAGCTCCAATTGGGCATCCACGTCGCGGATAACCCAACCTTTTTTGCGGGCGATGAACCGCACGGTATTCACCTTGCAGGAAGCCAGTGCAGCGAGTATCAAATCTTCCGGAGAAAAACCTTGGTCGGTGCCTTTGCCCGCGATGGGCTCGTCGCCGACGATGGCAAAACGCCCGTTTGAAATGATGGACTGATAGCCAAGGGGCAGGCTTTTGACATTAATTTTGGTTGCCATATTTTTTTTTTAAACCTTGAATTGATGCTGCAAAGTTGGGTAAATTTTTTTCTTAATCTTTATCAATTTTTCCTGATAATTTATCAATTTTTCCCAAAATAAAAACGGAGCAATGGATACATTCCACTGCCCCGCTGTTTTTTTATGCATTTACTTCATCCAATCGGAGGGCTACCGGAAAATCAATCGGGATTTGTGTCACGCCGTGCAAGAAGTTGGAGATGATTTTGTCACCGATGACAATGAGGATGTCCAACACGTTGGCTTGGGTGTATCCTGCTGCGAAAAGTTGCTCGACCGACTCGGAAGAAGGTTTGCCGCGACGGATGGTGGTGTCGCGCACGAATTTGGCAAGCGCATCTAATTTAGCATCAAATGAAGCCTCGCCGGAGCGGATTTCTAAGATTTGGTCTTCTGAAAAACCATTCATTTTGCCCAAAACCGTGTGTGCTGACAAGCAATACAGACAATCATTCACCTCGGAGACCACTAAATTGATGAGTTCGCGCTCTTTGGCACGGAGGGTGCTTTTGCGGTTTTGGAAAGCGAGGTAATCGCCCAAAGCCGTCTCGTTCAAGGCAAAAGTGGCATACAGATTCGGCACAAAGCCAAGCCCTTTTTGCAGGTCGTCAAAAATGGCTTGGTTGACCGGGGAAACTTCGGAGCGGGTAGGAACTGTGAAATGTGTCATTTTTAAAATTTTCGATGTTGAAAAAACTTGTTCGATTTGATGACACAAAGGTGAGGGCGGTAACTCCCAGGGGATTAACCAATTTTGCCCGGTAATTTATCAATTTTTCCCAAATTCATTATATTTACTACTTGATAAAAGGAAAGCGGTCGAAGAAATTAAAACCGATAATCCACTCTCCGCTGGCCATGAGCGCACCAAAACGACGAAGATTTATACCCACGTCACTAAAAAAAGTTGGGACAAGATAAAAGTCCGTTGCATGATTTAGATATTTGAAATTTCAGCGTACATTTGCATAAGTAAACAACCACCCATATGAACCTTATGCCTCTCTTTCCTTCCCATTTATTGGTACAGCAGTTGCGTAAAGCCAACCGTTTTGGCTGGCTTTACGCAACTGGGTGTTTCTCTATCACTGGAGACAAAGCGGGTTTTGACGCAATAGGGCTATATAGGGGGAGTTGCGTTTAACCATA
>JBBQGV010000181.1:0-4929 GCA_038323375.1 Chitinophagales bacterium
ACTGCAACCCGCAGCCGGACTCCCGGAAGAGGAGATCTCGCTGCTGCTCGTGGATAAAAACCAGGGATTGTGGGTGAAATACCTTTCCGGCAAGTTGTACCGCCTTGACCTGCGCACTTACCGCCCGGAAAAATTCGAAGTTGATTTTTTAAATGGAACGGGCGGGGCTTACAATTCCACCTGGGAAGACGAGCGTGGCGACATCTGGTTTGCCGCCACTGCAGGATTGGCGAAGTACCGGCAAAAAGACAAACGATTTGACCATTTTCCGCTAAGCTGGCAGGGTAAAAATGTTCCGGTTACCCAGTTTTGCAAAGGCGAAAACGGCAACTTGTGGATATCCGGCGATCGGGGTATTTTTCGCTTTGATACCAAAACGCATACCTGCATGCCGGAACGGGGTTTGCAAGGAATTGACAACGGCGGCTTGTCCATCATTGCCAGCGACAACGAAGGATTGCTCTGGATGTCCCACTGGGGCGGCAAAGACCGGGGACTGATGTTGTACGATCCGCACCAGGAAAAAATACTGAATACGTTCACCGCCCGCCCCAATGATCCCAATGCCCTCACCAACAGCGATATGAATTGAATTTTTCCCGACGGGGATTCTATCTGGTTAGCCACCAATTCAGGCGGGTTGTGCCTGTTTGATAAAAAACAAAAACAATTCCGCCGTTTTGTCGCAGATGCCAAAAATCAGACGAGTTTCTGGCTCGATCAAATCTCCTATGTGACCAAGAACCTGTTTGGCAACCTCTGGATCGGAAGCTCGTATCTACTTTATCAGGTTCCGGCAGGGCAAAAGACCACAACGCTGCTGACGCACAATCCTTACAATCCCAACAGCCTGATTAACCGTGGGGGCGGCACGCTTTTAAAACTAACAGACACCCTGCTGGCCATTGGTACCTGGGAAGGGCTGAGCATTTACAACCGGATGCGCCAGACTTTTCACAACATTGACCTGCCCATCAAAAAAGCCAATAACCACGATGCTTGCGTAAATGCCATGGCCCGGGCCGACCACGAAACTTTCTGGGTAGGCACCTGGATGGGCCTGTTCCGCATAGACCGGCGAACCGGCGCAGCCAGAGAACAGTACATCACGGGCAAATAGACCTCCCCCGGCTTACCGAGTAGCTCCTTACTCGACAAAGTCGGCAGCATTACCAACCTGCATCAGGACAAAGCAGAAACGCTATGGATAACCAGCACGCGCCGCCGGGTGAGAAAGCTTTTGAAAAATGCGCCACCGAGTGGATTTGAAATTTTGGATACCCTGGTTAAAGACGCCGATCCGCTCAACGATCGGGTGCTTTGTTTTCTGGATCAGAACGAGCAGTATCTGCTGATGGGCACCTACAATGGGCTTATCCGGTATGACCTGAGCAAGGCTGTTTTCCAGACTTTGCCGGTTTCTTTTCCCGGTATAAAAGACGCTTTGGAGGTGAAGCACATGAGCTGGTCTAAAGCCGGCGATCTTTTGGCAATTGTCAATGGCCGGCCATTCCGCATTCCGTTCCGGCAAGGTACTTTTTCTCAAGCTGTTCCTATTGCCGCGCCTTTTCGACTGCACAACTGCCACAACATCATCGAAGATGAAGACGGCGCAATCTGGATCAGCATGGAAGGCGGTCTGGCGCAAATAAACGAAACCCGTCCTTTCAGCTTTTTCTACGACTCGCGGCATTTTTTGCATGAAAACACATTCATAGGCCTGCCGATTCAAACAGCTGTTAAATATGCGGATGGCAATTTATATTTTGGGGGACTCAAAGGCGTGAACATCATGAAACCTTCCGGATTGGCGTTCAACAGCAAGCCACCTGTTATTAAACTCATTTCGTTGAAAATCAACGACCGCCCGGCTTTGTCCGACACGGCGATACACCTCCTGACCCAGCTCCGCCTTCCTTATTTTCAGAATGACCTTTCCTTCGCATTTACGGCGTTGGGCTCTTCCATTCCGGCGCTGAACCGCTTCGCTTACCGCCTCAATAAAGGCAAGTGGATTGACCTGGGGACCAACAATACGGTTAATTTCAGCCACTTGGCGCCCGGCAGGTATACCCTGCAGGTAAAAGGCGCCAGCAGTGATGGCATCTGGAATGAATCGGGTAAAGTTTTGCATCTGGTGATACGCCCTCCGTGGTGGGCTACCTGGTGGGCGTATCTTGTTTATGCACTCGTACTTGGCGGGGTGGCGTATAAAATCTATCAATTTCAGCTGCGGCGGGTCAAGCTCGAACAAGACCTGCAACACGAAGCTGATGAACGCGGGCGCCTGTTTGAAATGGACGCTTTTAAAAATCGCTTTTTTACCAACATTACCCACGAATTCCGCACGCCGCTCACCGTAATTCTGGGTATGACGGACCAATTGGGAAACAAATTTCCCAATTCCGACGCTTCGGGCTACCTGAAGCTCATCAAACGCAACAGTCTGAACCTGCTCAGCCTCATCAACCAGATTCTCGACTTGGCCAAATTGGAAAGCAACACGCTGAGCATCAACTATATTCAGGGCGACGTTTTGCCGTATTCGCGCTACATTGCTGAAAGCCTGCATTCCCTGGCAAATGCCCGCAATGTGATGTTGCGCGTAGAAAGCAAGGAACCGGAATTGATCATGGATTACAATCCGGAACGGCTGCTGCAAATTGTATATAACCTCTTGTCCAATGCCATAAAATTTACGCCATTAGGCGGCAAAGTGACCCTGTCGCTGCTGCTTGAAAAAGGACAGGATGACACGAATTCCTCGACAATTCTGGCTGTTTCAGATACCGGCATCGGCATTCCTCCGGAGGCGCTGCCGCATGTTTTTGACCGGTTTTTTCAAGCTCCTTCAGCCAAGGAAGAGGGGACACCTTTCCAAAAAGGAGTTACCTCTAAACAGCCTGACGGAAAGAGTCCGGCAGAGGCTGTTGCAATCAAAGAATCCAGCGGAACGGGCATCGGCCTCGCGTTAACCCGCGAACTCGTTCAGTTGATGAACGGCAGTATGGAAGTGGAAAGCAGGATGGGCGTCGGAACGACTTTTCGGGTACGACTGCCTATTACCCGCAACGCCACCCTTGTAGAATGGACCCCAGAACCTGAATTGCAAGCCCCCATTCCGGAAGCCGCAAGCGGAACAAATGCAGATAGGCAAGCTTCCCATTCCACACATATTCTCCTCATTGAAGACAATCCGGATGTTGTAGAATACCTGACAGCCTTCCTGAAAGGTATCTATCGCCTCGATTTTGCTTACAATGGCCGCGCGGGCATCGAAAAAGCGCTGGAAACTGTGCCGGACTTCATTATTTCCGACGTCATGATGCCCGAAAAGAACGGACTGGAGGTTTGTGACGCCCTGAAACACGACGAGCGCACGAGCCATATTCCGATCATTTTGCTTACCGCAAAAGCAGACCTGGAAAGCCGCCTGGACGGCCTTCGGAAAGGCGCTGATGCCTACCTGGCCAAACCCATTCCATGAAGAGGAGCTGACCATCCTGCTGGAAAAGATGCTGGAAAACCGGAAGCGACTCCGGGCACATTACACTTCAGTCTATGTTGCGCCGTTGCCGGAAAGCCACCTCGTTCCGGTGGAAAACGAAGACGCTTTTGTGCTGCGGCTAAAGGCGTATTTTGAAAAAAAACATACCAATCCAGATTTGTCGCTGGAGGATGCCTGTCGGGAAATGGGCATGGGCCGCACCAACCTCAACCTCAAATTACAGGCATTGACCGGCAGCAGCTCCATGCAGTTGTTGCGTGAAATGCGACTTTACAAAGCTAAAAACCTACTGAAAACCACCGATTTGAATGTTTCAGAAGTCGCTTTTCAGGTGGGTTTCAACGACCCAAAATACTTCAGCCGGGCTTTTTCAGAAGTATTCGGCGTGGCACCCAGTGCTGTGCGTGGTAACTAAATCATTAGGATTCACGTATTTCAGCCTTTCGGCAAAATCTCCACGTCTTCCGGCAAAAAATGGGAAGCCTTTGCCCTCCCCTGCACCCACCTTTGCAACACAGGAAACAGACCTCCTGATCTTACGTTTTTCCACAATTAAATGACTTGTTTTATGAATCGCAATCCGTTATTGCTATTCCTGGCGTTGGTTTTTAGCTTAGGTGTTTCCGCGCAAAGCGGATTTTCATCTTCGGTAATAGCGAGCGCCGGCAGTAGCAGTCAAAAGGGCAAAACCCGACTCGAATGGACGCTGGGCGAAACAGCCGTTGCTACCATAATTACAACTTCCGGCCTGCTGACCGAAGGGTTTCACCAACCTGAGATTTTGAAGATTACGCCGGTTTCCGGCGTTCGACCCGTCACCTCCGATACAGAATTGGTCACCATTGCACCGAACCCGGTAAGTACTTGGTTTACGATCTACCTTCCACGCGACTGGAGTGCGCAAACTTCCATGATCGCCTTGTTCGACGCCTGGGGAAAACAAGTGCAGACCGGGCAGATTCAACCCGGCCAAGCGAATGCTGAATGGGACATGAGCATGCACCCCACCGGAACCTACTGGCTGCGCATTGTAGCAAAAGATTCCCAACAAGTTCAAACTTTTAAAGTCATCAAAATTTATTAATCAGTAAACCTGCGATAACTATGAACTTCAAACTTATTTTCACAGCCTTTTTGTTGCTGTTCACCTTGAGCATTTTCGCTCAAAATGCACCTGCCGGTATCAATTACCAGGCTGTAGCCCGCGATGCGCAGGGCAAGGTGCTGACCAACAAAACAATCAACTTGCAAATCAGCCTTTTTACAGGCGAAACAAGCGGAAAAGCGGCTTACCGCGAAGTACACCGCATCCAAACCAACGAACTGGGACTTTTCAGCCTCGTGGTAGGCCACGGAGACATCGTGACCGGCGATTTTGCACAAGTGCCCTGGAGCACCATGAATGTGTGGATGGAACTGGC
>JBBQGV010000182.1:0-4928 GCA_038323375.1 Chitinophagales bacterium
CCATATCGGCGGTTATCCGGGCCGTTACGAACCTCGGGTGCGGAAACTGCTGGAAGATGATCCGCCGCATAAAGGTTTGTTTATCAGCGGGCATTCGCATATCCTGAAAGTAATACCCGATAAAAAACTCGATTTCCTTCATATCAATCCGGGCGCCTGCGGCAATGAAGGCTGGCACAAGGTGAAAACGCTGATCCGGTTCAGTCTCGATGCAGGCACGATCAGCAACCTGCAAATAATTGAACTGGGAAGTAGAGGAATCCGGGCTGGAAATGAAAAAATGCAGTAATTTTGCGGCCTTACAGGTCCCGTAGTTCAATGGATAGAATTGGAGTTTCCTAAACTTTAGATATGGGTTCGATCCCCGTCGGGACCACTTTTTTGGGTTGATGAAGGTTGATAAGGGTTTATAAAGGTTGATGAGGGCCGCTCGGAAGGGGTGTGTTTTACATCAATCTTCATAAACCCTTTTTTTGGGTGTTTTCCTGCCAACAACCGCGAAATTGCTGGATTTTCTGTGTACGTTTATGGCAGGTCAAAAGGCCAGACATGGCGGGATTGGCTTGAGTGGGAGTTGGAGTTGGGAACACCTGATGAGGCGGAAAAAATAAGTGGATGATCGTGCTGTACGTTGGCAGCAGGTCGGAGACATTGCTGCGGCGCTGGGCTTGGGTGTATATTCTGCCCAAACTATACCTCGCACATCTAACGCACAAAGATGAAAAAAGCATCAGAACACTGCAAATTTTGCAGCAGGTATTATCTCATGTTATTTCAAAATTTATCTCATGTTATTTCAAAACCAACTTCGTGTAATTTCAAAAAATAAAAATACCTTGGCTCAAAATCTCCACTATGGCACTTGTCAACCGCCAAATAGAAGCATCCATCCGGTCCTTGCTGTTAAAGTATCCGATACTGGCGCTAACCGGGCCACGTCAGTCCGGGAAAACGACTTTGCTGAAGGCTATTTTTCCAGACTATACAGTATGTTTCGCTGGAAAATCCTGATGAGCGTGCTTTTGCCATGCAGGATCCGCTTGGTTTTTTGAAAAAATACAGTTCAAATGTCATTTTCGATGAGGTACAACGTGCCCCCAGCCTGTTTTCCTATCTGCAAACTGCGGTGGACGAAAGCGGATTGATGGGGCAATTCATCCTGTCCGGTTCACAGAATTTTTACCTGTTGGAACAAATCACGCAGAGCCTTGCGGGAAGGGTTGCACTGTTCAAACTGCTCCCTTTCAACTCCCTTGAACTTGAACAGGCGGATTTGCTGCTACCCGACTGGAAATCAATGCTTTTCAAAGGTTTTTACCCTGCCATTTACGACTGTGACCTCCAACCGTCAGTATTTTATTCCAACTACCTCCAAACCTATATCGACCGGGATGTGACCCGCCTGTTGAAGGTGCAGGACATGCGGCTTTTCCGCAATTTTATCAGCCTTTGTGCCGGCAGAACCGGACAATTGCTCAACCTAAACAACCTTGCCAATGAGTGTGGCATTTCGCAGCCTACCGCCAAATCCTGGTTGTCTATCCTTGAAAGCAGTTACATCATCTTTTTACTGCCTCCCTATTTTGAAAATTTCAATAAACGCATCGTCAAAAACGCCTAAACTCTACTTTTACGACGTTGGCCTGGTGTCTTTCCTGCTCGGTATCCGCCAGGTGGAAGACCTCGATGATTATTCGCTGATGGGCAGTTTGTTTGAAAACCTCGTCATCTCGGATATTTTGAAAAAAACTTCCATCAATATCAACTCAAAGAATTTTGGTTCTGGCGTGATTCGGCCGGGCACGAAGTGAATCTGCTAACCAAAAGGGCTGGCCGCTTCCATATTTATGAAATAAAGTCCACTCAAACTGTGCTACCCAACCTGTTCGCCGGCATGGATTATTTCGACTTCGTTTCAAACAGAAAGGTCTATTCCAAAACGCTGGTGTACGGAGGTTCAGACAGTCACGACCGAACGGAGTATTTGGTCAGACGCTGGTGTAAGGCAGATGACTGATGCCGGGCTGCTTCCACTTTTTTCCCTCGCTCGCGCCGAGGCTCTGCCTCGCGTGTCTATCATTTGGGCTTTGCCCACCTTCTCCAGAGCCGTCATCCCAAACCATCCTGCGGTAGGATTGCGCTCGGTGTTGAAAAAACACCCAGGCGCGGCGTGTGGGCGTTGGTGGTAAGGGTGGCGGGAACACTTGGCGAGGCTGAAATATTTTCCTGCCAACTGTGATTTTTTTGACACTCTTGCGAATAATTAAGCAAACAGTATTTCTTAATTATTTCAAACAAATTGAAAAGGTCAAAAAAATGAAAAAATTTAAATTTGGCATCCTTATAGTTGCATTCTTGATAGTTGCCATAGCACCGGCACAATCACAAATTACCCCTGAAAAATCAGTGCAGGCAGATAGTGTTAAAATTGCTGCCGAAGCGTTTACGCTTATCAACCAACCCGACCCAACGTTTAAACCGTTTCATCTGCCACCAATGGACAGTACTCAAATTGCAGATATGGGTTTTGACCAGGTATATAAAAGTGAGCCTTTCCGTTTTGTAATGCGAGATGGCAAAAAAATATTTGCACAAAAGTTTTTCAATTCATCTAATACGACTATAGTTTTACTGCATGGTGTTTTATCAAGTATCTATACCATGAATAGAAGTGCAGGACTATTAAGAGCGGCTACTAAGGCAGAAGTCATTACATTGGATTTTCGTGGACACGGTCAATCTGAAGGCATTGCTGGAGATGTAGATTATATGGACCAATATGCAGACGACTTGATAGATGTGATTTCAACCATTAATAAAAACAAACCAAAAGGCAAAATAATTATTGCAGGGCACTCCATGGGTGGCGGAATTGCATTGCGTTATGCCATGAAACCAAATGCCCCCAAAGTTGATGGGTACTTGCTTTTTGCACCTTTGCTTGGCGATAATGCTCCGACATTGCCAAAGCCATCGGAGACGATAGACACAACAGCAGAACCATTTATGAAAATTCATATTGAAAGAATAATTGGGCTGTATTTGTATAACTCGATTGGCGAGCATAAATATGATAGCCTTCCTGTTTTATTTTTTAATCTTCCCAAGGAAATGCCCCTCCATCAATACACTTATCGGAGCAACAAAAGTATGTCTCCCGAAGATTATTCAACAGGATTAAAAGCGGTGAAAGTACCTTTACTAGTAATGGTGGGCAGTAATGATGAAGTATTTGTGGCGACAGAATTTAAACCCGCAGTTGAGAATAACAGCAATGGTAAAGTAGTAGTTATTGAAGGAGCTACACACAACAGTATTCGTCACAGTAAAGAGGCGATGAAAGAGGTAAATACTTGGTTTCAAAAAAATTACAATCTAAAATAGAAGATGAATATTCAGGATAAAAACAACTTATTCATTTCTTTTATTGATGCTCATAAAGGCATTCTTTACAAAGTTGCCAATGCTTATTGTAAAAACAGTGAAGACAGAAAAGACCTTATTCAGGAAATTTATATTCAATTATGGAAATCGTTTGAAAACTATAATGACGACTACAAGTATTCCACTTGGATTTACCGAATATCACTGAACGTTGCTATTTCATTTCACAGAAAAGAAAATAGCAGAACGAAAATAGCAGGTTCTTTCAGCGATGAAATTTTAAATTTTTCCGACACCAGTGACACAGGTGAGAAAGAGGCAAATTTCGACATGCTTCAACAATTTATTGCTGAACTTAAGGAGTTTGACAAAGCAATAATGTTGCTTTATCTTGAAGAAAAAGACTACAAGGAAATTGCTGAAATTATTGGCTATTCTGAAACCAACGTGGCGACGAAAATTAGCAGAATCAAACTGAAATTAAAGGAGAAATTTTCACAAATAAAAAATCAATAAAATGGAAGATACAGAAATCATTAATCTTTGGAAATCCAACGACAAAAAAATAAATGAAAATCTTTTGCTCAATCGTAAAAATGCGGAAGAAATTATTAAAATAAAAACACAGTCTTTATTGTCATCAATGAAGCCTATTAAAATATTCACTGTTTTACTTGGAATTGTGTGGGTCGGAATTGTTGGGACGATAGCAGTAAATATGTTTTTATTTTCTTATGACAAAGTAAGCCACTTTTTTCTCTATTCGGCAACTCTTCAAGTATTTTTAACGGCAATTGCATTGATTGTATATCTCTACCAAATAATTACTATTTATCAAATAAATATAAATGAGCCTATTTTATCAACGCAAGAAAAAATAGCAAAATTAAAATCAACTACACTTTGGATAACACGAATTCTTTTTCTTCAACTGCCTTTATGGACTACTTTTTACTGGAATAAAAATATGATCGAGAATGGGAATTTGTTTTTATGGATTATTCAAGTAATTGTTACACTCGCTTTTACCTTTGTATCTTTTTGGCTATTCTTCAATATCAAATACGAAAACAGAAATAAAAAGTGGTTTAAGTTTATTTTTAACGGAAAAGAATGGACACCATTATTAAATGCAATGGACTTATTGAGCCAGATAGACGAATATAGAATTACCGACAGAACACATTAAAAAAAATTAAGTACTGATGAAACCCAACCATCTCCCGCCGTATATTTCCCTCCCATTATCCCTGCTTTTGATTAAAACTAATCATTTTCGCCTATCTATCCGCTCTCTTATGCAAAATTTCGCCGCTATTTTTCTACTCTCCGCCTTTTTCGTACCCGGCAGCGCCTCCTGCCTATTCGCCCAGCCCGCCAACGACGACTGCGCAAACGCGACAGAGATTACTCCGAACTTTACCTGTGTGCCTACCGCCGGCACTACGGAGCAGGCGACCAGTAGCAACGCGGTCGGCGATTGCGGCGGTAATCAACCGGATGTGTGGTACAGTTTCGTGGCCGTTAATAGTATGTACCAGGTC
>JBBQGV010000183.1:0-4272 GCA_038323375.1 Chitinophagales bacterium
CAACTGGCGGGCCCCGATATTCGAGGTCATGATGATGATGGTATTTTTGAAATCCACCTTGCGGCCCAGTCCGTCGGTCAGTTGACCTTCGTCGAGCACCTGCAACAGGACGTTGTACACATCCGGGTGCGCTTTTTCAATTTCATCCAGCAGCAACACGCAATAAGGTTTGCGGCGCACTTTTTCGGTCAATTGACCGCCTTCTTCATAGCCCACATATCCCGGAGGCGCACCAATGAGGCGGCTTACGGTAAATTTTTCCATGTACTCGGACATATCAATTCGCACGAGTGCATCTTCGGAATCGAACAGGTAGCGAGCGAGTGCGCGGGCTAATTCTGTTTTACCTACACCGGTAGGTCCGAGGAAAATGAACGAACCAATCGGTTTTTTCGGGTCTTTCAGTCCGACGCGGTTCCGTTGAATGGCTTTGGCCATTTTGGTCACCGCTTCGTCCTGTCCAATCACCATTTTCCGAACATCGTCGGCCATCGATACTAACTTTTTGCTTTCGCTCTGGCCTACTTTCCGCACCGGAATACCGGTCATCATGGACACCACTTCTGCGATATCGTCTTCTTCGACGGGATAACGGCGGACTTTGCTTTCCTCCTCCCATTCTACTTTCGCGAATTCGAGTTGGCGTACCAATTTGCTTTCCTGATCGCGCAGGTTGGCAGCCTCTTCGTATTGCTGGTTTTTGACCGCTTTATTTTTCTCCTCTTTCAGTTCTTCAATTTTCTGCTCCAGTTCCTCAATGTGTTTCGGTACCACGATGTTTTTCAAGTGAACGCGTGCGCCCACTTCGTCCAATACGTCAATGGCTTTGTCCGGCAGGAACCGATCGGTAATGTACCGGTCGCTCAGGCGTACGCAGGCTTTGATCGCCTCATCGGTGTAACTTACATTGTGGAACTCCTCGTATTTCGACTGGATATTCTGCAAAATATTGATCGTGTCTTCCTGGCTTGGCGGGTCGACAATCACTTTCTGGAAGCGGCGGTCGAGTGCACCATCTTTCTCTATGTATTGGCGATACTCGTCCAGGGTAGAAGCGCCGATGCACTGGAGTTCGCCACGTGCGAGGGCTGGCTTGAAAATATTCGATGCATCGAGTGACCCGGTTGCACCGCCTGCGCCCACCATCGTGTGAATCTCGTCGATAAACAGGATAACGTCGCGGGTTTTTTCAAGTTCATTCATGATCGCTTTGATCCGCTCTTCAAACTGGCCGCGGTATTTCGTACCGGCCACCAGGGCTGCCAGGTCGAGCATCACGATCCGTTTGTTGAACAGGGTGCGGCTCACTTTTTTCTGCATGATACGCAGCGCAAGCCCTTCCACGATGGCGGTTTTACCCACACCGGGTTCGCCAATGAGGATCGGGTTGTTTTTCTTGCGGCGGCTCAGGATCTGGCTGACGCGTTCAATTTCTTTTTCGCGTCCGATGATAGGATCGAGTTTCCCTTCTTCCGCTAATTTAGTGACATCCCGTCCGAAGTTGTCCAAAACCGGAGTGCGGCTTTTTTCCTGGCGTTTTTGGGAAGACTGATAGCCGCGGCGTTCATCGTCTTCTTCATATTCGCCGGAGCCTTCGTTGGACGCCTGCGAGAGCAGGTTGGGGTGCGTCAGGTCTTGTTCCGAGCGCACGTATTCGAGTTCTTTTTTGAAGGATTCGTAGTCCACGTCGTATTCGTTTAAAAGTTTAGTAGCGAAAGTATCGCTATGCTTCAGCAGCGACAGCATCAGGTGCTCGGGTAACACTTCCTCGCTTTTCATCATTTTTGCTTCCACAAAAGTGACTTTCAATACCCGTTGCACTTGCGTGGTTACCTGCATCTGACCGACAAACAGATTGTCGGCAGGCGGATAAGCGCTGAAACGCGGGATACTGCGTTCGAGGCGTTTTTTTAAGTCGTGAATATCCACCAGCAAGGCGTCAAGCACCCGCACCGGCAAACTGTCGCGCTCCGTGATCATACCCAGCAAAAGGTGTTCGGCCCCGATGTAATCGTGCCCCAACCGCTGGGCTTCCAGTCCGCTCTGATTGATAATCTGCTTGACAACCGGAGAGAATTTTTTATTCATTCGTATAATGATGAAAGAAGTGAAAATCAGGATACCATTTCGGGGTTAAACCACACCGTCTTTTCCAGCTACAATTTTAGGCTAATTCAACTGATAACGTACCCTTGATATGGTTTATTTAACAAAATTTTCTTTATTCGGTTTTTTCAGGCGTTCCTTTTCAAAAATGGTACCTGGCATAAGCCGAAATTTTTTGAAAAAGTTCAAACAGCCGTTATTTAGGAAAGTTGCATAAAAATAGCAGGTTTTGACGACAACAATATACAAGCGATTTTAACCGCACATCTTTGTCGGACAGAGTAACTCCCGGTGGATGCAAGAATGATTTCACTAAGAAAAAACAGTGCCAGTCTGTGGAGCACCTGACGTGTTGGCAGATACGAATGCCGGATAAAAAAAGGCACACGAATTTTTTCCAAAAACTGCCGGGCATTGGCTACATTTGTCCTCCCATCTGAAACGCAGATGGTATGCTCATCCATAAATATTACTGAAAATCAGTCTTTTATGAAATACAGGATTGACAAGCAAGATCAATATTCGGTTCTTGCCCTCGATGAAGAAAACCTGAATTCGACCATGGCTCCCAATCTGAAGAGCGATTTTATCTTCTTCAATCAGGAAGGTGTACGCAATTTTATCCTCGATATGACAAATGTCAAATTCGTAGATTCCAGTGGATTGAGCGCCATTTTGACAGGACACCGGCTTTGGAAGGACACCGGCTCCTTCGTAATTGCCGGCGAATTACAGCCCATGGTCAAGAAATTGATCGAAATTTCCCGTCTGGAATCCATTCTTATCATGGTGCCCACTACTAGTGAAGCCATCGATTTTGTGAAGATGGAAGAAATCGAGCGGGAATTATTGAAGAATGAAGAGTAAGGTTTTTTGATGGATGGAGTGTTTTGGAAGGCCGTTGATAAATGAAAAATCACATTTGGATAACCTTCTAAAACACTCCATTACTTCCATACCATCCAGGGGAATGGCCCCCAGTATCCGCACCGTTGCAAAATAGCGGCTTTTAGTCCCTCATTCAGGTTTACAGCACCCAGCGCTTGGGCCTCTTTCCATAGGTGGTGGTGATA
The DNA here is from genome assembly GCA_038323375.1 of Chitinophagales bacterium. Taxonomy (GTDB): domain Bacteria; phylum Bacteroidota; class Bacteroidia; order Chitinophagales; family Saprospiraceae; genus JABWAJ01. Next base: position 3,180 of record JBBQGV010000183.1, read on the forward strand.
ATAGGACGCCATTTCGGGCACGCCTTTTTTCTGGTAATAGTCCATGGTTCGCTGCCGTGCTGCTTCCTGCGCCGCTTCGTCCGGGTAAAAATGTGAATCCAGCACATGAATCTGCCCTTTTTCGAGCAGCAGTTTGCGCAACGCCTGCACCAACGCCTGTAAGTCAGGAAAATATTGCACCGAAGCCGCCAGCACGATCACATCAAAATGCCGTTCCGGTAATACGCCCTGTAACACATCGGCATACACAAAACGCAGGTTTTCCCTCGTAAAAACCCTGCTTCCCTGCAAGAGTTCGGTTTCATTCAGGTCTGCGGCCCATACTTCTCTGTTTGCGTGCGCCGCCAAACGATTCGACATCCAGCCATTTCCGCAACCCAGATCCAGCATACGAGTAGGCTGTTTCCCAAAATGTGCTTGCAGGTATTCGTCCAGTCGCTCCAATGCGCGTTTACGCCAGCGCCATTCCCGGGCGAGTTCGGCAGGCGCTTTCACTTCCGGCAACTGCATCAGGGCTTCGTCGGTCAGCACCCTGGTTTCCCGGCGGCGGACTTCGAGGTAGAGTTGCTCTTTTTCGGCGTAATCTTCGGGTTGGGAAAGGTATTGGATCATATAATTTTTATTCAACTAAACTTTAGGAAAGTTTAGTTTAGTTAACGTGAGATTTGGATAGGTAAACTCGTAATGTTTTGACAGACAATTGTTTAAATTTTTCTCTAACCACAAATTCCACAAAGGTTTTCACAAAGGACACAAGGGAACATGTTTTGTGTCCTTTGTGAAAACCTTTGTGGAATTTGTGGTAAAATAACAATCTCGAGAAACAAAACTTATCCAAAACTCACGTTTAGTTAAGAAAGTTGAAGTTACGATTACCTTTGCTAACACTTTACTATTCATTGGATAAAAGCCCAACCATGTCTGCCACCACCATCAATATAGAAGTAGAACAAAATAAAGATGCCATGAAACTGGCACTTTCCACCATGCAACGCCGACTGGATAAAATTAAGGAAGGCGGCGGAGCAAAGCGGATAGAAAAACTTCATCAGCAAGGTAAAATGAGTGCCCGTGAACGCATAGCGTACCTGCT
>JBBQGV010000184.1:0-4241 GCA_038323375.1 Chitinophagales bacterium
TGGTGGGGGAAATGAGCTATTTTTCTTCTAATTACAGCGTTTTTTGAGGAGCATAGCCCTGCTATGTGGCGAAAAAAAGGCGAAGAGTAGGAGAAAAAGAGCCATTCCCACCCCGCGATGATTCCCGTCGCAACAAGTCTATTAAACGAATGTCAGTTATTGCCTTATTTTTTTTATTATTATTCACCATTCAATACCTGTTTCTAAAATAGTACATGCGAGGCCGGAGCCTCGGCGCAAGCGGGAAGTTGGCGACCACTGCTGGCGTGAAGCTTCGCCTTGAGTCTACTATTCGGAGGACTTTGCCCTTCCAACGTCCTGCCTTTTTGTCATCATCCCCTATCTTTCTGTCAGTTTCCCCTTGCTTTGCCTGCTGATTTTGACAAAAACCAATCAAGCCGACTGCATTGTTCACAGTTGGCACATCAATTGATGACCCATAAGCATTCATAGAACAAAACAAAACTGCATAAAATGGGTAAGATTATCGGTATTGATTTAGGAACAACCAACTCGTGTGTGGCGGTGATGGAAGGAAACGAGCCGGTCGTGATTGCGAACGAGGAAGGCAGACGTACCACGCCTTCGGTCGTCGCATTCATGGACAACGGTGAGCGCAAGATTGGCGATCCGGCCAAGCGCCAGGCCATCACGAATCCCACAAGAACCATCTCTTCGATCAAGCGCTTTATGGGCACCCGCTTCAGCGAGCGCACGGATGAAGCCGGTCGTTCTACCTATAAAGTTGTGAAAGGCGACAACGACACCGTCCGCGTAGACATTGACGGGCGATTTTATACGCCCCAGGAAATTTCAGCGATGGTGCTCCAGAAAATGAAAAAAGTGGCCGAAGATTTCCTCGGCTACGAAGTAACGGAAGCCGTTGTTACAGTTCCGGCTTACTTCAACGACTCGCAGCGTCAGGCAACCAAAGAAGCCGGTGAAGTTGCGGGCTTAAAAATCAAACGCATCATTAACGAGCCGACGGCTGCCGCTTTGGCTTATGGCCTCGACAAGCGCAACCGCGATATGACCATCGCCGTGTATGACCTCGGCGGCGGCACGTTTGATATTTCGGTACTCGAACTGGGCGACGGCGTTTTTGAAGTAAAATCCACCAATGGCGATACGCACTTAGGCGGCGACGACTTCGACCACGTCATCATTGACTGGTTGGCCGATGCGTTTAAATCACAGGAAAATATTGACCTCCGCAAAGACCCGATGGCGCTCCAGCGCTTGAAAGACGCTGCGGAAAAAGCAAAAATCGAATTGTCTGCTTCCAGTGAAACGGAAGTAAACCTGCCTTACATCACGGCAGTAGACGGCGTTCCCAAGCACTTAGTGCAAAAACTAACCCGGGCAAAATTTGAGCAGTTAGCTGACAGCTTAGTGCAGCGCACCTTAGAGCCTTGCCGCCTGGCGCTGAAAGATGCCGGCATGACGAATGCCAACATTGACGAGGTGATTCTCGTAGGCGGTTCTACGCGTATTCCGCGTATTCAGCAGGCGGTAGAAGATTTCTTCGGCAAAAAACCGAATCGGGGCGTTAACCCCGACGAAGTGGTCGCGATTGGTGCCGCCATTCAGGGTGGCGTACTCAGCGGCGATGTTCAGGATGTACTTCTGTTAGACGTGACGCCGCTTTCGATGGGTATTGAAACGATGGGCAATATCTTCGACGTGGTGATCGAGGCGAACTCGACCATTCCGATCAAAAAGTCAAAAATTTACTCGACGGCTTCGGACAACCAACCTTCCGTAGAAATCCATATCCTACAGGGAGAGCGTACGATGGCCCGCGACAACCGCCCCGTAGGCCGCTTTATCCTCGACGGGATTCCCCCGGCACCGCGTGGTTTGCCGCAGGTCGAAGTGACCTTTGACATGGACGCCAACGGTATCCTCAATGTCTCGGCACGCGATAAAGGCACCGGCAAGGAGCAGAAAATTCGCATTGAAGCCTCTACCGGCTTGTCGAAGGAAGAAATCGAACGCATGAAGGCAGACGCCCAAGTGAACGCCGAAGCGGATCGCAAGACCCGCGAACGCGTAGAAAAACTGAACGCTGCGGATGGCTTAGTCTTCCAATCGGAAAAACAAATTAAGGAATACGGCGACAAAATCCCCGCCGACAAGCGCGGTGCCATCGAATCAGCCATCGAAAGTCTGAAAGCCGCCCACAAAGCGGAAGATTTAGACGGCATTGACACGGCCTCTGCAGCGCTTAACACTGCGTGGCAGGCAGCCAGCCAGGAAATGTACCAGGCCGCCCAGGATGGCGGCAGTGGCGGCGGCGACTATGCTGCCGGCGGCGGAGACGGTGCAGAAACCGGTAGCGGCAAAACGGCAACCGAAGATGTGACCGACGTGGAATTCGAAGAAGTGAACGAAAACGATAAGAAATAACGAAACGAATCGTCTTGTTGAAAGCCTTCTCCTCTTTGAGGGGAGGGCTTTTTTTGTTGCACTGTTTTTTATTACATTTACCCCACTAACCAAACCACCATGCTATCCATCCTCCACGAAACGCCGCGCTGGTTGGCCGTCAACAAAACGGCGGGCATTGCTGTGGAGCGCTCGCCTTACGGCTATCCTTGCGTGGAAGATGAAGTGGCAGCCTACCTTTCCCAAAACCACCGAAATCCGTATGTAGGCATCGTACACCGCTTGGATCGCCCCGTGAGCGGGGTGTTGTTGTTTGCTAAAAAGCCCAGCGCGCTGAAAGCCTTGCATCAGGTGTTCCGGGATCGGAAAGTGCGCAAATACTACACGGCGCTGGTGGAAAAGGAACCTGCGGAAGCAAAAGGTCAGCTTCGGCATTGGCTATTCAAAGACCTGAAAAACAAGCGGGCGGTGCTATACGAGCGGCCCACGAAAAACGCGCTGGAATGCCGGCTTGACTACCAGGTCGTTGGAAAAAACCCCAAAGGCTGGAAAGTGGAAATAGAACTGCATACCGGCAAATTTCACCAGATCCGGGCGCAATTGGCCGCCATTGGCTGTCCCATCCTGGGCGATGAAAAATACGGCGCTACCCTACCCTGGCTGCCGGATGCGATTGCGTTGCACGCGCACAAGTTGGTTTGGAATGATCCGTATTCGGGGGGGGAGATTGTGGTGGAGGCACCGTGGGTGGGGAAGTAGATGTGTTATTTTATCCAATCTGCCTTTTTTCAAGGTCTCTACTCAAGTGGTGTATTGTCAAAATGTCAATTCTTTCAACAGAAACCGACTTATAAATAATACGATAATTCCCTTCAATTAATTCCCGGAAATTGTCGTCGCTATATTCTGGAACTGGTTTACCTGAAAGAGGGTGCTTCTTTAGAACGTTTGTTCTGGCTCTAAGTCTCACAACTTGGATTTTCGCGTACTTTGTTGAATCTCTTGAAATATAGTCGTAGATACCTTTCAAGTCTTCAACGGCCAGATTTGTCCAATTTATTTGAACCATTTTTGCATTTCTTTGTCCAATGCCTCTTCCTGAATTGTTTCCCCATTTTCAGATTGCTGGTTCCCCCTTTCAATCTTGTCTAACAGAATGATCTTATCAATCAATTCATCGAGTGTGAATTTTTCCGGAAACTGCTCCAGCGTTTCTTTCAACTGCGTTTTGGTAATCATTTCTGTAAAATTTTTACTAAGATACAAGTTTTTTGAAAGCAAATGCAAGTTTAACATGTCGGTTATCAGGTGGAAGTTACCTCAAGGAGCGATAAGGCTTCTGTTACCGGTTGTTATGACATCTTGAACCGGAGCAAGATTAAGGATTCCGGTCTGGTGTAGACACGACGAGTTGAAAACTCGTGCGGTGAAGAGTGGGTTTTGTTTGAAGGTTTCAAATACTTCTATGAGCGTAGAACGGTCAGCGCCGGCGATGTAGCCAGCTTTTGCTAGCTATGGACGCTGGCGATTGGCGGTGGGCTGCCCCCCGTCAGCGGTTAAGCCCTAAATGTTCGGCACAGCCTTCTTTTTTATTTTTCTTTCTTTTTATATTTATTTCCATCCCAAGAGAAAACGATATCCAATCCGAAGACTAAATCATGGATACCATTGGCAATGGTTCGTGAAGAAATGCCGCTTCGCGTCATTTGCTTATGAGAAATAAAAAAAGGCGTGTATGTTTGATTTTCCAAAATCTAATACACACACGCCAGGACAGGAACACGAGATTCCCTTGCTGCAAAGATTAAAGAAATTACGGGAAAAGGCAAGGTAAAGCAGCGGATTTTATCAAC
>JBBQGV010000185.1:0-4231 GCA_038323375.1 Chitinophagales bacterium
AGCGTAGCCAAAGCTACGTGACCGACGAAGGCAATTGCGCCGACTGAAAGCAATTGCGGGAAGTCCGGTGGGAAACGCAAGTTCGGCGTAGCCAAAAGCCACCGCCCAAATCGGGAAGTTATTATTTCGGCGTTCCTTAGCGTAGGCTAAGCTCTCTTCTCACGCCTTGCCTGCTGAAAAAATAGCCTCGCCGAATCCAGATAACTTATTTACGTCACGTTCCTTAAAAAGAGCTTACCTTTGGATTTAAACAAAAATCAGAGCACATGATAGCGGAAATTGAAATGGGACATTTAGCGACGATCCATCACCAAAGAGCCATCAAAAATTTGATTTTTGGCTTGGAAAAGCTTTGCCAAACTGGAGAAATTCTATTAGAACCCTTACTGGAAACAGATATTGACCCGGGCAGCCCGGAAAGCAAGTGTCCCGATCTTATTCTGCAAGACAACAAAAATGCTACCGTGCCTGTCATTATTGAAGTAGCAACAAACCGTGGATGGAAAACGGATTATGCCAAAATGTGCCGCTTGATAGACGAGACGGAATATGGTATTCAGCAGGGGTTTGTACTCAACTTTGAAAAAGGAGAATGGCATAAATATTCTAAAACCAAAGGCGTTATAGAAGATATGCCCTCTTGGTCTGAAGTTTTGAAGGTTGACTTCATGAATTTCCTCCGCTCTTAACGGCACCTAATTTTTATGCTAATCATTCAGGAAATTTTAGTCAGCGACGACATCGTTTCGGAGCAATTTGTCTGCAACCTCAACGCCTGCAAAGGTGCCTGCTGCTGGGAAGGCGACCTTGGTGCGCCGCTGGAAGCCGACGAACGGGAAACGCTGGAACGCATTTACGAAGACATCAAACCTTTCCTGACCCCCGAAGGAATCGCCGTCATCGAGCGGGAAGGGCTTTATACCTGGTACAAAGCCGCCGGCGACTACGGCACCCCCCTCATTGATGGCGCTGCCTGCGTTTACCTGACCTACAACGAATTGGGTATTGCCCAATGCGGCATTGAAAAGGCTTTTTTGGCTGGCGCTACCGATTTTCGCAAACCCATTTCCTGCCACCTCTATCCCATTCGCGTCAAGCGCAATGAAGAACTGGGGTTTGAAGCCCTCAATTACGACCGCTGGGACATCTGTTCCGCCGCCTGCACCTTGGGCAAAAGTCTGAAAATGCCGGTTTATCAATTCCTAAAAGACGCCCTCATCCGCAAATACGGCGAAGATTTTTACGAGGAGCTGGAGGCTGGCGCCGAATACATGAACGAAAAGTAGTGTCTGCCTTTATAGTCCGATAGCTGCGTTATGCTCAACCCCAAAATTGGTCATTTACGCGAGTAAACTCCCGTTTTTGGGGTCTTCGCATGCCTTGCTCTCGAACTCTAAAGAACAGACACCTGATTAAATGGACGGATAATAGAATAAGTAGTGTCTGTCTTTATAGTCTAACGTACAGATACTGGATAAGTCTATAAAAAGAAGGGGTATGAAAAAATGCTTTATGCTACTGGGGTTCTTGTTGTCTTTTGCACAAATTTTTGCTCAGGAACTGCCAGGTTCATTGGAGGAACTGAAAAAGCAGATCGAAGCGCGATTGAGCTTAGTGGAAGGAGAATTCGCGGTCGCTTTTAAGGATTTGAAGACCGGGGAAGCCTTGTACCTCAATGAAAAAACCAATTTTCACGCCGCAAGCACCATGAAAACACCGGTGATGATCGAGGTTTTCCGCCAGGCGAAAATGGGCAAATTCAAGCTGACCGATTCTATCCTGGTGAAAAATGAATTCAAAAGCATCGTGGATGGAAGCCTCTACGCCATAGACCTCGCGGACGACAGCGCCGATGGCCTTTACGGCAAAATTGGCTATAAAATGACTATTTACGACCTGACCTACCTGATGATTACGGTGAGCAGCAACTTGGCTACCAATATTTTAATTGACTTGGTTGACGCCAAAAACGCCAATGCCACCATGCGGCGTTTGGGGGCCAACGACATCTCGGTACTTCGCGGCGTTGAGGACAACAAAGCCTACGATCTGGGTCTGAACAATACGGTAACGGCGTTTGACCTGGCGCTGATTTTTGAAAAAATAGCCCGCAAAAAGCCCAACGGCAAAAAAGCCTCCAAACAAATGCTCCAAATTCTGTTCGATCAGAAATTTAACGAGATCATCCCGGCCAAACTGCCCAAAGACGCAAAAGTGGCCCACAAAACTGGCGTCATCACCGGGGTTCAGCACGATTCCGGAATTGTTTTTTTGTCGGATGGCAAAAAATACGTTTTGGTTCTCCTGTCGCGAAAACTGAAAGATGTAGATGCTGGCGTGGCCGCCTTAGCGGAGGTATCGGGTATGATTTATGATTTTATACGCTGACGCCGGGTCACCGTCCACCAGCCCACAAGGCTACCGCAAGGGTCGCGCCGTACCCGCTCGCGCGACGGCTCCGCCTCGCGTGTACTATTTTACGGACTCTGCCCGTTCGCACTATATCTTCCCTCCCCCGTCAAAATCGCGTGGCTCGCCAGGGATGTCATTCCCGCAGGGAATCTCCCGTTGCGGCCTGTTTTCCGTCGGCGTACGTAGGTTCCATATTGCATCACTTCAAGTTATTGTTTTGCAATTTTTCTCATTCTTATTCATCCATCTGCTGTTCGTAAGCACACAGAACTCCCCCTTCGAGGACTGGGGGGCTGTCATTGTTGTTTGATAATCTTCCCCTGCCAAACCACCACCCCTTCCTCCTCCACACTACAAAAATACACCCCCGCCGCCAAATGCCCAACCTTCAGTTCCTGCAGCACTTTTCCATCCACCACCCGCAGCCGTTCCCGCAGTACTTCCCGGCCCAGTGCGTCGCGGAGAATGATTTGAGGCGCATTCAGCTTTACCAAAGCCTGAAGCTTTAGCAAAGCGATGCCGCCCGTCACCGGATTGGGAGCAATGCTCCCCGAAATGTTGCCTTCCGGTTCCCCGACGGTGGTCACGACCGCAGCTACGGACCGGCACAGCGTATCCGCTCCGCGTGGATTGCTGACAGCCAGACAAACATTGTAAACTCCTTCCGCTACATAAGTATGCACCGGATGCGGCACGGTGTCGGTACCCCCATCCCCAAAATCCCAATGCCAGGTGCGGATATCGTGGTAGCTGCTGTCTTGAAAAGCCAGCTCCAGCGCCGAGGCTTGATAGCTCCAGGCAGCGGTGGGCGGCTGGCGCAGGGTGTCGCAGGGGCTGCCTTCGAGGGCACCGAGACGGTAGTTGGGGAAGTTGGGCATGGAGAAGGCGTTGTACGTAGGGAGCTGCACGCAATGCTGGCAGACATCGCAGCTGTCGCCGGGGAGATCGGGGTTGTTGATGACGTGCATGACGTCCACACCGCTGGGGGCATTGATGTAAATTTTTCCATCTGGGGCTAATTGAGCAAGGTAAAATCGAGTGCCAAATGGAGAAGAAAAGCCATCGTAAATGGCAACGGTATCTTTGGTGGCTGCTATATCGTCTGCCCATAAGTCATATTGATAAATGCGACGATACGCTGAAATGTACAGATACCGGGAATTGGGAGAAATAGCAGCGCCAGCTGCAATCATTTCATTTTCCACGAAATTAATAAACACAGGATTGCTCAGTTGTCCAGTGCATCTGTCAAAATCATAGATGTAAATAAGATGTCCTAAAGGGGCATTCAAAATCACGTACTGCACAAACTTAGAGCCATCTGGCGAAAAAACTACCTGGCCTGCCCCGGAATAGATGTTGTCTTCCAGAAATTGCGACTCCTGGAGATGGATACCATCAGGATTAATCAAGATTCTATAGAACTGATTGGTATAATATTCCTGAATAATAGACCACCAATCCCGGCCATTGGCATGCTTTACAGCACAGAGTTTACCCAAATTTAAAGTATCTGCGATAAGCAATTGATTTTTATCAATTACCCCGCCCCGATGATTATCAAGCCGATGATCAATCAAGGAATAATAAACCCCTTTTATATAGGTGTTTGGAGAAACTAAACCACTCCATTCTCGTTCAAGGTGAAGCAAAATATATAGGCTGTCCTTTTCGGGGTAAGGAAGAAATAATACACCTTGCTCTGTTGGTAAGCCATTGTCTGCAAAATCATTTGTAAATTGTGTCGGATTCAACCCGCCTCCATTTTCCATTTGTTCATGAATGGAATTGGCAATAAAAATGCCATTGGTGTAAAACA
>JBBQGV010000186.1:0-4195 GCA_038323375.1 Chitinophagales bacterium
CCGGACTTCCCGCAATTGCTTTCAGTCGGCGCAATTGCCTTCGTCGGTCACGTAGCTTTGGCTACGCTCCCTTCTTGCGCCTTGTCCGCTGGAAAAATCCCCACGCCGAAAACGCGAACTTATTATTGCGATGTTCCTAAAGGAAATAACCGTTCTTTATTAAAGACGCGCCCCCGATTCCTCGGGGGCGCGTTTTGTGTTTATAAAAATAAGATTACCTTTGCAAAGCAAACTATCTCTTCCCCGCTCTGCGTTTCCATGCAAGGCTGCTATATTTCGCCTGCCGATCCGGCGCGTCGCCCTTCAAATACGATAAAAATCAATAATTATGCGGGTAAAGCTTTTACTCTTGCTCTGCGTGTTAGGCTGCTCTATGCGCCTGTACAGCCAGATTGACGTCCAAATTACCATCAACAGCGGCGTGGCCACCACGACCTGTGACGACCTGTTCAGTGGGCCTGATCCTCTTTGGCAAGTGAACATCAATAACGAAGGCTGGCAAACCTACCCACAGGAAGCCTTTTGTTTCAACAGCTTACCCAATTTGCAATACACGGCCTCCTATTCCTGCCCAGCCGATGTACCTGCACAAATAACGGTGTGTTTCCGGGCATTTGAGAACGACGGGTTGTTTTCGATATTTTGCCAGATTGACGCCGCTTGCAGCGAAACCATCTGCCAGGATTTCCCCTTCCCCGCTCCCGGTGCCAGCGCCAGCCATACGCTGGCTTTGGCACCCGGCCTCAGTTCGGGAGGCGAGGTGAATTTTACCATCAACAGCACCAACCAGGGCGTTGCAACGAATGACCTGCTTTGCAATGCAACAGACCTCGGCGTGCTCACTTTTGGAGACACGATAGGCAACGCAAACCTGGGGCAGTTTAGCAACTACTGCGCCACCAACGCCAATGAACCCAACCCCGGAAACCAGGGATTTTTTGTGAACGATGTAGGCGTATGGTTTCGTTTTCAAACCGGCCCCAACCCAGGAACCCTGATTTTGCTGGATGTTTTAAGCGATCCGGAAGCGACGGGCGACCCCATTGAATTACAGGCTGCTGCCTATTTGTCGTCAAATGAAACCTGTAACGGAACGATGACCTTAGTTTCTGAGAGTGCGTTTTTAGATTATGTGCCCGGAAATGACCTTCAATTCCGACTAATCTGCCCTCAGCCCAACCGCACCTATTTCGTGTTGGTGGACGGCAACGGGATGAACGACCCCGATTTGTTACAAGGGGTGTTTGGTATCGCGGTAAGCTCCCTGGACGTACAGGAAGGCGGAAACCTGCGCTGCCAGTTTGAAGACCTTGGCCCCATACCCCCTGATGGTTCGGTAAGCACCAATGGCCCGCGTTCCAATTATTGCGCAACTGCATTGGGCGATCCGTTCATCGCGGCTTTCATCAGCCAGCATTCGATCTGGTTCCGTTTTGTTGCACCGCCTTCCGGGCACGTGGTTATTCAGGGGATCAGCGACCCCACGGTTGACCCTTTGGGGGTTCAAATTGCCGTTTACCGCTCCCTGAACAACAGTTGCAACGGATTTTTTAGCCACGTTGCCAGCCAGTACAGCGACATTGACCTCGATGAGCAATTGGAATTGAGTTGTTTGTTTCCCGGCACGCCTTATTGGATCCTCATAGATGGCGATGGGGGCAACGGTCAGGGCGTTTTTTCTTTGAACGTGTACGATGCCGGAGACATCACTCCGGTGACTATGTTGGATACCACGCTTTGCGCCGGACAAAGCCTCCAGGTTGGGAATTCGCTGTACAATGTCAGCGGTATTTATAACGACACCCTCCAGGTTTTTGCCGGTTGCGACAGCATCATCATTGCTAATATAACGGTGTTGCCGCCCATAGATGTCACCGTCGTACAGACGATGTTGGCAATCGGGGAAGGCAACAACAATGGCGCGGCTACGGTTAGCGCAACCGGGGGCGCCGGGAATTTTACCTACGCCTGGTGCAGCGGCGAAACTGACGCGCAGGCCTTAGCGCTGACGGGCGGCGTCAATTGTTGCGTAACCGTCACCGACGCCGCAGGATGTGAGGTGGAGCATTGTTTTGAAGTGGATTTTACAACACAAATTATTCCTACTATTGCCAACGATACGGTCGCCTGTCATGGGAATACGAATGGCGAATTAGTCTTTTCTGCGATCAATGGTTTTCCTCCTTATCAATATACCTGGCAAAATCAGAACAACACCATCAACGGTTCCGGCACGATATTGGCAGCCGGCGATGAAATTGCCATCCCCAACCTGCCTGCCGGCACGTATACCTTTATGGTCTTTGACGCTTTTTATGATACGACCTTCACCGCTTTGGTGTTAGAACCGGATCCTTTGGTGATTGATATTTTGAATATTGCCGATGCGTCGTGTTTCGGCTTTTGCGACGGCGGATTACAAGTAGAAATTGCCGGGGGTACCGGCGCTTACCAGTTGAGCTGGTCAGGGTCTCTTCCTCCTGTAACCAATCCCGGCCAACTTTGTGTGGGCAATTATCGCCTGACGGTGACGGATGCCAACGCCTGTATAAGTACGCTGGAAGTGAATGTGGGGCAACCGGCGGAGTTCATTGCAAACGCTGCGCTGGTGAATCCGGTTTCCTGTTTTGGCGGCAGCGATGGCCGGGTAACGGTTGTCACCAATGGTGCGCCGGCACAATACATCTGGAGCAACGGACAGAATAGCGCTAATGTAGGTGGACTGACCACAGGCTTTTACGATGTTACGGTGGTGAACAGCGATGGTTGCGAGGACTATTCGAGCATACAGGTGCCACAACCCAATCAGCCGCTGCTCGCAACGATCGAAGTGCTCAAACCCATCAGTTGTTTTGGCGAAAGCGACGGTACCTTGCAAACAACGGTCAGCGGGGACGCCCTTTCTTTGAGCTACAACTGGAGCAATGGCGCGGCCACGCAGGCAGCAACCGGCCTGGCAACAGGAACCTATTCCGTTACGGCAACCAATGAGAAAGGCTGTACGGCGTCCAATACCTTCCAACTATCGGAACCTTCGGATATTACAGCTTCGTTGAGCGTCAAAAACCTCAACTGTCTGGACGGGCCTTCAGATGGCATTATCTTCATTGATGCGGTTAGTGGGGGCACACCGGATTACCGGTTTTCAGTAGACGGGGTTGTTTTTACCAGCATTCCCGAACTGCGCAACCTGCCTCCTGCAACCTATGAAGTGGTCGTTGCGGATGCGTCCGGGTGCGAAAAAAGCTACCCGGCAACCATTATGGGGCCGCCAGTGTTGAATGTTACGGTGGGGGAAGATATTTTGATTCCGCTTGGTGCAACCGTTGAATTGACAGCGCTCGCAAACAGCGTCAACATTACCTATTCCTGGTCGCCCGGTGATACCTCCGGTGTGAAAAATACCCCTTCTATTCGCGTGACGCCGCTGGAGTCTACCTTGTACAATGTGCAAATCATGGACACCACGACCTTCTGCAAAGCGGCCGACAACATTTTTGTAACAGTAAGCAAAGAGCGCAAGGTGTTCATTCCCAATGCCATTACGCCGGATGGAGACGGCATCAATGATGGGCTGATGATTTTTGGCGGATTGGGCATCCGAGCCGTGAAAAGTTTTCGGATTTTTACCCGAACGGGAAGTTTGGTCTTTGAGGAAATTGGCTTTCAGCCCAATGATCCTGCTTATTCCTGGTTCGGAGATTTTAATGACCAGCCTTTGAATAGCGGCGTTTATGTCTATCTGGCAGAGATCGAATTTTTGGACGGCCTTACGGAAGTTTTTAAAGGCGACGTAATCCTGCTTCGATAATCCGTAAGAATTATTTTTTCACCATAAAACTCTAATCATGGCCATTGTAAAAGTCATTGAAGTGATTGCTTCCTCAGAAAAAAGCATCGAAGATGCGATTCAAAATGCGGTTTCGGAAGTGTCAAAAAGCATCCGCAACATTGATTCCGTTTATGTGAAGGACATCAAGGCACACGTAAAAGATGGGAAAATCACTACATACGGCGTGATTTGCAACCTCTCTTTCCGGGTTGACAATGTAGACTTAGGAACATCGCAATAATAAGTTCGCGTTTTCGGCGTGGGGATTTTTCCAGCGGACAAGGCGCAAGAAGGGAGCGTAGCCAAAGCTACGTGACCGACGAAGGCAATTGCGCCGACTGAAAGCAATTGCGGGAAGTCCGG
>JBBQGV010000187.1:0-4163 GCA_038323375.1 Chitinophagales bacterium
CCCGAATCGGCCATCCGCGCAGTGGAATACAACCGGTTTTTTCAGCCAATTGCCTATTTCTATGAAAATTACGCCGCTTGCGAAGGCACGGACGTTTTCCTGCAAACCATCGGCGGTGCACAATATAGCTATCAGTGGTCAACCGGAGAAACGACAACGGATATTGAATTTTCAGAAGACCGGGGCAACCAACTTTCGGCAGGGGTTCACGACATCTTCCTGACGGTGACCGACCTGGCCAATAATTGTACCAATGTAATGACGTTCAGCATCACCATCCATGCTTTGCCTGCGCCATTCCAGATCAGCGCTTCGCAGGCCGGGCAGATTTGCGAAGGCAACCCAACGACTTTTTCGGTCGTCAATCCGGTCGCTGCCAACACGTACGAATGGAGCAACGGCGCGATTGGAACCAGCACCGAATCTGGCGAGGCCGGGGAATATTTTGCAACGGCCATCAATGAATTTGGCTGTGAACAGGAAAGTAACCACCTGGAAATTATAGCAGGACCGAACATCAGCCTGATTCCCAGCGGTTGCCACACGCGTTGCCGCCCGGATACCCTTTGCTTTGCTCCGGTGCCGGGCGTGGTCAGCTACCAATGGTACTTTGAAGGCGCACCCATCGCAGGCGGCAATGTGCCAGATGTCATTGTAAACCAAAGCGGCAGCTATTACGTGGAAATGACCAATGCCCTTGGTTGTACCCTCACCTCCAATCCTTTGGTGCTGGATTTATTCGATGGATTCGGCACGCTGGAAGGCGCTGTTTATTTTGATGTGAACAACAATGGCATTATTGACGCCGCCGATACGACCGTAAGCAACGTAACCGTTCAGCTTTCGGATGCAACCGGTCCATTGGGTAGCGTTACTTCTAATGTTGCAGGCAGTTATGCTTTCGCAAATTTGCCGGCGCCGGATGATTATACCCTGAATATAGATACCCTCAATTTGCCGGGCAATTACGGCTATGCCTACGCGATTGTAGATACTTCGCTCGCCGGTTGCGATGTGGTAGAAGTAGTCAACTGGCTGCTGCGTTGCGCGACGAGTCTGTCTTCCGTGCAACTAAGCGCCTGCACAGGCAGCACGGTGACTTACAACAATACGACGCTGGCGCCGGGCGCGCAACAGGATTTTACCTTTGCGGCAAGCAATGGCTGCGATTCGGTCGTGACGGTTTCGGTGCTGGAAATATTACCCGTGACCTCGTCGCTGCAACTAAGCGGCTGCACAGGCAGCACGGTGACTTACAACAATACGACGCTGGTGCCGGGCGCGCAGCAGGATTTTACCTTTGCGGCAAGCAATGGCGGCGATTCGGTGGTGTCGGTTTCGGTGGTGGAAATTCTTCCGGTGACCTCGTCGCTGCAATTGAGCGCCTGCACGGGCAGCACGGTGACTTACAACAACACGGCGCTGGTGCCGGGTGCGCAACAGAGCTTCACCTTTGCGGCAAGCAATGGTTGCGATTCGGTTGTGATGGTGACGGTGGTGGCTCTGCCAGAAGTCAGTTTCGATCAGCTTTTGGCACCGGGTTGTCCGAATATTCCCGATGGTAAAATTACTTTCGTCAACGTAAACGGCGGCGGCTCTTATGCCTATTCCATTAACGATGAACCGGCGCAGCTTTCGCCCTTTTTTGTGAATATTGCTGCGGGCGACTACCTTCTGCAGATCACGGATGGAAATGGCTGCACGGCAGCAACCGAGGTGACGCTGACCGCCCTCGAACCGCTGGCCGCCACAACGGAAAATGCGGAATTGTCGTGCGATGCCACGCAGCCCGCAACGGTAAACGTCCAGGTGGTTTCGGGCGACGATTCGCCTTTGAGCTACCAGTGGCAGGGCGGATCGAGCGATCCCGTATTGACGGTAACCACACCGGGAACGTATGCCGTAACCGTCTCCAATGGCTGCGAATCCCTGACCTTATCGGCGACTGCGGCGTATGAAGCCATTGGCGACCGCGCTTTGTTCTACGTGCCCAATGCTTTTTCGCCCAATTCCGACGGCATCAACGACGAATTCCGGGCTTTTATCAACGACGAAGCTTTAGTAGAATCCTTTGAATTTTATGTTTTTGACCGCTGGGGCAATTTGCTGATGCGCAGTGAAAGCCCTGATGCCCGATGGAACGGCGATTTCCGCAACCGGCCAATGCTTCCGGGGGTGTATGCGTGGCGTTTCAGGGCGGTGGTGCAGTATTGCGGGCAGGTGCAGGAGGTGATTCAGCATGGGGATGTGACGTTGGTACGGTGATTTGTGTCTGTTTTTTATAGTCCGATAGCTGCGTTATATTCGACCCCAAAAACGGTCATTTACGCAAGTAAACTCCCGTTTTTGGGGTCGAATATGCCTTGCTCTCGAACTCTAAAGAACAGACATGGGACTAAATGGACAGACACTAATTTGTGTCTGTTTTTATAGTCCGATAGCTGCGTTATATTCGCGCTACAATCCAAACTGCACATACTTAATTGTTTTCCGCTCCGACAAATGGATGCGCTCGTAAAAGGTTTTGGTTTCCAATTCGGGCAAAACTAACGGTTGGGCATAGATGTCGTCGTTGTGGTAGCGCAACTTGACGTTTGGCTCGGCCGTTAAGGTATCCAGGGTGAATTCGTACAACTCCGGCGAATCCGTTTTGAGGTGGATCAACCCGCCCGGCTTCAGGATTTTCCGGTATTCGGCCAAAAAATTGGGCGCAGTGAGGCGGCGGTTGATTTTGCTGTTTTCGAGAAAAGGATCGGGAAAGGTAATCCAGATTTCGTCAATCTCTTCGGGGGCAAAAAACAGGGCGATTTGTTCGATGCGGGTACGCAGGAAAGCGATGTGGTGGAGGTTTTCTCCGAGGGCGATTTTTGCGCCTTTCCAGATGCGGGCACCTTTGACGTCAACACCGATGAAGTTGCGGCTTGGGTAGCGTCGAGCCAGGTCGAGGGAATACTCCCCGCGCCCGCAGGCTAATTCGAGGGTAATAGGGTTTGTGTTTCCAAAATGCGCGGATGCCCAATGCCCTTTCATATCGGCTGGCTGGCCATTCAGTCCTGCCAACTCCGGGAGTTTCGGGTCAAAATTTTCGTACACATTGGGAAGGGTGAGCAGCTCGGCAAATTTCAGCAGCTTATTTCTCTTACTCATTTATTTACTCACCTGATAAGAAACATTAAAATCATCGAGCACCATATCCATAATCGGATCTTCGCCGGGTTTGTAACCATCCCGCAGGTGGTAGCCGTAAAAGCGCCCCATCGTACTCCAATAAGTCGCTGTGAAGCCGCCTTTTAGTTCCTTAATCAGGGTGTAGGTTGGGATTTGAAGTTCCCGTTCAACCATTTTAATGAGGATCAGACCGCGCGTTTTGGAAAGGTTTTTCAACGGATCTTCAAAGCGCTCTTTGAGGTCATCTTGCAGTTCTTTCATGTATTGTTTGCGCTCCCGCTTGCGCATGTCGTCCGTGTAATATTCGATTTCGCGGAACACTTTGACCGCTTCCACGGCATAAGGATAGACCTCGGCGGCAAATTTGCGGTATTTGCGGTATTTTTTATACTCCTCGTCATTGGCAAATTGCCGGGGCGAAGAGATGGAAACATCTTCCAGGGTAGCGAGAATGACCGTATCGCCGCAACCATCTAACATAAACGGAAAAACCTGCCCGTCAATGATGGTGTGTCCGGCATTTTGAGCCTTCAGGCCTGCGGCGGTCAACAAGAGAGCAATTGCAATGAGGATGTTTTTCATGTCTTGAACGTTGTGATACTGGCTGCGAAGTTGAACACTATTTTTGTTAATGTCAAACAGAATTTGCTTTGTACAGATACAACGTTCAGACCGCTGTGCTGTTGCAAGGTAACGGGGATTAGGAAAAGATTAACGAAGGAAGTAGCCGGGCGTTACCTTAGATATG
Source organism: Chitinophagales bacterium (assembly GCA_038323375.1). Classification (GTDB taxonomy): domain Bacteria; phylum Bacteroidota; class Bacteroidia; order Chitinophagales; family Saprospiraceae; genus JABWAJ01. The sequence continues at coordinate 3,917 of JBBQGV010000187.1, forward strand.
GAAGAAAAGAAGCAAAAGATTTTAAAACCACCTATTGTTTTACAAACTTTTCCGCGCCCAATACCGCGCCATCTTTCATAAATTGCAACACATACAAACCCGCCGGCCAGCCTGTTACAGGCAACGATACTGAAGTACCGGTCAATTCTTTTTGAATATCCTCCACCAACCGCCCCTGTGCATCGAATATGCGCACCTGCACCCAGCCAGATAACTGCGGAGTGAAACGAAGCTCCAATTCATTTGT
>JBBQGV010000188.1:0-4016 GCA_038323375.1 Chitinophagales bacterium
TCTGTCCATTTAGTCCCGTGTCTGTTCTTTAGCGTTCGAGAACAAGGCGTGTTTTGCCCCAAAAATGGGAGTTTACTCGCGTAAATGACCAGTTTTGGGGCAAAATACAACGCAGTTATCGGACTATAAAGACAGACACTATTTAGTGTCTCTTAACTCCCGCCTCAAAATTTTCCCCACATTGGTTTTGGGCAAATCTTTGCGGAATTCAATGTGCTTGGGCAATTTATAAGCCGTCAGGTTCTCTTTACAGAAGGCGAGGAGCTCGCTTTCGCTGAGGGAAGCGTCTTTTTTTACTACAAAAATTTTCACTACCTCACCCGATTTTTCATCGGCAACGCCCACGGCCGCTGCTTCCAGTACCTTTGGGTGGGAAGCAACGACTTCTTCTATCTCATTCGGGTAGACATTGAATCCGGAAACTAAGATCATGTCTTTTTTGCGATCCACGATGCGGACAAAGCCGTCTTCTTCCATAATGCCGATATCGCCCGTGCAGAGCCAGCCGTCTACAACGGTTTCCGCAGTGGCATCGGGGCGGTTGTAGTAGCCCTTCATCACTTGCGGGCCTTTGACCTGGATTTCGCCAATTTCGCCAAAAGCGCAAATGTTACCTTCCTCACTTACAATGCGCAGGTCGGTGGACGGAATCGGAATGCCAATGGTGCCGAGGCGACCCGTGCCGTCAAATGGATTCGCGGTCGCTACCGGTGAAGATTCGGTCATGCCGAAACCTTCCGCTAAAAAACATCCGGTGACCTGTTGCCAACGTTCGGCAACAGGGCGCTGCACCGCCATACCGCCACCCAGGGTGATGCGCAAAGGTTTAAAATCGAGGGCAGCAAAGTCCTTGTTATTCAGCATGGCATTAAATAAGGTGTTCAGCCCGGTCACCACAGAAATCGGGAAATCTTTCATCGCTTTGATGATGGAAGGAATATCCCGTGCATTGGTAACCAACACGTTAAGCCCACCCATGCTGATGCCGAACAGGCAGTTGACCGTAAATGCAAAAATATGGTAGAGCGGTAACGGGCACAGCATCACTTCTTCGCCTTCTTTCAGCAGGGGCGCGGCCCAGGCTCGCATTTGCAGCATATTGGAAATGAGATTCCGGTTGGTCAGCATGGCACCCTTCGATACGCCGGTGGTGCCGCCGGTGTATTGCAGCAGAATCGTATCGTCGGGACCGCTGGAAGCAGGGGGCAGGGTGAATTTTTTACCCTGGGCCAATGCTTCTGAAAAGCTGGAAGTATTGGGAATGTTGAACGCCGGCACCATCTTTTTGATCTTGCGCACCACTAAATTCACAATAGCGCCCTTTGGAAACCCCAGCAATTCGCCAATGCTGGTCACAATAATGGTTTTGATCTGCGTTTCGGGCAGGATTTTTTGAAGGTTGGCGGCAAAATTTTCTACAATCACGATGGCTTTGGCACCGGAATCGTTGAACTGGTGCAACATTTCGCGCGGCGTATAGAGCGGATTGGTGTTCACCACAATCAGTCCGGCGCGCAGCGCCCCGAACAAAGCGATGGGGTATTGCAGCAAATTGGGCATCATCAGCGCCACCCGATCGCCCGGCTCTAATCCGCGCGACAACAGATAAGCGCCAAATTGCGCAGAAAGTCGGTCTAACTGACTGAAAGTAATCGTTTTACCCATGCAGGAAAACGCCGGTTTTTCGCTGTACCTGCTGAAGGATTCCTGGAGCATGCTCACCAGATTCGGATAAGCATCGGCATCTATATTGGCAGGTACACCTTTTGGATAATTCTTAAGCCATGGTCTTTGTTCTGCTGTCATGTCTGGTATTTATTTGTAATTTTTCCTTAACTCCAAAAGTACAAATTTTCTCTTGTCTTGCAATTTCATATAGGTCTAATGTAGCAAAAATTCATTTTTTGAAAATATCCAGAAGAAAAAATTACCTTTGCGCCTCCAAACCCATGAGGTAGTGATACAAACACAGGTATGGAAGTTTTGAACCTTATTTATTCACCTTTTTAAAAGCATTCTGTCAATGCTGGACGAAAAAAATCTTGATCTGGATCCGGAAGAAGAAACGCCGGAAATCTTAGACGCTCCCGCAGAGGAGGAAATCGAAGCAATTGTCGCAGCCGAAGTATTGGTTGCCGAAGCCCCGGCGGTGGTTAGAAGCATCGCTGCGGTGGATACGACCGAAGATCCGGTCGTAGAAGAAGAGGAAGAAGAATTGGAGCTTCCGCTCGAACCGTTGGTATCTAATGATACGCCCCACGACGACTTCGACTGGGCCATTACGAACAAGCGCGGGCGCACCTACCCGGCAGAAGAAAAGCAAAGACTACAAGAACAATACGACGCTACGCTGACAGCCGTGCTGGAGAACGAAATCGTATCCGGACGGGTCACTTCAATCAACAGCGGCGATATCGTACTCGACATTGGCTACAAATCAGATGGTTTGATTGCCCTGTCTGAATTCCGCGACATGCCGGAACTGACGATCGGCGACCGGGTGGAAGTTTATGTAGAGCAGCAGGAAGACTCGCGGGGCCAGTTGGTGCTGTCGCGTCGCAAAGCCAAACTGCTGCGCGCCTGGGAAAACATCGTGGATTCCTATCAGAATGGAACCGTTATCCGCGGTACGGTGGTGAGCAAAACGAAAGGCGGTCTCATCGTGGACGCTTCCGGTTTGGAAACCTTCCTGCCCGGCTCTCAGATTGACATTAAGCCGATCATTGATTACGATGCATACGTGGGTAAAACGATGGAATTCAAGGTCGTCAAGATCAACGAAACCATCAAAAACGCCGTTGTATCGCACAAAGCACTCATTGAAAGCGATCTGGCAGAACAGCGCGAAGCCATCATTGCCGGTCTGGAAAAAGGACAGGTACTGGAAGGGGTGGTCAAAAACATCACCGATTTCGGCGCATTCCTCGATTTGGGCGGCGTAGATGGCCTGCTCTACATCACGGATATTTCCTGGGGTCGGATTTCCGATCCGCGCGACGTCCTGGCGCTCAACCAGAAGATCAACGTGGTGGTACTCGACTTCGACGAAAATAAGAAGCGAATTTCGCTGGGTCTCAAACAACTGCAACCGCATCCATGGGAAGTGCTCAACGCCGAGATCCAGGAAGGTGCTGTGGTTAAAGGTAAAATCGTCAACATTGAAGATTACGGCGCATTCCTCGAAATTGAACCGGGCGTAGAAGGCCTGATCCACGTTTCGGAAGTGACCTGGAGCAATCAGCCGGTCAATGCCCGCGAATACTTCAAGCTGGGTCAGATGTACGAAGCGAAAGTGGTGACAATTGACCGCGACGACCGCAAAATGTCGCTCAGCATCAAGCAATTGGCACAAGACCCGTGGGGCGAAATCGAACAGCGCTTCCCGATTGGCACCCGCCTGACCGGCGAGGTGAAAAATACCACGCAGTGGGGCGTATTTGTCGAGCTTTCAGAAGGCATCGGCGGCATGATTCACATCTCCGACCTGTCCTGGACCAAGCGCTACCAACACGCTTCAGAGTTTACGAAAGTGGGCACCAAAATCGAAGTGGTGGTGATGGACATTGACAAAGACAACCGCAAGTTGTCGCTAAGCCACAAGCACATCGAAGAAAACCCGTGGGATACGTTTGAAAATGTCTTCCCCGTAGGTTCTTACCACGAAGCGACCGTGCTGCGCCGCGACGACCGGGGTGCCATCGTACAGTTGCCGTATGGCTTGGAAGCATTTGCTCCGGCTAAACACATCCGCAAGGAAGACGGCAGTATGGCCGAAGTGGAAGAAGTACTGACGGTAAAAGTCATCGAATTTAACCGCGACGACAAACGCATCCTCGTTTCTCACCTGCGCTATATTGAAGACATCCGCCGCGAAGCTGACGAGTCGGTGAAACGCGAAAAAGACGACGAACGCGTGCAAACACGTACCGCTGTGAAAAAACAGCAAACCTCTATCGAAAAGTCAACGCTCGGAGATTTGGATATCTTCTCGCAGTTGAAGGAGCAGTTGGGGGATG
>JBBQGV010000189.1:0-4005 GCA_038323375.1 Chitinophagales bacterium
CGCCCGCCCGGATTGCAACGGCGACTGCAACGGCACGGCACAGATTGGCGACCTCGATGCCAACGGCATACAGGAAATCAACGACGCAGTGGCCTACGTAGAAGCCATCCTGGCCGACGACATCGAAGCGGCACCCTGTAACGACCTCAACGGCGATGGCGACATTACCGTTTTTGACGCGTCGTTGCTGGCCAGTTGCATCAACTATGGCACGGGGCATTTACACCAGGGAACCGGCGCACACAACCATTGCAATTTCCCTTTTGGCATTACCAATCCTAACGACACGGTGGCGCTCAGCATCATTGCGGCAGATTTTGAAGAAGGCTATATAGACATCGGCATTCGCAACCCGCAGTCGCGCATCAACGCTTACCAATTCCAATTGGAAGGCGCGATGATCATGGCCGTGGAAAACTTAGTGGATCCTGCCGTTTACCCGATTGCGCCGCATGCAAACATCGCGGATGCCATGGTGATCGGCATTTCTTACCAGGATTCAATGATCAACAAGTCGGGCGACGTGCAACCGCTTTGCCGCATTCGTTTGTTTGAAATCACTGCCGATACGATTTGCATCAAACAAGTGATCTCGGCGGTGAACAGCAACCAGGAGCAGGCTTTTGCTTTTGTGGAAGGAGACTGTGTAGCTGCGCCCATTGTGACGACTTTTGAGCCGCAAAACCAGTTGGCCGTTCAAATCCAGCCGAACCCGAGCTCGGGCAATGCACTGCTGCGTTTCGACAACCCAAACCGGCAAAGCTTCCAACTCCTGCTACTTGACGCAAACGGGCGCGTTGTCGGACAATACGAAAAAATTACCGGCAACGAAGTGGCGCTGAATGCCACAAACCTGCCCAACGGCGTTTACGCTTACCGCCTGATTGGGGAATCGGTGAGTGCTGCTGGTCGCTGGGTGATTCAGCGGTAATTTCCGAAAAAATGAGGCGGGGCAACCCCAAGGTAACACCTTTCCAAAAAGGTGTTACCTTTCTCGAAGACCCAAAACCCGATGAAACCTTTTGAAACGCCCTTGTTCCCGAATTAGCTATTGCTTCGTGAAGAGGTAACACCTTTCCAAAAGGTGTCACCTCCGGGAGGAAGGATCGCTCAAATTTTGTAATTCGGAACCAGTTTTTTGAGAGGTTAACTGCTTTGTGCCTCCGCAGATGGTACTTAAAAAATCTTATTTTGTCCCACAGACAAAGCGATCTGGTTTGGTTATGAAAAATATATTGACCGGCTTCTTTTGCCTGCAATTATCCGCTGCTGCGCTCCAGGCTCAGACAGGATGCGAAGTCCTCGTCAACCTCACTGGCTACCCCCACGACACCCTCTGGTTTGGCCATACGGTTGGCAAGCGCGCGGAGCCGGAATTTTTCGCCTTGCGACAACCCGACGGAAATTTCCTGTTGAAAAGCGGCGCTTCCCTTCCACAAGGCATGTATGCCTTAATTATGAAGCGAAACGCCGGGGCGACCTACCAGCATACGCCCTGCTGGATAGCGGACGGGCAGCGCAAATTTGCCGTTAAGGCCGATTACGCCCAGTTGTTCAACACGATCGCGTTTACCGACTCCAAAGAAAATGAAATCCTGTACGAATACCTCCGGAACTACCAGGAAATGACCGACCGCTTAGATTCGACCACCGACAAGTGGAAGGAAAACTTAGACGGGAATACGTTTAAATCGAAGATGATCGCTGAAACGGCGCTGAATCAGTACCAATCGTCCTTCACCCGGCAGTATCCCGGCAGCCTGACCGCAAAATTGGTGGAACAGACCTTGTTCCTCCTGCCGCCCCCGGCCACAGCGCCATACGCGAGCCTTGAAGTAGAAGCCAATACGCATTTCCAATGGCAAAAACAGCATTTTTTTGACCGCATGGACTTAACCTCCGGCGATTTCCTGCGCCAACCGCTTTGGCTCGACCGCACGGATTTTTACGTCACTAAACTCCCGCCGCCAAACCCCGACAGCATGATCCTGCTACTGGAAACCGTGTTCAAAAAACTTGAGCCTAACCGGGAGGCTTACCAATATTATTTCCGCTACCTGATGAATTCGCTGAGCCGCATGAGCCGCTACCGCACCGATGAGGTCTTCGTGTATTTTGTTCGGAAATATGTGGATACGGGCAAAGCAAGCTGGATATCGGAGAGCGACCTTGGAAAATACAAGACGGATGCAACTCGCATGGAACCGCTTTTTGTTGGTAAAAAAGCCCCCAATTTGACGCTTTACGACAAGGACAACAAAGAAGTGGTTTTATACGACATTGAGTCGCCATACACCCTCGTTGCTTTCTGGCGCTACGATTGCTCGCATTGCAATAAAGAAATGCCGGTAGTCAAAAAAGTGTACGAAAAATTCCAGCCGAAGGGTCTGAAAGTACTATCGGTCTGCGGCAACAGCAGCGAAGCAACCCTGCCCAAGTGCTGGGAATTTGTAGAGCGCCACGCCCTGCCCGCCGAATGGATGCACGTGGCCGACCCGTTGCGCCGCTCGCGGTTTACGTCTTTGTTCAACGTCAGTGGCTATCCTCGCCTGTTTTTGTTAGATGCAGATAAAAAGATTTTGTACAAGCAAGGTGGGGAAGCTTCGGAGGAGACGATGAGTCGGGTACTGGAGAAACTGGTGAAATAGACGTAATTTTGGAAATCAGAAGCCCAAGGGAAATTTTAAAACCAGAGGATAATGAATAAAGATGCTAAAGAATTTGATGCTGTTGAAATGATGCGCCTCATCAGGACGAATCTGCATCAAAAATTTCTGGAAAACCCGGAAATAAGAGAACAACTGCTTGAAGAAATTCGGAAGAAATTTGGGATCAAAAGCCCTGTTTCTAAAATAGTTCGGGTCGTTCAAAGTAGTTAAGGAATGCCGCAAAACGGCTATTCATGTACGCTTCTATACACTAAATTTGACGATCTAATATCTAAATTATATTGAGAGCTTGTTCGAGAAATTCCAATCCGAACAAGCGCTAAGAAAAATTAAAGTTTAAAAGAAATGAATAGTTTGTTTAAAAAACTTTTACATGGGTTTAAATTATATTTGTATAGTCGATATAAACTGGCGAAATCAATAAACAAGCAAACAATTACTATTCATAAAAAAATATTATTTCAGTGCGCTCACTTGCTCTTAGACCTGATTGAAAAAACGGATTTCAAGCTTTTTATAGATGAGGATAAAAACCTGATGGCCAAGGTTGATGACTTGACTTTTTTTATTCAAACGACAGAAGATATTTATATTTTGCATGAAATTTATTACACTCGTCAATACAATATTTATTTGCCTTTCAAGTGCATTGTCATAGATATTGGAATGCATGTTGGATTTGCATCATTATTTTTTGCATCACTCCCCCAAGTCTTAAAAGTTTATGCCTTTGAACCCGCTTTGCCTACCTATGAGCAAGCCTTAAGAAATATAGCCTTAAACCCTGCGATAAAGGAAAAAATTCAAGGCCATAATATCGGGTTAGGTAATGCTCAAAAAACACTTCCAGTTGATTATGTCTATGCTTGGAAAGGAAGTGCAGGATTAATGGGAATCACCCAGGAAATGATAAAATCAGGTAAAGACCATCAGGTAATTGATTTTTATTTAGAGGATATTACGCATCAGTTACAAAAAATAATTGATCAACATCTTGACACTCCGATTGTTGTCAAAATAGACTGTGAAGGTTCTGAATATGAGATAATACAGCGTTTAGTAGATAGCAATATGATTAAAAAAGTTGACTTATTTATTATTGAATGGCACAATGGTTTAGTAAAAGACTTGATCGCTTCATTTGAGAATTATCCTTTTATCATCTATTATCCTAATCCTTACAGTCTGAACAATGGAATGTTAGTAGCTGTAAAGGTCGGAAAAACTTAGATGCGCTGTCAACCGCCTTAGTGCAGGATGGTCACACCCTCGCCCCCCGCCCCCGCAACAAATGATCTGCCACCACCAGCGCCGCCATCGCCTCCACAATGGGCAC
>JBBQGV010000190.1:0-3975 GCA_038323375.1 Chitinophagales bacterium
CCCCGCGATTTTTGAAGCGTTGTCCGCTTTTGCCGTGAGCAGGATGATGGGAATGTGGCTCGTTCGTTCGTCATTTTTCAAGGTATTACACACTTCATAGCCGTCTTTTTTGGGCATCATCACGTCGCTGAGGATAAGATCAGGGATGCTGGCGAGTGCTTTTTCGATGCCGTCTTTTCCGTTGTAAGCCACCTCCAATTGATACGAACCTTCGAGACAGGTTTTAAGGTAAGCGACTACATCGGGGTTGTCTTCGATGATCAGCAAGTGGGGTAAGGATGAATTCCCCCCGTTCCCGTCTGCAACCCCCTCGGGGCCTGGAGTGGGCACCAACAAAGGCACAATGGGATTTTTCCTGTAGGCCGATGCAGGGGTGAGCGCTTGTAACTGCTGCTGTGGCGGTGTGTAGGGCAAGGTGATTTTAAAGGTTGTACCCACCCCCACCGCGCTTTCCACGGCCACCGACCCCTGCATGAGTTTGACCAATTCCTGCACCAATGCCAGGCCGATACCGGTTCCTTCTCCCTGTCGGGTTAACGAATTGTCCACCTGGTAAAAACGGTCGAATATCCGGTCTAATTCTTCCGTAGGAATACCGCTGCCGGTATCGCTGATTTGAATGGTAATTGATCCTGACCCGGACTGGGAACGATTTTCTGTTTCTTTCCCCTTGCTGCCCAATTGTAAATTGTCTGTCGTTATCCGCAAATCAATACGACCGCCTTCCGGCGTAAATTGGAGGGCATTGGACAGCAGATTGGCTACAATAGTTTGAATTTTTTCGGAGTCGAACGCCATGTACAATTCAGGTATTTCAGGCTCGAATCGCATTTGTATCCGGCGGGTTTCAGCATAAGAATGGCAGGATTCAACCTGATAGCGCAGAAAAGCCACGAAGTCACCATTGACTGGGGCGAGCCGCAGTTTGCCCGCTTCGAGCCGCGACAGGTCAAGCAGTTGATTCACGAGGTTCAGCAAGCGATAGCCATTGCGCTGCACGTTGAGCAGAACGCCCCGGAGATCGTCAGCGCTGATATCGGGCAAACGGTTCAGGGTGTTTTCTGCCGGCCCGATCAGCAGAGTCAGCGGTGTGCGGAATTCGTGGGTAATGTTGGCAAAAAAGCGGGATTTCAACTCGTCTAACTCTTTGAGCTTATTGAATTCTAATTGCTTCATTTCCTGAAGCTGCTTCTGTCGGATGCGTTGCAGGATCAATTGCCATAACTTGAATCCTGCTCCTGCCATGAACATCAGATATAAAAAATAAGCCCACCAGGTGCGGTAGAAAGGCGGCAAAATATGTAGGTTGCAAACCGCTGTTGCCCCAATATGTCCATAGATATTGCGCGCACGCACTAAAAAGCGGTACTTGCCCGGCGGCAGGTTGGTGTAATCTTTGTAGGTTTCGGTGTTCCAGTTCGACCAACCCTTATCGTAATCTTCCAGCAGATACTGGTATTCGTTTTTCGATTCATCATCGAAGCTGGGCGCGGCATATCGGAAGCGGAGGGAATTATAGGCATAGGCCAACTTAAGCTGGTAATCGGGGCGGGTCTCCGCGCCGGCATAAAGGACAGAGTCCCCGTTGGCAACGACCTCGCGCACCAGGGTAGGGAAGTCCACTGCGTGTTTGGAAGGCACGCTGCCATCGTAGCGCACCATCCTGTCGGTGCCTCCGATCCAGGTCACCTGCTGTAATAAAGGGTCAGGATAAACGCTGAAACCCTGCATTTTGGCGATGCGCAAAAAAGGGGTTTGATCCCAGTTATACGTGCCTTCGGCCTGGCGTCGTGCCACACCCGATTGTTTGCTGTCGTCAGACACCAACCACAGGTTTCCGTTTTGGCCACGAGCGGCTGCAAACAAAGGAATCGTCGGGTTAGAAAGCCCCTGTATTAAGGTAGAATCCCGATAAAAACGCTGCGAGGCTTCATCAAAAGCCAGGATGCCTTTTAAGGTGGCGAAGCGCAGCCCCCGGTCGGTTGGAAAAGCGACGACCCGATCGGCAGGCGGGAGGCCGTGCCGGTGATCGTACCGCGTGGTTGCAGGTTGGCGGGTGTAGCCCCCGGAAAAATCTACCCGGATCAAGCCGCTGAAATAATCAATGAGCCAGAGCTTTCCGCCCGGAGTTTCATAAACATGGCGAATCTCCTGATCTATTCCTTCTAGGTAGCCTTCGTCGCGCCATTGGCCATCCTCGGAGTAAAATGATTTTACGCCTTCGCGCAGTCCGGCAAACACCCGATTCGAGTCCTGTTGCGAGCGATGCAGCGAAAAAGTAAAATTATTGGAGATGCGCCGAGCCTGTCCGTTTTTGATTTCAAAAACCCCGTCAAAAGCCCCCACTAATAAAGATTTACCAAAAGGAAGAAGCGCCCAGCACTGAGAAGATACGTCCGTTACCTGCCTGAAGGCTCCCGTGGTTTCATCTAAGTAAAACAGACCCATGATGCTGGCAAAATAAAGTCGCCCCTCGTGGCGCAACATTTCCCAAATGCTACCCCGGATGCCTGTCTGTTCGTCAAAATAACTCAGGGGGCTGCCGGTTTCTATCCGTGCAATGCCAACCTGCATGCCAGCCCAGAGTGCATGCTGGCGGTCTTCGTATAAGGACAACACGGCATCGTCTTGCAATCCCCTGGCTTCTTCAAGGTGGTTCCGGAGTTTCCCCGTCGCGTCTATGATTACAATCCCGCGCTGCATCGTACCTAAGGCAAATTGCCCATTGGACAGGCCAATGGCACAAAAAACCTGAGCACGGCGAAGCAGTTCGTCAACTTCCGTTTCAAAACGCACGATGGAAGCGCCATCGTACAAAAATAATCCATTGCTATGCGTGGCGATCAGGATGCGTTTTTGTCCCTGGTGGTTAAAAGGAAGCATGGCCTTGGTGCGCTCATCGGCCAATTTTTCTCCCAAGGGCACCGAACGAAGCGTGTCGCCAACAATTTGCATCAGACCCGTTTCTTTTTGGTGGACATAAAACTGGTTGTTGACCCAAAAACCGGAATTGAAAGCTGTGCGAGTCTCCCATACGCGCATGCGTTCGCCGTGCCAGCGAAAAATGTATTTGTTCGTGATGAAATAAATGCCTTCCGGCGTACTCAGTGTTTGCCACACATCCGTGAAGTCGCGATGGCGTTCTTCGAGCTGCGGCAATAGCGAAACAAACTGCAATTGGTGTGCAGCATTGGAGGCCATGTATCCGAATTCGCCATATCCTCCTACAAAAATGCGACCCTCTACGCCGATGGCCAAAGAGCGGGCAATTTTGGCATTGGGGATTTGTGTGAGGTGCCAGAAGACCCCATCGTATTCCATCAGACCGTGGCTGTTGCCAAAATAAATTACCCCGCGCTGATCTTGTACAATGCCCCAATTCTGGTTGTGGCCGCCGTATTCATTGGGAGAATAGTTGCGGATGAAGGGCATCCCGGTTTGGCTGCCTGAACCTGAAAAGACGGGAGCATCTTGAGCGGATAACAAGTTACAAAAAAGGAAAAAGAACAGGAAACATACCCGTTTAGGTGTAGTCTCAGTGCTTATCGCTTTACTTTGCATCATTTAATGGGTTTCTGTTTTTGTCATGCAAAAATATGAAAACACCAATTGCGATTTCAAACCCAACCGCAAGTAGAAAGAAGATTTTGGCAAACCTCAAATCTGACGAATTCATGGCAGTAAACGCGCAGAAAAAAAAAGATTCTTTTTTTTTTGCGAAAAGCTGTACTTTTTTCGCACGAAAAAACCGTGCATTCATGGCTGACAAAACGCAGAACCAACCTTATTGGTACAAAGATGGCATCTTCTACGCGCTCCACATTCGCTCTTTCTACGACAGCAGCGGAAATGGCATCGGCGATATTGAAGGTCTGATTCAGAAATTGGATTATTTGGAAGACTTGGGCGTGAACTGCCTGTCGCTCATGCCGTTCTACCCTTCGCCGCTGAAAGACGATGGCTACGACATTTCCG
>JBBQGV010000191.1:0-3803 GCA_038323375.1 Chitinophagales bacterium
GGTAAAAATATTCTTGATCTCCTCGTTTTCATAAATTTTATGTTCGAGGGCTTTTTCTACGTTCAAGATCTTACCGCGAAGCGGCAGGATAGCCTGCGTATGACGGTCGCGGCCCTGTTTGGCCGTACCACCTGCCGAGTCCCCTTCCACCAGAAAAACCTCGCTTTCGGCTGGGTTCCGGCTGGCGCAGTCGGCGAGTTTCCCCGGTAATCCGCTACCAGTAAGCACACCTTTGCGCTGCACCATTTCACGAGCCTTACGGGCTGCATTACGGGCAGTGGCGGCCAGCACCACTTTATCGATGATGCGGCGCGCGTGGTTCGGATTTTCTTCCAGGAATACTTTCAGGGCATCACCAACACAGCGCGATACAATACCGGTCACTTCAGAGTTGCCGAGTTCGCCTTTGGTTTGTCCTTTAAATTGTGGTTCCGGCACCTTTACCGAAATAATCGCGGTAAGACCTTCCATAAAGTCCTCCCCGGAAATCGGGAAAGTGATTTTTTTGAAAAAACCACCGTCTTCGCCGTATTTTTTGAACTCGCGGGTAAGTGCGCGGCGGAAACCGCTCACGTGAGTACCCCCGTCGCGGGTACTGATATTATTGACGAAGGAGATCAAATTCTCGGAATACGAAGTGTTGTACATCATCGCCACTTCTACGTCCACGCCTTCTTCGTTGGCGGTGATATAAATGGGCTTTTCGATGAGTTTGGTTTTGGCCTCATCAATCCACAACACAAACTCCTGCAAACCGCCTTCCGAATAAAACTCTTCGTATTTGAAGCCGTTTTCGTCTTTCTCTCTTTCATCGGTGAGGGTCAGGGTTAACCCTTTGTTCAAAAAAGACAGCTCGCGCAGACGGTGTGCCAGAACATCAAATTTGTATTCGGCAGTTTCAAAAATAGAGGGATCAGGCAGGAAGTGAATGATGGTACCCCGTTCATTAGTTGTGCCGATTTCCCGTACACTGTATTGCGGTTTGCCTTGGCTGTATTCCTGCTCATATACTTTCCCGTCGCGGTGAATCTCCGCGCGCAGATGTATGGACAGGGCATTCACACAGGACACCCCTACACCATGCAGACCGCCGGATACCTTGTAGGAATCTTTGTCGAACTTACCACCTGCGTGCAAGACGGTCATGACGACCTCCAATGCACTTTTTTGCAGTTTGATGTGCATGTCTGTCGGGATACCCCGGCCGTTGTCTTTTACCCGAATACTGTTGTCTGGCAGAATCGTCACTTCAATATTCGAGCAATGACCTGCCAAATGTTCGTCAATAGAGTTATCGACAACCTCCCAGACTAAGTGATGGAGACCTTTGGTGTCCGTACTTCCAATATACATCCCGGGGCGCTTGCGAACGGCCTCCAGGCCTTCCAGTGCGGTGATACTACTGGCATCATAATCAGCAGCATTGCCATGTTTTTGTGGTTCCAAATCTTTCTCGTCTTTCATAAAAATTGAAGGAGAATGCATCTCCACGCGCTTAAATTTTTTGTTGTAGCAGTATAATGCTCATTGCGATTTAAGTATGCAAAAATACGAAAAAAAAACCGTTTTTTATAGAATTTCTCAAAGAAAAATCACTTTTTAAAGTGCTGTAAATCAGTTACTTAAAAAGTTTTTTCTGTTTTTAACAATCCAGCTCGACAAAGTGCCCGAAAGCCGGGTGAATAAATGAAATTTATAACAAATAAATCGTTTCTATAGTCCGCATTCCCGCACAGGGAATATCCTGTTGGCAACCCAACTGCGGCATTTTTTTCGAGATGGCGTACAGCCGGAGTTGTTCCATTGGTACGCACAAAAAAAGGCCCCGGAAGCCACCGCGCTTTGTTCAGCGAAGGTGAAGCCCGGGGCCGTTTATAAAGAAACAAGACCATGGTATGGCCTGCTTTTCCGTACTGGTTATTCTACTTCCTCCACAGTAGCACGGAGCGTAGCATCCTCGCTTTGTTCCGCATCTGCTCTTTTGGTAACTTCATCCAGTATGGTATGGAATTCATCAGAAGGCACTGCGCGGTCGCTCACACTGACCTGCGCGAGCACTGCCAGGAAAATTTTATCTGTTTCCAGATCGCGGCGGGTGCTTTCGATGTCCTTGTCATTTTTCATCAGGCTTTCTACCGTGCTGGACATCACTTCTTCCGGTACATCTGTCTGGAAATAATTGCGCACACGTTTGGCATATTCCTGGTACAGGTCTTCATCGGTCACTTCCAGGCTAAATTGCTCTTTGATTTTATCACGCAGCAGGGTCCAGCGGAGGTTATCCGTGAAGGCAGGATATTCTCTTTCTAATTGTTCTTCCGTAAGTTTCGCCTCATTGGTTGCTTTCAGCCAACGTTTCAGGAAGGTATCGGGCAATTCCACCTGGTTGATGGCCATCAGGCGTTCCTGGAAAGAGCGCATCAGCAAAGCATTGGAACGCACGTCATAAAATTGCAGGATACCTTTTTTGATTTGTTCCAGCGCTTCCTGTTCATTGGTGACACCGCCGCCAAAATAGCCCTGGTAAAATTCTTCATTCAGTTCGGCATCAGCCACGCGGCTCACTTCCTCAATGACACCTTCAAAAAGATCGCCCACTACCCGGTCATCTCCATCTTCGAGATTAATGATGTACTTGCGGTACATGGCTTCTTTTTCGTGGTTTTCTATTTTTCTGGCATTAAAACGCAACGTATCACCTTTTTTGAGCGACAACAATTCGTTTCTCAGGGCCTCATCGGCCATACTTTTCAGGTGAATCGTAATGGTGGTCTCCCATCCGCCTTCTTTCGGTTGATCACCCTCCAATTCGCGGGAAGCAATGCGCACGATATCATTGTCCTGAATATCCGTTTCCGGATTGCTGCGCTGGCCCATACGCTTGCGGGCGTAGTTGAGGTCGTCAGCCGCCAGTTCAAGGAGGTTGGAAACGGTAAGGCGTTCAAACTGCTCGTTTTTGTCCAGGCCTTTCACTTCGAAAGCAGGCACAAATCCCACTTCGTAATCGATGGAATATTCTGGATCAGGATTGCTGATTTTAAAAGAAAACTGCTGTTGATCAGGCGCAGGCAATGGCTGCCCGAGCACGTCAAGTTTGCTTTCACGCAAATAGTCGTATAATCTGGTGGCCATCAGGTCATTCAGCGCATCGCCGAAAATAGAGGCACCATATATTTTTTTCACAAATTCAATGGGCGCTTGTCCCGGGCGGAATCCTTTCATAGGCGCCTGCTTGCGAAAACGCTTTAATTCAGCATCGAGTTTGGGTTTCAATTCTTCGCGTGTAACAGTGACCGTTACAATGGCAGAGCTGTTGTCTAAGTCTTTGCGGACAACCATAATATGATGTATTAATTTATTGACTAAAAAAAGTAAAAGGCAAACCAAGAAACGAGCAAAAAGCCAAGAAAATCAAGGTGTTACAACTGATTGCTTCTCTTTTTGTTCTGTTTTGTGTACGCCGGAACGAATAAAAAAAAGATTTGACAAATTGTGTGAATTTGTCAAATCTCATCTTGTACTTGCATTTTTTTTCGTGTCGGCCGAACATTTGCCATGTAATATCTGGTTTTTGAGAGGGTGCGGGCGGAGGGACTCGAACCCCCATGCCTCGCGGCGCCAGATCCTAAGTCTGGTACGTCTACCAATTTCGCCACGCCCGCAGTCCATTATTTTAGTTCTTTTTTAAATATTGGCAGGTAATTTGACATCTATCTGTCATATGCCGAATAAAAATTCGAGAACTGAGCAATCCCTTAAAAAGGAGCGCAAAAGTAAAGCCTTTTGTTGAAAAACAAAGCATT
>JBBQGV010000192.1:0-3256 GCA_038323375.1 Chitinophagales bacterium
AATAGGAACGATGGTTCCCTGAAACGTCGGCGGTGCCTGTGGCTGGCTAAAACCGCAAAAAGGAATCAAAAAAGCGATTGTTACAACAAGGTGTATCCCCCCGTTTTGCTAAGTCAACTAACAATTTCTGAATGTGTAAAAGGTAAGCATTTTTCATCGTGGTAAGGTTTTGGAATGAAATAATAGACTATTGCGGCCTTAAGTTATAACTTTTTATGCTAAAGGGAGGAAACTATTTTCGGCAAATGTCAGGCTTCAGGCAAAGGAATTGATTGTCGGCGTGCAGCCGGAAAGCAACCCTTCAAGGGCTAAATGTCAGGCTTGAAGGCATCTTTTCCCACTTCAGCCGCTCTGGTTTACAAAAACCGATTATCTTTATACCCTAAAATAGCTCATCCATGCCTGAAGAAAAAGTCGCATCGCAAACCCAGCCGGTCTTACGCCTGAAACAAAAAGAGCGGTTCGTGACCCTGCTGGAGTATGTGCGTTGGGAAGCTAAGCGGGATGAAAAATACGTGAGTACGTCCTCATCCGACAGGATACCTGCGAAATAGAAACTCGTTATCGTGAAGAGCCTGGCCTGTGGCGGGAAACCGTCGTCACTGAGCCTACGGGCACAGTTGTCCTGAAATCGCTCGGCTGCTCCATTTCAGAAGCTGACATTTACGAAAACATCGAGTTTTTAAAACTGCCTATTAAAAAGTAGTTATTTCTCTGTTGCTGGTTTTCGCGTTACTGTACCGCTGAACTCTGTTCGGCGTGGAACCAAAACACCGACGTTTTCTCAAGCGCTAAGCTATATTTTTTTGAAGAGAAGAGACACAGATTTGCAAGGAACTTGTTCGGGGTTTTCTGAGCAAGGTCTTCATCCGCCGAATCGGAGTTCGGCGGTACGGCGCTACTCCAACTCCCGATCAAACCGAAATCCCACGCTCACGCCAAAATTATACAGGTTCCGGTTTAATTCTGTGAACTCCGTTTCTTTGAACAGGGCTTTTATCCAAAAGGTAAACGTTGGTTGCAGAATCAGCGTAAACTTCGGGCTGAACCGGTGTTCCCAACCCAATCCCGTCGTAAAAGCGTAGTTAATTTTCCGGAAATCCGATTCGTCGGATACGCTCCGGGTGCTGCTCGTTCCGTCGTTGTACAGAACCGTGAGGGTGTCGTTGGCAAGGTTATAGCTCAAGTTGGTTCCGAGCATAAAATTGAAATCATCTTTGTCACTGAGCGACTGGTAAAACTTGAGCGACGCTGGAATTTCTATGTTGTAGTTTCGAAAAACAAAGCGTCTGGAGATGGCATTGGCAAAGTCCGGGTCATTGATCGGAATGGCTTCTTCCACCGTCCGGTAGCCAGCATTTGCAAAACCGGCACCGACCTGGAAGCCTACTTTTTCACCCCGCCAGGATGCAAACAGGTGGGCAGCGTAAGACGGTTTGGACGCCTCCCGCTTTTCAATGTCGCGGATCATTTGCTCGGTGATGGTGGAATAGGCAATGAGGCGGCGGTTGCTGATGTTGGGGAATAAATTGACGCCCCAGCCAAAACTTTGCTGCGCAAAAGCAGGCCAGGCTGCGATGGCCAGCAACAAAAGGAATCCGGTCTTTTTCATAAATCAGAGGATTGTTTTAATTACCAAACGCACTTCGCTGAAAAAAAATATTGAACTCCGTGAAACTCCGTGAAATTAGATAACACGGAGGCTCACGGAGTAGACACGGAGTTCCACGGAGCTGCCGAGGCTCTAAATCTCCTGAATAAAGCCTTTGATTTTGTATTTTTTCATCAGACTGTTCGCGTAAATCTGGGCGCTGTTGCGGGTTTCAAAAGGCCCGATAAATACCCGGTATGGCGCTTTGGGTTTGCTGTTGTCAATGTTGATCAGCAGGTTTTTGAACCCTTTTCTGCCCAATTCCTCAATTCTGCGCTCGGCATTGTCCATGTCGCCAAAAGCGCCAACCTGCACGCCAAACCCTTTTTCAATGGGCTTGAGCGCACTTGCGTTATAAGTACCCTGACCAACCGGTGACTGCTGTTTTTGCGCTGGTGTTACCCCTTTGGACGTGAGTTTGTCGGTCTTTCCTGAATAGTTAGCCGGCGTTTTGGCTTGTACCGATTTGCCGCAGCAAGGTTTTCCATCACCGAGAACCATTAATTCTACTTTAACTTTCGTTTGTCCGTCTTTGATCATGGTAATTCGTTCGGCGGCAGCCCTCGACAAGTCTACAACATGCCCCTTATCGCCTTTCGCGCAGGAGACGCAACAGTCATTGACCCGGACATTGACCCATTCTCCATTGTCAACGCGCGTAACCCGAATGATAGAACCTACCGGCAGGCTGCCATGTGCGCAAGTCAGGTCCTTTTTGTCGTAAATCTCGCCACTTGAAGTTGGCCTGCCATGCAGCTTGTCTGCATAATAAGCGGCAATCCCGACTTGTTCCCATTGTGCGTGCAGGGAAAAGATGGCTGCAAAAAAGAAAGCACTCAAAGCAATTGATTTTTTTAACATGGTTGGTGGTTTTGTATTCCTGCAATTCATATCATGAATACACAAGGTATTTTATTTTATTTTTCCATGCAACATTTTGCACGCTGTATCCGCAATGTTTTGCAAATTTTATACGGTATTGCTTGCTTTTTGTTGCTTTGCGGAACAAAACAAGGGCTTTATGGCATTCTGGAGCCATCACTAAAAAAAATAATATAGAGTCTTACCTCAACATCAACCAGCAACTTTGGAACGCCCGGGTCGCATATTCGCCTTATCCCTGCTTCAACCGCGCAGTTAATATCGGGGGAAACCAGGATCAGATTGAAGGCATAGATGGCAAATTACCGATGGTTTACCGCTTAAAAGCAGTTAAAAAACTTGTATAATGAACGATGAAAATGTTGCAAAAATGGTTCTTTTTGTTTTTTTTGATAGGATAAATAATCTTTAAATTAAAGGATTTCCTTATCGTGTTGATTTTTAAAGAGTCACAAAATAATTGTTTTTGTACAAAAAATGTCAAAATTTTATCTTACTTTTGCCTATAGTGTCGCTAAATTAATTAGGTGTCGCTTTCTCCGGGCAAGGCATTTTGATTCTAACCAAGGCGGGGGGGGCGACCTAAGGAACGCCGAAATAATAACTTCCCGATTTGGGCGGTGGCTTTTGGCTACGCCGAACTTGCGTTTCCCACCGGACTTCCCGCAATTGCTTTCAGTCGGCGCAATTGCCTTCGTCGGTCACGTAGCTTTGGCTACGCTC
>JBBQGV010000193.1:0-3248 GCA_038323375.1 Chitinophagales bacterium
TACAGTAGTCGAAAACAGTGGGCAGTTTTTCAGTTGGCAGTTGGCAGTCAGGTTTTGGTTGCAACAGACTGGTTGCTATGTAATTGAAAATCTGAAAATCATATTGAATTTTTCAATTCTTCAGTTGGCAGTTTTGAGTCGTCTTGACCCGAAACTGCCAATTGTATTTAGTGCCAACTGCTCAACTGCCGACTGTCTCCTTCAAACCATGCCCAAATGCAAAATCCTCCCCCCGCTGTGGTTCACCGGATTGACGCTTTTCCCGATCACAATGCCGGCTTCCGGCGCGTCGTAAGTCTTCACTAAGTCGCCGAAAATATTGCGAACAGAAGCAATCCGCTGTCCTTTTTCCAAAAATTCGGTCAGATTTGGGCGAACCGTGAGGATTCCTCCTTCATCGGCGTAGAGCCAATAGGATTTTCGGCAGATAACCGGCAGATGCAAAGGCGGAACGAGGATGCCCTCTGTCATACCTAAATGGACCATCAAGTTTTGGATACCGGTCAGCCCTGCGCTGATCAGGTTTTTTTGAAAAACGTTGGGATCGCCCAATTCCAGCGTAATAGAGCGCACTCCACGCATTGTAGCAGCCCCGCGGAGGGTACCGTCGGAGGGTGGATTGTGTACAATGATCTGCGGGTTTTGCAGCAGCGCCGCTTGCCGTGTTTCCGGGTTGCCCATGTCCGCACGGACGTAAAAACTGTTGATCCTGCCCGTACTGGCCGTATGCAAATCAATCAGGTAGTCCAAATGACCAACAAAACTGTTGAAGACATGGTATGCATACGTCTCGCTGGCACTGCCGTCGGGGCGCCCGGGCATGAGGTGGTTGAGATCCCGGCGATCTAAGTAGAGGCGTTCCTGTTGAATAAACGACGGCGCATTCACGACCGGAATGCCAATTACGGTGCCGGAAAGCCGAAGCGGATCGAGCTGTCGGAACAACCGTTGAATGATGGGAATGCCATTGAGTTCGTTGCCGTGCAGGGCGGCGGTCAAACCTAAAGTTCTACCCGGTTTGGCCCCTTTTGCAATCATTACCGGGATACAAACCGGCTGCCCCAATCCATCTGAAATAACCTGTACCCAAAGCCGGGCAATCGTTCCCGGCGCGATGGCTTCTATGTTCAATTCCTGTAAGATGGGCGCTTCCACGCCCGGCATTAACGGTGCTTGATCCATTTTTGTGTTTGTTTTGTAAGATCGGAGCCTTTGTCATTTTAATCTGCCAGGATCCTTTCAAGTTAGCAAGATAAGAAAATGAACTGTTTTTGTATGCTGCTTGCTAAATCTTAACTACCCTTTTTGCGCAAAATGGAAATTATTTTCATAAATTTACTACTAATAACATTTTTACTTATAGTCGTTTATACACCACTCTATACGATTTAACAACTTTAATAAATATCAAAATTATGACCCGTTTTAAATTTCAACAGACTACCTTTCTAATCAACCAAGGCAATAGATTGTTTTGCCCCCCCCCTTACAGTCCTTATTTAATTCTAAAATGGCCACAAGTATATCGAAAATTACTAACGCTTGTATTCTTCCTTACTGCCTTCCAAATAGTAATCTTCAATCCATTATCCGCTCAGATTCAAGCTTGTGGAACTCCTGGTTCGGACGGCTTGGGCATTCTTGGTGGTTGCGATGCTGATAGAATGAGGGCTCTTCCAGCCAGCGGGTGTAATAATTACGAACAATACAGCCCTTTGGTACCCGAGCATACCCCGGTTAAGATTATTCGCCTTGTAGTTCACGTTGTTCAACGCGATGCCGGAGACCTGCAAGGGCCAAGAAATTTTGAAAATAATGGCCCCGGGTTATACTGGATCAATGCTATGATTGAGCGGATGAAACTTCACTATCAGCAAATACCAGCCACGACACCACAGTCAGTAGCCTGTCCAACGCCAAACATTGTAGATTCGCGGATTCGATTCTACGTAGAAAATATTTTGTTCCACCAAAATACAACCCATTGGGATGTAACTACTGGCGAGGCATCTTCCTGTCAGATTTTTTATGACTTGGTTCAAAACAACCCATTAATTCCAGCAGAACAGAAAGATAATGCTATGCATGTATTCCTTATACATTCCGATTGGTTGAATGGAGACTCTGGATTTTCTTCAGGAATAGGCATATTAAATGAAAAATTTGTGGTGATTGACAGTTATTTCGTCAATACGCTT
Source organism: Chitinophagales bacterium (assembly GCA_038323375.1). Lineage (GTDB taxonomy): Bacteria > Bacteroidota > Bacteroidia > Chitinophagales > Saprospiraceae > JABWAJ01. Next base: position 2,199 of record JBBQGV010000193.1, read on the forward strand.
GAAAATCCTATCCCAAATATAGATGATGCTCCTGTGCTTGCTGCAATAAATCTTGGCCATGAATTAGCGCATGCTTTTGGCTTAGATCATGCTTTTGCAACAGATTATTGTTGCGATACAGATAACCCAGCGAGTAAAAATCTAATGAAATATTTCCCTTTTCATGGCAGCGCGTTGACCCAATGCCAGCTTGCCCGCATGCATTTTGTTTTAGAGTCAGGCAATAACTGTAGCTTACAAAATCAATGTTCGGACACCTGGAAAACGGTCATCACAGACTATTGTAATAAGGATGAGAGCTACGATATCAGAATACCGGCAGGCAATCAGGTTACTTGGGAGGTGAACAAAAAATTGACAACAGATGTCATTGTCGAAAGCGGCGCTCAGCTCACCATTCGTTGTCGAATCGGTTTGCCTGACAAAGCCAATATTATTGTAGAACGCGGAGCGCGTTTGATTGTGGACGGAGGCACGATCACCCATAACAAAAGCATGTGGCCTCGCTGTAAAGCGGATGGACAATGGGGGGCTATTTTGGTGGCTGGAAACACAGCTATTCCTCATGAACTTGCTATGAGAAACGAAGCTTACATTCAGAATGCCAATGGGCCAGGCATCGTTATTTTGCGCAATGCAATCATCGAATATGGTCGCCTTGCAGTATATACCAGTTCGGAAGGAATCCCCTGGCCAACTTCGGATCAATATTGGGGTGGATTCGTATATGCAGAAAATACTGATTTCCGCAACAATCATCGCAGCGCCGCATTTATGAAATTTGATCACACCAACTTTAGTGCATTTGTGGATTGCGAATTTATAGATGAAGATGGTTCCGCTAATTTTGGCGTCACCAATTGGGCTTGTAATGGCCTGTTATTTGATAAATGTACATTTTCAGGACTCAACAGTACTGGTATTATTGCGTATGATTCCGGAATCACAGTGTTGTCATCTGTTTTTGAAAAGAACAACTATGGCATTGAAGCTTATGCGACTTTTCCTTTAGGAACGCATCTCCAAATAGGGACAGACGATCCGGCGTCA
>JBBQGV010000194.1:0-3100 GCA_038323375.1 Chitinophagales bacterium
TATCTATCACAGCGAGTACAACAAGAACAAAGATTCGAAAGTAAATTTTTTACAGATTTGGGTGCTCCCCAAAGAGCGGAACATTACTCCACGTTACGATCAGATTACATTTAATCCAGAAGATCGCGTGAACAAACTACAGCAAATTGTGAGTCCATCCAAAACGGATGATGGCGTGTGGATCAACCAAGATGCGTGGTTTCATTTGGGGAATTTGAAAAAAGATTTTTTCACGGACTATACCTTAAAACAAAAAGGTAATGGTGTGTATGCTTTTGTTCTTGAAGGCAATCTAACAATCGATGATCAAAAATTGAATAAGCGGGATGGCTTTGGAGTTTGGGATACTAACAAAATTCTGATCAAGGCAGATAGCGATGCCGAGGTGTTGTTGATGGAGGTACCGATGAATTAGTCTAAAGATAGTAGGTAGAGAAGAGACTTAGGGTACGCAATGGCATCAATATTTCCGGTAGTAATCGGTGTTGTTTACTCTTCGCAGCAGTGAAGCATGTTCCAAAAGAAAAAATGGTTTGGCGGGTAGTTAGTGGTGCATTTTTTTATTTGGCGTTTATCCTGTTTGCAATACGCCTTAGCTACCATTCAAAATCCCGGTGAGCAGCACATTCCTTTCGTTAACAGGGCCGATCCAAGCTGTTTTAGGATTTTTGACAGCATAGGGTACATGAATGTGGGCAAAATAATTTGAACCAATCCGTCATAGGAATGTTATTGTGTTTCAACCAAAACAATAGCATGCAAACTGTAGCATTTGAAACATCCACCGAGTTTGAATCACCCGTTTTAGATATTATCAAAAACCGGAAGAGCAGAAGGGCGTATGCCGGCAAGCCCATTGAACCGGAAAAAATAAAGTCACTTTTTGAAGCGGCCAAATGGGCACCTTCCAGCATGAACGACCAACCGTGGACGTACATCTACGCTACCAAAGATCAGCCAGAACTTTGGAACAAAATTTATGATGCGCTCAATGAGAGCAATCAACCATGGGCAAAGGAAGCGCCTCTGTTGATGGTGAGCTTGGCTCGAAAAAATTTTTCATTGAATGGAAAGCCAAATTCCTCTGCTAAATATGATTTGGGCAGTGCGAATGCATTTCTTACACTTCAAGCAACTGCTTTGGATTTAAACATTCATCAAATGGGCGGCTATCATCCTGAAAAGTTGATTGCCAATCTCAACATTCCTAGCGACTATGAGTTGGGCGTGATTATGGCAATCGGCTACCTGGGTGATGCAGAAATGTTGCCCGAGAATTTGAAGCAACGAGAGCTTGCTCCGCGCCAACGGCATGTACAGCGCGAGTTTGTCATGAACAAAATTTTTTAAAGTGGTAACGGCTATCATCGGCAAAGATCAATACAAAACCGAACTGATCACTTCCGGTCATTATCTTATTGCTGATGAGCCACACGAATTGAACGGCACAAATTTGGGGCCGGCTCCCGAAGAATTTCTGATGGTGTCGCTGGCGTCTTGCACAGCAATTACCCTTCGCATGTATGCGAACCGAAAAAATTGGCCGGTCGATAGAATCAAAGTGGAAGTGAACTTTAAAAAAATTGATAACAAGACTATTTTTAACAGCGAAATTTTGTTGGAAGGCTTGTTGGATGATGAGCAACGAAGTCGGCTTTTACAAATTGCCAACGCTTGCCCCGTGCACAAGACGTTGACAAGCCCGATGGAGATAAATACAAAATTGATTAATGGTTGATCGTTGTTAGTTAATCATCGGCCGCCATAAAACTAAGTACGAGCAAGGGTTTGTGTTACAATGTTTTGGGCGTGCCCCTCGCTTTGCCAGCACGCGCTCCATCACACTCGGGTCGCGCTATCCGCTTCTACTCCTCGTGGCGCGAGGCGCGCCACTGCGGGGTATCCGCTTCTATCGCTCACGCACTTGCCTGCAAATTAAACTGAGCCCACCTATGTTTTCTGCGTTTATACGCTAGAGCCTCGAAGTTTATGCAATTAGAAAAGATTAGAATAGCCATTAGCCGTAAAATTGATCACTTAGTATACTTGATGTCGTTGGGCTATTAGCTCAGCTGGCTTAGAGCACTACCTCGACAAGGTAGGGTTTAAGGGTTTGAATAACTCACCAAAAAAAGAAGAAAGTATCTTACCGCTAGCACGCAGTCCAATTAACGGAATCTTTAAAAATCTTCTGAGTTTATTGTACTCTCTTATTTTAACTTTGTGAGGTGGCATTTCCAACATAAAAATAAAAGTTCTTCCAAAATTTATTTTCTAAATTTCAGGTATGAAAAATAAGACCTTACGTATTGCCCTTTCAATTTTCGGGCTAATTGGAATCTTTTTTTTAGATTCATGCAAGGAGCCAGATGCTCAAAACAAAGGTACTTTTTCCGTAGATATTGGAGAAAGTGAAATTCCCTATATAGTCATTGACACGCGTGGTGCGGCCATTCAGTTCGAGCCGAAAGTTTTCGCCTCATTGAAAATATATGAGAAAAAGGTGCTCGCTCAAGAGCAGGAAATTGGAATTGAATTTCGTGGTAAAACTTCCTATCGTGTGTCTAATAAAAAAGGATTTAACATTGAAGCTACTGATGGCAATGGAAACGATAAGGAAGTTTCCTTTTTTGGCCTGCCGGCAGAGGAAGATTGGCGATTGATTGGCCATGTAGTGAACCTAAAAGATCTTTTTATTTTTGACAGAACGCTCATGTACAATTATATTGGCTATGAAATATCTCGGAGCATGGGAAAATATGCAAGTCGAGGTAAGTTTGTAGAGGTGGAGTTAAATGGTGAATACCTAGGAGTCTATGTGTTTACCGAGCGGTTAAAACGTGATGCTAATCGGATCAATATTAAATCCCTTAATAGTAGTGCTACAAATATTACTGGAGGTTATATTATCACGATCGATAAAGCATCAGTAGGTGACGCGGCAATAGGGAAGCCGTTGTCTTATTTTGACAACAACTGGGATGATGACGCACGATACACAGCTCAGAATAGCTTCCGCAGTCGATATGATATCAACCGCAACGCCCTCACGTCCCCGGCTTTTGGGCCACCGTATCATCCAGAGAAGTACTTGGAGACT
>JBBQGV010000195.1:0-3010 GCA_038323375.1 Chitinophagales bacterium
CTATTCTCCACGATTGCATCAACTGCAATCAATGAAAAAGGAATTGCGAAGGATCAAACCTTGCGACAAATGGAAGCAACCATTCCACTTACACTTTATGCCACTATTGAATCTTTTCCTGATGATCCGGAAATGGTCAAACAAGTGAATTACTGTTTTCAGTGGATTAAAAAAATGGGTGCCAATCGCTCACGTGGATTAGGGCGTTGTGAATTTAGCCAGATAAAAACAAATTAATTATGAGGCGATTAAAATTTTCATGCACCCTGCTTAGTGATGTAGTACTAAGCTCGCAAGCTGCGACCGAGGGATTTCATGAGTCATTAGACTATATACCAGGAGCAAAGTTTTTAGGCATAGCTGCCAGAAGTTTGTATAATATGGAAAATCAGCAGCAAACGCTAGATCTTTTTCATAACGGGTGTGTGCGTTTTGGTGATGCACACCCGGTTGGCACATCAAATGTATACACCTATAAAGTTCCCTCAAACTGGCAATTATTGAAAGGACAAGGACTTGGGAGTGAAAAGAGTGAAGTCTATCTGGCTCACAAATTAAGCCGAAATAAAAAAGTTGCCTTAATTGATGCAGGAAAAAAACTCGAACAAGCACGAAGAGGATATTTCTTATTAGATGGGGAGCTGCTGGAAGTTAAACAGCGTTTCTCAATCAAATCTGCTTATAATAGCGAAGAATATCGCGCTAAAGACAAGTTGATGTATGGCTATTTTGCCCTAAAAAAAGGTACAAAATGGTGTTTTGAAATAGCGGCAGATAAAGAAGAATATACTGATCTTATTGTAAACGCGCTGCGAGGTAAAAGGCACATGGGGCGTTCCGGGTCAGCAGAGTATGGGTTAGTGGAAGTAGAGTTATTGCAAGATACAGTAACACATTCCCAGGCAAAAAATATTGATGCCGGTGAAACTTATATTTATGCAGTGAGTAATCTCTGCTTCTATACCGATTTTGGAAGAACCACCTCGCAACCCGATCCGGTTCAACACCTGTTATTGCCTGAAGGGAGTATAATTCTCTGGGAGAAATCGCAAATCCGAACCCGGCGATACATGACGTGGAATAAACACCGCAATAACCGCGATGCTGACCGCCTCATTATCGAAAAAGGCTCTGTAATAACTGTTGACCTCTCGAAGGAAATCAATACAGGTACTTTTGAAAAAGGCATTGGCGCACATCGCAGCGAAGGTTTTGGAAAGATTTGGGTCAATCCGGATTTTTTATTAAGTTCAACCGAAAAGCTTGCGTTACAACTGAGAAAAACACCTATTGCCGATAAAGCTCCTGTTGATTTTTTTGCAGTTGAAAAAAGAGAATCCGATGATATGATAATAGCCTTTCTATCTCAAAAACTTTTGGAGACAGCCAAGGACGCAAAAGTTGATAAAAAGGTCAATGAATTTCTAGAAACTAATCGTGACAAGTTTAAAGACATTACTTCGAGCCAATGGGGGCAAATCCGTAATGTTGCTAAGCATGCACAACAAGTAAAAGATCTTGAAGAATTGCTCTTCAATGAACAATTTGGTATTTGTATGACCGGCCAGTCTGAGTCTAAATGGCGTGGGTGCCGTAATTCGCTCAAAAAATTCATTTTTGAAAATTCAGGTTTGCCAGACGAATCCAAACTTGATTTGACGATGAAAATTGCAGCAGAAATGGCTAAGGCTGCTCAAAACAAACAATAACATGGAAAACAAAATCAAATATATCGCTCGCTTCAAGGTGGAGACACAAACCCCGCTGGGGATAGGTACTGGCCGCAGCGGCCTGCTCAACGAGCGCCTTATTGCAAGAGACGCCAATGGGCTGCCTTACATGCCAGGGACAGCATTGGCTGGTATTGTTCGACATGAACTAGAGAGAGAGGGGCAAACCGTAAATTATTTGTTTGGTTTTCAGGCTCCAAGAGAAAAAGAAGGCCAAGGAAGCCGCATTATATTTAGTCCTGGCTTATTGGTTGCCCATGATAACCAATCAGTCATGGAAGGGCTTCAACAGGTGGACTATTCTCACATTTATTATTCGAGCTTCCGACGCAAAAATTTGCCACAACGGGATCATGTTCGCATCAGTCACCGAGGCGTCGCCGAAAAAACGGGAAAATTTGAAGAAGAATTGGTGTATAAAGGTGCTCGGTTTGCATTTGAAATCGAAATAGAAGGAACTGACGACGATGCAAAAATCTGGAATAAAATTCTTTCAATACTCAATCACCCCTCTTTTAGAATTGGCGCAGGTACACGCAAAGGATTTGGCCAATTGAAGGTGCTGTCGTGCCATACTAAGCGCTTTAATCTTGAAGAAAAGGATGACTTGTTGGCCTATTTGGGCAAAAGCAGCTCACTTAATTCGGATATAAGTAGTTGGAATACTTACCATAATAAAGACAAACAAGCTACCAATTGGCTCCATTATGAAATTCGGCTAAAGCCTGAAAACTTCTTCCTGTTTGGTTCCGGTCTTTGGGATGAAAAAGCCGACTTGACGCCCAAAAAGGAAAAATGTTTTGTGTGGGAAGATGGAAAAGAACCTGAATTGAAAGCGTATTATCTCATTCCGGCAACATCAATCAAAGGAGCCATTTCTCACAGAGTAGCTTATTATTATAACGACCTTAATAAAACCTCTATTGAAGCAGAAATAGAAAAGAATGTTCCACTTGAATTTGATATAGAAGGGGCATTGCAAAAAATGACAGATGATCAGTTGCCTTCAAGCATTGATCAGTTGAATTATGCTGCTGACTCCAGTGAATGGAAAAAACTGGAGGCAAAGATTGAGGCGTTGGAAGTTAATCAATCGGATAGTTGGCAACTTTATAAAGGTTTTTTAGAGCAAAAAAGCGATGATAAATTATTTAGAAATCTTGCAGTTGGCGAAAATAATGATGCAGTAAAAGCGCTGTTTGGATATGCAAAAACAGGAGATGAAGGTGCAAAAGGAAGTGTGATTTTTTCAGATTTATTTTTGGAAATAAAGGAGGGAA
>JBBQGV010000196.1:0-2973 GCA_038323375.1 Chitinophagales bacterium
GGACTTCCCGCAATTGCTTTCAGTCGGCGCAATTGCCTTCGTCGGTCACGTAGCTTTGGCTACGCTCCCTTCTTGCGCCTTGTCCGCTGGAAAAATCCCCACGCCGAAAACGCGAACTTATTATTGCGATGTTCCTTAGCGAGTAATAAAGGCCAGATTTTAGTTAAGCATGAACGCAGTCATCGTCTGGATGTTATGATCCATTTTTGGACGATTGAAAAAAAACAATATGCACCGGATATTTGCATTTTCCTTGCTTATGCTGCTTTTTGCAAACAGGATGCCTGCACCAACCAACCTACTGCCGCTTCTTACTCCGCCACCGCGGCTGATTCCACTCCTCCCGCTGCGCGAAATCCACGATGTTGCGCATAAACGTGACGATGCTCAGAAAAACGAGGTACCCAACGGTGACGACCACATAAATCCAGCGGTAAGAACCGGCATCCCCGATGGAAAGAGAAGAAAACAGCCAGGCGAGCAGACCCGAAGCCGCCGCTAAACCCATGAAGCAATACACCGAGCGCCCCCAGTAGCGCATCATGCTTTTGGTAGAAAGCGAAAAAACGCTGTTCAGCATGGCATAAAAAAGCAGGAAAGCGGTCGCGGCCATCCAGGGAAAGCGGTCGGAGATATGGATGAGACCGGTCAGTTTCACCAATTTGGAGCCGAGGATCACCACCAGCACGGCTGCAAAAATGACCAAGGCCTGGGACAGCGGATCGTAGGCCCGTTCAAAAACGCTGGTTTGCCGATCCGGCTGAGAAGGATTGTTATTGCTCATGCAGCATAGAATGACAGACGAGAGAAAAGGTTCAAATATGGTGAAAGTTAAGCTTTTTCGGTATTAATTTCTGCTTTGTATGCGTGATTGCGCGGAATTGTTTTTCAGATCGCCAACGCTTCAGCAGTCGTCGCCTGTCTTTGGGAGCAAGTTTAATGCTCATCCAAAAAAACGTACAGCTATGAAACTTACTCCTATCCTGTTCCTCCTCGCCAGCCTGTTCGCTACCGGCCTTTCTGCTCAGATCACCCTCGGCGTCAATGTTTTTTACAACAACGCCTGGCAGCAATATGATGAAAATCTGCTTATTTTGCGCCAGCAGGTCTATATCCACAATGTCGGCGCTTCGGCAACCGTCGAGTACGCCATTGATCAACATTTTAGCTTAGTTGTGGAACCAGGATTTGTGCAGCGCGGCGCAGCTTGCGAGCCGGGATTCCAATTGCCCATTGGCGGAAGCGAAGCCACCTTGGTGGGCAACTACATCGAGATGCCCGTAACCCTGCAAGGCAACTTGTTTGCCTGGCAAAACAAACTTCAGTTTTTTGCCAAAGCTGGCGCTGGTTACTCCTACCTGACCGGCGGCTACCGCGAAATTGATTTTGAGGATTCCGCTGCTCAACGCACCCGCTTTGACATGAGCCAGGAACCCAACCTGAACCGCCTCGACTTTGGTTTCTACGGCGGCGGCGGCGTAGGTGTCAAAGCGGGGCCGGGTTATCTAACTGCCGAATTCCGTTACTACCACGGCATGCCGGATATGGATGATTTTCAGGTGTCGAAAAATCGGGCACTGAGTTATGGGGTGGGGTATCGGATTGGGTTGTGATTATTTTATTTCAACCACGCATTCCAATACCCCCGAAGCGCCGCATCAGCAGTTGGGTAGTCGAATACCAACTCGAAAAACCTCAAAAAACCCACCACCCCCCCCTTCTGCCCTTCATCAAAAAGCGAAAATTGCTCCTCAAAATAATCCTCAAACCCAACGCTTTTTTCAGCGGCAAATAGAGTAGAATCGAAGAGGTTGCTGCCGTCGTTGTCCTGAAAATGCCGCAGGCAATAGCACATACAAGCCGGATAGTAGTAGCGCATGCCGTCGGGTTTGAGGAAAGACAAGGCGGCTGAAATTTTCAATTCCGCTTCCTGAATTTGCTGCCAGGAGCCTTTCCAGGCGTTTGCGTAAGCGGCTTCCCAGGCCGGACCGTGGTCAATATAATCGTCTAACAGATTGGCTTGCGCCCAGGTGATGGCCGGGAAAGGCACGCCTGCAAAAGCGGTTTCGATCTGTTGGATCAGGCGCGCCGCTTCTTTGGCAGGGAATAGCGCCGTTTCGTACAAGGCATAATTTTCTTCGTCGAAGCACACAAATTGCACCTCTTCTAATCCGGGAACGTATTCTACAAAATCGCGCACAGTGCGCACGGCAATTTTGCAGGCTTCCCTTTTCGGGAAACCATATATACCTGTGCTGATGTTGGGGAAGGCAATGGTTTTTACGCCTTTTTCGACCGCCAGCATCAAGGCGTTGCAATAGCAATCGGAGAGCAGGCCCGCTTCCCGTTTGTCACCGCCCTGCCAAACGGGGCCGACCGTGTGGATGACGTGGCGGGCGGGCAAGTTGCCCCCGGTAGTGATGACCGCCTGGCCAACCCGGCAGCGACCAATTGTCCGGCATTCTTCCAAGATGCGCGGCCCACCAGCGCGATGAATGGCACCGTCCACGCCGCTGCCACCGAGCAGGGAGGTATTGGCGGCGTTTACAATGGCGTCGAACGCTACTTTGGTGATGTCACCACGGTGTAAGGTGATTTTGGGTTGCATCGTTAGCTTATGTTTTAACGTAAAGTTCGGAAGAAAACTTGGATTTATGAATGATGTAATACTTCCTTAACGGCCTTCCGCCAACGGAATGGCAAATCCGCAAAGCAGGACGCCATCCTTAGCGCCCTTTGCGAGACCTTAGCGTCCTTTGCGGGAAACGGTCTCCCGCCAACGGAATGCCAAATCCGCAAAGCAGGACGCCATCCTTAGCGTCCTTTGCGAGACCTTAGCGCCCTTTGCGGGAAACGGTCTCCCGCCAACGGAATGGCAAATCCGCAAAGCAGGACGCCATCCTTAGCGCCCTTTGCGAGACCTTAGCGTCCTTTGCGGGAGACCGTTTCCCGCCAAGGGAATGCCAAGTCCCC
>JBBQGV010000197.1:0-2876 GCA_038323375.1 Chitinophagales bacterium
TCCATCGGCAGCACTTCTTCATATTGACCGGTCACCACAAAAGCCCGTTCTTCACCGTGTGTATTGGTGTCGGCATGAAATTTATAACTCGGGAATAAAAAGTTCGGAAAGGTTTTGGAAACGCTGGGGCGCAGCGATAAAGGCAGCAGCCAGCCGAACATTTCGTAGTAGTCGCCTTCTCCGATGGCAGTGACCTGGTCGTCTTGGGAATTGAGGAATTGGGCAGTAGATTTTTTAGTGCCCGACAAAACATCGCCGGAGACAAGGCGCGTATTGCCAGCCTTCAAATTGCCGGCTACGAGTTCCCCCATATTGGCCCCGATATACGTTTGTACATATTTGGGCGCAGTCAATTCAGCGCCGGTGAGCGCTACTACTCGGGAAGCATTGAACCGGCCTTCTATAAACAAAGCGCCAATGGAAATGACGTCCTGAACATTCAAGGTCCAAACTTTTTCGTTGGGATTGATTGGCTGGATGTGGTGAATCTGAATCCCTACATTGCCCGCCGGGTGCTTGCCGCTGAACCAGTGTTTCTGAACGCCGGCAGCTTCGGTGAAAATCGCGGAAGGCGCTTTTGAACCTCTTGCGTCAAGCCCAAGGTGTACTGAACCGGGAGTCAGTTTTGCCAATACGTCCAACCCTTTCTGAAACAGGGTGCCTTTACCTTCCACCACAAAATTGAGGTCGGGGGCTAATGGCGCGGTATCGAAGGTGGAAATGAAGATGTCGCGCGGGACAACTCCGGGTTCTGCCAATAAATCAAAAGGACGTTGGCGCAGCATCGGCCAGACGCCGCTCTCCATCAGGAAATTGACTAACGTTTCGCGGGTACAGGATTGGAGGTCAGGAGCATTCAAGGAACGATAACTGATCGTTTTATCTGCCAGAATAATAACTTCTGCAATGGCGCGTTTTTCGCCCCGGTTGATGGCGACGACTTCTCCGCTGACCGGCGATACAAATTTGATCTCCGGTTTGGTTTTGTCGTGAAACAATTCATCGCCAGCTTTTACTTCCTGGCCAGGTTCTACCACAACTTTGGGAATGGGCAGGATGCCTCTGAAATTTGGTGGTTGAACGGCGTAAGTTGTCACTCCGGCAGCCGCTTCGAGGGTGTGCGCTGCTTCGCCTTCCAGCAGGATGTTGTGGCCTTTGTGAAGTGCCGTTACGTGCGCTTCCCCGATGTACGAAGGCGAACTGGCGGCAAAAATATCTTTAACGCCAGGAAAAAGCCCCAGGTTAACGCCTCTTTTATCTGCATTCGAACTGCGAGCCTCAATAGCCAACAGATTGTCTGCCACCTGAATGACAATGTATAGGAAGATTACGATGGCAAGGGCAATCAAGGCGTAAATGAAGTAACTGGAACTGCCACCCGATGCGGTTTGGGCTGAAACTTCGTTGCTTGCAAGGACAAGGAAGAACAGTGGGAATGTTCTAACGATTCCGCTTCTCATTATTCGTATTGCTTGTTTTGAAGAAATTCGGTGAGAACGGAGATCGTTCCGCCAAAAATCCCTGTTTTGTAACCCAAAAACTTTCTTCGATGAAAGCAGGGCAAATATAAAAACCTTTCTCACTAAATAGGAAGCAGCGATTTTTAAAGTTCGGATGGGATGGTTATTTAGATTCGATCAAAATAGAAAAATGCTTCAGGATTACCCCTCCGTCAGAAAATGATACCCCACGCCTTTGATCGTATTGATCTGTACACCGGGGTCCTCCCGCAAATAATCCCTCAGTTTAGTGATGTAAACGTCTAAGTTTCGGGAATTAAAAAAGCTGTCATCCCCCCAAACACGTATCAGAATCTCCTTTCGGGCCACTGTAAAATCGCCATTTTCAACACCTTGTCAACCAGCATGGAAAGGCGGTTCAGTTCGTGTTTGGAAATGTCCAAATATTCCGCTGTGCGTTCGGGTTCGCGCAAGGCGTCAAAATTGCGCAGCGATTCAATGGCCACGCCGACCGTTGCAATCGGGGTTTTCAGTTCGTGCGCCACATTGCTGATGAAGTCGTTTTTGAGCGCAGCCAAGCGCTGTTGCTGCCGCAGACTGCGGTAAATGAAGCCAAATGCAAGGCCGGTCGTGAGCAGCAGGAACAACGAAAACAGCCCATGCGGGAACACTTTTTTGAACAAATAGCCCCCGTAATTGCTGATAGCCCCGTAGTAGAACGTGCGCGGCGGCACCCCGGCAGGCAACGGCGTGGTGAGGATGCGTTTATCGGCTGCCTTTTGCTGGAGCGACTGAGGCGGCCAGGGGGCGCAGAGCACCTCTGTTTGCAAAGCAATGCCCGATGCCTGGAGCGCCCGTTGAAAACGGTTTGCTCAAAAATGTTTCCGGCTTCTTTTTCCAACCAGCCTTTCCGCTCGTCGTACACCTTGCGCAACCACAACCCCTGAAAAACCAAGAGCATGGCCATGCTGGCCGCCATGAGCAGCAAAGCTACGTGGTGGCGCGAAAGGTGTGGTATGTTGCGAAATGCGGTCATTTTTACATCAAGGTTAAAGTCAAAAGGGTAAAGGGTAAAGTAGGAGTTCGTTCCCTCAATGAATACGCATCCCTCTTTCTACTTTCTACTTTCTACTTTCTACCTTCTACTTTCTACCTTCTACCTTCGGATAAAGATACGCTTCTCCACCCCCTTTGTTTTCCCCATTAACCTTAATTAACCTTATATCAAGGATGATTAACGGTAGAGTAAAGAAATAACATTACTATGAATTACCTTAAATCAATGGTTCGTTAAAGATTTAAGCGGCAATTCTGCCTAAAGCATATAGTTCACGGATTTTGGGGTTATTTTTTTCCACGGACGGGTCTTTCCCATAAATGGAAATTAATTTATCGAGCACAAGTTCATTGATATAT
>JBBQGV010000198.1:0-2785 GCA_038323375.1 Chitinophagales bacterium
TCCGCCGCCGCCGCCGCCGCGGTTACCGCCGCCGCCGCCCCCGCCGGATCCGCCGCCGCCGCCGCCGTAGCCGCCGCCGCCGCCACGGTGACCACCGCCGCCGCCGCCGTATCCGCCGCCACCGCCACGGTTACCACCGCCGCCGCCACGGCTTTCGCGGTCTTCTGCTTCTTTAACCACGATTGTGCGGCCATCTAATTCGCTTTCGTTCAGCGACCGGATCGCTGCTTTGGCTTCGTCATCATTTGGCATTTCTACAAATCCGAAACCTTTAGAGCGTTCCGTGAATTTGTCAAAAACAATTTTAACAGAATCAACTTGTCCGAATTCCTCGAACGCTTGACGTAATTCCGACTCTTGAGTGTCGAAATTCAACTTAGCAACAAAAATGTTCATACAAATAAAGATAAAAAGTTAAAAAAACGAGGTTCCTGAAGACACTGAGTTGGAGCTTGCGACCTGAACTACAGTACCCGGCAGTTACCACTCGATGCTTTTATAATACAAAGATAGTGCTTATTGCGGTTTTTGCAATTCTCGTCTTCCGCAGATGCTAAATAATATCTTCAATGCGCTAAAAAAAACGCACAAACCGGCCTCCTGTTGGCTAAACCATCTGCTTTGCGTGCTCGAAAAGCATAAAAAAAAGCGACTCCCTGTAAAAGAGCCGCCCTTTTTACTTCAAAAGTGATGGATAACCGCTCACGGCCTCAAGCTTCCCGCCTTCGCCAACACGGCGCGCTTCGTCAGTGGCGCGTATCCGGATGCCTGCACATCAACGAGTTCATTGTCACCCAAAGAAAGGGAATCAAAAGGATCATTTTTGAATACCTGAAACTGATAGCCGTCATAGCGGTTCAGGCCGTTTTTAGTAGAAAACCAGAGAAAGCCGTCGTCGTCCTGGCAGATGGCCGGCACAAAACTCTACGACAATGCCTGCTCGATGGAAATGGTTTCCACGAGTGGAGACTGAGCGTATAGCATTATGCTGCAACAAACCAGAAAAAAAGGGCGGACACTTCATAACCTCATATCCCAAACTCCACCTGAAACATCCCAAGAAACCAGTCTCTGGTGCTTGTGCTGTCAAATGCGCTCTGGTAGCCGATATGCGCCTGCAATTTGATCCGGTGTTTGTTGATGTACTTGTTAATGCCGACCAGCACCTCACGTTGTTTTTTGAGCAGTGAGCCTGTTTCCGGATTCACATTGCTGTATCGAACTGCTGCTTCCCAAAAATTTCGGGTGGTGTAGCTGTACTGCACATTTAAGCCTGTTCCAGCAGAGATGGCCACCGGGTTGCCCGCTGCATCCGAAGCCTCCAAATCGCTGCTTTTGCGGCGCATCCATTCCACGAGACAGGCATGCCCGTTCCATTTAAAAGAAAGGTCTGTGATCCAGGTGTTCAGGTTTACGCCTTCTGCTAACGGAATCCCCAATTGACCGCCACTTTGCCGGGTTCTTTCATTGCGGCTGAACGCAAGCGCCATTGATAATTTGGGTTTGGGTTCAAATTCCAGGTCGCCTTCCGAATAATCTCCACTATTGGTAAAGGCGCCCAAGGGGAGCCACTCGCCGCGCACGGTATACGCCAGGCCGTTGTCGGTTCGGGTAATGTTTCTTCCTTCTCCGGTGGAAACGGACGCTTTTCCCTTGAACAACATTTCATTCAGTTGGCCCGAATAATAGCCCAATATCCCAAAATCGCGATCTAAGGTAAATGCGCCGTTGGCAATGGAACGATCTGCAAACTGCAAATTGCCCGAAGAGTTCACCCGCTGCCGGTTGCCGGGCAATTTCGACTGGCCGAAACCGATGTAAAAACGGTCGTTGAAATGGTAATAAATAATGGCGTCACGGATGATTTTGGCCTCCCCGCCATTGTCAAAATCCTGATCAGCCCTCGAAAAAGCCAATTGAATGTAGTACTGAAGCTTGGGGCTGCCCATAAAGCCGTCGAAACGCAACCGCAAACGCCGCACGCGGGCTTCAAAGTCATTGACCGACCAATCTTCGATGCTGTTGGTTTTTACACCGATCCGGTTTTGCATCCGGAAGCGGATGTTCAATAAAAATATGGAATCTTTTGATAAGGAAAGCCCTTTCGATACATTGATCATCGCCCTTTCGTCGGTTTCGGTTTGGGCGGAGGCGGAAAAAAATCCCCCCATGAGCAGGGCGCATAAGGCAAATATGCCAAACGGCGTTGGCACACCAATGGGCGCATGGCAGGAAGGTTTTCTCATCACAAATTCATGTTTTGGTATCAGCCCGGCAAAGCTATGAAAATTGCTGTGCTTGCGTGTGGTCGGGGAAATTGCTGATGGGTGGATTTTGTTTTTCAATATTTGGTTGTGACTTTCTGGGACTGAAAGACACTTTTCTGGAAAAAGACCTTGACCGGGCCATCCTGGAAAAAATAGAACATTTTCTGCTCGAATTGGGCAGGGGCTTTGCTTTTTTCGAACGCCAGAAGCGCATGGTCATAGACGGCAAAGACTATTCACTCAACCTGCTTTTTTACCACCGGAAACTGAAACGCCTGATTGCCATAGATTTGGCCATCATGGCCTGCATGGCTCCGCAACCCGAAAAGACCATCGCCTGACCCGGCTTGCGGCACGGGTGGATTTTTCTTCGCCGCCTACGACTACCTCTCCGACGAGTAACGCTCCCTTTCGCACGCACCACCCACGCAAAAAAAGCGGGGTTTTGGTTAGGTGGGGGGCCCCTTTTGTGGTGGGGGGCACCAAAACGAAACCCCCCGTTTTTTTAAACGAAAACA
>JBBQGV010000199.1:0-2613 GCA_038323375.1 Chitinophagales bacterium
AAGCCGGTATAAAAAATACCACAACGATGAGTTGGGTAAGATGAAATCAGACGAGTATTTAGCCATGGAACGCCAGCAGATCGTTCAGGCTATGCTGGCTCTTGCCAATGAAATTGAAGCAGAACAACCCCAAACCGAACCAGAGCCCGATAACCAATACGAGCTCACGGCCATCGTAGCTGCGATTTATGCCAATGTTCACGGGATGATCGTTGAAGACCTCGAATTGACCATGTCTACCTTGCACCCGGAAAACCCTGGTTTTGCGGGTACCCGGGAGCTCATCCAGCAAATCTTTGGCCATTACGACTTGCGTTATGAAATTCGGGATATTCAATTGCTCCAGTATGCACCGGATTTGGCGGTTGTGCAGGTAGTACAGCGAACCATTAAAGCTTCCGGGCCCGATTTCATTGACAATGAAGTCATTGTCCTCCATACCTTAAAAAAAGATGATCGCGCCTGGAAAATATATGGTTCGGCCGCCAAACAAATAACGGCGCTTTAAGCCGTATTTGTTGATAGCACTACTTCACTTTCTTCACCAATTTCCTCTTTTCAATCATGAAAAATCAACCTTACTGCTGCATTGCCTTTTTTGCTTTTGCCGTGGTTTCCTGTGCGGATAAATCCCGCGAAACGGCAGCAGACAAAGCCCCCGAAAGCGCTGAAACGCATTATGTATTGGTCGGCACGTACACCAAAAAAGAAGGCCATGTAGATGGAAAAGCCAAAGGAATTTCCATTTTAAAAATGGATGCAGCAACGGGCAATTTAACCCCCCATACGCTTAAAGAAGGCATCATTAACCCTTCCTTCGCCACCTTTTCGCCGGATGGGAATTTTGTTTACGCCGTGAGTGAAACCGGCGAGGATGTAGGACCTTCGGGTACGGTACACGCTTTTTCTGTGAACCCGAAAACGCAGGAACTGACCAAGCTCAACGAGCAGATTTCGCATGGCTTTGCGCCCTGCCACATCAATACAGACCAACAGGCGCGTTGCGCTTTTGTAGCCAACTACGTAGGGGGTGTGGTTGCAGTTTATCCCATCCAAAAAGACGGCAGTTTAGCGCCTGCAAGCGACGTAATCAAATTGGAAGGGAAAGGCGCACACCCGGAGCAGGAAGCATCCCACCCGCATTCCGTGATTTTGTCGCCGGATGAGCGTTTCGCGTTTGTTCCCGACAAGGGTGCCGACAAAATCTGGGTTTTTGAAATAGATTATGCGTTAGGAAAACTTACTCCGGTAGCGCAGCCCTTCGCGGCTGTACACGCGGGCGCCGGTCCGCGGCATTTGGTTTTTCATCCCAATGGGAATTTTGCTTACGTCATCAACGAATTGGACGCTACAATGACCGGCTTTCAATACGATGAGGCTAAGGGTACACTCTCCGAAATACAAAGCATTGGCACATTGCCGGCAGATTACCAGGGATTCAACGCCTGTGCCGATATCCACCTGTCGCCGGACGGGCGCTTCCTCTATGGCTCCAATCGCGGCCACAACAGCATCGTCATCTACTCAGTCAACGAAACGAACGGGCAGGTGCAACTCGTGGGGCATGAGCCGACCCGGGGCGATTTTCCGCGCAATTTTATGATTGCGCCGGGCGGGAATTGGTTATACGTTGCCAATCAAAATTCGGGCAACCTAGTTCATTTTAAGATTGACAAAACCAACGGTAAATTGAGCTACACAGGGGAAACTTTGACGCCGACGCCGGTTTGCCTGAAGGCGAAATGATGAAATAAGGCGGACTAAAGCCCGCGAAACAAGGCACGGCACCCTTCGTTTCGCGGGCTTTAGTCCGCAGTCCCTTAAAAAATGACCGAATTCACGTTGATTATGAATCAAATACACACAATAGACCTAACTTTTCAGGGGCTTTCACACGCCGTCGCAGCTTTTGTGGTGGAAACCTCGGCTGGGCCTGTTCTGATTGAAACCGGTCCGCACAGCACGCTACCCGCTCTGGAGCAAGGACTTGAAGCAATTGGCTATTCCCTGCAGCAAGTGCGCCACGTTTTGCTTTCCCACATTCACCTCGACCACGCGGGTGCTGCCTGGGCGTTTGCGGAAACTGGCGCCACTGTTTACGTTCACCCGTTGGGCAGTTTTCACCTCGGAAACCCCGAGCGCCTGATGCAGTCGGCTAAAATGATCTACCAGGATGCCATGGATCAGCTTTGGGGGCAGATGCGGCCCATTGCGCCCGAGCGCCTGAAAACGGTGGAGCACGGTGAAGAAATTATCATCGGAGACACCGTTTTCAAAGCCTGGCACACCCCGGGACACGCCATTCACCACATCGCCTGGCAGTTGGAAACGGTTGCTTTTACCGGCGATGTAGGCGGGGTGCGCATCGAGGGTGGTTTAGTAGCGCCGCCTTGCCCGCCGCCCGATATTAATGTGGAAGCCTGGCAAGCTTCACTGGTTTTGTTGCATTCCTTGGATTTATCGGCAATTTACCTGACCCATTTCGGCAGGGTAGGGGCCGTAAAAGCGCATTTGGACGAATTGGAACAACGCCTGCTCAATTGGGCAGCCTGGATGCGACCTTATTTTGAACAGCAAACAAACCCGGAAACAGTGACGCCACTTTTTCAGGCA
>JBBQGV010000200.1:0-2365 GCA_038323375.1 Chitinophagales bacterium
ATGGGCGCGCCTGCACCTCGGCGACCGCAACCTGAATTTTTCCAAATACACGCTGAACAACGTCAACTTCAAAGGCGCGGGATTCGAATTGCGCCCCGGTCGTTTGTACGTAGCGGGCATGTACGGGCAATTGCGGCGGGCAGTAGCGGAAGACTTCAACAGCCAGCAAATGCTCGACCCCGCTTACCGGCGCACCGGACAGAGTTTGAAAGTGGGCTACAGCGGCACCAAATCCGAAATCAACCTGATTTATTTTGCGGCAAAAGACGACCCCAACTCGATTGTTCAACCGCTTACCCGGGTAATTCTGCCTTCGGAAAACATCGTCGTCAGTGCCAGTGGAAAACACCAATTGGGAAAAAAGGTAAATGTAGAAGCCGAAGTCGCCCGCAGTGGCCTCAACCGCGACGTGCGATCCGAGCCGCTGCCCAATCCCAAAAGCGAGCAAAATTTCTTAGGTTTATTCAATCCTACTTCTTCGCTGATCACGGGCACGGCTTACCGCGCAAAACTGAATTTTGTCATCAAAGGATTCAACCTGAACACTGGCTACGAACGCATCGAACGAGGCTTCCAAACCTTGGGGGCCTTGTTTTTCCTCAGCGATGCCGAATACCTGACCTTAGGCTTTTCCCGGTCATTTTTCAAAAACAGGTTGAGCCTGTTTGCCAATGGTGGCCAGGAACGCACCAACTTAGACGATTTTGAGCGCAACGGTACTCGCCGATTAGTGGGGTCGTTCAATGCGGCATACACGCCTACCAAAAAATGGGGCTTCAATGCTTCGTATTCCAATTTCCAGAATACCACAAAAATCCGGGCGCTGACGAATCCCGACGCATTGGTAGACAGCATTATTTTGGCGCAAGCCACCCAAACGGCCAGCTTCTCGGCCATACACTACTTAAATAATGGAAACGAAAGACCATCCTCCCTTTCGTTTTTCCTGACTTACCAAGCCGCCAACAGCATCGTGGATGACCAGGTGCAACCCGACGCAGAATCCCGTTTTTTGAATGGCAGCCTGATATACGCCTATGCGATCACCGACCAGGATTTGCGGCTCAGCGTGGCGCTGAATGCCAACCAGACCCAGTTGGTGAACGTAGACAACTTCGTGCTGGCACCTACGCTGGGCGTCACAAAAGGTTTTTTGAATAAACGCCTGCAAACCAACCTCCGATTGGCGTACAACCAGATTTTCCAACAGATTGGCGATAACAGCGCAGTCATCAACCTGAGTCTGGGCAGTTCCTGGCAGTTGACCAAATCGCATACCCTGGGCTTCAATACCACCCTGCTCAACCGCACTGCCCGCGGACAAACGAACGACGGGTTCCTGGAGTGGTACGGCCAGTTGATGTATGGGTATCGTTTTTTGACACAGGTGGGGGGTAAATCTCAGGCTGCTAACAAATGATGAATGATGAATGATGAATTACCAATTCGTAGAACCAATCGAGTATGCCTTTCGAGGTTAAGGGCTGGATCAAATATTTATAATTATGAATCATAGAACAGTTTTGAGATTTCTTGTGACAATGATCTGCATAGCCGCAGCCATAAACGTGCAGGGGCAGGCCTATCCGGTTTCGTTGATTGCGCAGTCAGCGCCGCCGCATACGGGCAATCTTGCGGAGCTTTCTTTTCCCGGCCGGATTGGCGCTTCGTTGATTCTAAACGACGCGTTCGAGATCTCCTATCAGGTGCGCATGAGCGTGGTCATTGAAGGCCAAGGCATCCGGCTGACGACCAAACCTGATTTTCAGCCACGGCCGATCACGCTCAGCTACGGACTGCCCGTGCAAATTACCGGCGCAGACATCGCGGAGTACTTAGACCTCAACAACCTCAACTTTGAAGGGTACAGCAAAGAACAATATTTGCAACAGGGAACCCTTCCGCCGGGATTCTATTCCATTTGTATGCAAGTCTACGATTACGACCGGACGAACGACGCGGCAGTATCGAGAGAAAGTTGCACCGGCATTACCGTTTTCCTGCACGATCCTCCAGTGATCCTCGCTCCTATCGGGCAACAAACGCCCGTGTTTCCACAAAACCTCGTGGTGCAGTGGCAGCCCCGGCACGTGGGCGGTTTCCCTGTGGAATATACGTTACAATTGTTTGAATTTGATGAGAACAATACCCTCACCCCGGATTTATTAGTTCAGTTCAACCAGCCATTTTTAGAAAAAATCGTCAACAACCTCGGCACCAGTTTCGTCACCACCTCCGATCCATTGCTGGAATTGGGGCGCCGCTACCTCATCCGGGTTCGGGCGCAGGATCTCACCATGCAGAACGCGTTCCAAAACGACGGCTGGAGTGCGCCCGAATTTTTCACGTTTGGAGAAGCTTGTAC
>JBBQGV010000201.1:0-2360 GCA_038323375.1 Chitinophagales bacterium
TATGTTATCTGCATCTCTCAAAGCTAAAATTGATATTTGTGCCCAAAAAATACGAACTTTGAACCAATTCCCACTGGTTTTTTTTTACCACCAAGCCTCAACCCACATGATCGCCGCCGAAGGCGGCTGTATAGTTACAAAATTTTATTTCAAAAAGATTAATACCCGGATATTTCCTCTTCTAATGAATTCTACAAAGTTAAAGAGCATTTAACGGCGTTGTGGAAAAAAATGGCGAAACCCCGGTTTGACTTAGTAAACGATTTTTTTTACTGTGGTAAACGCCATTTTTTTTACTGCCCGCTAACGTGTACCATCTAATCTCTACTCGCCAACATCTTCTTATTTCCTATTTTTGCGCCCGAAACAACAAAGCCTTAACCATGCGCAAACCACTAATCGAGTGTGTTCCCAATTTCAGCGAGGGCCGGAATCCTGAGGTCATCCGGCAGATTACCGACGCCATCGCCGCCGTGGAGGGCGTCCGGCTCTTAGACGTTGACCCCGGCAAAGCCACCAACCGCACCGTCGTCACCTTTGTGGGCGAACCGGAACCGGTGGTGGAGGCTGCTTTCCAGGCCATTAAAAAAGCCGCTGAACTTATTGACATGCGCCAGCACAAAGGCGAACACCCGCGCATGGGCGCTACGGATGTTTGTCCGCTCGTGCCGGTAGCCGACATCACGCTGGAAGAAACGGCGGAATGGGCGCACCGGTTGGCAGAACGCGTCGGCCAGGAATTGCAATTGCCTGTTTTTATGTACGAAGCGGCGGCAACCCGACCGGAACGCCGAAACTTAGCCGAAATCCGCTCCGGCGAATACGAAGGATTGGCTAAGAAATTGGAACACCCCGACTGGAAACCCGACTACGGCCCGGCTGTGTTTAATGCCAAATCGGGCGCTACAGTCATTGGTGCCCGCGATTTTCTGGTGGCTTACAACGTCAACTTAAATACGACCTCGGTGCGCCGAGCCAATTCAGTGGCCTTTGACGTACGCGAACAAGGACGCATCCTGCGCGATGGCGACCCCATCACCGGCCCGGTTATCAAAGACGAAAACGGCGAACCGGTGCGCATTCCCGGCACGCTGAAATCGGTGAAAGGCATCGGCTGGTTCATTGAAGAATACGGCATCGCGCAGGTGTCCATGAACCTGACCAACATTAATATAACATCCGTTTACGAAGCCTTCGAGGCCTGTTGTGACAGCGCTTTGCAGCGCGGCATGCGGGTGACTGGCTCTGAACTGGTGGGCATGGCTCCGCTGAAAGTTTTTTTAGACGCTGGCCGCTATTTCCTAGAAAAGCAACAGCGCTCGACGGGCGTTTCAGAAGCAGAACTGATCAAAATTGCCATCAAATCTTTAGGGTTAGACGAGCTGGGCGCGTTCGATCCGGGAAAAAAGATCATCGAATACCAGTTGCGGGATGCATCCCGCAACCGACTGGCAGGGATGACTTTAGACGCTTTCGCCAATGAAACGGCGTCTGAAAGTCCGGCACCCGGCGGCGGCTCTATTGCTGCTTACGTAGGCGCTTTGGGCGCAGCCTTAGCAACGATGGTCGCCAACCTGTCGTCGCATAAACCAGGTTGGGACGAGCGTTGGAAAGAATTTTCCGATTGGGCCGAAAAAGGCCAGACACTGAAAGACAAGCTGTTGCGCCTCGTGGACGAAGACACTTACGCGTTTAATGCCGTGATGGATGCCTTCCGTTTGCCCAAAAATACCGAGGAGGAAAAACAAACGCGCAAAGCTGCCATACAGGCCGCAACGTGGCAAGCCATTGAAACCCCGCGCCTGACCATGGAGCTGGCGATGGATAGTTTTCCAATGGTACGAGCCATGGTGGAGCAAGGCAACCCCAACTCGGTGACCGATGCAGGCGTAGGTGCTTTGTGCGCCCGCGCTGCGGTGTATGCAGCCTATTTGAATGTAAAAGTCAATACCTCCGGAATTACCGACAAAACCAAAGCGACAACGCTTTTGGCCTGGGGCGAAGCGCAATGCGCCGAAGCGGATCGCCTGGAGCGGGAAATTTTGGCGCTTGTCGAGGAAAAGATAGGACGGTAGGGGCGACCCTCGCGGTCGCCCTGCCCTTCAAATGCCCCTCGCGGGCATTTGAAGAGCCAACACAACGGTTCATTACGCCATCACAGCGACCGCAAGGGTCGCTGTGATGGCAGGTGTTGTGTAATAAGGTGCAAGGTGCAAAAGGCAAAAGGCAAAAGGCAATAATTCCGCGAAATTGGCTGACTTCGAAAAGTCGTTCTGTTTGTTTTCAAAAATAACAGGTTTTATGAAATAAAATTGCCTTCCCGCTTAGCGGGACAAGTCTTGCGCTTTGCCTTTTGCCTC
>JBBQGV010000202.1:0-1889 GCA_038323375.1 Chitinophagales bacterium
ACAAAACCCGCCCTATTGATATCAAAGAGTTTGATTTGGAAAAAGCATGGTGGAATAATCGCGTGGAAAATGAATACGCGTGGAAGGTGCCGGTGAAGGAGATTGTGAAACGGGGATTTAATTTGGATGTGAAGAATCCGAGGGCGCAGTCAATTGATAAACAGCATAATGCACAAGATTTGATCGGGCTGCTTGAAAATTCAATGACTAAAAGTCTTTCTCTGTTAACCCAAATGAAATCCGCAATTCAATGAAATTAGGTGCGGTGATTAAACATAGAAAGGGTTTTATTCTAATTGATGATGAGATAGAATACAAACTTTGCCGAGTTCAGGTTAATCGTAAAGGTGTCGTACTTCGAGAGATGGTGAGGGGTGAAAAAATAAAAACAAAAAAGCAGCAAGTATGCAAATCAGGAGATTTTATCGTTGCAGAAATGGATGCAAAAGTTGGTGGTTATGGCTTTGTTCCAAAAGAATTGGATGGGGCTATTGTCAGTAGCCATTATTTCCTCTTTGAACTGGATAAAGAACAGATTAATGCGGACTTTCTGAATATTTTATCAAAACATGGCTTCTTTCAAGAGCAGATTAAGGCAGTTGGCTCAACCAATTATGCAGCAATTCGACCCAGAGATGTATTGAATTGGGATATTGAATTACCAAGATTGAAAAGACAGGAAGAAATTGTAGCATACCTACATCGAATTGAGGAGTTAAAAAGTGAGGTTTTGGATGAACTCAATATCCAGCGCTCCCTACTCACCTCCCTCCGCCAGTCCATCCTCACTGAAGCCGTAGAAGGCCACCTCACCGCCCAATGGCGCAAAGAAAATCCCAACCAGGAACATGCCCGCGAACTGCTTAAACGCATCGCCGCCGAAAAAGCACAACTGATCAAAGAAAAGAAAATAAGCAAGGAAAAACCGCTGCCGGCGATAAAGGAGGAAGAGGTGCCTTATGCGTTGCCGGAAGGGTGGGTGTGGTGTCGGTTGGGGGAAGTGTTACTTCAGTTTTTGGGCGGATTCGCATATGAAAGCAACCGTTTTATTGAGCGTTCAAAAAATCAAGTACTAAGGCTTGGTAATGTAAAAAATAATGAAATTAGGCTAAGAGCAAATCCGGTATTTATCAATGATGATTACGCAGAAAAAACTAGTCAATACAGATTAACAGAAGGAAATATTTTAATCACAATGACTGGCACCAAGGGAAAGCAAGACTATTGCTTTACGACAACAGTTAGACATGAAGATATGGAAAACATAAACTTGTTTCTAAACCAACGTGTAGGCTGTCTTAAATTTTTTAAAGAGATTTTACCAGATTATATCAACACAATATTGAAAAACAACAAAATTTTAGAGCCAATATTTAAGAAAGCAACAGGTTCTGCAAACCAGGCGAATATTGGCAAAGAAGCAATTCTTAGTTGCCTTATACCAATTCCGTTATTGAATGAACAACACGCCATCGTCCAAAAAGTCAACACCCTCCTGGCCTGCTGCGACGAACTGGAGCAGCAGGTAAAGCAGAGCAAAGCCGATTTGGACTTGCTGATGCAGTCGGTACTAAGCGGGATATTCGGCACGGATAATCAGGCCATCGGTAGTAAACCTACTAAAACCAACCTATCGGGGAAAGAAATATTGATACCCGCTGAGGTAGGTCAAACAACGTATGAAGGAAACAATTTGAATATGGAACTATTAGAAATACTCCAACAGCAAGGTGGCAAAATCGCAGCCATCAACCTCTGGAAAATGTCCAAATACCAAAAGGACATTGACGCCTTCTATGAGGCGTTGAAAAAGGAGGTAGAGCAAAACAAAACCATTAAAGAAAGCAGCGAAAAAGGCTGGCTTGAACTCGTCGCGCCATGAGAATAGA